>JBDRQO010000067.1:0-29344 GCA_043826275.1 Pseudomonadota bacterium
TATCAAGATGCTCAAGCTTGTCAAGGTTATGTTGCTACTCAAGCAGTTAAATGGAGTTTTTATGATAGCACAAGACCAGCTCCGAGATGGACAAGAACAGATTTAATTCCTCCAAGTAATTTATATGAAATAATTTATATATTTATTGTTTTTAATTAAAGTTTGCGCTTATCAATCACCCGGGTTCCCTTCCCATTGAATCTTTCCAGGGTTTTTTCTTCCACAAGCTTGATATCCACACTGATTCCCAGCTCTGTGGCCAGTCGTTTTTTGATGCTATCCACAAGACCACGCTGTTTTTTCATTTCATCAAAAAAGATGGATTCCACTACCTCCACCATAACAGTGACCTTGTCTTCATTGTTTTCACGTTCCACCACAAGACGATAATGGGGCTGGGTTCCTTCAATTTCAAAAAGAATGGATTCAATCTGTGTGGGGAAAACATTCACCCCTTTGATAATCAACATATCATCTGTTCGGCCCAAAACTCTGCTCATGCGGTGAAAGGTCCGGCCACAGGGACAAGGCTGGGTCATCAATCGAGTCAGGTCCCGGGTTCGGTAGCGAATGACCGGGAATGCTTCCTTGGTCAAGGTTGTGATCACCAACTCTCCGATTTCCCCGGGATTAACCGGCTCCAGTGTTTTTGGATTAAGGACTTCAACCAGGAAATGATCTTCATTGATGTGCAGCCCGTTGCACTCCTGGCATTCTCCGGCAACACCCGGGCCCATGACTTCAGAAAGGCCGTAATTATCTGTAGCCTTGATCCCTAATCGCTCGTTAATTTCCCTGCGCATGGCTTCAGACCAGGGTTCAGCACCAAAAAGGCCGAACCGCAAAGACAGACCATGGGGATTAATGCCCATCTCCATCATCACATCTGCTATTTTAAGGGCATAAGACGGGGTGCACACAAGTGCTGTGGTTTTAAAATCCTGCATGATCTGAATCTGGCGCCTGGTATTACCCGAAGAAATAGGAATAACCGACGCGCCCAGCCTTTCTGCGCCATAGTGCAGCCCAAATCCGCCGGTAAACAATCCATATCCGAAGGCAATCTGGACAACATCGTCTGCTGTGAGACCAGCAGCACACAAAATTCGCGCATTCAGATCAGACCAGGTGTTTATATCATTCTTAGAGTACCCCACAACTGTTGCCATCCCTGTGGTTCCTGAAGAAGAATGAACCCGGACGACCTCTCTTAAGGGAACCGCAAAAAGACCGTAAGGGTAATTATCCCGCAGGTCCTGCTTCATGGTAAATGGCAGATGTTTCAGATCATCAAGTGAACTGATATTATCGTACTCAAGTTGTTGCTCGCCAAATTTTTTGCGATAAAAAGGCACATTGGTTCCAACCCTGTACACAGTGGATTGCAGCCTTTCAAGCTGAAGCTGCTCCAGATCTTCCCGCGAAATGGTTTCCTTTTTAATATCCCAAAACATATTGCCCCCTGATGATTTTATAATGATTATTTTTCGAGTTTTTCCCTGCCAAGATAAGCCCGCTGAACCACCTTATTGGCCAATAGATCCGATGCCGGCCCCTGGACAATTACCTTGCCGGTTTCCAGCACATATCCCCTGTCAGCGATGTTCAGTGCTGCCGTAGCATTCTGTTCAACCAGCAGAACCGTATTGCCTTCATCCCTGAGCCGTTGAATGGTCCCGAATATCTCTTTGACAATCAAAGGTGCAAGACCTGTGGACGGTTCATCCATCATTATCAGGGATGGTTTGCCCATCAGCGCCCGTGCAATGGCAAGCATCTGCTGTTCACCGCCGGAAAGAGTGCCTGCCAGTTGCCCCTTTCTGTCTTTGAGAATGGGAAACAAACCATACTGGTATTCCAATAATTCAGCAAGCACTGCTTTGCCTTGTTTTTGAACCACATGACCCCCCAGAATCAAATTTTCCTCAACGGTCATGGTGGCAAAAACCTGGCGGCCTTCGGGCACCATCACACACCCTAAAAAAGGAATTTTAGGCGCCTTGATCTTACACAGATTGTTATTCTGGAAAAAAATCTCGCCGCTAGTGGCCCTTATCAAACCGGAAATGGTGGATAAAAGAGTGGTTTTCCCGGCACCGTTGGCACCGATGATGGTGACAATTTCTCCGATATCCACATGCATGGAAATATGCTTGAGCACTTTGAGTTTGCCATAGCCGGCTTCCAGGTTTTTTATTTTTAAAATTGCATTCACACTATTTTTCCTGTCATGCTTTTCTTAAAATCGTTTTATTCACCCAGATATATTTTAATGACCTCAGGGTCTTTTTGAATATCACAGGGCAGCCCTTCTGCAATCTTTTGACCAAAACTTAACACGGTTATTTCATCGGAAATATCCATGACCAGTGACATGTCATGCTCAACCAGCAGTACAGTAATACCCAAATTGCGAATTTTTGTGATCAAACGTCCCATTTCTGCTGTTTCATAAATATTTAACCCGGCTGCGGGTTCATCCAGCAGCAACAGCTTGGGCTCCAGCGCCAGCGCCCTTGCCAGCTCTATTGCCCTCTGCTGGCCAAACGCCAGACTGGTCGCCTCGATATCTGCAAACTTGTCAATCTCAAGAAGTTCTAAAAATTCCATGGATTTATCCTTGATCTTTTGTTCTTCTTTTATAACCCATGGCATATGAAACATGGAAGACAAAAAACCTGAACTGCTCTGAACATGCCGACCCACCATGACGTTTTCAAGGGCGGTCATGCCGTGAAACATCTTAATATTCTGAAAAGTGCGGGCCATACCCAAAGCGGCTATCTGATGGGGTTTTTTATTTTTTAAAATAAGGCCATTAAACTCTATTTGACCTGAACTACTCGCAAGAGACCCTGAAATCAGGTTGAACAATGTGGTCTTGCCGGCACCATTGGGACCGATGATTGCTTTAATTGTCCCTTCTTGCACAGAAAAAGAGACATCGTTGACAGCATGGAGACCCCCAAATTTTTTATTCAAATTAGATATATTAAGTAAGGCCATCTACCTTTCCTCCTCTGATTTTTTAAATAGAGAAAAGAGCTGGCCAAGTTTGTGTTTTAAATTCATACGCAAAATACCATCCGGAGCAAACAGCATAATCAAAATCAAAATCACACCAAACACGGCATCATCATATGAACCGAATATGCCTCTTAAGGAAAGAAAATTCAGTACCGCGCCCATGATAAGCGCACCCCATAAATGAGCCATTCCACCAACCGCAACAATTGCCACATAACGCACGGATTTCATTACCCCGGCTTCTAATGGTCCAATACTGCCATTGTAATGCGTCATAAATACGCCTGCAATCGCAGCAAAAACTGCAGACAGCACAAAGACATATAATTTATATTGAGCTGTATTAACGCCCATGGCATCTGCGGCCTCTTCGGAACCATGAATAGCACGGAGAGCTCGGCCGACACGGGAATTAATCAGATTGCGGAGCAAAATCATGCCCACCAGAACCAATCCCCAGGCAATATAATAATTATTCACCCGGCTGGCAAAATCTCCACTGACTGAAAGACCGTTGAAAAGAACAAAGGCGGGAACGTCTGAAATCCCGTCTGCCTCTCCAAAATATTCAGTGGCCATCACCACGCGAAATATGATGATACCAAAGCCAAGAGTAGCCATGGCAAGATAATGGCCTTTAAGTTTTAATACGGGAATGCCGATACAAAAGGCCAGGACAGCAGCAGTTAAAACAGCGATCATACAGGCCGCCCAGGGTGTAACAACAACAAACAGATCACCGTAAATATCCTGGCTTGACATCAACCAGCCTAAAGAGTCCAATCCTTTGACCAAAAAATTGTCTTTAAGCCCCACAAGATTATGGGTGGTCAAGCCGCCTGACAAATATCCGCCAATGGCAAAAAAACCAGCATGGCCCAGAGAAATCTGACCGGCATACCCCATGAGCACACAAAGGCCAATGATCAGCAATGAATAATAGGCAGACATGGTCATCTGGGTCAGATAAAACTGGGTATCTGTCCATTGGGTGAGCAATTGAACAATAATAATAAAACCGATTAAAGGAAGAAAAAACAGGTATTTTTTCATACGCTCTAAAACTCCTTTAGACCAGCCGCATCCTTGGAGCCGAACAGCCCGTGGGGACGGATAAAAAGGATGAGCAGCAAAATGGCAATGGAAATGGCTTCCTGAAAAGCCAGGGGCAGAACAGATACAGAAAAGGCTTCGATAACCCCGAGTAAAATCCCGGCTGCGACTGCACCGCCGGAACTGCCAAGCCCTCCTAAAATAGCCACGGTAAAGCCCTTGATGGCCAGGCCTGTCCCAATGTTATACTGTGAATACGTAATAGGAGACATCACGCAACCGGCCAGGGCGCCTATGGCAGCGCTCAGAACAAAAGAAAGGGTCACCATATTTTGAGTATTAATACCGCAAAGAATAGCCGCTGTTCGATTGGCGGCACAGGCCCGCATTTCACGACCCACAGATGTGGTTTTAAAAAATATACCCAACAGCAGCATCATGACAGAGCAGGTTCCCAATACCCAGAAGACCTGCTCAGAGATATGGGCGCCCAAAACGTTCACACTGGAAATTTCATCACCAACAAAATAAGGCAGGGTTCGAACACTCTCACCCCAGATGTGAAGCGCCACTTCCCGAATCAGTATGGAAAGACCAATGGTAATGATAATCATCCGCAATACACTCGGACTTTTCAGCCACCGGATAAAAATCATCTCTATCAAGGCACCAATGATCATGGTGATGATTACGGCGACACCAATAGCCAGCGGCAGAGGCATAAACTCAAGCAGACTGATGGAGATCATACCACCCAGCATGACAAATTCACCCTGGGCAAAATTAATAATGCCCGTGGTATTGTAAATAATGTTAAACCCGATGGCCACTATGGCATAAATAGCGCCATAGGATATCCCGGCAAAAAGATATTGGATAAAAAGCTCAAACGTCATAAGTATTTAACTTGCCTGTCTAAAATAAGGGCCGGGGAAAACACCCCGGCCACTTATATATCATATTAATTGTTTATTGAGTATTTATTCGGCCATGTACTGAACGAACTGACCATCTTTAACTGTCAACAATTCAAATGCATCAATTTTCAATCCACTGTGATCAGTGGCAGAAAAATTAAATTCACCACCAGTACCCACAAAACTCATGGTTTCAATGGTTGCTCTCACTTCAGCGACATCGGCCTTGCCAACGGTCTCAAGCGCCTGGGCCAATATCATTAAAGCATCATAGGCATGGCCACCAAAGGTGGAAACCGGTTCGTTAAATTTTGATTCATAGGCTTTTTTATAATCTGAAAGTACTTTTTTCTGGGGATGATTATCAGCCAATGTATCGACAATAAGAAGCCTGCCAGCCGGAAAAATAACGCCTTCAACTGCTTTTCCGCCAACCTCTACATATTTGATATTTCCAAAGCCATGGCTTAGATAAAACGGCACATCCCAACCAGCCTGACGCATATTTTTAACCAGGATTACCTGGGCAGGAGTAATCGACCAGTTGATCACAGCCTGAATATTACCCATGGCTTTCCATTTAGCAACCAGAGAAGACAAGTCTGTCACATCAGGCGCATAGACTTCAGTGGCCACAATTTCAATACCGTATTCAGGAGCCAGTTGTTCACAATACATATTCCCCATTTTACCAAACCCGGTACCGTCCACTGCCACGGCAATTTTGGTGATACCATTCATTTTCATATTTTCCATGATCATTTGCACTGCCAGGCTGTCATTCTGGGGTGTTTTAAATACATATTTGGCTACAGGGTCTACAATACCCTTGCTTGAAGCACAGGAGATCAAAAGCATGCCTGATGTTTCGCACAAATCTTTTATAGCAAGAGTATTCCCGGTTAATGAGGGCCCTATAATAGCAAAGACCTTATCTTCTTCAATCAATTGTTTGGCAAAAGAAACTGTTTTTTCCTGTGAACCAGCAGAATCTTTTAAAATCAGTTCTAATTTGCTTCCATTAATTCCACCTTTGGCATTGATTTCATCAACCATCATTCCCAAAGTATTGGCTTCTGGAACGCCCAAAAAGGATGCCCCGCCGGTTGCTGCTATAATAGCACCGATTTTAATCGGTGCTCCTTCCAAGGCTTCTGGAGCCGGGACCGGAACCGGAACCGGGGCAGCTTCTGTAACTTTCGGGGCTTGTTTGTCTTCTTTAACTTCTGTTTTGTCCTGTCCGCAGGAAGCCAGGAACGCCATCAACAATGCAGCCACTAAAAAGGAAACGATCCGCATTCTTTGTTTTTTCATCTTTACTTCTCCTTAAGATTAACAGTTATTTTAAAAACTTTATTTTTTATCTGCATAGTTACAAAGAGCAGATCTGTTCACCGGTCATGATGGTAACGCCGTTATCCTGAAGCGCCTTAATGGCCTTGTCCACTTCATCAAAACGGAAAATAAGAATAGCATCTTCACTGCGCTTGTTCACAAAAGAATACATGTATTCAACATTCAGACCAGCGTCATTGATTATTTTGAGAACCCCTGCCAGTCCACCGGTTCGATCCGGCACGCCCACAGCAATTACCGTGGTTTTTCCAACGGTAAACCCGTTATCTTTTAAAATACGTTTGGCGTCTTCAACCTTGTCGACAATGAGCCGCAAAATTCCGAAATCAGCTGTATCAGCCACAGACAATGCACGGATATTAATATTATTGTCTGCAAGGATAGACGTAATTTCAGCCAGACGTCCGGATTTGTTCTCCAAAAAAACAGCAAGCTGTTCGACTTTCATATCTTTCTCCCCTTCTTTATAATCGGGTTCAAATCTTTCGATTATCAATGACTCTCTGGGCTTTGCCCTCGCTTCGCTGGATGGTTTTAGGTTCCACCAGTTTCACCTTGCAGGTAACACCCAGCATATCCTTTATATCTGCCTGAATCTTTTTAGTCATATTTTCAAGTACACGGATTTCATCGGAGAACAGATTCTCACTGACTTCCACCTGAACAGACATGGTATCCATATTACCTTCTCTTTCCACAACAATCTGGTAATGCGGTTCAACCCCTTCAATACCCATCAGGACATGTTCTACCTGGGACGGAAAAACATTCACCCCACGGATAATCAACATATCATCGGTTCGTCCGGTTACTTTTTCCATCCGCACAAGGGTTCTTCCACAATCGCAAGTCTCATAAAAGAGCCGGGAAATATCCTTGGTTCGATACCGGATAATGGGAAATGCCTCTTTGGTCAATGTGGTAAAAACCAGCTCACCCTTTTCTCCGGGAGGAAGAACCGCTCCGGTATCAGGATCAATAATCTCGGGCAGAAAGTGATCTTCAAAAATATGCATCCCTTTTTTTGATTGCAGGCATTCCATGGCCACGCCAGGTCCAATGACTTCAGAAAGACCATATATGTCCACGGCTTTGAGATTGAGTTTTTGTTCCACCTCTTCTCTCATATTGTCACTCCACGGCTCAGCACCAAAAATACCGACTCTTAAAGACAGGCTTGCCGGATCAACATTCACCGCAGCCATTGCATCAGCCAGGTTAAGCGCATATGATGGCGTGGAAAGAAGCACAGTGGAACCAAAATCTTTCATAATGGTGATCTGCCGTTTAGAATTCCCGCCAGACACTGGAATAACGGTTGCACCCAGTCTTTCTACACCATAATGGGCGCCCAATCCACCGGTAAAAAGGCCATAACCATAAGCATTATGAACCATATCTCCTCTATGAGTCCCCGCACAGGTCAATGCCCTTGCCATAATTGAGGCCCATAATTCAATATCTTTTTGAGTATAACCAACAACAGTCGGCTTACCTGTGGTACCAGACGAGGCATGAACACGAACCACTTCGTCCATGGGCACGGTAAAAAGACCAAACGGATAGCTATCCCGTAAATCATCTTTTACGGTAAAGGGCAGTTTTTGAAGATCCTTCAGACTATTTATATCATCCGGTTTAACACCGGCGGCATCCATTTTATCCCGATAGGGTTTGACTCTTTTATAAACGCGTGCCACAATCCGCTGGAGTCTTTTCAGTTGAATAGACTCCAATCCGACCCGGGGCAATGTTTCTATCTCTTCTTCCCAAAAAAGTGTTGGCATCTTTCCTCCTTGTTTAATATATCCAAATTTTGTTAACATGCCCTATCAACAAATGTTTCTTTAAGCCGGTACCCGTCAGCCAGCAACATTTCTCCAGGCACAAACACAGGATATAAAGCCAAGTCTGTTGTAGAAAGGAAGAGGGTTTTTGTCAAGAAAAGGTTTAAAAAAAAGCACATCGTTTTATATCCTTAAACCAGGTTTTTCAGTCTATACCATTCATACAAAAAAAATATTGGAAATTAAAGTTGTCGACCTTGTATTGTAAGTATAAGTTTTTTAACATTATTCCTTCATATTTCATTCATTGCTCAACAATTGATGATAAAAACAACTTTGCAAACCCATTGGATAGCTGTATCATTAATTCACTGACCCGTTAATATCTGTCTACACATTTACAATCGTACCCTGCTTATTTTTAAGACCATTTAACCCTAATATAAAGGAGATCGTCATGGAAAACAGCGTTTACAAAATAATTGAAGTGGTTGGATTTTCTGAGACATCCTGGGAAGATGCTGCTAAAGCAGCTGTTGCAGCTGTTGACAAATCTGTTCGGGATATCCGCGTAGCCGAGGTCGTCCAAATGGATATGCGCCTGGAGGATAACAGGATCGTCGGGTATCGTACCAAATTAAAGGTCTCATTTAAACTGGAATAAGCCATATATTAAATTCAAACTATATGCTGATTGATCCCCCATACTAACAAGGTTTTCGACTAAAATCGAAAGCCTTGGATACTTGAGGTATGCCCAGTAATCAGTGCAATCTCATATAAAAATGGTTAATCTGCTCACTAAGAAAAAAAGTCCACTGCCAATTTTGTTATGTCAATATATTGGTATCTTTAAGAGATAAATCAATCCATTCATTCCGGCGGACGGTAGCAAAGTGCTCTTGACAACCCATTCCAACATAAGTAAATATCCAATCAATTATAATGCTTTTATAAAAGAGGCACTCTTACGTTGGGTCAAATCCTTCAACCAGACAAAAATGAATTTATTGTACTTGCCAGTGCTGTAATGCCGTTTGACAAATATAAAGGTATACGGTTAATTGATCTGCCGGAACACTGCCTGGACTATTTAAGGATACAGACGAAATGAGAATGACCATATTCAAGCGCCTGGTAATTGGGAATATGATCATGATTGGTTTTGTTGTTTTCCTTGGTGCGTATGTCATTTATAAACTTGATGAACTTCAAGAATTGTCCCGTGATATTGTTGATACTGACACAAAAAGCATTAACCTTTGTGAAAATTTATCGATCTCTCTTTTGTCTCTTATTGAGTTTGAAAAAAAATATATCATCTCAAAAGATATTGATTATTACAATAAATACAAAGAGCTTAATCTTGTGTTTGAAAAAGATATCAGGCTTTTAAACACATTATTGATCACTGACGAGGTTAAAACCCTTGCCTTGGAGGTCCACGCTTTATTTCAAAAATATTCGCTTTTGTTTTTAGATGAAATCGCATTGATTTCAAACCCGCCGGAGGATTACAACCCATCAATATCCCAGGCAAAAAGAAGTGTCTTAACCCAGAGTATCGAGTATAAATTAGTCCGGATCCGGTTTAAAAAAAATGAGATAAAAACAACCAAAATCAGGCTTTCAAGTTCAATGATCGGTAAAGCAACCGAGCTGACGGTAATTATGACCATCATTGCGATTGTTATGGGTATTTTAATCTCTGTTGCCAACACAAAAGCCATCACCGGTTCGATTTTCCTTTTGGAAAAAAAAACCAGGGAAATCTCCAAAGGCCAGTTTAATCTGATTCCTTTCATTCCAGCGCCAAAGGAAATAGAAGACCTGACCCGTCATTTTAATGTTATGTGCAGCCGACTTAAAGAACTCGAGATCATGAAAACTGATTTTATCAGCCATTTTTCCCATGAACTTCGTACGCCGATTACATCCATAAAAGAAGCGTCAAGCATGATGAATATGCAGCTTTTCAAATCCGATCCTGAAAAGGAAAAAGAGCTTTCTCAATTAATTCTTACCGAATGTGACCGGCTCATCAAATCCATTGAAAAAATTCTTGATCTTTCCAGAATGGAAGTCTTTAAAATGGAATGGGACTTTACAAAATCAAATATAGTCAATGTTATACAAAATTCTCTGGTTAAATTTATCCCTGCAACCTTGAATAAAAAAATTGAACTCGAACTTTTACCGTCAACGGGAATCCCTGAAACCATGCTTGATGAAAAAAGAATGGAAGAAGTTGTAAACAATCTGATTTCCAATGCATTGAAATATACGCCTGAAAAGGGACATATCACTATTAAAATAGAAATGGATAACGACAAAAACACAATCATTGTATCTGTTCTGGATGATGGTTGCGGGATTGATAAAAAAAATCTTGAAAGAATTTTTGAAAAATTCAAGCGGATCGACAAAGGAAATCAAACTTTGAGAGGAACCGGCTTGGGTCTTGCAATATCAAAACATATCATTAAAGCACATAAAGGAGAAATATGGGCAGAAAGCGAAATATCAAAGGGCACAAAAATATTTTTTGTCCTGCCTGTTGTTTGATTTTAACCCTGATACTTGCCGGATGCCAGTATCAGTATTATCCCAAACTATCCATTAAAACCGTTGAAGGGAAAGCCGGCATGGAATATCTTCAAACAGCTGCCACCCTTGCGGCCGGTAATTATTTTCAAAACGCATTGGAAAACAATAAAAAAGCATATGATCTTTTCCCTCCCGAATTAAAGAATGACGCCATTTTCCAAAAAGCACTGATATATGCCCATCCCGACAACCCGGATAAAAATTATGAAGCCGCAATTGTCTGTCTTGAACTTATAGATAAAGCGCCTGAAAATGCATTTATTACATATAATTCACGTTTAATTCTTTCGATTTTGATGGAGCGCCATGATCTTGAAAAAAAGACACGTTTCAACACCAGAAAAATGATAAGATATGAAAGGAGAATCCAAAAAGACCAGGAAAGAATAGAAGCACTTGTCAAAGAACAAAAAAAATTAAAACAGCAGATTAAACAGTTAAAAGAGATTGATTTAAACTCCAGTAATTAAACTCATGAGGTTTTAAATGAATAAAATTTTAATCGTTGATGACGATGCTTCCATTTTAAAAGTGCTTAAAATGAGGCTTGAGGCAGGTGGGTACGATGTTTCCATGGCATTGAGCATGGCAGACGCCATTCAGATTGCCCAGGATGCCATATTTGATCTGGCCCTTCTTGATTATAAGTTGGAGGACGGCAATGGTGTCATGCTGATGAAAGAGCTCAAGACCCTGATGCCCCAGATCCAGGTCATTATTCTCACTGCCTTTGGAACCATTAAAAATGCAGTGGAAGCTATGGACAAAGGCGCTTTTACATATCTTACCAAACCCTTTGATGATGCAGAGCTAATGCTTCAGGTGAAGAGCTGCCTTGAAAAAAGCAGCCTGTCCAGAGAAGTTGAAAATTTACGCAGCATCGTGTCAAGTCAATTGGGTTTTGAAAATATTATTTGCAAAAGTAACTCCATGATACAGGTTCTTAAAAATGTTAAGCAAGCCGCAGCAACCGATTCCACTGTCTTAATTTCAGGCGAAAGCGGAACGGGAAAAGAGCTTATTGCAAAATCTGTTCACCTTGCCAGTTCCAGGAGGAAGGCCTCTTTTGTGGGAATAAATTGTGCCGCCCTTCCGGAAAATCTTTTTGAAAGCGAACTTTTCGGGTATGAAAAAGGTGCATTCACCGGCGCTTCAAAACGCAAGGAAGGCTTTCTTGCCCAGGCTCAGCAGGGCACATTCTTTTTTGATGAAGTTTCAGAAATTCCCTTGACAATGCAGGTAAAGCTGCTTCGGGTCTTACAGGAAAATGAATTCTATCCTCTGGGCAGTAATAAAATAATTAGTCTTGATACAAGGATTATTGCGGCCACCAATAAAAATCTTTCTTTGGAAGTATCAAATGGAAATTTTAGACAGGATCTTTTTTACAGGATTCATGTGATCCCAATAGAAATCCCTCCTCTGAGAGAACGGCTGGAATGCATTCCCCATCTTACTGATCATTTTTTAAAAAAATATGCAAAGACAATGAAAAAAAATATAAAAAAAATATCTGACTCTGGAATGAATAAAATTCTTATGTACAACTGGCCCGGCAATGTCCGAGAACTCAAGAATGTCATTGAGTATGCCGTTGCCATGTGCAATTCAGATGTCATCACTGATGATTTAATTTTACAAAACCCCGATGGAATCATAAAAAATGAAACCTTAAAACCGTTGAAAAAAGCAAAAAAAGATTTTGAAAAAGAATATATCAGAAAACTGCTTTGTCTGACCGAAGGGAATGTAAGCCAGGCTGCCAAGTTTGCAGGAAAATACCGGGCTGACTTTTATGGATTAATGAAAAAATACAACCTTGAAATAGATGAATTTCGATCCTGATCATTTCCATACCTCACTGCGCCGGCAATATTCTTTTAAAAAAATATTATTTAAAAAGAAGGAACAGCCTTTTTAATCGCTTCAAATAAATCCTTTATGGTATATGGCTTGGCTAAGACAGCATCAAACTTATTTGCATCAAGCAACCATGGCGTTCCAGACATACCTATCACCGGCATGGTATCTCCTCTTATTCTTTTGGCTTCGGCCAAAACTGTTTCACCCGAGATCCCAGGCATTTTTAAATCAGTTAAAAAAAACACGATTTTAATTTTTATAAATAAGTTAAGATGATTAGTGGCACGCCCGGAGGGATTCGAACCCCCGACCTATGGATTCGAAGTCCAGCGCTCTATCCAGCTGAGCTACGGGCGCACAAGTCGTTTGAAGTGCAATTTTTTATCATAAACAGGTGCGATATGCAAGGATTTACTTGCCGTTTAGGATTTTTACCATTTTTAAATGAAGATTGAAAAAATTGGGAATGCTTCTGGATTTATACCCGAGATTTCAGCGCTTCGGGTGTATTTTGGGTGTGTGGTTCATAAAGGTGGTAAAAATACGCTGATAAAAACTACAATAGCGATATGGAAAGCGGGTTTTCATCGATAAATTGTTCCAATATTTATTTGTAAGTTTCTGATACATTGATGATTTTACAATGCATCGTATTAGCTTGTTTGTTCCTGACGAACCAGCAAAATCATGTGATATCAGGGCCTCGGTTTCAAATGTAAAAGCTATCATCCTGAACGTATGAAGTTAAGAGCGTTTGAGTATTCAACCAACGTTTTCAAGGATAATGCCTCTGGAAATTGGTAGATAGAAGCATCCATCGCTCAATTTCTATTCCAAAAATAGGTAAGACTTAAGACATATTGAACTGTTGATTTTGAATACAAATTGTTGCTGGCAGATTCTGACCATCCCTGAATACTGGAGAAAAAATCAAACGCCTTTGGGTTATGGGATTACAGCGATCATAGATAGACTTATGTGTCGCCCTATACTACTTCAAAATTTTGCTAGTTTCTTCATTAAGTCAATCAGCTTTTAATCGGGTCTATAGTTTTTTTGATTTTAAAACGTTAACAGGAGAATAATCATCAGTCAAAATCCCCCCTTTGGTATCCCAGGTTGGTTTTTTAATGAGTTTCCTTCCAATTGAATTAAGGCTGAAAGAAAATTGAAATTTATTTTGCAATTGGGCTAATTTCATTTCGACCTCTTCGTTGGAGAATCTTTCCTTTTGCTGAGTTGAAATTACAATTGCATTGTTACTCTTGAATGTATAATTTTGTAAAGCTACTTCTGAAAATGTGCGTTGCTGATACTCATATAATTTGTTCTTGTGATGTAAATTCGATACAACACATCCACCATCCTTTAGTAGAGAAAAAGCTTCCTGTAAAAATTCTTTTGTAGTCAAATGAGAAGGGATGTATGACCCATTAAAGGCATCAAGAACAATAATATCATACCGTATACCCTTATTCTTTGCCTGGCGTATATATACTCTCCCATCTGCAACAATTATATTTGTACTGGCAGAAGGGTGAAAATTAAAAAATTCTTTTGCAACACTAACAACCTCATTATCGATCTCGACAATATCTATCTGTGCGGTTGGAAAATATTTTGCAAATGTTGAAGGAATTGTTCCTCCACCCAGCCCAACAACCAAGATGTTTTTAGGTCGATGAACAAAAGCCAGGCTGGCAAAAACCATTTGAGTATATTCAAAAACATGCTTACCTGGCAAATCAAGGTAAACAGCTGATTGTCTTTTAGCCCCTGGACCTTTTGTGAAAAAGAGTGTTCTCATTGAATTTTTATCTACAACTCTTATGTAATGATACCTGCTTTCTTTTTCAAAGATAACATCATCAACTTCATCCGAGCTTTCAGGAACTGTTAGCGTTATTAAAAGAACAGAAATGGGTATAATCAAAATAGCTAAAATTATATTTAAAGATTGATTGTCACCCAGTAGGTTCTTTTTTTTAATTGGTTGATCGAGACTCAAAACTACTATTTTTCCATTTTTTATATTCTAATTAATATACTTTGAAGTAAGGTAGCCCATGACAGCCGCCGTTATTAATAGCAGGCCAGAGGCAAATAAAATTTTCGTTATACCCATCATCGTAATAAAGTAGAATGCCGTAATAATGCATCCTAAAAAACTACCTACTGTCGATGTCGCATATAGCAAACCACTGTTGACTCCTACAGATTCAATTGAGCTTGTGCTCAAGTGAATAGAATACGGAGAAACCATCCCAAGCAAAACACTTGGGGGTAAAAATAACAGGATACTGGATGTGAGGGGTCCTAAACGAGGCCCGAAATCCCATAGTTTAATGGTCAGTTCACTGTAATATATGGGGAGAATTGCGATCAAAATGCCTGCACAAGCCACTATCTTTATCAGTACATAAATTGAAGCTACTCTCTGTGATAGAACCCCCCCTAAAAAATAGCCCAGCGATAAAGACAGGAGAAAAACACCAATAATACTTCCCCAGACCTCTATTCCAGATCCAAATACAGGAGCAAGCATTCGACCACCCAGTATTTCAACAGTCATGAGGACCCAGCCACATAGAAATACAATAATATAAACTAAATTTTTACTTATCACTTGCTCAATCCATCTGTTTTATACATACAATGGTTCATCTTTATATGTTTAACCAATTTATAAATACTGCTTAGGTTCTTTGAAGAATATTATCCAGATCCACCTAATTTAATCAGAAACTATATATTTATAATCTTAATTTAAGATTAATCATTTTTGACGAAGCAGGTTAACACCCTCTAATTTATAAGTCAATTTAGACTTAAGCGCATCACTGCATGATTAAAAACTTCCCAATAGTAGGATAGATCCGAAAAAAGAGATACACAAAGCACCTCCAAGTGAAAATAAAAGATAAGTAATGGTTATCAGCTTCTGGCTTTTATTTACTAAGCCGAGAAAGGCCTTGCGGAATCCCATGGCACCTAAAGCAAAGATAGTTGAAGTGATGGACATGCCGGCTGCGATGCATACCATACCCCAGAGTCCAGCAGTTAGAATACCCATAGTTAGTGAAAAAAGCAAAATTAAAGCAGCACCTGGACATGGTACCAAACCTACTGCTATAGCTGTGAATACAACACTTTTCATGCTTGTTCGGGTCGGCAGGTCATGGATATGACTATGGTTGTTTCGGCTTTCGTGGATGATCTTTATTGAGATGAGAAGGCCGACTATGATCAATAGACTATAACTGAAACGTTCCAGATAAATGCTTGAATTCTCAAGAGTCAGAGCACCGGAAGTATTAAGCACCAGAGCACCGAAAAGTATTAACACAGTTCCTGAAATCACATGTGTAAACATGGTAAGATTCACGAATATCAATACTTTAGTAACAGTACCTGGTCGGCTTAGAAAATAAGAACAGGTATATATCTTGCCGTGTCCGGGGCCCAGAGCGTGGATGACTCCATAAGTAAAAGCAAGCATCATAAATCCCCAAAAAGCTTTACCAAAAGGATATTGCCGGATTTCCTGGGTAAGGTTGGCCATGCGCTGCTTAATTGACATTTGAAACAGGGCCACAGATTCCATAACCGGTTGTAAAAAGGCAGGGTATCCTATCAAAGAATCATTTTTTGGGGAGGGTTGGCTTTGTTTTGAGGATATGAAAGGGTTTCTAGCTGCCTTGCTGTCTGAAAGGTATAGTGTTTGAAGACCCATACAGACAATCAGCCCAATCATAATCAAGGTAAAATTATATTGATTCATTTCGGTTCAAAGGCCAGAACAAACGCCTGGGGGGTTATCTGCTTATAAAAATACGCCATTTCAGGAGCCTCTTTAACTTTGGATTCAATCTTGAACATGGTAGCATCACCCTTAATATTGACTTTTCCGTTGTATTGTTTCAACCCGACAGCCTTTGAAAAGCGTTCAAAATCACCAGGATCGGCAGGGGCTTCCTGGTTGGTGAAAAGTGGATCTTTGGTTGGATCCAAGTTGCTGCCTCCTTCCTCAACATAGGTCACAAAAGAATAAAATGTGTCATCAAAAACGGCTGCTTTCACTTCTTTTGTCCGGCCTGCGGCTGCTTCCACTCTACAGGGGACAAAAAATTTATAGATTAATCTGCCATTGTTCAGTGCAGAGGTGAAATCAGTTATTTTTTGCACAGGAAAGTCCTTTCCGTTAATCCGAATTACAGTGAAAAAATGAAATTCCAGCAGACTGTCTCTGGAAAGATCCCTCAGAGCAGATTTTTCTTCGGTTGACAGAACACCATTTCGGTCTGTATCCACGACATCGAGTACCGATACAGTTGTCATCTCGTCCAATGTCCAGCGTTGTCTGAAACCAGCTATCCCTTTATTATCCATTACAAAGGAGAAACTGCACTCTACAAATGCATGAGGATGAGCCCAGGCAGGGGTGACAAAAAATAGACAGGTTAAAATTATAATAATAAATTGTCGTATCATGGAATATCCAATGTCCCAATAAGGCTCAAAGTGTAATTTTTATGTTAAAATTCAGTATATAGCAAGTTTTCATTTCGTTATTATAATATTTAATTTAAGTGTTTTTTAGTGCTCAATGATCTGAACAGCAATGCTGCGATGGTTCCCTGGAAAATGAAGATGTAAACACAATTAAGAACAAAAGAATCCCGATTGCAAATGCTGTTACTAATGTCCCATGAAACGCATTGCTGAAGAAAGACGCGCCAAAGGGAATCAAGATCAATACCATTCCATAACTCAAACGTCCAAGCAGACTTTGAATGGAAAGAAAAGTGCTTCTTTCCGACTGTTTTAACATGGGTGTCACTTCCGCATTAATCAGAGGTGTTGAGATCGCTTTTGAAACAGTTCTTGCCATCAGTAAAACGATAATAACAGGATGAACCACCAAGGCCATCATGCCGATAATTAAAAGTTGGAAAACTGCACAACCGATTAAAACCAGTCTGACTCGGCAGCGGTGATGGTAGCCTATCCCGAATCGGGTAAAAAAGCTGCCGATAAGCATAGTTACTGCCAGATGGATACCTGTCAAACCGGGTGTTGATTCAGAGGTCATGCCCATTATTTGACCTGCATTTTCAAGATACGGTTGGTAAAATTCATAAGGCAGATGGAGTAATACGGTCATTACAATTATATAGAGTGTGAAAAAACGAAATTTTTTATCCCATGTTTTTTTAAGCAATTCATAAACAGTTAGAGCCATTGATACATGTTTTATTGATGTATCGATTTTCTGAGGTTCTTTCATTCTCAGAATTAGCAATAAAGATATAACTGCGGTTAAAAATGATGCCCCATAAATCCATTTAAGGTTATAAACTGCCAAACCACCACCGACCAAAGCACCAATAGCACCTGCAAAAAATGAAAACTGAAGCGCTTTGGCTTCCCGCTGTCCATATTCGCCCTGTTGGTTGATTTCATACAAACTTTCATAATGGAATGCCGTATCCGTTCCTGATGAAAATGCAAAACCTGTTGCCATAAATATCTGAGCCACTGCAAATATAGGAAAACTGTCGCCTAAAAAGAAAACCAGATATGCCAGGGACAAACTCCCCGAAGACATCATCAGTGTTATTTTCCGTCCCAACCGGTCAGACAGATAACCTGAGGGCACTTCCAAAACCGAGACGCCGATATAATAGATTGCTTCCAGCCAGATTGTCTGAGAAAGCGTCAGTACCGATGTAAAGTAAAGAAAGAAAGCTGGACCCCAGAAGTATATATTTCTGAAAAACAGATATACAGGATAATATTTAACATTGTAATGAATCATATTTTTAGAATGCACTATTGATCAAAGATATTTTGTTATCTCTGCCAGTTCCTTTTTAATATCAATTGCCGAGCGTGTTTTTATCGCTTCAACACTTAAACAATGGTCTATATGGTCTCGAATAAGTGTCTGCTTTGCGTTTAAAACTGCCTTGAATACAGCCTGCAATTGTCTTGCAACATCAGCGCACGGTTCACCGTCTTCTACCATGGAAATCACTTTTAACATGTGGCCATTAGCTCTTTTCAATCTTTTAACTATGGCCCCATGGCTTTGATGAGCGTTCTCGTTCATTCCTATTCCTCCTTATTCTCTATCCCCTATCCCCCCATATAGGATGCTCATGCTGTATATACACTATAACGCCACATATATAGTCAATATCCTGAATTATTAATTTTTCTCTGCAGAAAAAGGATGACTGGAAAATGAAAAAACCAGCCATCAATAATTTACGTTATTCTGGAAATGAACGAATTTTTATGCGGTTCTTTTTAATTTTAAATATTCCCCCTTTGTTTTAAGGGTTAATGTCACTGTTTGATCTGTTCTGTTTCTCCAGAACCAGCCATGATCTCCCTTGAAAGCCGCGTTAAGGACACCTTCATCCTTGGGAACCCCACGGCCTTTATCATATTGAATGGATCTTCCATCACCATTACCATGGGCATCAAAGTTTAATTGGCTGCCGTTGGCCGTCCATTCAAACCAAGCTTTTGCTCCCTTTTCCATTACCAGTTTAAATTCGACACCCTGTCCTGGTTTAAGAGAAACGGAAACCTGATCCTTCCAGGACGCGGCAATTTTCTCCGGAGATTTGGTGGCCTCTTTTTCCTGTGTTCCGCCTCTTTTTTCTGACAAATCCTGACGATCTCTGTCCGTGGATTCCCTTTCCGTAGGAACCATGGTGATTTCATCAAGCTTCTGTTCATCTTTTTGGAGTAGTGCTTGAGTTTTCTCAGCGGCTGCCTCCTCTGCCAGCTGAACTTTGATCTCTCCCATTTTCTTTAAACCAATGGCCTGGCCGATACCGGTTGGATCGATTCCATACTCAGCAGGCAATACCGTTGTTATAAGAAGAACCGCTGCAACAACAGCAGCAAAAATTGTTGATTTAATTAATTTTCGGTTTGAAGGAAGATCTCTATGGGTTGGTATGTTTGAATTATACATTATTATCCTTTGTATCTATTTTATTTTTTTAAGATGTGAAGTATCCTGTCATCTGATATCCCATAAGCATAAAACCAAGCATCATGATAAACGCATTAGCAGTATAGGCATGTTGTAAAAATGAGTTTGATTTACGCCAGTATGAAATTGCGATAAGAATCACAGACAGAGCCAATAACTGCCCCACTTCAACACCAATATTGAAAAAGACAAGGTTTGACAAAAGGCCATCTGGTGAAAGTTTGTATTCCAGAACCTTTGTGGCAAGGCCAAATCCATGAAACAACCCAAAAATCAAGGTCGCAACCTTTGTATTCGGCTGGAATCCGAACCATCGCTGGAAAGCCCCCATATTGTCCAATGCCTTGTAAACAACCGAAAACCCGATGATGGTGTCTATAATATATGCACTGATATTGATTTGCATCAACACACCGGACAGCAGCGTGATGACATGGCCTGCGGCAAACAGTGTGACATATATTCCGATGTCTTTAAGGCGATACAGAAAGAAAATAACACCAAAAAGGAACAGCAGATGATCATAGCCCGTCATCATATGTTTTGCGCCAAGGTAAATGAACGGAATGGGTAACACCCCGGACACTTCTTGAATATATCCTTTATCCCCGGTTGTTACACCGTGTGCGATCACCTCGGTTACAAAGCCACCAAGTATGGCCGTCACAGCTATCAGTGCAAAAATGATTACACGTCTATGACCGATTACATTTTGAATCATATATAAAACCTCATTATGTTAATTTTAGAGTTTGATCTTCCGGAACAATGTTAAGAAAAAATTGTGATGAAATTATTCTGTTCTTAACCAAAACTACTTACAGTGATTTTAATGAATACTCGACACCATCCATTACAACAGGCGTTGTTCCGATTAAGTTAAATTTAGGACTCCGGGTTTTGAAATGGATGAGATTAAAGGCCAATACGCAGCCGTTGCGTTTTTAAATACAGATCATTTCTATGGAGAGTAGAGGGTTGTTCATAGATTTGCAGCGATATGATTTTATGGCTGTTTTCATTATAGAAAATACTTATGCCCGCTTGTGTGAATACGGGAAACCTTTTTAATCGTGTCCCTTTCTTTGAAGACACCTGCAACTCACCATGGAAGTGATCTCTAATGTAAGAAATCAGATGTATATCATCAGGATGTTGTTCTGCGGTATCTTTGGGTAATGAATGGTCGTGGGGCGAATGTTCATGATTTTTTTTAAGATGGTTTGCTTCATGTACAGCATGCATAGCATGCAAAAAGTCATGGCCGCATAAAGGACCAAACACTGGAAACAAAAAAGCTCCCAGTGTTATAAATATCAGTATCCGCCTAATCATAGCGTCCGAAAATACATGCTGAAAAATCATCTGTCAACAATATTCACTGTTTAATAAATCCTTTTGTTTCGATGAACTCATGATTTGGAAACCGGATTACTCTTTTTAACGAACAACCCAATGGAAGCCGAGAGCCCTACAACAAGAATCGATCCTATGTTATGAGTGACTGCCCCTAAAATAGGTGTCAACCACCCCATGAAGCCTGCAATGACAGAAAAGAAGTTGATTAAAAAACTGATGGCGATATTTATTTGTATGACCCTTACCATGGTCCGGCTTAATGAAAACAGATAACCCAGTTTATCCAGCCGGTCATTCATCAGAACGATATCGGCAGTTTCAAGTGCGGCATCAGAGCCATTCAAACCCATGGCAATACCTGTGTCAGAAGCTTTTAAGGCAGGCGCATCATTGATACCGTCTCCGACATACACCAATTTCCCAGCAGTGTACTCAGAAATTCTATCCAGTTTATCTCCAGGCGTTTGCCTGGCATATGAATTTTCAATACCAATCTGGTTGCAGATATTTTTTACCGGTGCATCCTGATCCCCTGAAATAACCGCAATATCGTTAAGTCCTAACGCTCTAAGATCCTCAATCGAATCAGCTGCAAAAGCTCTTGCCTGATCCTGTATACAGATGTAGCCTTTAGCCTCCTGATCGATTTTGACTTCAACGGTTGTGTACCCTTTATCTGAAAATTTTTGGGTGGTTGTTATTTCAACTATCTTCCCATCAACTACCCCTTTAATACCCCGACCAGGAATATTCACCACATCATGTGCTTCAATGATATCTAAAGAAAGCGCTTCTGATTTTAGAACCACTGCACGAGCTAAAGGATGATTCATCTTTTTTTCCAGTGCCGCAGCGGTTTGAATCAAAACCCTCTCATCTACATCTGAGGACTGGACAATTTCTTTCACTTCAGGGGAACCTTTGGTTAAAGTGCCGGTTTTGTCAAAGAAGATGCCGGTGGCCTTTGCAATGTTTTCAAGATAAATACCACCTTTAACCAATATTCCCTGTTTGGCAGCCAGTCCAATTGCGGATACCGTGGCTACCGGTCCTGCTAAAAGGAACGAACAAGGGCAGCCCACGATCAATACAGTGATTGCTCTTTCAACATCCTGGGTAATAAAATATGTCAAAATGGCGGTTGTTAATATTACCGGTGTAAACCAAGCTGCGTAACGGTCAACAATTTTAGCTGATTCAATTTTAGATTGTTCCGCTGCTGTGACCATTGAAATGATCTTACCCATTGTTGAATCATCACCTACTTTCTCAGCCCTGACCCGCATGAATCCATCGGTGTTGACTGTTCCCGCCCAGACATCATCCCCCACTTTTTTTTGTTTGGGTATGGGCTCACCGGTAACAGCGGATTCGTCCACGGCAGATATACCTTCAAGTACAGCACCATCAACAGGAATAACACCGCCAGGCTTTACGATAATAATGTCACCTTTGGTAATTTGAGAGACTTTAACCTCTTGCTCTTTACCATTCTTTTCAAGAATGGCTGTATCGGGAGTCGTTTCTATTAAATCCTCAATGGCATTTCTGGCCGAATCACTCACCGCTTCTTCAATTAAAGCACCTGTAACCATAATGGCTGAAACGATGGCTGCCTCAAGAAAATTACCATTGATGAGACAAGCAATAATCGCAATGGATACAAGCTCATCGACATTCATTTGTTTCTCCGCAATTCCTTTAACTGCTTCAACTATTATGGGAGCCCCATTGATAATTACAGACAAGATAAGGACCATATCCATAACACTGATGTATGGGATGCTTTGAATCTGTATGGATTTCAAAAGGAATGCAATGGGAATAAGAGCACCTCCCACAGCGGTTTTTATAAAATCCTCAGATGAGAAGATCTCTTTATATACATTTAATTTTCCATGTCTTCCTATCATACAAACCTCTTTGTTTGATATTCAAATATTTCGCAACTCAATCTATTGGAGGTTCTAAATACAAAAATTCGTATTAGGTGTCAAGTATTTTGATGTTCAAACATTATTATTGTCTAAATATTACGCCTGTGATAGAAAAATGAAAACCTAATTCAAAAAACAAAAACAAGGCATCATATGGACATTAAACATCTTTCAAAAATAATTGTAGAATTTTACGAGAGGCTTTCTTCATGGGAAGATTCGGTTGTCAGGGATTCCGGATTATCAACAGCCCAGGCGCATACCATCGAGATTGTCGGGCATGCTGGCCCGATTAAAATGAAAGACCTTGCCCAGAAGATAGGTGTGACCACTGGGACATTAACAGTAGCTGTTGACAGGCTTGAAGAAAAGCAACTCCTTGTGCGCCAACCCTGCAAAACGGATCGTAGAGCATATCTAATCGAATTAACGGAATCAGGACGAGCATATTTTAAGCAACATCACAATTTTCATATCAAAATGACCCAGGAAATTGTTGCCGATTTAACAGATGAAGAGCAACAGATTTTTGGAACCATTCTCGAAAAGATGCTGAAAAAAATATAAGTCTATCAAGCCGACAGACCCTGGATTTCTCTGTGATATTTCAAATACCGTTTCAGGGTTATATCATTCTTCCCATATTTAACGATGGTTGACAATATATGCTCAAATTGCTCTTCTGCCTCTTTTTCATCCTGTATGGGAACAATATCTTCGGTAATAATATCAACAAGGCGGTCAGCATAGATAACAATACGCTCCTCAAGCCGGTAAAGCGTGTAATCCTTGACAGGCAGGCCCAGTTCTTCAGCTTCTGCTGAGGTCAAGCCACCTCGTATATGTTTCTCCATCATATCAGTAATTTCTTTTGAAAGCCCTAACGATGATCCCATCTCAGCGCCTATTTTACCATGTTCCATGGCATGAGTCCGGGCTTTGCCCAGATCATGAAAAAGAGCACCACGCCCGATCAATTCCATATCCAGCGGTTTTTTAATACGGGCTGCGATTTCAAGCGCTTTTTGGGCAACTTTGGTGCTGTGGGCTATGTCCTCTTCAGACATACCGGCGTTTCTCAAGATTTCTATATCTGAATCCTGAATGGTGTAGCTTCTCCGGTTCAGAGGGTTGTCCTGAATCGCCTGACCGGTTTCCTGCCAGGCTTTAATACCGCCTTCCAGAAAAACAGCGCCAATACCTTTTTCAACAAGATGTCTGGCAACTGACTGGCTTACCTGTCCTCCTTTTACACAATAAACCACCGTCTTGTTTTCTGGAAGGATTTCACCTTCCCATGTTTCGACAGCTTCGGGACTGCGCCATTCGGCTCCCTTGATTTTGCATTCAGATGCCATGACATCGGTTTCTCTTCGAACATCCAGCAGGGTTAGTCTGTCGCCAGAGTTCATAAGCGCCAAAAGATCATTTGTATTTATTGATGAAGTCATTTCTATCTCCTTAGATGATTAAAATAGTACCAATTTCCAGAGAATGCCGACCGCAGCCCCAATGGGTACCATATATTGGATGGGTACATGATATTTTTGCAAAAGAACAAGTGATATGCCGGCTGAGGCGATCGCAAAAAGATCTATGCCGCTTTCCGGTAAAAAAATCTTATATCCAAACCAGACCGCAAGATTGAGCACCACGCCGACCACAGCGGCGGTGACACCTTTCAGCGCTGCCTGAATTTTCTGGTTCCCCGCCATGACTTCGATAAAGGGTGCGCCGGCAAAGATAAAGAAGAAACAGGGTAAAAACGTGACATAGGTGGTAATCAGGGCACCCCAGAGACCTGAAGCCAGTGGACTCAACCCTCCGGGTAGATTCCATGCTCCCAGGAACCCCACATACTGGGTGACCATAATCAGGGGGCCGGGTGTCGATTCAGCAAGCCCGAGTCCGATCAGCATCTGTTCCATGGTCAGCCATCCACTCCTGGTAGCCATATCGGCGATATAGCTCAAAACAGCATACGCCCCTCCAAAAGTAACAAAGGCCGCTTTGCTGAAAAATAACGCAATGGCGGACAATGTGCTGTCAAAACCGACAATTCCCCATATACTGACCACAACAACAAACCATAATCCAAGACAGACTACAAAGACCTTTGCCACATGGCCAAGAGTGGCTTTTGACTTAATCATCGTGTGAGGGTCCTCGGATTCCATGACGCATTCTTTTGTATCTGAATTAAAAGATCCGGTGCAAAGCGCCTCTGGAAACCATCGCTGCATAATAAACCCTGTCAATGCAGCTGCGGCCACAATGAGAGGAAAAGGTAGTTTGAGAAAAAAGATTCCTATAAATGCCACACCGGCAAACCCGTAAAACAGGTTATGTTTCAGGGCTTTTTTGCCAATACGAAGCACCGCCTCAACAACGACTGCCACAACCACCGGCTGTATCCCATAAAAAGCCGCCGCCACCAGTGGAACGTCTATATGGGCCACAGCAAGCCAGGAGAGCAGCAGCATCAAAAAGATGGACGGGATCACAAACAGGGTGCCGGCAGCAATACCGCCTAATGTGCCATGCATTCGCCATCCCAGGTATGTGGCCAATTGCTGGGCTTCAGGGCCGGGCAAGAGCATGCAGAAATTAAGTGCTCTTAAAAACTGGTTTTCACTGATCCAGTTCCTGCGTTCAACAACCTCGGAGTGCATGATTGCAATTTGCCCTGCCGGACCACCAAAGCTGATAAATCCAAGCTTTGTCCAGAATTTCAGGGCTTCTTTAAAAGATATGATTTGAGATTTCATTTTATTGTGTATCCTTGCTTAAGGGTTTTAAAGAAAGGTCTGTGCCGAAAAAAGCGTATCCCAAAGTCCCGGCTATCCCAAACAAAAAGGCGGCGATAAGGCAGTATTGCGGGCTCTTCAGCCAGATCAGTGCACCGACAAGTGCGGCAGCTGCCACAAAAAAATCCCTGATCAGATAGTAGAGTCCAAACATGGCCCCCCGGCAGTAATCCGGTGCAAAATCCATGATCAACGCCTTGCGGGTCGGTTCTCCAAACTCCTGAAGCCCTCTGATAAAAAAGGCAAAAACAAGCATTGGAAAACTCTGACTGTACAACAGAACCATTGGAAACAGGGTGAACAAGACAAAGGTAATCATTACAAAAGGCTTTTTCGCACTGTTACCGGCAAACCAGGCCACCGGTATATAAACCAGTATGGCCGTGGTCATCTCAATGGCTGTAAGAAAACCGAACTGCACTGCGGTAACCGGCTGGGCAATGGTCTTCATGCACCAGACCACCACAAAGGCATAGGGCATCTGTTCACAGAACCGGATCAGGATGTCGGCTGCCAATAGTTTTTTCATGGCAGGCCGCATCATCTTGAACATCGCCCAGGGACTGTGCGGCAGAGAATCAGATGTCTTAACTTTTCCGGACACTGATGTTCCCCGGTCATCCGGGATCATTTTCTGTTGAAAGATCAAGGCAATGACCGCCAGGATCAATGCCAGTGCAAAAGCCAGCCGAACGCCTTCCTGTTCACCCCAATGGAGAATGAAATAACCGCCAAGCACAGGTCCTGCGGCCATGGGGATTCGTCTTACAAGAGCATGGACGCTGACCCCCATGGTTCGTTTATTTTCCGGCAGCGTTCTGTACATCAGATTCATTGTGGCCGGAAGTGAAATCGCCGACCATGAGATAAACAGAGCGGCTCCGATGATGACCGCCTGCCAGGCAGGGATGAGGACCACCAGGCCAAAGCCTGTAATCGCCACCAGATTGAATACCAGAAGGGCTTTTTTGGTCCCGATTCTGTCCGACAGATAACCTCCCGGATAGACGTAGACAGCAGACAAAAGGTTGTCCATAGCCTGCAGCAGTCCAATAACAATGGCACCCCCGCCAAGGGAGATCAGGTAAATCGGCAGAAACCGTTCTGCCATTTTTTCTCCCATACCGACCAGAATAACCATGGCAAAGATACCCAGGGTACTCCGGTTAAGGGCCAGCATTCCAGCAGTTTGTCTGATTCTTTTTGTTATTGAACCGCTGCTGCTCACAATATTAATCCTTATTTAACGTTTGGTTCCAAAGTAGGCCAGGGTTTTATCCACCATGGCCTGGACATCCTCCACCAGGTGTCCCAGTTTGCCGTTGATATCGTCAGCAAGGTGTTGAACGTATTCGTTGGCCGCTTCAGCCCCGTACTTCTCCTCAAACATACGAGCCACCTCAAGCACTTTGGTGATGTCATGGCGCTCATCCTTGTGGTCGGGATCATCTATCCAATTGTGGACTTCGGTATAGGGTTTCCCGGTTCTTTGAACACTGATTTCAAAATGTTTTTCTGTTTTCGGCATGATTGATTTCCTTATATTTGATGTTCTTTATGATTTAAGGTAACCGTGCTGCAAGGACAGTAAAATACTGCCAGGCCTTTCTGCCAACTGCTGCCGCCTGCCATGGGAAGCAGCGAGCAAACTTCTGTACCTTGAACCTTGTTTTCAGGATTGAATATGTCCCACCATTTGTTTTTATTATATTCTTTCATGGGTTTCTCCTTGTCTGTATTAATAACAACCCAATTCATTGGGTGTTAGTTCGAATGCCTGTGAAAAAAGGCATACATATGTTCAAATATAATTATTCCTTGATCCATGCGTGTGTTATCGTCAGTTTCACTGGATGTGATTCCTCTCAACAATGCTTTAAATCCCTCTGTTTGACCATGTCCAAATTTGCTTTCTTTCAGGTCAATGTCATGAACAAGCTCAGCAAGCAGAGCTGCTGCTTTATCTTGGGTGCAAAACTTTTCTACCATGACTTCAAACGAACACTTATCCCCTTCATGGGTATATTCTCCACCATGCATATCGAATCGGATTTCATCAGGCCCTGGCGAATGGTTATCCCCTGACATAAACAAAAAGGTTGCGCCTGGATTGATAAACCGCCGAATCAACCACCCACAGGCCATTCTATCCACAAATATATTTTGCCGGGTAACCCAAGTTTTGCCTTTCAGCTTGGCCGGATCATTGTCCGATGTGACAACTGCTCGTCTGGTTCCGGTGACCATATTTGATAAATCCTTTAATAAAATTTCAGCCGTTCCCCGTTCCGGCGCATTAAAGAAATCAACATCGATAATCTCTTCAAAGCGGGCTTTAAGTCTTGAAACCGAAGTGGCCTTTTTGAGCAAAAGCGTGCCATCCGTTTCTAAAAGCTTAAGATCAGACTGCAGAGATGCTGCATCTGCGATGATTTTCTCATAATCTGTTTTTCGGGCGCTTTGAAACAGCCCGACAACCTGTTCATCAGTCAACCCCTCAATGAATCGGGCCTCAAGAATTGAGGCATCGCCACCACCATCCATAATTTCTTTTAGAATCCATCCAAAATCTTCCCTTGATTCATTTGAAAAGGGCATTGCATATACCGATTGTTTTATTGAGATGGACCCAATTTGTTGCAGCCGTCTCCATATTTTCACTCGAAATGCGTTGGGTTTTGGTGGAATTTGATGAATCAAAAGCAGCCATTTCTCAGGAATTTTGACTTGCATGTTATCCTCTCAATAAAAATTTTGTTCAATTGTTACAAGAATAAGTTACAATTGAACAAAAGTCAATGCATTGTTTCCCAAAAAATAATGGCACGGAATAAATTGGCAAGTCTATTTATAGACAGGGCACCTGTAGAAATGGAAGACGGATTTATGAATGAGCAGACAAAAATATGATTTTTATAAGCACAAATGTAGTCAAAATATCAAGAAGTGAAAAGCGTTTAACCGGTATATAAGCTCAGGAGTCAAATCCCCAATTGAGCGACTACTGGCAAAAGTAGTATGCTGGGTTAATGTTGAGATGGCAATCATTTTTCCATTTGGTTGTGTTGTTTTTTAGAAAAATCTTAAACCACCATATCTGGTGTCAAAAGACTTTTCATTCCCATTTTCAATTTTGTGATGTTCAATTCGCCTATTTTTTTGAATCTAATGATCGTTTAAATCGATGTCGGTTTGTTCTGTTATCGGACACTGGTCTCAATGTCCTCGGTCCCTTCTCATTAGTCCAAAAAGCTTAGAATACTCAAAAATCCCACAAATGGCCGCCGCACATTTGTTTATGGTCCTATGAAACTTACACCCGAACTTTTTGCTCTTCGGGTGTATTTCGGGTAAAGTGGGAGTGCCCATGTTTTGGGGACGTAAGCCTGGCAAGGGTCTTGGGCGGAGTCCTTACTGGTTTCCCCGGGTGTGGGATGAAAACCCGCATAACCATGCGGGTTAAGGGCGTTTTAAGAAAGAATGCTAAGATTCAAATAGTGTAACGCCTAAGCCCATAATTGGTGTCAAAATAATGTAACGGGAATATACCCCGCCGCCGTACCCCGCCAATCGAACAAATAAACATTACCCCGCTTACCCCGCCGCCAACTGCAAGCCA
>JBDRQO010000068.1:0-66155 GCA_043826275.1 Pseudomonadota bacterium
TGATAGCTTATACCATGAAGATTAGAATTCATGAATTGGCAGCAAAAGAGTTTGATGACGCAATTATGTGGTATGATCAGCAGTCTGAAGGTTTGGGAAAACGATTTAAAAAAACAGTTAAAGATAGTATTGAAAAAATAAGAAACAATCCTGAATGGTACCTGAAAGAGTCAATTGATCTATATAAAACCTACATACCTAAATTCCCATATAAAGTTCTTTTCACAATAGAAAAACACGAAATTATAATTTGGGCAATTGCCCATATGCATAGAAAACCCTGGTACTGGCAATCAAGAATCAGTTAATCAAAGAGTCAAGGCTAATTATCCTATTCATGACCTAAACCCGGTCTTCAAATGTCAAAGATATCAATTGTAACCTTGAGCATTCTGGGAAAAAATATTTTGGTTTTTCGACTGGAAAATTTCTTTGACAAGGGGGTGCACTATGTCTATTTATATAGCGAGTTTATTCCAAGTCTGAAAGGCGAGCACTTCGTATTCATAGTCCTGTCTATTCCATATCTAATATTAACTTTCTGCACAAAGCTAATATTCGGATACAGGATTTTAGATTTAAAATTTGTTTTTGATCATGAATCAGATATATTGTCGTCTTCCTGATTCGGTGGTACGTCCTGGCAGGGGGCCTTTTTTTCTGAATATTTTTTTAGTTTTGTTTGTATTTTATTATAATGCGTATTCCGGTGAATATGCAAAAAATTTAATGATGAACCAAAATCCCAAGATTAAAACACCTGACACAATAGTTGCTGTCAGGTGTTTTAGTATGGGTTGGTTTAATCGTGGACCCTTGGGTTAAAAGTTGCCGCAGCCCCCTCTTTTCCCCTGTCTGCCCTGGCTGTTATCACTTGACCACATGCCTCTTCCTTTGCCAAATCCGCCGCCTCGAAGGCTGGATAATTCAGGTGCGATTTTTTTCATTTCCAATCGAAAATCAATTTTTTTGTCCATGATTCCTTTTTCCAGTTCCAGAATTTCATTAGAAAGTTGAGCCAGTTTTGTCCTGTCTGGATCAGAGGTTTCCATGAGCATTCTCATTTCCTGGACTTTGGCAAATTTTGCCGCTCGTGTTTGATAGGTCTCATCTATGAATTTTTGGCGAAGGCTGGAAAGCTGATCTTTTTGTTCCTGGCTCAATAGGTTTGCATCATCCTGTCCGTTATATCCCGGGCAGTCGCTGCTGGAGCCATATTCCATTCCATGTCCTTTGCCAGGGCCCCATGCAAAGACAGAGCCTGCAATAAGAACGATCATCAGTAAGGTGGTTGTGATAGCTAATGTTTTTTTCATAATATTCTCCAATATTAAAGGTTGCTTTGTGTTGCGTTTCGTTTAATCGCTTGTTGGCAACCTAATAGAGCAAAGGGTGTGCCAGGAGTGGTGAATATTTTTAAGTTATTGAAATTATATGCTAATTATCTTATATGATCGCTATGTAAAAGTGTTTGAATCGTTCGGACTGTTTACTTTTTACCCATACCATGGTATCCATACGGGTATAAAGTAATCGTTTTTTTATAAGGTCTTATCCTTTGGGTTCTTTAGACAAGGGTGGCCTAATTGGATGGCGGGTGGATAAGACAAGATGGTATTGTTTTTGCTTCTTATTTTAATACTTGATTGTTAATCCTTTAATTAAAGGCCAAAAGTTGGGGGTCAGGACACATCCTGTAAATTTAAAAGTGTATCAAAATACAAAAAATAGAATTTTGTTTGTTCCTCCTCTGCTGTTTGCAGGTATATTGATTGTCTTGCTGCCAATATTTATCTTTATGACCGTGGAACGGGTGAAACGGCAGAATGAATTTATTACTCAGAAAATGGTTGAAAGAGGGCTTTCTTTGATCCAGACTTTTGAGGCAGGAACAAGGACCGGGATGTTCACTATGGGGTGGGGGGCTCATCGAATTCAGACCATGCTCCAGGAAACCGCATCCCAGCCGGAAATCAAATACATCATGATTGTGTCAAAACAAGGCAACATTCAAGCGCATTCAGACCCGACCATGGTGGGACAAGTCTTTAATGATATGCCTGAAATCAAAGTTGAAAGGACTCAAAATTTATCCGGCGATTATAGAATCGTTAAAGACGTCACTGCTATGCAGGTTTTCGAGGTTTATAAGCGGTTTGTGCCGATCAAAAGCCGGTCCAGACATCATAACAGATCCATGCGCCACAGGCAGGAACGAATGTCTAAAATTCTTATGGGTCCGTCTGATGGGCAAAAGGCTCCACAAGACTGGAGTCGGCAATATAGAGAGCATGGAGAAGAGCCAGGTGTAAAAAAAGCAGAACATTATATTTTTGTCGGGTTTTCCATGGAAAAGGGACAGGCATTACAAAAAAGGTTATTAAGAGAAACGGTTTTCCGTACCATTATTCTATTTTTATTAGGATGTGCAGGGTTGTTTGCTTTATTTGCTTTCCAGGCTTACCAGAACACCAAAGCCTCTTTGAGAAGTATTAAAGCGTTTTCCGACAATGTGATCCAGAATATGCCATCCGGTCTTGTGACTATTGACTCAGATCATCATATTACCTCTATGAATCATGCAGCCCAAAAGATTTTTGGACAAGATTTAGTCAAGCCGTATCCCGAGTGGATTGAGTTGATCAAACAGATAGATTCATCCCATCCCATTGTTAATCAAGAGATCAACATTACAAAGCCAGGCAATAAAACGATCCGCCTGGAAGTGATTGCATCACCCATTAAAGAAGGTGAAGATCAAGCCTTAAGTTTTTTATTATTGTTCAAGGATTTGAGCCAGATCCGGGAATTACAAAAACAGGTGGAAACCAATAATCGGCTGGCAGCCATTGGAAAACTGGCAGCAGGCGTTGCCCATGAAATTCGAAACCCATTAAGTTCCATAAAAGGATTTGCCACCTATTTTTCCAAACGGTACTCAGGAAATGAAACCGATTATAAGACAGCCCAGATTATGAAGGGTGAAGTGGAGCGGATTAACCGGTCCATCACCCAGCTGCTTGAATTTGCAAAGCCCATGTCCATCGAAAAGAAATTAGTTGACATCAAAGAGTTGATCGATCATTCATTGCGGCTGGTTCAGCACGATCTTGAACAAAAAAAGATTGAAACAAAGGTTGAAATAGTCAGTCAGAGAAAAAAGATTATTACAGATCCTGACCGAATGAACCAGGTTTTTTTAAACCTGTATATCAATGCCATTGATGCCTTAAAAGAACATGGCCGGCTTGAAGTCAGTGTGCAGGACAGTCAGTCCGGCCATCACATTGAAATCCGGGTAAAAGACAATGGGAAAGGCATGGGCGAGGATTCGCTTGATCGAATTTTTGATCCATATTTTACAACCCGGCCCACGGGAACCGGTTTGGGGCTTTCCATTGTTCATACGATTATTGAAAACCTTGACGGACAAATCCATGTAGAGAGTCAAAAGGATCAAGGCGCCTGTTTTACTATTCTTTTGCCCGTGGAAGAACTTGATCTGGAAGAATCTGATGTGCCAATATGAGTAACTCAGGGACAAAAGCCAAAAAATAACCCCCAAAAGGACAATCGTGTATGAAAAGAATTCTGGTTGTTGACGATGATATGGCCCATGCCAATATGCTTAAAACCCTGATAACCGACTGGGGGTATGAAGTGGATCTGGCAGATGACGGGACAAGCGGTGTACAAAAGGTTGAAGCCTCATCTTTTGATATGGTTTTGATGGATATGAAGATGGTAAAGATGTCAGGTATGGAGGCATTGCAGAGAATAAAAGTGTTTAACCCTTCTCTTCCCGTGATTATCATGACTGCTTATTCATCTGTCCAGACGGCTGTAAAAGCCTTAAAGATCGGGGCCTATGATTATCTGACCAAGCCCCTGGATTTTGATAAACTCAAATTGACCATTGACCGGGTATTTGAAAGTATTTTATTAAAAACAGAGAATGCGGATTTAAAAAATCGATTACAGGAAAAAGGGTTTCATCATGAACTGATTGGCGACAGTCCTGCCATGCTTGCTTTATTGGATACCATCCAGATGGTGGCACCCACTGATGCCAGCGTTCTTGTGACCGGAGAATCCGGAACCGGTAAGGAGTTGATTTCTTCAGCCATCCACTTTAATTCTTCCAGAAAACACAAGCCCTTTGTCAGGATCAATTGTGCGGCCATTACTCCGACCCTTCTTGAATCCGAGTTGTTTGGTCATGACAAAGGGGCTTTTACCGGAGCAGACAAGAGAAGAAAAGGAAAGTTTTTACTGGCAGATACGGGGAGTATTCTTCTGGATGAAATCGGAGAAATGGACTTTCCCATGCAGGCAAAATTATTGCGGGTGATTCAGGAAAAAGAGATCACACCCGTGGGAAGTGATTTAAATATCAAGACGGATGTTCGCGTGATTGCTGCCACCAATAAAAATTTAAAACAAATGGCTGAGCAGGGCAGTTTTCGCCAGGATTTGTATTATCGGCTTAATGTTGTCAGTGTGGATATTCCTCCCTTGCGCCAGAGAAAAGAGGATATCCCCACCCTTGCGCTTCATTTTTTAACCGTGTTTTCTCAAAAGAATAAACGAGATATCAAGGGGTTTTCACCCAATGCCATGGATGCCATGATCCGGTATGACTGGGAAGGCAATGTCAGGGAATTGAGCAATTGTGTGGAACGGGCAGTGGTCCTGGCCCGGACCGATTATATCTGCAGCAAGGATCTGTCGTTTATCAACACAGCACAGTTTACAGAATCAGTACAGGCGGATCTGTCGAATATCCGGCTGTCTAAAATTGAGGAACGTGCCATCTGTTCAACCCTTGAGTCGGCAGACGGTAATAAAAGTGAGGCAGCAAGGCGACTGGGCATTACCCGGAAGACATTGCTTAAAAAACTTAAACAATATGAGGGAAAAACAAAAAGATGAAAAATGATATTAAAATTGAACCTTGCCTAATAGAGGCCATTGGCAGGATAGACGATTATATTACAAAGGCAACAGGGGTTAAGCCGGAGCAAGAAGAGATTGCTAACGCATTGACCCGATATTTCGTACTCAAGGAAATCGGTGAGTTTGTCGTGATGTCAAGACAGGAAAAAAAATAAGTAGAGCCAGCGCTTTATTAAAACCGTTCAATCAATTTGTTGATTAAAAAGGTACTCTCTCTCATGGCCTGCTCACTGAAGGGACCGAACCAGCGGGCAATATGGTCAAATTTTTTAACAAAGAGCTCTTTGTTGTTGGTTTCCAGCATGTCCAGGTGGCCGTTCATTGAAGAGATAAATTCTTTTAGCAGTTTTCTGCGTTCAGGTGTGGCAAAAATGATTTCAGAATACATGGCACCGTCCTGGGCAAAAAGCCGGCCCACCATCCCGGCCTCAAGACGATAAATCGGACTTGAAAATTCCAGGGTTCTTTCCAGCCGGATACTTCGCTCGTGAAGGAAGTGACCAAAGCAAAATGTTGCAAAATGGCGCAGGGACTGAACGATTTCCATGATTTCATCATGCTCTTGCGTACTGGCATGAACGATGACCGCTCCCCAGAGGCTTAATTGTTCCACCAGCCATTGGCATTGGTCGGCATTCCGGCCCGGAGTGACGACAACGATCTGTTTATCAAGTGATCCTGTGGTGGGTCCAAATAATGGATGGAGGCCCAATACCGGTCCTTTATGGGAGGCAAGCATTTTTTTAACCGGTGCAACTTTTATACTGGTCAGGTCGGCAAACAGTGTATCCGCAGATAAAAACCTGGAAATTTTTTCTATTATTTTTTCTGTTTTTTCAATGGGGACTGAAACGATGCAAAGGTCAATGCCCTGGCACAGTTCCCGGGCGGTATCCCAGTTTTTGCTGTTCAAAATTCGGGTGTCATAACCGGATTTTTTAAAAAGGGTGACAAAGAAGCGACCCATCTGCCCGGTTCCACCCACAATCAGAATTTTAGCCCCGGGCCGAACGCCTTTATGTTCCATCTGATCAGTCTGTTTTACCCGGGATTGTCTCAAGATGACCCGATAAAGATCTTCCATGAAATCCGGGTCTAAGTTTGCTTTTTTGGCCTGGGCTCTCAGTTTTGAAATCAGGTCTTCTTCCCGTGCAGGGTGATAAACTGGCATATGGCATTTTTTCTTTAATTGGACCACTTGTTCAACCTGATCCTGACGTTGGGCAAGCAGGGAGAGAATCTGAGAATCAATCTGATCGATATTGGTTCTCAAAGGGATGATTTCTTTGTCAAATTCAGGGTTTTTAGCACCCATGTTGTTCTCTCCTTTAAGTTGTAGTCTTAGGCAAGCGAAATTATCATTAAACCCCGGCAATTTCAAGGGAAATCTCCTCGTTTTTGTGGAGATCAACTTGTTTAATCCTGATAAATGGTTTATAAAATCAAGAAATTGTTTTTTTAAAATGGATCACAAATCATTATAATGGATGGGACCATGAAAATTCTGGATGAAATTATCAAACGGGTGAAAAATCTTCCTGAAGAAGAGTTAGAGGACATTTTAGGTATTCTCAAATCTTTGCAGGCCGGCAAACAAAGAGAATACCAAAGATTCAGCATGCCCTTGGATATTGACGTCCTTATCGGAGATAAAGTGGTTAAGACCACTATGATAAATATCAGTGCCAGTGGTGTGTTTATTAAAACATCAGGAAAAGTATACGCCCAAAAAGATGTCAGGGTTGTTTTTTTAGTTCCAGGGGCGGATAAACCGTTTAAGCTTGAAGGAAAAGTGATCCGGTCAGACCCGGATGGTTTGGCGGTTGAGTTTAAAAAAATCTCTCCTTATTTTAAACAGATCCTTGATGATGTGATCTGGTGCAAATCTGAAAAGTCAGAGGATGATTTTTCCAAATGATTAGTTTTGTTTTTTTTGTATAGTCCTTCAAATGAAGCGTTTCCCATTGCCGTCAAAATTTGAGTTTAATTTTAAAGTATTGATTGGATGCTTTTGTGTTTTTGTGTCTGCATTTGCTTTTTATTTTGCCACAGTGATTATTAAATGGTCTAAAATCAGTGGTGTTGACATCTCTCCGTCGGTTTTTGTTTTTACACGGTTTTTGCTTGGATTTATAATCGTTATTGTCTTGATGGGGATAAAAAAGCAGAGGCTACAGGTTAAAAAAAAAGGATATCTGATTGGTCGGGCCATTGCCAACCTGGTGGCGGTCTATTGTTTTTTCAAAGGTGTGGATCTGACATCAGTGGCCCAGGCTAATATTTTAAACATGACCTATCCTTTGTTTATTGCTGTTTTTTCCTGGTTGTTTTTAAAAGAGCAGCAAGACGCTGTTGCCATACTCATTGTGATGATTGCATTTGTGGGCGTATGGTTGATAATAGCGCCTGAAAAGATGAGTATTGAGATCAATTCCCTGTGGGGGCTGGCATCAGGTATCAGCGCGGCTGTAGCCATCATGTATCTGAACCTTTCCCGGCAATACCATGATACCCAGACCACCTTGTTTTTCTTGTTTGGAATCGGTTCTGTGGTGACCTTTATTCTTTTTTTCAATCAATTGCATCTGCCAAAAATAGTCGAGCTTAAATATCTTTTCTGGTGTTCTTTTTTTTCTATTGCAGGGCAATATCTGATAACGATTGGATTTAAATATGTGACTGCCATTGAGGGTGGAATTATTTCGTCCACAAGAATTTTACTTGCAGCAGTGCTGGGTCCCTTTATTGCGATGGACCCTGCCTTGACTTTGGCTGGATGGATCGGGGCTGTTCTCATCTTTTTCGGTAATGTCTACCTGACACTTCGAAAAGCCCGGCAATAGTCAGTGTTCTTGACAAATATCAGTGGTACACATAGTTATAGAAAGCGAATCAGATTTGTGCAAAGGAGAGAATTTATGCCCGATCATACCCCGCGACTGTTAGATGCAATGGATGTGTTTGAAGATGGTATTTACATTGTCAGTGATGATTATACAGTGGAATATATGAACAAATACATGAGGGATCTGTTTGGAGAGGGTGTTGGAAAAAAATGCCACACGATTATAAATAAGTCTGTTAAGCCCTGTCCATGGTGTCAATATGACAAAGTTTTTCATAACAATGAGCCCCACCACAGCCGTGTTCATATCAAGTGTGTAAATAAAATATTTCATCTGTCCGAGCTGCCGGTGGTCAACCAGGACGGATCCAAATCCAAGCTATCCATATATCGGGATATTACTTACAGTGTTCACCAGGAAAAAAGGTTTGAATCATCCAAAGAAAGCTATCAAAGATTGTTTAACCACGTGGGGTGTGGTGTTTTTATCAGCAGTAAAGAGGGCCGTTTTCTGGATGTTAATCCGGCTATGCTGGAAATGTTGGGATACCAGGATAAGGATGAATTCCTTTCTTTGGATCTGGCTTGCGATGTCTATCTGACACCCGAGGATCGCCTAAAATATACAAGTATCATGGAAAAAAGAGGTAAAGTGATTGATTATGAAGTTAAATGGCGGCATCGGGATGGCCATATTCTTCATCTTTTGATCACCAGCAATGTCCGGTATGATATTGAAAATGAAATTATGGGGTATGAAGGAATTGTGGTGGATCAGACCCGGAGAAAGCAGCAGGAAGGTCAGATTAGAGAAGCCCATGATTTTTTAGACAAGATTATCTCTTGTTCTCCCAATGCTATTATGGCCATGGATATGAAAGGAAAAATCAAGCTTTGGAACCAGAGTAGTGAAGAAATTTTCGGCCTTTGTGCCGACCAGGTGGTTGGGAAAAAGTATATTCAACAGATTTTTACAAAAAAAGGTGCCCTCACGGTCATGGATATGATGAGGGATGAAAAATACGGGGGCAAGGGCCGGCTCAATTCTTATTCGCTTCATTTTACCAAGGAGGATGGAGAGGTGGTTGAGGGCAATCTTTCAGCGGCCATTCTTTGTGATGATGAGGGTAATGAACTGGCATCGGTTGCTATTTTTGCAGATTTAAAAGAACGGCTCCAGGTGGAGAGAGAACTTGCTGATGCCAGACAGCATTTGTTACAGTCTGAAAAACTGGCTGCCATGGGGCGATTGACCTCTCAGCTGGCCCATGAATTGAATAATCCATTGTTTGGTATTATGAATACCCTGGAGTTAATGAAAACCGAAATTTCACCCCAGAATAAACGTCGCAGGCTTTTAGACCTGTCATTATCAGAAATCGTGCGGCTGGCTGACATGCTCAAAAAGATGCTCTCTTTTTCAAAACCGGACCAGACAAAACGCCTTGAGATGGATATTAATGTGGTGATTGATGAACTCATGCTTTTATATGAAAAAAGATTCACGGAAAATAATATTGACGTTAAATTGGATCTTGTTCAAGCCCCCTGTTTGATAATGGCATCCAGAGATCAGCTGCGTCAGGTTTTGATTAATATGTTTTCCAATTCAATATATGCCATGCCCGATGGTGGGGATCTGAATATTACAACAAAAATTCACAATAAAACCCTGAATATTATCATTAAAGATACCGGCATCGGTATCAAGCCTGAGCATCTTAAAAAAGTGTTTGATTCTTTTTTTACCACCAAGACTGAAAATATCCATGGTATTGGTTTGGGAATGTTTGTTTGTTATGGGTTTATCAAGGATCATGGGGGGGATATAACGGTTGAGTCTGAACAAGGTAAATGGACAAAATTCACCATCACCCTTCCTATGACAAGATAATTTGAGTGTTGAATAAGGTGAAAATCTCCTTCAAGCAGACCGATGACGGGTCAGTTTCAGTCAAGACGATTAAACCTGAATTAACAATTCCCCTTTTTCAAAAAAGGATACAGGTCCGTCTTGAGAGATCAGTATGGAAAGTCCGTAATATGAAGAAGCTATTGCGGCCTGGCTTCTGCCACCGCCTTGTATGCTCTTTTCGGCAGCTTTGGTTAGATCAATAATATCTCCGCAACTGATAACCATTCCTTTTTTTTAAATGGTTGTCAAACCATCAGAAGCCAATATTCCCAGCAGAGAGTCAGTTGATTTAAGATCTTTGATACCTGCGGATTGAATAGATTGGCGCAGCATGTCACCAAATGCTGTATTATCAATTTTTCCTATTGTTGGGGGAAGCTCTTTTTCGTTTTCAGGAATTAAAATAATTGATCCAAACCTTAATTCCGAAAGGGAAAAAACAATGCTCACAAAGATACTTTTGAGGATGTCGCTTTGCAATTACATGTATTATAGTTGTTATAGTTATTATAGTTTCAAAAGAAACTGCTTGACAGGAAGTTGGTTTATGAAATACCTATAATTGTTGAATTTTGAATCTTCACAAAGGGGGAAGTATGCAAGACACGTTGACTGTATTTACCGCAAGCAAATACTGCAATGTTTCGTCAAAAACCATTATTAACTGGGTGGAAGCCGGGCATATTAAAGCCTATCGCACAGTTGGTGGGCATCGCAGGATCAAAAAAATTGATCTTGAATCCTTTATGAGGACCCAGGGGATTCCTGTTCCAAAAGAAAAGGAAGAAGCAGGAAGGAAAAAAATTCTAGTGGTAGATGATGATATGATTATTGTGGAATCTATTGTACAGGCTTTGGAAGAGGATGAATTCGACTATGAAGTCGTTTCCGCCTCAGATGGATTTGAAGCCGGGCTTCAGGTCAACCATTTCCATCCTGACCTTCTGATTCTTGATATTATGATGCCGGACATTAAAGGGTATGAAGTCTGTAAAAAGATTAAATCTAATAAAAAAACAGAAAATACCAAGATTATCGTTTTATCCGCATATCTGGATGATGATAAGTTTGCCAAGATGAAAGAAAATGGTGCGGATGTCTGCTTTTCAAAACCATTGCCCCTGCCTCAGCTAAAAGATGAAGTTGCCAAATTACTTGGATTAAAATAAGAAGGAAGTCTATCATGAATTTAATGGAATCTCTTGAGATGAAAAAATTTGTGGTGACATCCGAAGTACAGGTTCCCTTTGGAGACGAAGAGCCTGAGGCCTTAATAGAAAGCCTTGGCCAGGTAAAAGGTCGGTTGGACGGCGTGTCTATATCGGAAATTGAGCTTGAAGGCGTGGTCACTGACACAATTAAAACCTGTGATCATTTGAAAAAGCATAATTTTAATGCTATTTATCAGACCACCACAAGGGATAAGAACCGGTATCTATTGCAAAAAGATCTGATCTTGGCCCATGAGACCGGTGTTGAAAACCTGCTGGTTTTTACCGAAGATTACAGGATTGCCGGTGATACACTCCAGGAAGACATGTTTTTTCATGTGGATTCCGGAAAACTGGCCTCGGTCATGGATCATTTAAAACAGGGAGTGACCATTGAAGGCAATAAACTGGACTGCAAAGTGGAATTTACTTTGGGTTCAGGCGTGCAGACACCCTGGGGAAAAAATATGCCCAAAAAGGGCATGGAGGAAATGGAAGACATGATGAGTGTGGGTGCGGCTTATTTTTTGACCGCCCCAATATTTGATGTGGATCAGTTTGCCAGGTTTATGAAACAGGTTGAACCTTTTAAGGTTCCTGTTATTGCAGAAGTGATGATTTTAAGAACCGCAGGCATGGGTAAATTTTTAAATCGTCATTTCAAATCCGGACTTGTGCCTGAATGGGTGATCCAGAAATTGATGAAAGCGCCGAACAAACAAAAGGCGAGCTTGGAACTTTTTGCCGATACGGTTAATGACTTAAAAGATATCTGCCAGGGGGTTCATATTATCACCATTGGTGATGCTGATAACCTGGTGCCGTATCTGAACGCAGCCAAATTAAGATAAGGGGGACGTTTGAAATGGCAGAGGCTATGAAGATTGATAATCTTGATATTGAATTTAAAGAGGCGGTTTTATCAAAGGTACCGGATGCAAATTTTGATTTGTGTCTGACCTGCGGGACTTGCACCGGAGGGTGTGCCGCCTCAGAGCTGATGGATATGGATCCAAGAAAGCTCATACGGATGTTAAATTTGGGAATGGATGAACAGGTTTTAAACTCTGACTGGAAATGGGTGTGCAGTATGTGTACCCGTTGTGTGTCAGCCTGTCCCATGAAAATAAATATACCGGCCCTGGTTTTTAACATGCGCGCCAGTGTGCCCAGAGATAAACGGCCTAAAGGGATATTAGGCTCCTGTGATCAGCACATCAAGACCGGCAGTGCCATGGGTGCAAAAAAAGAAGATTTTGAATTCACCGTACTGGATGTGGCCGAAGAAATCCGGGAAAACCAACCAGAGTTTAAAGATCTTCAGGTTTCAGTCGACCGGGTGGGTGCCACCATGATTCTTAATCAGAATTCACGAGAACCGGTAACAGAGCCTGAAGAAATGGGGCCATTATGGAAAATTCTTCACAAGGTTGGTGCTGACTGGACCTATCCTTCGGTAATGTGGGCGGGTGAAAACTATTGCATGTTCATGGCCGACCTTGAAGGATGGAAATTTATCGTACAGGAGTTTGTCGACCATGTGGATAATGTTTTAAAAAGTCCTGTGGTGGTTAACACCGAGTGAGGGCACTCTTATTTTGCAATCCTGGAAGGATTGCGCAGATTTAAGATACCCCATAAATTTGAGCTGACAACCATAATTGAACTTTATGCCCAGTGGATTAGAGAAGGAAAGTTAAAGGTCAATTCAGATTGGAACAAGGAAATCGGTGCCAAGTTCACGATACAAGATCCTTGCAATATTGGAAGAAAGAGCGGCTCTAATAAAATTGTGGACGATTTGCGGTTTGTTATCAAAACTGTTGTGGGAGAAGAAAATTTTATAGATACCGTTCCCAACCGGGGCAATAATTATTGCTGCGGTGGTGGCGGCGGTGCTCTCCAGGCCGGATTTCCCGAGGCACGGAGGGCGTATGGCAAGACCAAATTTAATCAGCTAAAAAAGACAGGCGCAACGTACGTGATTGCACCGTGCCATAATTGTCACGGCCAGGTTGAAGATATTGGTGAACATTTCGGTGGTGGTTGGCATGTTGTTCATTTGTGGACAATTATTTGTCTTGCAATGGGTATGCTTGGTGAAGAAGAACGAACTTATCTTGGGCCGGATCTGGCTGAAGTAGGACTATAAAAAGGAGGAATCCAAATGGCCAAAAACGGTAAAGGGTCAGTCATGGTTGTTGGTGCGGGTATCGCAGGTATCCAGGCATCGCTAGACCTTGCGGATTCGGGATATCTGGTATATCTGGTGGATAAAGATACAGCCATTGGCGGAACAATGGCCCAACTGGATAAAACCTTTCCCACCAATGACTGCTCCATGTGTATTATTTCACCCAAGCTGGTGGAAGCCGGTCGTCACCTCAATATTGAGTTGATGACCATGACCGAGGTGCAGGATGTCACTGGCGAGGAAGGTGATTTTACGGTTACATTAAAAGAAGAACCCCGGTTTATTGATCTTGATAAATGTACGGCATGTGGGGAATGCGCCAAAATTTGTCCGGTGGAGTTACCCAATCAGTTTGATGAAAATATTGGCGATAGAAAAGCCGCTTTTAAACTTTATCCCCAGGCAATGCCGTCGGGATTTTCCATACAGAAAAAAGATACAGCCCCATGTCGATTGACTTGTCCTGCAGGTCTTAATGTCCAGGGGTATGTCCAGATGGTTAAAGAAGGAAAATACAAGGAATCTCTTGAAATAATCATGGAACAGCTTCCTTTGCCCGGCGTTCTTGGCAGGGTTTGCCCCCATGAATGCGAGGATGCCTGTCGACGTTGCCAGGTCGATGAGCCCATTGCGATTAGAGATTTGAAGCGACTGGCGGCCGATTCTTATGATCCAAGAAAAATTGAAATTAAATGCGCACCTAAGATTGGTAAAAAAGTGGCCATCATCGGTTCAGGACCTGCCGGTCTTTCAGCCGGGTACCATCTGGCCAGAAAAGGGGTGGATGCCACAATATTTGAAGCGTTGCCCAAAGCGGGTGGAATGCTTCGAGTGGGTATCCCGGATCACCGTCTGCCACCGGAAGTGTTGGATGCGGATATTGAAGTTGTCACTAATCTCGGGGTTGAACTCAAACTCAATACAGTGCTTGGTAAAGACATCACCGTCGATGGTTTGATGTCTGGTGGATATGATGCGGTTTTTTTAGGATTGGGCGCTCATAAAGGGATCTCTCTGGGTATTCCAGGAGAAGAGCTTGATGGCGTTCGTCAGGGAGTTGATTTTTTAAGAGAATTGAACCTGACCGGGAAAACTAAAGTCGGTAAAAAGGTTGGCATTATCGGCGGTGGTAATGTTGCCATTGATGTGGCAAGGGCTGCGGTTCGACTGGGTGCCGAAGAGGTGACCATCCTTTATCGAAGGACGCGCAAAGAAATGCCGGCCTGGGAAGAAGAAATTTGTGCAGCAGAAGATGAAGGGACCCAAATTACTTATCTTGCAGCACCCCAGAAAGTCATTGAAGAAAATGGATGCATCAAAGCATTGCGCGTGATCAAGATGGAACTGGGAGAACCGGATGCTTCAGGCAGAAGACGACCCGTGCCGGTTCCGGGCAGTGAGTACGATATTGAAATTGATCAATTGATTCCTGCCATTGGCCAGAGACCGGATCTGTCAGGTCTTGAAAAAATAGCAGGGGTAAAAATCAGTAAATGGGATACCACACAAGTTCATCCCGTGACCCTTGTCACAGACATGGAAGGGGTTTTTGCCGGTGGTGATGTTCAGACAGGACCCAGTGTTGCCATTGCTGCCATTGCAGCCGGTATGGAAGCTGCTGAATCTATTTTTCGTTACTTGACGGGCCAGGATATGGAAGCGGGTCGGGAAATTACAACAAATGAGAATCCTGAGTTTCGGCCTATCCCCAAAGATATGGCCGCCCAAAGCCGATATAAGATGCCTGAACTTGCAGTGGCTAAACGAGCAGGTAATTTTGATGAAGTGGAACTAGGGTATGGTCAGGACGAGGGTAAAAAAGAAGCCGCCCGCTGTCTGAACTGCGGGTATTGTTCTGAGTGTCTGCAGTGTGTGGATGCTTGTCTTGCCGATGCAGTGGATCATTCCATGCTGGGTAAAACACATACCATTAATGTGGGTGCGGTCATTATGGCTCCCGGATTCACTCCTTTTGAGCCCACCCAGATGATCACCTATTGTTATGGTCATAGTCCCAATGTATTGACCAGCGTTGAATTTGAAAGAGTCTTATCGGCCTCAGGCCCCTATGCCGGTCACCTGGTTAGACCTTCAGATCATGTGGAACCCAAAAAGATAGCCTGGCTCCAGTGCGTGGGGTCAAGGGATATCAACAAAGGAGACCATTCCTATTGTTCCGGTGTCTGCTGTATGTATGCCAACAAACAGGCTGTTATTGCAAAAGAACACAGTGGTGATGCATTGGACACAGCTATCTTTTACATGGATATGAGAACCCATGGTAAAGATTTTGATAAATATAATACCCGCGCCATTGAGAGCGGTGTCAGATTTATCAGATCAAGAATCCATTCTGTTTTCCCGGAACCAGGAGATAAATACAGGCTTGTATACTCTGGTGAAGACGGTAAAATGACAGAAGAGATTTTTGATATGGTAGTCCTTTCTGTGGGCCTGGCTCCGAACAAGGATGTCAAATTACTGGCTGAAAAGATCGGGGTGGAACTCAATGAACACGGGTTTGCAAAAACAGATAATTTGTCTCCGGTTCATACGACTCGAAAAGGGGTCTATGTCTGTGGCGCCTTCCAGGAACCCAAGGATATTCCTTCTTCAGTCATGGAAGCGTCGGCAGCGGCTACAACAGCTACAACGACCATGTCTGAATTCAGGTGGTCTGAGACACGAACCAGGGAACTGCCACCTGAAATTGATTTTGCAGGGCAGGACCCACGGATCGGTGTCTGGGTCTGTAATTGCGGCATCAATATTGGTGGCGTAGCTGATGTTCCGGCGGTGAGAGATTATGCCAGCACATTACCGTATGTAGCCCATGTGGAGGATAAATTATTCACCTGTTCCCAGGATTCCCAGGATCATATGAAAGAGATGATCAAAGAACATAAACTCAATCGAATCGTGGTAGCCGCCTGTTCGCCCCGGACCCATGAACCATTGTTCCAGGAAACCATCCGGGATGCAGGCCTGAACAAATATCTGTTTGAAATGGCCAATATCCGGGATCAGAATACCTGGGTCCATATGCAAGAGCCTGAGCTGGCCACTAAAAAGGCCAAAGACCTGGTTCGCATGGCCGTGGCAAAAGCAGGCGTTATAGAGCCCTTACATCAGGTCAGCCTTTCCATTAAAAAATCACTGGTTGTGGTTGGCGGCGGTGCCGCCGGTATGGAAGCTGCCTTATCTGCGGCTGATCAAGGGATTGAGGTTCATTTGGTTGAAAAAACAGGAGCTTTGGGCGGCATTGCCAGGCTATTGAATACCACCTGGAAAGGAGAGTCGATTAAGGCGTATTTAGACAGCCTGATTGAAAATGTTCAGTCCAGTGAAACAATAAAGATCTATCTGGATTCCCAGATTAAAGCGACCACCGGATCTATGGGTAATTTTGTGACAAAGGTTGCCAATAATGCCAGCGACAGCGAAGTAACCATCGAACACGGTGCAGCTGTTCTTGCCACGGGTGGTCAGGAATTTAAACCCAATGAATACCTGTACGGCGACAATCCAGCTGTATTGACGCATTTGGATATGGATGCGGCATTAAGGGAAAATGATGCGCGGCTTGAAAAGGCGAAAGCGATTGTTTTTGTCCAGTGTGTGGGATCCAGAAACAAGGAAAATCCATATTGTTCAAAGGTTTGTTGTACACACAGCCTTAAAAGTGCAGTGGCCTTAAAAAAGATGGATAAAAGCAAACGGGTCTATGTTGTATATAGAGATATCCGTTCTTATGGTTTCAGGGAAGATCTTTACAAGGAAGCCCGTAGTCTGGGTGTTCTTTTTATTCGGTATGATCTTGAAAAGATGCCTGAGCTTAAAATAAACAGCAATAAAGAGTTGGAGTTTACGGTCACAGATCATGTGCTTCAGATACCGGTAAAGATTAATCCTGACCTTGTGGTGTTGGCATCAGGCATTAAACCTGCCGATAACAAAGATTTGTTTGAAAAATTCAAGGTGCCGGCAAACAGTGAAGGATTCCTTGTGGAAGCCCATGCTAAACTGCGGCCTGTGGATTTTGCTTCCGACGGTCTCTTTGTCGCAGGATTGGCTCATTATCCCAAGCCGCTTGAAGAAAGCATTGCCCAGGCCCGGGCGGCGGTTGCCAGGGCTATGAGAATACTGTCTCGAGATACACTCATGGTGGGCGGTGTGGTGGCTGAAGTGGCCACGGAAAAATGTGCGGTTTGTCTGACGTGTGTCAGGACCTGCCCTTACAGCATTCCCTATATTCACGTAGACGGATATGCAGTGATTGAGGCATCGGAATGTCATGGTTGCGGAGCCTGTGTGGGAGAATGTCCAGGCAAGGCGATCAAATTGAATCATTTTACAGATCAGCAGATTATGGCCAAGACTGATGCACTTTTTGAGGAGGTATCTTAAATGATAATCCTATACTTTTCAGGACAAATGGAGGTTGATCATGACCCAAGAATTTGAACCCAGAATAATCGCTTTTTGCTGTCAGTACTGAGCGTATGCAGCCGGGGACCTGGCAGGTTCCATGAGACTGAAATATTCTGCAAATATAAAAATTATCCAGTTACCGTGCACAGGGCGAGTGGATATTATTCATCTTCTTAATGCCTTTGAAGATGGGGCTGATGGAGTTTATGTGGCCGGTTGCCTTGAAGGCGAATGCCATTATATTGCCGGCAATCTTAAGGCCAGAAAAAAGGTTGAGTATGTTCAACGAATCCTTAAGGAATTGGGCATTGAACCTGAGCGGATCCAAATGTATAATCTGAGTTCAGCCCAGGGAGCACGCTTTGCTGAAATTGCCAATGAAATGGCAGAAAAAATAGCAGCATTGGGTCCAACACCCATAAAAAAAAATGATGCGGCTTAGAATAAATGAATCCAGGTTAAATATGATTAATGATGGAGGGTCCGGCCTATTTGATTGAGAAGGGCCGGGCTTATCCAAACTGACGAATAGAGGTGAAACATGATAGTTGCAGATCGTAAATCTCTTGAAGAGATTATGGCGATGGTGGAAAGCAATAAAAAGATTCTCATCCTCGGGTGTAAAGGGTGCGTTACTGTCTGTAATGCCGGGGGTCAAAAAGAGGTCGAAATATTGGCAACCACCATGAAAATTGCCAGGAAAAAAGATGGCAAAGAAATCCAGATCGATACCCATGTGCTGGAACGGCAGTGTGATAAAGAGTATGTGGCGCAGATCAAGGAAACCGTGGGAGATTACGAGGCAGTGCTCTCCATGGCCTGCGGTGTAGGTCCACAGTTTTTGTCTGAAATGTATAAAGACCAGATCTTTTATCCGGCTGTAAACACCACTTTTTTTGGCGGGGCCACAGAACATGGTGTTTGGGAAGAACGGTGTGCGGGTTGCGGAACTTGTGGAATTCATAAATTTGGTGGACTCTGTCCTGTGGCACGGTGTGCAAAAAGCCTGCTCCATGGCCCATGCGGAGGGTCATCCGACGGTCATTGTGAGATCAATAAAGATACTGAGTGTATCTGGGACACCATTGTCAGAAAGAAGATGGAAGCAGGTCAGCTGGATGACCTTTTAGGTGTTAAGAGTGCTAAAAACTGGCTGACAGCCAGAGATGGCGGTCCTCGAAAAAGTATCAGGGAAGAATTGATCCAGGGAAATATATAAAAAGGAGAGAACCAAAAATGAGTGAGCTTAAATCAGGCAGTAATCTTGAAAAGGTTCTGAATGCAGGCCATTTCGCATTTACAGGGGAATGCGGTCCTCCTAAGGGTGCCAATGTAGAACATTTGAAAGAAAAGCTTAAATATCTTAAAGGCAATGTGGATGCGGTTAATATGACCGACAATCAAACAGCAGTGGTCAGGATGTCTTCAATGGCCGGGTCTGTTCTGATGATCCAGGAGGGGCTTGAACCCAATTTCCAGATGGTCTGCAGGGACAGAAACCGCCTGGCCATGATGAGTGATATTTTGGGCGCCTATGCATTGGGGATTCGGAATATGCTTTGTCTTTCAGGTGATCACCAGTCTTTTGGTAATTTTCCAGAAGCCAAAAATGTCCATGATATTGATTCTATGCAATTGATTGACATGGTTAGAAAAATGCGGGATGAAGGTAAATTTTTAAACGGGGAAGATATTGATGTGGCTCCCAAAATGTTTGTCGGCGCTGCCTGTAATCCTTTTGCAGACCCGTACGAATTTCGGGTTCACCGATTGGCCAATAAGATTGCAGCCGGTGCGGATTTCATCCAGACCCAGTGCATCTTTAACATGGAAAAATTCAGGGATTTTATGAAAAAGGTCGTGGATATGGGGCTTGATAAAAAATGCTATATCCTGGCTGGTGTTACCCCCATGAAAAATGCAGGCATGGCCAATTTTATGTCAAAATTTGTGCCGGGCATGGATATTCCCGACTCTCTGATCAAGCGCCTTAAAGGTGTGGATAAAAAAGATCAGTCTGAAGAAGGGATTAAATTCGCTTTAGAGCAGGTTGAAGAATTTAAAGAAATGGAAGGTGTGGCCGGTGTTCACATGATGGCCATTGAATGGGAACATAAAGTTCCTGAAATCGCTGAGCGAGCAAAGATGTTGCCAAGACCGGTCATTTGATTCTTAAATATTAAAAAGGGCGAATCCCAATAGAAAATATTTGGGAGTTGCCCTTTTTTTTAAAAAACAGATCAATAGAACCTTTGGCCTGATTTACAGGATTGTTTTGTCGAGGAATAACCATAAAAAATGAGATTCATTTTTATAGATAAACAATTATACACCCCTTGACATTGTTTGCTGATGCAAGTAGATATCTATATGAATTTGTTTATTAATAAAATGAAAAGGACACTTGTATTTTGACCCTGAATAAAACAGATATCATTGAAAAAATCAGTGAAACAGATATACTTAAACCCTCCCAGGCAAAAGAGACCGTTGAAACTCTTCTTGAGATTATAAAAACAACCTTGGCTTCTGGTGAAGAGGTTATGATTACAGGCTTTGGTAAGTTTCAGATCAATGATAAAACAGCACGAAAAGGAAGAAATCCAGCAACCGGAAATGAGATGATCCTTGATAAACGCAGGGTTGTCACGTTTAAATGTTCCGGTAAATTGAGGGATGCAATGAATGGGTCAGGGGATTGAAGACCTGGTCTGTCTATCTTTTAAAATGCTGTGATAATTCCCTGTACTGCGGTGTGACAACCGATATTGACAATCGGTTGTCAAAGCATGCTCATGGGTCTGCCTCAAAATACACAAGATCCAGGCTTCCGGTTCAGTTGATGGCCAGTCGGAAAGATCTTTCCAAGCAGGAGGCATTCAAACTTGAATACCAGATCAAACAACTCCCGGCTCAAAAAAAAATTACAAGTCTGAAAAATATAGTTCTGTAATGTGGGCGTAATTATTCCATATGAACAATTAAGTTCCCAGGCCCTGTATGGTGTGGTTGAGGAATTTGTTACCCGGGACGGGACTGATTATGGAATAAAGGAAGTGTCTTTAGAATCAAAAATATCACAGGTGATACGTCAGCTTGAAAGTAAAAAAGTAGTGATTGTTTTTGACCCTGCATCTGAAACCTGTACTATTCTATCAAACGACGATCCTGTCGTAAAAAAGCTGAGTACATAGCCGATTCCTTTTCTAATTAAGGTTATTTTTTTAAGTATTGAATAATTATAGAAATAAAGGTTTTAGTTGACTGGTCCTTCCGTAATATCGTATTGTTTTACTATTCATTTAATTATCCAATTATTGTTGTTTTAATTTACTCGTTTTTGTATTTGGCTATTATTCTTGAGGAGGAGTCGTATGAAACGTTTGATATTTTTCGTTATGGTTTTTTTGATGATTACCAGCCCAGTACTAGCGGTAGACTTAAATTCAGAGTTGTTGAAATTAGCAATTTCAGGCAATCCAGATCAAGTAGATTCAATTCTTGGTAAAGGTGCTGATATTGAATCTAAGGATACATGGGGCGAGACAGCCTTGATACTAGCAGCTGCGAATGGAAAAGTTGAAAATGTGAGAATACTATTAAAAAAAGGTGCAGATATTAATGCCGTAAGCGGCTCAAAATCGACTGCTCTTATGAGAGCAGCGGCGAAAGGTAAAAAGAGTGTAGTCGAAGAATTAATTAAATCAGGTGCAGATTTAAACAGAAAAAATATTAAGGGATTTAATGCGCTTATGATGGCTGCCGGGGAGGCACACTATGAGATTGTCATATTGCTTATCAAAAAACGTGCAGATGTAAATATGAAAAACGATATTGGGCAAACTGCATTAGATCTCGCAAAAAAGGGGCTTTCAATGAGTAGCAGCCCAGAGCTCTATATTCAAAAAAATCGTTACGATCTAATCATTACATGGCTTAAGAACGCAGGTGCAGAGTAATATACTACACAGGCTAACAGGCGCTTCACTTGACCCGTGAACACCTACGTTTTTGGGTGTTTCACCAAGCCTTTCCTCCCCGGAAAGGCTTAGGGCCAATTGTAGGCCGGGCAAGTGAGCTTAGTCGTTGTATTTTAAAGTAGTCTCAAGAAACTAAATATGAATCCCCCCCCAAAAGAAGTTCATTGAAAAATCAATTTCCTTCTTTTCCAGATGGGAAAGTTGCAGAATCAATTCGTAGAACCATCAGCCCTGAATTTGCTGATCATGATGTAGAGTCCATAACAATCATTCTTGTCTCACATTTAATGATTGAAAGAAAAATCAATACACTTCTTTTAAAATGGATGGCTGATCGCCTTCCCAAAACGGGAACTAAAAACAAAAAGGGTTTAACCAAAATTGGTTAAGCCCTTTATTATCAATGGTACCGGAGGCGAGACTTGAACTCGCAAGGGCTTGCGCCCGGAGGATTTTGAGTCCTCTGCGTCTACCAATTCCACCACTCCGGCATGAATGGTTCTTTTTAAGGGAAAACTTAAGCTTTGTCAATGGTATTATTGGATGGGGTATTATTGGATGGGGTATTATTTAGGATATTGTTTAAGGTATTATGCTAAATGTTAACTAGGACAAAAAATCAGGCCAATACCTTTTTAATGTGTTCTGTTAAAATTTCTCCCTCTCTTAAGACACGGATATTCTTTTTTGTCACATCAACAATGGTGGAGCCTTTTCCGCCTTTGACCGGGCCGGCATCCAGAATCAGATCTGAATGTTTAATAATGGATGGGGCAAGCTGTTCAATTTTGGTGCAGCCTTTTTCACCAGATAGGTTGGCGCTGGTGCCGGTGATGGGGAAAGTGAGATGTTCCACCAGGGCTCTGGCAACCGGGTGGGCTGGAATTCTGATGCCAATTTTTCCGGTTCCGGCAGTCAATCGTGTGGGGATATGGTTTCGGGCATTAAACACAAGGGTCAGGTTTCCAGGCCAGAATATATCCATGAGTCGTTCAGCACTTTGGGGGATGTGGGTGACAAGGGTGTTCAACATCTCTTTGTCTTTTACCAGGACCAGAATGGGATTGCTTTGGGGACGATTTTTTAATTGAAACACTCGTTCAATGGCCCTTGTATGCAGTGCATGTACGGCTATCCCATACAGACATTTTGCCGAAAAGATCACCACGCCGTCGGCAGCGAGGATCTTTCCGGCATGTAAGATGATATCCGGCTCTGGGTTGACAGGGTCTATGCTGATAATTTTTTGCAGGTCATGCAAAAGATTGGGCCTTTTTATTGACCTTGTCTGCCATTTCCTGTTTAAATGCAGCCAGTTTTTCAGCAATCACAGGATCAGAAACACCAAGGATCTGGGCAGCCAAAATACCCGCATTATAGGCCCCTGATTTACCGATTGCCATGGTGGAAACCGGAATACCCGGAGGCATCTGAACGGTTGCCAATAAGGAATCCATGCCCTGGAGTGCGGATGAATCAATGGGTACGCCAATGACCGGGAGTGTGGTGTGAGCAGCAATGACTCCGGCCAGATGAGCTGCATGACCAGCACCGCAGATCAATACTTTTATGCCGTTGTTTCTGGCTTCTTTGGCCAGTTTGGCTGCCCGGTCGGGTGTTCTGTGGGCAGAAGATACAGTGACATAATAGGGGATATCAAATTTTTTGAGAAAGGACAGGGCATTTGCCATGATGGGAAAATCAGAGTCACTGCCCATGATGACTCCAACCTGGGGGGGAATGGACAGTCGTTTCAGGGCTTTGGCCCCGATATCTGTTCTCATGAACCGGCCGGGAAAACAAATTTTCTCACAGGCTTCATAGGCTCGGTCAATGGCCTCCTTAACCGTATGGCCCAAGGCTGTTACGCCCAGCACTCTGCCGCCTGAGGTCACGACTTTGCCATCCTTGAGTGCAGTGCCTGCGTGGAAAACAACCGCATCTTTAACTTTATTGGCTTGTTCAAGACCTGTGATTTCCTGGCCGGTTTCATATTTGCCGGGATAACCGCCGGATGAGATGACCACGCACATGGCTGCCTTTGGATTAATTTTTATCGTATGATTGTGAAGGGTTTCATTGCAGCAGGCTTCCATTAACGGAACGATATCGTTTTCAAGCCGCATAAGAATGGGTTGGGTTTCAGGATCTCCCAGGCGGGTATTAAATTCAAGCACCTTGATCTGATCTTTGTCTATCATGAGACCGGCATAGAGAACCCCTTTAAACGGGGTCCCTTCTTTGGCCATACCTTGTACCGTGGGGATCATGACTTCTTTCATGGCTTTTTGTCTGAGCATGTGATCTAAGACCGGTGCAGGAGAGTATGCACCCATGCCACCGGTGTTAGGGCCTTCATCATTATCAAAGATTCGTTTGTGATCCTGGGACTCAGGCAGGGGAAGGACGGTTTTTCCATCGGAAAAGGCAATAAAAGAGGCTTCCTCGCCCATCAGACATTCTTCCACCACCACAACCGCTCCTGCATCACCAAAGGCATTATCATTGAGCATGGAATCAATGGCCTCATAGGCCTGGTCCAGAGTGGTGCAGATAATCACCCCTTTGCCGGCGGCAAGTCCGTCTGCTTTAACAACGCAGGGTGCACCCATGGCTTTTGCATAGGCTTTGGCATTCTCAGGGTTGGTAAAGGCCTTTCCCATGGCACAGGGAATATTGTATTTAAGCATGTGCTGTTTTGAAAAATTCTTGCTGCCTTCCAGTCGGGCAGCAGCCTTGCTTGGGCCGAAAACCCGGAGTCCTTTTTGCTCAAACAGATCGCAAATACCTTTTACCAGTGGCCCTTCAGGGCCAACAACGGTTAAATCAATCTGGTTTTTTTCTGCAAAATCTGCCAGTTTTTCAATATCATCAGCATTGATAGGGATGGATTGGGCAAGTTCCTGGGTGCCTGCATTTCCAGGGGCGCAATATATTTTTTCCACCATGGGGCTTTGGGAAATTTTCCATACCAGGGTATGTTCACGACCACCACTACCAACGACTAAAACTTTCATGTTTTTCTCCTTAATGTCTGTTTTTCATGTTCCTGGATTGAAAGTTGGATGAGCTGGTCGAGAAGTTCAGTAAATGAGTACCCTGCAACCTGGGCAGCCTGGGGAAAAAGACTGGTTGCTGTCATCCCGGGAATGGTATTGGTTTCAAGGACAGATAACTCGTTGTTGCAAAGGATCAAATCCGTGCGTGAATATCCTTTGAGAAAAAGGGCTTCATGCGCTTTGACGGCAAGGGTTTGGACTTGACGGGTAATGGCATCATCAATTCTTGCCGGACAGATCTCATTGGTTTCACCAGGTACATATTTAGCGGTGTAATCAAAAAATTCATGATCTTTTCCCGGAATAATCTCAATCACGGGTAACGCTTTTGGGTCGTCATTGCCCAGAACGCCGCAGGTTAGTTCAGTCCCTTTTAAATATTGCTCAACAATGACGCAGTCATCATTTTCAAACCCAAAAGCCATGGCAGCATCAATGTCTTGTTTTTCTTTGACAAGGGTCATTCCCTGACTGGAACCGGCGCAGGCTGGTTTGACCACCACGGGAAGACCTAATTGATCAACAATTTGATCAGTATTGACGGTATCCTTTAAAGAATAGGCCAGGTATGCAGGAGTGGGGATATCTGCCCCGATATAAAGCCGTTTGGCAACCAGTTTGTTCATGGCCATGGCACTTCCCAGAACGCCTGCACCCTGGTAGGGGATATCCAGCAGATCTAAGAGTCCTTGAACCGTCCCATCTTCTCCAAAGGGGCCATGCAGGATAATCAAGGCTGAATCAATAATCGGTGCATCTTTGACCAGCTGTTCAAGGTCTGTTTTCGGGTCATACTCCATGATGTCATACTTGTCCTTATCCAGGGCATTAAATACCTGCTTGCCACTGTTAAGGGAGATTTGCCGTTCCGATGAGACACCACCGGATAAAAGAGCCAGTTTGATTTTTTTCATCGTAAACTCCTTTTTATCCTTGAATTAAGTTCTGTTTTGCCTTTTGAAATTCTTCTTCCGTAATCATGTTTTTTTTATAAAGGGCAGTCAGGGTATATAATTTTTCTTCAGTCTTTTGGGTTATTTGTTCAAGCAAAGCCTGGGCCTGTCCATTGGAAATTTGGTGATTTGGGGGGACATTATTGGTTTTAGGTGCGTTTAATTTAAATGATGCTAAACCCCCCATGAGTTTGATTTCAACAGCTCTATCCTGAAACTGGGGCATGGAAAGAATGTTTTGAATATCTGAGCTGCCTGTTCGCATCTGCCGGTAGAAAAACCAGGCCACCAGCAGAATCATGATACCAATGCCGCCCATGATCCAGGGCAGGTAGAGATAGATCCCTTTAAACAATACCACGGTTACACCGACACCAGCCAGCAAAAAGATATGCAGTAACAGGATGACATGGGCGATAAGAATACTGCTGAACAAGCCTTCTTTTATTAATTTCATGACAATTTTTTCTCGATTGCTTTGCTATAGGGTTGATTGAGCAAAGAAAATCCCGATCTTCCTTGTCTCATTGTATCCAGTTTGGTTAAAAGATATACCAGTCGTTTTTGAATTTTATCTTTTTGGGGTGAATCGTTCTGGACAATTTTAAGCATTTGTTCGGTTGTGGATATTTTTTTCCTCAGTTCGATTTCAGGGGGTAAAAAACCTGAATTTTTTAATATCTTATGGGCCAGCCGCAATTCTTCCGGACCATGATATTCTTCAAATTTCAATGGTTTATATAAGCCATCCAGGTTATCAAACTGGCCTTCTTTCTGGGCTTTTTTAATTCGTTCTTCAACGATTGCTTCAAATCCAGGAATCATATATCTTTATTTTGCAGCCTTTTTAGTCATCATTCCAATCAAACACGATTCATGCCGTTTTTTAAGGTTTTAATTTTATTAAACCCATCCCTGATTTGCAAGGGATATTTTCTTGACACCTATTGGGCGATGCTGTATCAAATATCATTTTAATTCAAAGAATTTATCAATTTGATTTTAAAATTATATGTTGGTTTTTAAGTTTTTTTTAAAAGGGTTCATAGGTTATGGTCTTCAGGCAGATAAAAAGGGCGGTTTTTGTGATTGTTCTCATTTTGCTCCTGCCTGGGGTTGGTTGGGCTCAAAAAGAGCCTGCTTTTGAAAAAAGTGTTGTGGACGAGGAATTATTCGAGGGTTTTGTCTATTTTACTGATGCTCAACAGGTGGCATTAAAATCTGAAAAAGTCAGGTTTCCATCAAAACTGGATGTACACCAGCTGGGCCGGGAGATTATTAATACCCTTTTAGCCGGACCGTCACAGCCGAACCTTGAATCCTTATGGCCCAAGGGCGTTAAGCTCAATGCATTATTTATTGCAGATGATGGAAAAGCCTATGTTGATCTGTATGTAACACCAGAGATGACTAAAGAGATGGATACCTGTTTAGAATTGTTGACTGTGTATTCACTGGTCAACTCCCTGACCTTGAACATCTTAAAAATAAAAATGGTAAAAATACTGGTTCAGGGAAAAGATGCCACAACCCTTGCCGGCCACTTGGATATTGAATACTTTTATAGAACAAATATGTTGATTGTAAAATGATCTTAAAAAAGAATATCAGCCAGTATAGAAATATCGGGATTATGGCCCACATTGATGCGGGTAAAACAACGGTCACCGAGAGGATCCTGTTTTATACAGGAAAATCTTATAAGATCGGAGAAGTTCATGATGGCGAGGCAGTCATGGATTGGATGCAGGATGAACAGGATCGGGGGATCACCATTACTTCTGCGGTTACCACCTGCGAGTGGAACCAGTCCCTTATCCAGATTATCGATACGCCCGGTCATGTTGATTTTACGGTTGAAGTGGAACGTGCTTTAAGAGTGTTAGATGGTGCCATCGGTGTCTTTTGTGCTGTCGGCGGTGTTGAACCACAGTCTGAAACGGTATGGCGACAGGCAGATCGGTATTCTGTTCCTAGAATGGCATTTATCAATAAAATGGACCGGACCGGTGCTGATTTTTTTGCAGCAGTGGATTCTATTAGAGAAAAACTCCATGCCAACCCGGTGATGCTGCAATTGCCCATGGGTGCGGAAGACAAATTTTCCGGCATCATTGATCTGGTGAGGATGAAACAAATTGTGTGGGATGATGCTACGCAAGGGACAGATTATTCAGTTAATGATATTGCTCCGCAATTTGAACAGATAGCCCGAAAATATCGGGAGATACTTCTTGAAGCCATATCTGAAGTTGATGATGCGATTATGGAAAAATATCTTGGCGAAGAGCAGATCGAGGAAAAAGATCTGAAATCAGCCATCAGGACGGCAACTATCCTGCGGCAGATCGTACCTGTATTTTGTGGGTCAGCATTAAAAAACAAAGGCATTCAACCCTTGCTGGACGGTATTGAGTCTTTTTTACCAAGTCCTCTGGATGTGCCACCCATAAAAGGGATCCATCCTGATACGGGCGAAGAATTAGAATTTTTACCTAAAAAGAATGATCCTCTGGCGGCCTTGATTTTTAAAGTCTCCATGATCGAAGGCAGAAAACTGTCTTTTGTCAGAATTTATTCCGGTAAGCTCGAAACCGGATTGGATGTGTTCAATCCATTGCTGGGCAAAAAAGAAAAATTGTCCAGGATTCTCCAAATGCATGCCAACAAAAGAGAACGGATCAAAGAAGCCATGGCCGGTGATATCGTTGGTATTATCGGATTAAAAAACTCGGGCACAGGTGATACCCTTTGTTCACAGGAGTATCCTGTTTTTCTTGAAAAAATGGAATACGAAGATCCGGTAATCTCCATCGCCATAGAGCCCAAAACCCATGCCGACCAGGAAAAACTTGAGGATGTTCTTGAAAAGTTCATGATTGAAGACCCCACCCTTAAAGTCAGAAATGATGAAGAGACCGGCCAGACTATTCTTTCCGGCATGGGTGAACTTCATCTTGAGATCATTATTTCACGGATGCTCAAAGAGTTTAATACCCAAGTGAATGTGGGTAAGCCTCAGGTGATGTATCGAGAAATCTTACTCTCAGGTGTAAAGGGATCTGCTGTGTTTGAAAGAGATATTTCAGGTAAAGCTCATTTCGCTAAAATCGATATTAAGCTTGAACCGCTGGAGCGCGGTGCCGGTATTACGTTTGAATCAAAAGCAGATGAAACAAAAGTTCCTGAGCAATATCTGCCTGCCATTGAAAAAGGGATCAGAGAAAGCCTGGCCGGTGGATATCTGAAAGGATATCCGCTGGTGGATATGTCCATTGTTCTTGAAGGCGGGTCTTATGATGAAAGAAGTAACGAGCTTGCTTTTTCTGTCTGTGCATCAATGGCCTGTAAAAATGTGTTTGAAAAAGCCCCTTTGGGATTGCTTGAACCGATCATGCAAGTGGAAGTCCTGGTGCCGGATGCTCACATGGGTGATGCCATTGCAGATTTGAATGCCAGGGGCGGCAAGGTGGAATCTATTCTTCCAAAGGCTGGAATTCAAGTCGTTAAAGCGGTTGTCCCTTTGGCCAAAATGTTTGGTTATTCAACAGCATTGCGATCAGCTACCCAGGGCAGGGGAACTTTTTCCATGCAGTTTTTCCGGTTCGATCAGGTTTGATTTGACGTATTTAAGAAATTATAAGCGTTGTTCTTTTGCAGTATCTTTTTTTATTTGATCCAGCAGGGTTTTGGCCTTTTGTTTCAGATTTTCATCAGTAAGGCTTTCCAATGCCCGGGTTAAATGAATGATAGCTGTTTTATCTTTGCCTGTTTTTGAATAATACAGACCCAGATTGTAGGCAGACAATCCCTGGTTTTTTTCAATGGAATAAATATTGGCAAGCTTTAAGTATGCTTCTGGATAAACAGATGCCCCTTTGTTGATGACAAAGTTAAAGCCGTTTTTGGCTTTGTTTAAATCTTGTAACTCCAAGTGGGCACAGGCCTGGTGAAATCTTGCCATAATACCCATAACCGGGTCTGCTTCAATGCCGTTTAACACCTGAAGTGCTTTTTCAGGTGATTTGTCTGCCAGGTACAGTCTGCCCATTTCAAGAAGAATCATGGGATCAAAAACATTGATGGATAGCGCCTTTTTTAAATGAGAAAACGCTTTATCCAACATAAATTTTCTTTCATATAAAAGTCCCAGCCCATAGTGAATTGCGGCATTGTCAGGGTTTTGCTTCTCTAAAGCAATAAGCTTGTTAAATGTGGGGTCAATATCAGCATAAAGGCCTAAAAGTCGATATTTTACCATATCGAATCTGAAATCTTCAGGGCAGGCGACCTTGTCCTTGTCGGGAATATAACCGGCCAGGATGGCTTCTGCATGAGCGATACGGTTTCCGGTTCCAGGGTGGGTTTTGACATATTCAGGAATCTGTTCTATTCCAATGAAGTCGGCATTTCTGATTTTCATTAAACCGCCCATAAGGCCTTCCGGAGCAAAGCAGCTCTTTTTTAAGAACATCACGCCTTTCTCATCAGCTTCGGTTTCATTTTCCCGGGTAAAGGACAGCATAGCAGTGTGACCCAGGGCCATGGACCCTTTTATGACAGTGGCCCCTGCATCAGCGCCTGATTGGCTGCCAATGATGGCCCCGGCCAGCATTCCGGCCAGGCTGGCAATATTGACATATTTTGAGCGGTCAATGGATTCGGAGACATGACGGCTGGCCGCATGGGCAATTTCATGGCTGACAATACCGGCAAATTCATCAATGGAATCAAGGGAGGTAATCAACCCGCGATAGAAAAAAAGGTTTGACCCAGGACCGGCAAAGGCATTGAAGACATCATCATTGACTGCATAAAAGCTATAATCAAAGGGTTGATCCTTAATATTGGATAGCAGGTGGCGTCCCACTTGATTGACCATGTGATCGACAATAGGATCTTCCATGATCAGTTTTTGCTGTTTGATCATTTTGAGAAATTCGGTGGCCAGTTTTTTTTCTTCAAGAATGGAAATTGCCCAGCTGTTGCTTACAGCCATTGAGAAAAAGAAAATACAGACTAAAGGAATACTAATAAATTTAAACGGTTTCATAAAATCGCCTGGAGTCTTGCTTAGATCAGAATAAATTCAGCATGTTCCATGGCCAGTTCTATTCTGAAACTATAATTGCCGATTTTAAATGAAAGACGACGATTTTCAGCATAATCGGAATCAATCACAAGGGTAATCGAAGAATTGAGGGTCAACGCTTTTGGTTGTCCAAAATCAGCGTTGAGGTCATATTTTTCTTCGATATCTTTGGTTAACTGACCCATGATCTGGTTGGTAATTTCACCAATGGTATCTGTTACTTCCGGGGAAGCAACCGTGTTGGCCAATTCTTCTTTAGGCATGCCCATGGCCTGCATATAGGATCTATAGATTTCAAAGGCAGCATCTGCTGAAAAATTTATGACCACTAATCCATTGTAATCTCCATTGAACTGGACAAAACTGGTCAGGTCTGGTTTCATGGAAACTTTTGGGGTTTTCTGGATGGTTGACGAATATGTGATTTCTTGTTTTGTGCTGATTTCAAGTGTTTTTTGGGCGGTTTTTAAAAAAATTTTTGAAATTTCATCAATGGATACTAACGTTTTTGACATATGATCTCCTTTAACTCAAATGATGAATGATCTGTAAAGTATCTACAAAAAAGGATAAAAAGTCAAAGGGTTTAAAATCTTTTGTCCCAATAGTAAGGCTTGGTGAGCAACAGAAAAATTGGTCTATACTATCGAAATAGGCATTCTTTGTTTGACACAAGTATTTAATATTTATATAGTTTCGTAAAAATTAAGAATTCTGGCAATCTAATCTTCAGGAGTTAAGTCAGTATGGAACAAATCAAGATTCTGGTGGTTGATGATGAACTGGTAATCAGAGAGTCACTTTCCGGGTGGCTGGAAAGAGACGGTTTCTACGTGGGCAAGGTGGCAAGCGGAGAAGAAGCTGTTGAACTGCTAAAGGTTGAAAGTTTTAATGTTCTTCTTTTGGATCTCCAGATGGATGGCATGAGTGGCATGGACGTCCTCACACATGTCATGGAACACTATCCTGATACTGATGTCATCATGATTACGGCATTTGGTTCCATTCCTTCTGCAGTCCAGGCCATGAAATATCAGGCTTTTGATTATCTTTTAAAACCCTTTGATCCGGATGAATTGGGTATATTGATCAAGAAAGTGGTGGATCACCAGGCAAGGAAAAAAGAAAACCAGTTCTTAAGGCAGGAAGTTGAACAGCAGAGTCGGTTCGAAAATATGATTGGCCAGTCAGCGCCTATGCAGGATATTTTCAGGCTGATTGAAGATATCAAGGATACAGATACCACTATTTTGATCACAGGAGAAACTGGTACGGGTAAAGGTCTTGCCGCCAAAGCGATTCATTCTAACAGTCCGTCTAAAAATGGCCCTTTTGTCAGTGTCAATTGTGGTTCTATCCCCCACCATTTGATGGAAAGTGAGCTTTTTGGCTATCAGAAAGGTGCATTCACCGATGCCAAGGAAACCCGGAAAGGCCGTCTTGAAATGGCAAATGGGGGAACTTTGTTTTTAGATGAAATCGGTGAGATCACCAAGCGTATGCAGGTTGATCTTCTACAAGTGTTAGAAGATAAAATTTTTTACAAGGTCGGTGGCACACAGCCCATTTCAACCGATTTCAGGGTGATTGCGGCAACCCATGCCAATCTTAAACAGGCCATTAAAGATAAAACGTTTCGAGAAGACCTGTTTTACAGACTCAATATTATCACTTTTTGCATGCCTCCTTTAAGAGAAAGAAAAGAAGACATCCCTTTGTTGGCCGAGCATTTTCTATCCAAGTTCAACCAGGAAGTGAATCGGGGAGTCGAACGAATCAGCAGGGCTGCCATGGATGAGTTAATGCTTCATGAATGGCCGGGCAATGTAAGGGAGTTATCCAATGCAATTGAACGGGCAGTGGTGGTATGCCGGACTCGTTCAATTACGCCCAATGACCTCCCAATCGTGAATAGTTTGGAAGAAGAGCTTCAAAAGAAATATTCTTCTTTAAATGATGTGGAAAAACAGCACATATCAGACATACTTGAGAAAACAGAATGGAATATTTCAAAAAGCAGTGCCATACTGGGCATTGACCGGTCCACGCTATACAATAAAATTAAACGGTATGAGCTAACTAAAAATGCCAATCAAGGTTCTTAAACAGAAAAAATCTCATGAGTAACCCCAATACGATTGTCGTTTCTCCCATCGGAGATATCCCTTTGTGGATCTGTGAGATTGTTGTTAAAAAAGTGGAAAAATTCTTTGGTTTCAAGTCTGTCATCATATCTGTTTTAAATGATATATCCTTTGCATATAACCCGGAACGGAACCAATATCATTCCACTCAAATTCTAAAAGAACTTGAACAACAGGCACCTGAAGGGACCGTTAAAATCCTTGGGATTACAAAAGAGGATCTTTTTATTCCAATTTTGACCCACGTGTATGGAGAGGCCCAGCTTGACGGGAAAGCATGTATCATATCCATATCAAGGCTTGTAAAAGGTATGGGGGTCGATATCATTGACAAGGGAAGTGCCCGTATCGTCAAGGAAGCTGTCCATGAACTCGGGCACTGTTTTAATCTGCGCCATTGCCAAGATTCAATGTGTCTGATGCATTATTGTCGGAAAATTGATGATGTGGATAAAAAAATAAGTCAATTCTGTCGCTATTGCGATATTCTTTTAACCGACAATATTAAACTTTCTGATGAATAAAACGATTTAACATCTCATCCCATGATAGTCCGGGAATATTTCCGTAAAGATCCGTGCCCAAAGATCCACCGTCAGCAGCCATAAGTCCTGTTTCTTCTTCAAGATAGGCATAAAAGTTTTCTACCTCCCGGGTCATGAAACTGGTTGCTGAATCCATAAACATCAAGTTTTTCAGATTTTTCCTGAGATCTGTACAATAAACGCTTATCACCCATCCATTTGCATAAGGTTCCTGATTCAATAGTTTTGAATTTTTCATCAGCTTTGAATTGACCTGGGTGATCACACCATCGACAGGTGAAGGGAAGGATGCCTTATTCCCATCTCTGAAAAAAGTAAATACATTTTGTCCCTGACTTACTTTTTTACCGATAAGAAGGGGCTCGATTTCATCTGGTTCACCCAAAAGTCTGGATGCAAAATCATCCATGCCAATTCGGACAGTATTATTATCTTCAACTTTCAACCAGGTATGGCCTTTGTGCAGGTAATATCCAACAGGCAGGCTCACCCCGCTGATGTCAGTATAGCCTATGGGTTGCATCACCGTATACACTTTGAACTGGTCGTGGAAATACTGGTCAAACTCGCAATCAATGCAATGATAGGATTTAGGACAGGCCTTAAAATCAATATGCCCTTTCATATGGTGGATACACAGCCGTTTGGAAAGGGGTTGAGCCTTAAGTTTATCTTTCCAGAAAACAAGGTTTTGCCTTTTCCCATGGCTGTTTTTGCCCTGTTCCATCAGGGTTTTATTTTCCTGGCACACCTTTCGCAATACTTTGTCATATTTACAGGTGGTGCATTGAAAATCCGTTTGACACTGTTTTTGTTTTACCACACCTGCCTGCATCCAGAGGCAGGCAGGTGAAGTCTTTTGCTGGTATCTTGTTCCCATGGTCGACTTCCTTATGCTAAAAATTAATTCATTTAGTTTTTAGGTTCTCAGAAAGGCATGAGTCAGATTGGCCCAACCCAGTGTGGGAAGGTTCCCATATACATCTGTCATAAGAAGACCACCATCAGTGCTCAATGGGCCTGTAACCGTTTCAATCATCTCTTCAAGGGTAGTGACTTCTTTGTCTATCCATTGGACACTGTCATCATCATCCATGAGTGCCTTAAACTGGCCTTGTATATCTGAGTTGTGGACCGTAAAAAGCCATCCACCACCATAGGGGTCACTGCCGGCCAGGTGGGCATCTTTTCGGATGTTATTATTCACATGGGTGATTACACCGTTGACCGGAGAAAGAAAATCTGCCAGATTATCTTTTCTTTTCATACCCCAACCAATTTTGTTCCTGTTTAGTTCCTGGCCGATCAATGGAAGCTCAAACGCATCCGGAGTACCCAGAACTTTTTGGGAAAAATCATCCAGACCAATACGGATCAGTCCGCCACTGTCGATGCTGGCCCAGGTATGACCATCATGAAAATAGTATCCATTGGCAATATCAAACCCTTTGATGTTTTTTACATGAACAGCAGCATTGCCTGTCATGGGAGTGAGGGCATCTTCAAAATATTGATCAAAGTCACACCTTGAACAATTATAGTTCATGGGACATGTCCGGTGTTCGGTTCTTTCGGTCATGGAGTGTCTACAGGTTCTTTCCTTGGAATCTTTCATTCTCATGGCGTCCTGCCAGGAAGCTTGTTTGCCGGTTTCTGCCAATTTGACCATACCGTCATCATATTTGCAATTGGTGCAGTCGTAATAATTGGTGCAGTTCTTTTTTGCTGCTACACCTGCTTGCATCCAGAGGCACGGATGATTATTTTTATCTTTTTTTGCCTGCCAGACATGATTGGTTTCTTTGGTTCTCATTGCATGTGTCATTTTGTACCTCCGTTTTGTGATTATTTGTTTTGTTCTTTCTTGTTTATGTATAAAAGCAAAAAGGAGGCCAGTCGGAAAATATTTATCAATAAATTTTGATATCCTTTATTGATAAGGCTTGTATGAATTTTATAAATTTGTTGAAAATATTTTAAAAAAAAAGAATAGTGTGGTATTTTCCATAATCACGATAAAAAGCATTTGATGGTTTCATCTTTAATTTATTGATTTTTAATGATTATTATAGTTGTGTCGTTTTTTCCAACACTAGTTTCTAATTTTTCAACACTTTATTTTATTATTGTCGTCTTGCATTGACGATTTATTATGTGATAGGATTTTTTAATATTCTTAACTATTTGTATATTGTTTATCAATTGTTTGTCTGTATATCAGAGGACACGATGCTGCATCTGCCTGAAAAAGAAATCGAAATGATTCTCAATGGGATCAAGGATTTTATTTTGATTATTTCTCCTGACCGGGAAATTATAGAGGTCAATGATGCCTTTTTACGGCATATGAATTATACAAGGGAAGATGTCATTGGTCGTAAATGCTATGACGTGTTTAAGGAAGTAACCCGGAAAAGCAGCAATTGCCATAGAATCTGTCCTTTGGAAGAGGTTGTTAAAAATAAACGGCACTGCCAGGTTGAACTGACACGGCTGGGTTTCGATGACAAACCAAAGTACACGGAGTTGACCATATTCCCCATCTGGGAGGAAAAAGGGAAAATTGGAAAATTCATTGAAATCAGCCGGGATATCACCAAAAGAAAGGTTGGTGAAATACAGACCAAAGATCATCTGGCCCAAATGGTGGAAGAAAGAACCCGACAGTTGAAAGAGAGCCATGAACGATTGCTCCACCAAGATAAAATGGCCTCTTTAGGTAAGCTCTCCTCTGCAGTTGTCCATGAAATAAATAATCCAGTGGCAGGAATATTGAATCTGGTTCTGCTCAGCAAACGCATTCTCAAAGAAGACGATATCTCGGAAAAACAAATACAAGCCTTTTTGCAATATCTGGATCTTATGGAAACAGAGACCCGGCGGATCAGCCGCATTGTTACCAATCTTCTGGTATTTGCCAGGCACTCAAAAATTGAGCTGGGAAAATTTGATATCAATGATCTCATTGATCAGAGCCTGCTGCTTAATGCCAATCTTCTCAAGATTAACGGCATTCGAGTCATTGAAGATCTTGAAAAAAATCTGCCCTTGGTCATGGGTTCAGAAGATCAACTCAAGCAGGTCTTTATGAACTTGATTTCCAATGCAGTGGAAAGCATGCAGGGCACCCAAAGGGGAAAACTCACCATAGAAACATTCAGTCAGCAAGAAGCCAAGACTATTGTTATTCGGTTTATAGACAATGGGCCGGGTATTGCTGAAGAAACGATTCCCAAAATTTTCGAACCATTTTTTACCACAAAGAAAAAAGGCAAGGGTGTGGGGCTGGGGCTTTCTGTTGTTTATGGTATAATTAAAGAGCACGGCGGAAGTATCTATGTGAAATCAAGTCCCGGCAAGGGGGCGACATTTACTATTACGCTTTTGCAAGAAATTGATCCACAAAAAAAAAGGCCGACCATATCCAATAGCATGGGTCTTATGTAAATGTCCCTATTTTGAGAGTCATCATAGGAATGTTCAATATCTGTTGAGGCCTTGTCACATGACCAGGATGTCCTTCTTTTTAAAAAGATGTAAATAATGGTAATGAAAACCGCTGTTTTTTTTGTGTAAGCTCAAATATTTGTTCCATCTTTAAAATATTGTTTATACAGATAAAAGGCATTTTTTTATCGACAATATAATAAATGTATGATTATATATTGAGTTCTTTGAATTAATTGGATTTGAATGATAGGAAAGCTATGAGTACGATCAATGAAGTTCTAAGCAGTTCTTTGGTTTTTAAATCTGTTGAGGCAACAGATATTGAAAAAATGGAAATGCTTTTTGAAAAACAGGATGTTGCCCCAGGTGATATAATTGCCACTGCTGGTGAGACGGCACAAAAATTTTTTTTATTGGCCAAGGGTACAGCTTTACTTGGCATGGAAGATGGTAAATCTGTTATTTTAAATAACAACGGCGATTTCATTGCCATGGAACTTTTATCCGCTAAAGGGATTTACAAGACCAGCGTAAGTATTCTTGAAAAAGGACAGGTCTATATCATAAACCGGGATGATTTTTTAAAGATTATTCAGGAAGATTCTTCTGCAGCAAAGCAGATCATGGAATCCTGGCAGGATTATCTGAATCAAACAGCACCGTTTGTAACAAAGATAGACGATCAAAGTCGTATAGACCGTTTCTAATATGGAGGTGAAGACTTGTACGGATTAGAAGCAATTAATGCCAGCAATGGGTGGGCAATCTCTGGTGTCGGCATATCAATCGTATTTACTGGACTTGTCATGCTTGCTTTTGTGATTTCACAACTTCACATGTTTTTAGCGCTGTGGGAAGATCCATCAAAATTTAAAAAGTTATTCCAAACAAAAAAGATAGTAAAACCATCAAAGGAAGATGAAATGGCCCAGGCTGCAAGAACAGCATTAACTGGTCATCAAAAAGAAGTTATTAAACAGTTTTCCTTTCTGGTAAGAACCATGGATGATCATTTTTCCTTGTCAAGGTTGCTCTATCTTGCCAAAATCAGCGATTTAAAAGACCCTTATGAAAACCTGAACAATCTTTATAAAACAAAGATCATTATTCCGGATGGGGACGGTTTTTTTACATGGGATAAAGAAGTATTCGATAAAATTGTTAGACAATAGAAACAATCCGAATGAAGTGATTTAAGAGGGAAGATATATGGGTGCGTTATTTTTAGAGTTTTTTCAAAATACTGGTTTTTATCTGTGTGATTACCGGAATATTATCATGATCTGTATCGGGATTATTTTTCTCTATCTGGGTATTGTAAAAGATTATGAACCTTTGCTTCTGGTCCCCATTGGATTTGGTATGCTGGTTGGAAATATCCCCATATTCAAAGGATTGGGATTGGGTATCTATGAAAGTAACTCTGTATTGCATTATTTATATTTCGGGGTCACCCAGGGAATTTATCCACCGTTGATTTTTCTGGGGATTGGTGCCATGACCGATTTTTCAACCCTTTTGGCAAGGCCGGTGCTCATGTTATTGGGTGCGGCTGCCCAGGTCGGTGTTTTCATCACATTTTTAGGGGCCCTGGCCCTGGGATTTGATCCCAAGGAAGCATCTGCTATCGGCATTATTGGTGGTGCTGATGGCCCTACAGCCATTTTCCTTACCGCAAAACTGGCACCTCACTTGATCGGTCCCATTGCTGTGGCTGCCTATTCCTATATGGCCCTGGTTCCGGTGATTCAGCCACCCATCATGAAGTTGCTGACCACCAGAAAAGAACGGTTGATCCGGATGGAAGAACCCCGGGAAGTCCCCAAAAGAGAAAAGATCATTTTTCCCATTGTTGCATTCCTTCTTTGTTGCTTTCTGGCGCCTGCCGCACTGCCTTTGCTTGGGATGCTGTGTTTCGGGAACCTGCTGAAAGAGGCTGTGGTCACTGAAAGACTGGCCCAGACCGCCCGAACCTCTCTTATTGATATTGCCACCATACTTTTGGGCCTGACCGTTGGGGCCAGTACCCAGGGAGATGTCTTCCTGACACAAAACTCTGTCTTTATTTTTATTTTGGGTGCAACTTCCTTCGGCGTTGCCACAGCAAGCGGGCTTCTTTTTGCAAAATTCATGAATTTATTTTTGAAATCAAAAATAAATCCATTGCTGGGTGCTGCAGGCGTATCTGCTGTGCCGGATTCGGCTCGTGTGGTTCATATTGTGGGCCTGAGAGAAGATCCCACCAACTGTTTGCTCATGCATGCCATGGCACCAAATGTATCCGGTGTTATCGGGTCAGCCATTGCTGCCGGTGTGCTCTGGAGCCTGATGAGTTGATGACCTGATATACATTTAAGATTAATAAAAAAATGGGCCTGGCATATAACCTATCATAAGATTTGGTGTCAGGCCTTTTTTATTTTTTCCATCAAAAGATTAAAGGCATTATTTAATTCAACAAATTTTTCATCTGATCCACCCGTGTCCGGGTGGACTTGTCTGGCCAGTTTTCTATAAATTCGGGTTAACCCCTGTTTAGACATGGTGGTTAGTTTTTGTTGATTGATATTGAAAAGCGCAAGGGCATTTTGAATTGAGACGGGGTTTTGGGGTTTGGGTTTAAAAACACGATGTTGATTCATAAATGCATTTGAAAAATCATTTAAAAGAGTGGTGTCGGCATAAATATGATCAAAGAACATGATGATATATCGGATCATATACGGGTGGGGGGGGGAGGACGTATTGAATATTTCTTTATTCAGTCGGCAGAGTTCTTTTAAAAAAAAGTCATCCACGCGGTCTTGATCCATGGCGTGGGGCATTTTTTTTGCCATAAAGCTTTGAAAAAAACGTTGCAAGTCAAAAACCGTATAAACATAAGATTTTAATTCATGGGCCTTTAATATCAATTCCTGCTGTAAAAAATGTTGCTCGATTTCATCTCTGGACTGGTCAAGAAGATCTTTGAACAAAACCGCAGGCATGTTTTCCAAAGACCCCTGGTCCATGTTGCTAAATTTTAAAAAATGGGTCCGTCGTTTGTCAAAAGGGTGAACCATTTGTTCGATTTTTTGTTTTTGTGCGACATCCAGTTTTTTGTATTTTTTTGTTGATGACCTGCCCTTGAATGTTTCTATTGCCTGGCGAATATCTATGCGAATCCATGGCCATAGAAGGTCTTCAAGTTCATCTGAATCAAAAACAATACCTGATGCTACAATGGTTTTTTCTAATATTTCATCAAAATAAAAGGCATTGCCACCAACATACTTAATATATACGGACGGGTCAGGGCCTAAATCAAAGAGTTCCCGGAACGTGAGTTTTTTATTGATGGTACACGACTCTCTGAGGCGGTAGTTTGATTGGTTTTTAAATTTTTGAAAAGCAATATACATTTAAGATTGAAAGGAAAGGGTTTTCAATTTGATTAAATTGTATTCCCGGGTACCTAAGCCCAATTGTTGAGCATAATCAAGCTGATATTCCCAGTCCACGTAAGGGTATAATCCTTTAAACTTATCTTCACCAGGTGCCAGATTTGTTTTAAGTGCGGTTCCTTGTATCCCTGCTGCCTGGTTGACAAGATCAGCACTGGCCTGGTCAATGGCAACCGGATCAATTGATGCCACTACTCCAATATTATTGACGATAGGTGTCTCACTGTAGGATAGACAATCACACTTGGGTGCAATATCTGTGATGAAATTAATAAAAAATGTTTTTTTATTTTTATTTTTCAACACGCCTTTTGTATATTCTATCATTTTTTCTAAAAAAACAGGAACATCCTGATTCCAGTTGATATTGACAGACTCTGTGGGGCAACGGACAATACATTCGCCACAGCCCACACATTTTTTCTGGTTAATATAGGCTTTTTTATCTTCAAGAAAAATAGCCTGGGCCGGGCAGTGTTTTTCACATTCTCCGCATCCAATGCAGGTTTTTCTCTTGATTTTGGGACTGACATTGGAGTGCTGATCAAGCTTGCCTCTTCTTGAAGCACAGCCCATACCCATATTTTTAAGCGTTCCACCAAAACCAGACAGCTCATGGCCTTTGAAATGGGCGATAGATATTAGTGCATCAGCGTTGATGATTTCTGAACCGATATATACCTGTTTGCACTGTTTTCCATCGACTTGAATCCGGGTTTCATTTTTTCCTCTCAGGCCGTCAGCAATAATGATTGGTGTAGCATCCATTGATGAAAAGGAAAATCCATTTTCAATGGCCGTATGAATGTGCGAGATAGAATTGGATCGTGTTCCCACATAAAGCGTATTGGCATCAGTGAGAAAGGGGCAGGCCTCGACAGCCTTGATATCTTTTATGACCTGGCGGATAAAAATCGGTCGGATAAAGGCGGTATTGCCTTTTTCTCCAAAATGAATTTTTACAGCGGTTAAATCATTTTTTTGAATTCGCAAGTGAAGACCGGCCTGTTGAATCAGTCTTGATAATTTCTGGAGAAGGTTTTCTCTGGAAGTGGTTTCTAAATTCATAAAGTATACATCAGCGATCATATTTTTCTCCTGGTATCCATCGGTTTTTTAGAGCGATAGCGACTTATAATTTTTTATGAAGCCTTTTCTTCTAACTTTTTTTGGACTACACAGAAAATACCCCCTTTGGATAGTCCGGGGATAAAGCATTTATTGCATGAGATACAGGTGGCTTGTTCTGATTCATTGTTCTCCCATTTTTTTGGCAGATCGGGTTCACGGATTAAGGGGCGTGAAAGAGAGATAAAATCCATGCCATTCTGTTCAACCGCTTGTTTGGCGATGCTCAGAGATCTGAATCCCCCCACACTGATGATGGGACATGCAACCTGTTTTTTTATGGCAAGGGCAAGATCCAGGTTGTAGGCTTCTTTTTCAATCGTATTGATTTTTTCCCGGGCCGGTCCGATTTTTCCGGATGCAGCACTTCCAGATGAGACCTCAATGGCATCAATACCGACATCTGAAAGCTGTTTTGCGATTTGAAGACCTTCTTGTTGTGTCAAACCATTTTCAAGATGATCTTCTCCATTGAATTTTATAAATACAGGAAAGTCCTTGCCCACCTGTGCCCGTATTTTATCATAGACGTCAAATAAAAAGCGGCTTCTGTTCTCAAGACTGCCGCCATAAGCATCTGTTCGTTGATTGGTAAGGGGACTTAAAAACTGGTTGACCAGATAACCGTGGGCACCATGAATTTGAACCGCATCAAACCCCCATTCTTTTGCCCGTCTGGCTGCCCTTGCAAAGGCATCGGAAATGTCTTCAGTTTCCAGTATGGAAAGTGCCTGGGGTGCCTCTGGATATGCCCCCACTTTTTCACCTGACGGTGCCACAGGGGTTCGGCCAATGGTTTTTGATTGAGCCATACCACCGGCATGGACCAGTTGAATGGCAATTTTACCATTTTTAGAATGGACAGCTTGTGTCAGTTTTTTGAAATTTTCAGAAAAATCGTCCGTATAGATGCCCATTTTCCCTGGCAGCTGCTTTCCATCCTGTCGAACAAAAGTATAACCTGTGATAATCAGTCCGATTCCGCCATTGACCAGATTACAATAATAATCAATGAGTTTTTGGGTTGGCCTGCCATCAGGCTCGCACATTCCTTCCCAGGTTGCAGACCGGATCATTCTGTTTTTTAAAGCAAGCTTACCAATAGAAGATGTTTCAAATACAGATGCCATTGTTTTCTCCTGTGCACAAAGATTAATCGCTTCAATTCAATCGGGTTAAAATGTCTTATAGTATATATCATTAACCAAAATAGAGGCAAAAAGTCAATATTGCTCTAAAAAACATCCATACAGAGGAAACTATGCTGGAGGCCTCACATGAATCAATTTTTTATCTGGGAATGAAAGATGGCTTCTTGTTCATCAAGAATCTCATTGAGGATATCTACAGTGGTCATGGGATTCATGATGACGCATCGTAAGACAACAGTATTGTGGTCATCATCTGGGGCTGTTTTTAAACGGGTCCTGGATACAAAACTTTTTCCTGCTTCACGTTGAATTCTTTGAATGTTTGTATTGATTCTATCTAAATGAGTATCCAGCTCTTTTTGTTCATCAGGATTGGCGGTTTTGAGTTTTTCTTGAATATCAAGAGGAACCAGTCGGTATGTGAGAATATTGAGTGTGGGTTGGCTTACCATTTGAAACAATTTACGGTTTTCAATCATTGCTGCAAATCTTTTGGCTGTCTCAATACCATAATCAATCATGAGACTATACCCACGGGAACCCATAATTTTCAAGGCAGAATCAAGGATGAGAGAATTGGCTTCTCTGGAGCCCTCAAGGGTTTTTATCCCCAAGTCAACACTGCCTGGCCGGTTAACATACCTTGCATGATATACGATGTGGTCCATGGCGTGGGGGTCTTTAAAATAGACCATGCCCGAGGACATGGGCATATAAAATTGTTTATGGCAGTCAATGGTGACCGAATCAGCCCGTTCAATACCATTAAGAAGGGGAGCGTATTTTTCTGATAAAAGGACAGGTCCACCCCATGCAGCATCGACGTGGAAATGGATGCCATGGGTTTCACAGATTTGAGCAAGTTCAGAAAGTGGATCAATTACCCCGGTTTCAGTGGCACCGGCAATGCCGATGATAGCAATGATTTTTGTTTTTTTGTCGGCTTTGGCTTTTTGGATTGCAGCTTTAAGTTTTACAAGATCAATGGTTCGGTTTGAATCCACATCAATGGGAATAATATTTTCATTGCCAAGCCCTAGAATACCCCCGGCCTTTTTTAGAGAATAATGGCCTCGTTTGGAGACAAGGACAATGCCGCGTTCAACATCATGGGCTTTCATGGCGCAAAAGAGGCCATTTTTCTCAATGCTTTGGAAACCATCCTTGGCAGGGAAACATTTGTTTCTTGCCACCCACAGCGCGGTTAGATTTGCTGTTGTTCCGCCGGTGGTAAAAATTCCCAAAGAGGTCCCTGTATTCTGGACATGATTAAGATAGAAATCTTCTTTATAGTTGAAAATCATTCGATGCATTTTGGCAAGGATCTGTTTTTCAATAACAGATAAGACTTTCGATGTTTCAATTTTAATCAAATTCTGATTTAGAGCTGCTGTAATGGTTTTCAAATGAACCATAAAAAATGGGATGGCTGAGGTCATGTGGCCAATAAAATAGGGAGAGGCGACATTCACTGCTCTGGGTGCGATTTCACAAATGATATCTTTAATGACGTCAGCCAGTTTTTTTTGTGGATTTTTGTTTATTTGAGTGTCTGTGTATTCTTTGGCAAGTTCGAGCAAACTTATCTCTTCTGTGACACCAACATGCTTGTTTAAAAAATCATGAAGCCCAAAAAGGATCTGTTCCATATACTTAACAAGGGTCTGCCGGCTTTTTTCATCCTCAGGTCTGAGAAATACCCGATTAAGAGTTTCCCAGTCTGCAACAAGTGATGATGGTTTATTCAGATCTTTACTCATGTTTTTTAATGCCCAACCCCCCTTTGTTTTTTTGGTCATGTATAATGTACCCTCAGATCTCATTAGTCAATAATTATAATTAAAGGGCCACAGCTCTTGTCAGCCGAGAAAAGCGGGTGATGGCAATAGAAATAAAGCCCTTGCCAAGCGGTTGAAAGTATGTCAACTCATAGTACAAACATACAAAAGGAGATGATTTAAAATGGAACTTCATCAAAATGATATATTAACCAAGGTCTCTCGGTACAATCTGATTAGAAACGGAAGAATGATCTATATTGATGTTCATCAAAAAATTCAGGGGAAACTGGCTGATGACTTTATTGCGGTCCCAAATCTGGTCAATATTGTGGCAAAACCCGAGCACCAGGGATCAGGCAAGAATGAACAGGCAGCCATGGACGATTGTTTGAAAAAAATAAAAGGATTGAACTTAGAAAATCTTTTTCCTGAAACTATCCCTCGGCCCCTGACACCAAAGGAAAACTAAAGTTTTAAAATGCTATAGCGGGGTAATGACACTAAGATTGGATTGATTTTCATCAATCACAATGAATTAATATTTTTGTGCTTCCCCCATTTTTATTCCAATATCCAGCGCCTTTTTATTCATCTCCATAAAATCTTCAGGGATGGTGGTTTCAAGCACTTTTATAATAGATTCAGGCTGTAACAAACTGGTAACACCGATCAGCGCCCCCAGCATGCAGATATTGAACACAATGGGTTTGCCTATTTTTTCCATAACCGTATCATACATTGGCAATGCAATATGCTTGGCATCCACTTTCTTTCCAATGGTGACATATTTAGAATCGACCAATAAAAGACCGCCGGGCCGGATGATGGGGGAAAACTTGGTATAACTTTCCTGGGTCAGACTCACCAAAATATTGGGCTGGATCACCTTGGGGAAATATATTTTAGAATCATCAATGATGACATCACTCCTGGTGGCACCACCCCTGGCTGCTGCGCCATAGCTTTGGGACTGGATGGCATGGCGATCTTCAAATATGGCAGCTGCCTTGGCCAGAATAATGGCTGCCGTGATCACTCCCTGACCTCCAGAGCCGGAAAAGACGAGTCTAGAACGTTCCATTATTTATTTCCTTTCCCATTTTTATTATTCATTTGGGCTCGTTCAATAATTCGATCATAGGCCTCACAATATTCGGGAACACTTGTGTCTTCCACAAAGATGCCTCGCTGGATAAGTTCAGGGTTTTGCTCTAATTTTTTTGACCCGATTTTTACAGTGCCGGTTTTATAAGATTCCATCATCTGAACCGCATCCCCTTCTTTGTTTTTACTGCCGTAATAAGTGGGGCACTGGGTGAGTATCTCCACAACGGAAAAGCCTTTGTGGGAGATGGCCTTTTTTATCATATTGATGCATTCGTTTACATGAAACACGGTTGATCTTGCCACAAAGGTGGCACCGGCGCTCCTGGAAAGTTCAACAATATCAAATGGCCGGTCAATGGTTAAATAGGGGGCTGTTGTGGCTTTTTTATCGCAGCCGGATAATGGAGAAAACTGGCCGCCGGTCATACCGTAAATCCGATTGTTCATGACAATCGCTGTGATATCAATATTTCTTCTGGCTGCATGGATAAAATGATTGCCGCCAATGGCCAGGGCATCGCCATCTCCCATGGGCACAATGGCTTTGAGCGCTGGTTGGGACAGTTTGACGCCTGTGGCAAAGGCCAGTGCTCTGCCGTGGATGGTATGAAGAGAATGAAAATCCACGTACCCGGATATCCGTGATGAACATCCAATGCCGGAGGTCATGACAATTTCATTTTTTTCTAATCCCAGCTCATGGATGGCTCTGAGCAATGAGCCCAGTACAATGCCATGACCGCAACCCGGACACCACATATGGGGAAAAAATCTTGCACGGATATAGTCTTTAAAATCAAATGGTTTCATATTATACCCCCTTTCCCTGGATGACCCGTAAAAGGGTCTTTATATCGCTGGGTGAAATAAGCTCCCCATCTGTTCTATTGGCTAAAAACACATTGTGCGGGTTGTCCACGGCATTTTTCACCTGGGTGAGTATCTGGCCCATGTTCATCTCAACAACAATGACGGCTCTGGCACCGGCACACTTTTCTCTGACCATCTCCATGGGGAAGGGCCACAGGGTCTGGAGCTCTAAAACCCCTATTTTAATACCTCTTGCCCGTCGGTTTCTAGCCATATGAATGGCAGACCGGGCAGAAGAACCATAGGACACCAGGATATATTCAGCATCATCCATCCAGTATTCTTTGTACATATTGATTTCATTGACATTGTTTTCGATTTTGTCTACCAGATGCCGCAAGAGTTCACTGACAACTTTTGGATTGTTGGAAGGAAAGCCCCACATGTCATGGAAGAGTCCTGTGACATTGTAGCGATGTTCGCCACCAAAGTCTGACATCGGCAGCCTGCCATCTTCCCGGGGAAGATAGGGGTGGTAATCCACGCCTTTTCGAACAGAGGTTCTTAACCGTTCCACCACAGGAATTTCTCCGGGTTCAGGAATTTCAAGTTTTTCTCTCATGTGACCAATGACTTCGTCCAGAAGAATGATCACCGGCGTTCGATAGGTTTCTGCCATGTTAAAGGCTTCCACGGTGATTTTAAACACATCCTGGTGATTGGAAGCGGTAAGGGCAATGATGGCATGATCACCGTGGGTTCCCCACCTGGCCTGGTTGACATCCCCCTGGCTGACATGGGTGGGGTTACCGGTGGACGGACCCCCTCTTTGAACATTGGCAATCACACAGGGGATCTCTGCCATACAGGCATAGCCTAAGGCTTCCTGTTTTAAAGAAAAACCAGGGCCGGATGTGGCTGTCATAACTTTGTGTCCCGTCAAGGAGGCCCCAATGATGGCACCCATGGATGCAATTTCATCTTCCATCTGGATAAACTTGCCGCCTTTTTGAGGCAGGCGGGACGCCAGGTGTTCCATTATTTCAGTGGAAGGGGTGATGGGATAACCTGCAAAAAAATCAATCCCGGCATACATAGCCCCTTCAACACAGGCTTCGTTGCCCTGTATAAATCGGATATTATTTTTCATTTTCCCCTTCCTGTTCTTTGGTTTCATCAAGTTCAAGAATCTGTATGGCCAAATCAGGACACCGAAGTTCGCAAAGTTTACACGCAATGCAGTCTTCAGGCCTGATAGCTTCTGCCTTGCCCTGTTGGTCAAATTCAAGAACATTTTTAGGACAAAAATGGATGCAGATTTCACACCCTTTGCACCATTCTTTATCGATCAGATGCTTGACGATTTTACCTTTTTCCATTATATCCTCATCTTGTATGGTGATCGCGGTTGTATAATCAGGAGTTTATCAATTGGTTGTCTTATCTACTATTTAGAAATACCATGTTCCTTTGTATAGTTTTTTTTAAAAAAAAGGCAAGCAAAAAAGCCCCTTGTCTGTTTTAATTAGATTGTGTTTGAAGCACAAAACGGGTAGTTTTTTGAACTGAATCCATGTAAATATAAAAGAGGATCTGATTAAAAGATTATTGTAAAGTTATTTAAAATTAAACGAGTAACCAACAAATATGGAATTTCCCCTTGTCAGTGTTATCCTGCCCACCTACAACAGAGCCTGGGCTGTTCAAGAAGCAATTGATTCAGTGCTTTTCCAGGATTATCCGAATATTGAGTTGATCGTTATTGATGACGGCTCAACCGACAATACATCACAATTGCTTGAAAGTTATCACGATAAACTTAATGTTATCAGCCAGGAAAATAAAGGGGTGAGTGCAGCCAGAAATGTGGGGATTAAAAAAAGCTGCGGAGAGTTTATTGCTCTTCTGGATTCCGACGATGCCTGGGATAAACGAAAAGTGTCTTGCCAGGTGGCCTTTTTTAATGCCAACCCCACCGCCCTGATTTGTCAAACCCAAGAGATCTGGATGAGGAATAATAGACGGGTAAACCCTAAATCCAAACATAAAAAGCCATCTGGAATGATATTTGAACCATCTTTGAACCTTTGTCTGATCAGCCCGTCTGCAGTGATGATGAGAAAAGAACTTTTTGAAATTAAGGGCTATTTTGATGAGGCATTGATCGTTTGCGAAGATTATGATCTCTGGCTCAGGGTCAGCTTTGACCTTCCGGTTTTCCTCATAGATATGCCCTATACCATCAAGCGCGGCGGGCACGATGATCAATTGTCAAGTTTTCACTCCCAGGATAAATTTAGGATTCAATCCTTGAAGAAGCTGATTAAAGCTAATGTTTTGGCACCGGGACAGGCCCAGAAAGCAAAACAGGTTTTAAAGAAAAAATGCAAGATATATGGTAACGGCTGTATTAAACGCGGCAGGAATGAAGAAGGGCAGCAGTATCTTAATTATATGCAAACAATATAAATAGTGTTATTTTTTTGCTGTCAATTGGCTCAGATGTCACAAACGGTCATTTCATAAAGATTTATACCTGTTTCCTGGGAACCCAGTTCCTGGATTTTACATCTTGATTTATCTTCTGATAATGTAATGGAAGAGTGGGGTCCTATGATGACATTATCCTGGATAATGGTTTTTGCAATAGTAACAACAGGTATGGGATTTTCTTTTTGTGCAAAGGCTTTGATCGCCTTTTTTTCCTGGACATGGGTTTTGTTTTTTTCTTCCAATACTGTCAGTTGGTGTCTTAGTTTTTCGATATTTCCGGCTATTCGATCCTGGGTTTCAAAAATCGTGCTCAGATCTTTTTCGGCTTTTTCTGCTGTTTCTTTGAATTTTTTAATTTCATCTATAACCAGTGGGGTTTGTGCTGTATCATTGGCGTCTTTGAGTATTTTTAACTCTTTTAACATTTCTTTGATCGCTAACTGGGCTTGATCCTGGATCTGAGCTTTTTCTGATATATCCTTGTAGAGTGCCTGGTCCTCATCCTCAAGTTTTTTAATTTCATCTTGGAGCAGCTTTGATTTTGTGACAGAGGATTCCAGGGCGGCCTTGATTTGCTCTTTTAGTATGTTAACATGCTCATCAATACCAACCTTCAATGTTGAAGACTTTGAGGCCTGGGTGCCGATCTTGCCAGCAGAAATTCCCAGTTTGGCACTAATTTTGCTGGCAATAATATGGCCGCTTTCATTGATACATTTTCCGCTGATAATAATACTGGAATCTAAAATTTCCTTTGATACGGTCAGGTCTCCAAAACCCATTATTTTAGATCGGCTGATAAATTTTGCATAAATATTTCCCTGGGCAGAAATTGTTGCCTCTGTAATGCCTGCTGAAACGTTTAAATCTCCTGAAATATCAATGATGCCACCTTCTATTTCCTGGACGGTTAGATTGATTCCTTTAACCTTGAAACCCTCTTTAATCATGCCTTTGACAATAATGTTGCCGTGAAAATCAATATTACCGGTTTTATAATCAACATCCTCGGGAATCACAAGATCAGCGTTGACAGAAATTATTCCGAGTTTATCAAGGTGGGGCTGGCCGTCAATGGCCGCATGGATGCTGAGCCCATCGTCTGATAATTGGGTCCCGGGTCCGGCTACAAAGGCGGGATCTTCTACTTCTTCCACCGGGATGGGGGTGCTGGAAACACAGATGCCGGGCTTACCTTCCCTTGCGGGTTTTTTCTGTGCCAGCAGAGTGCCTGTGCTTACAAACGGAGTTTTCCCCCGATCTTTAAAGTCAATGGTGCCGTCGGCATTGACTTTGCCCGGATTGGTAAATTTAGTTTCAAAATGAAAAAAGACTTTCCCGTTTTCACCATGTTCCGCGGCTTTGCCTTGGGCGATAAGAATCTTTTCCATGGTTGACTGAGCCAGCCAGGTATCAATGGCTTGATCATCAATGATGCCGGCAAAAACTTGTTTGTGTTTGAGCAGTTCGAGAATCTCAGCACTGGTGTGTTGTGATGAGTTGCTGTCTGGTGCTTTTCTTTTTCTGATATGTGCTTGAACTTGATCTTCAGAAATTGTGATTTTATAATATGTATCCAGAACGTGGCTGATTTCACTATTCACTATTTCGTCTTTTTCATCATCTTCTTCCAGGACAATGGCATTATTGGTATCAATGGTATTGGATTGCTGAGCTGATATGGTTTTAGGGGCAGCCATGGCAATAGTGAGTGTTTTATTTAATATTTCCTGGATGAGTGAGGACGGTGGTAATTCTTTTGGTTCTGGAAGATCATTCTTGTCGGCTGGTGCTTGGGTATCTTTAACAGAGGATTGATCTGTTGCCGAAGTTTGATCTTCTTTGGGATCAATATCTGAATCTGGGGCGGATTCCGGGGCTGAGATGTCATTTTTATTTTGCGTTGAAGGATTGAACAGTTTTTCAACATTGAAGGTTTCAGGATCAATCCGGTTAGTTTTGATTAATGAGCTGAATTCTTTTTTAATCAGATTACACAAAAATATAAATTCACTTTTGAATGCCTCTGGCGCTTGATGGATTCCTTTGTGACTCACCAGGTCTGGAAGAGAGATCTGTGTATCCAGGCGATGCTGACTTTCGAGCTTTCTTTTTTTTGATTTAAGCTTTAATATCCGCACATTTTTTTCATCAATAAGGTGTTTATAGGTGTCATCTTTCTTTTTAAGTTTTTGTGCAGTTATTAACATTTGCCTGTTCTGGTGACCTGTAATCCGTTTGAGTTGTTCTTTTTTAAAAGCATGTTTAAATTTTTTAAAACAGTCTTTAGCTAAAGCGATAAGGTCTTCATCGTTAAACGGAATAGTGATGCAGGCATTGACCTTGGCTTTGTTGATGGCATTGATCAGTATATCAGGGTTGTCAGAAGGCAGCATGATCATTCTTTGGGTGAGTGGTGAGAGTGATTTTACCTTTTCCAGGATTTCATCCCCCTCCATTTTGGGTAGCTTTGAATTAGTGATAAAGAGAGCAAACGGTGATTTTTTAGATTGGGAAACCCGGTTTAATGCTTCAATACTTGTCTTCTCACAGATCACATCCCAACCTGATTTGGCCAGGGCGGATCGGGCCTGTTCAAGAATTGATTCATCGCTTTCAAGGATGATGACTATGGGTTTTCTCTTTTCTGTCATTGGCCGTCACTTTTTATTTGTGGCATTTCAAACCCGTTCCTCTGGGCCAGTTCATCAAACTGATTATAAAGGGTGTGGATGGTTTCAAAAAAAAGTGCCTCAACTTTTGCAGCATCCACCTTTTGATTAGAGGTTACATAGGTTGAAATTAAGTCAAAAAGGGTTTGGGATGTTTTTTTTTGTTGAGAAGATAAAGCTGTGATTTCATCGTTTATTGTTTTAATGTCATTGTCTAAATTGTTAATGGTTTTATTACGGGCTTTGGTCGCTTCCATCAATTCGCAGTTGAGCTCATATAATTTTGAGTTCTGCTGTTTGGCAAGGCCCAGCAATTTATTATGTTCAACAAAGGAAGTATAGAGTTTGAGGCCGGATCGAATAGCTTTTAGAAAATCTTGATTTTCAAAGGGTTTAACTAAAAACCGTTGAACAGCACTCTGGTTGACCGCATTGATAATAATTTGTATTTCAGAATATATGGCCATCAAAAAACGGATGGAGTCAGGAGCCCGCTCTTTTGCCTGTTCAAGGAATACGGTCCCTGTCATGCCATTAAGGTTCTGGGCTGAAACAATTAAGGAAAAAGGGCGGTGTGAGTGCTTGATTTCTTCCAGAGCAGACTCGCCTGTATCAAAAAAAACCATATCGATCTCTTGTTCCTGAACAATAGAAGCAATGGTTTTTTTAATCTGAGCATCCCCTTCAACAATGAGTATGCTGTGTCGATAATCCGATTCCATCGGGCCCCTGGTATTTTAATGTAACCGGTTAAAATTGCAATTATTATTATGACCATAACGTCAATCAATACGAAAGGCAAGAATAAAAGCAATTACAGCTGATCTCTCGGGGCGATGGGGAGCCTGATTTATTTTTAAAAACCTTGGGTTGAATATGATTGTGTTAAACTGTTTTTTCATGGTTGTTGCGATCAGATAGATCCGTCAAATATGATAAAACAAAATGGACAAAAGCACAAAAATTATCTGTATTGGTGCAAAATCCATGGTTCTTAGGTGGGTCAAGCATTAGTTGTAAGATAGATTAAATTATTGTTGACGAAAACAGTTAAATCATTATATTCTCTGCCAATATTTGTGGGAGTTATGTTTGAATTAAAAAGTGGATTTGGAAAATATCAGCAAAAGTATCTTTTTTAACAATATTTTATACTTTTGCCTTCAATTAAAGGAAGAGAATACTAATTAAAGAGAGGTTTATATTATGGGAGTCACTTCTGAAAAACTTCAAGAATTGAAATTAAAAGAGCAAGTGATCATGAATATGGGCGGCCAAAAGGCGCTTGAAAAACGAAGGGAAAAAGGAATACTCAATGCCCGAGAACGGCTGGACATCCTTTTTGACCAGGGAACATTCAGGGAACTGGATATGTTTGTTACCCATCGATGTAACAACTTTGGGATGGAAGAGGTTGAGATTCCGGCCGATGGTGTGATTACCGGGCATGGTAAGATCGATGGCAGAGTTGCCTTTGCATATGCCCAGGATTTTACTGCAAGAGCAGGCTCTTTAGGAGAAATGCAAGCCAAAAAAATCTGTAAAGTCATGGATATGGCTTTAAAATCCGGCGTTCCAATCATTGGAATGAACGATTCCGGTGGTGCAAGAATCCAGGAAGGTATTGATGCCCTGTCCGGTTATGGTGAGATTTTCTTTCGAAACTCTGCAGCATCCGGTGTAATCCCACAGATCTCCGCTATCATGGGGCCCACAGCCGGTGGCGCTGTTTATTCTCCTGCCATGACCGATTTTATATTTATGGTCAAAGAATCAAGTTATATGTTTATTACCGGTCCTAATGTAATAAAAGCGGTTACCGGAGAAGAGATTAGTTTTGAAGAACTGGGTGGGGCCATGACCCACAATGAGAAATCAGGTGTGGCACAATTTGCCTGCGATTCTGATGAAGATGCCATTGCGCAGATCAGAACGCTTTTATCTTATCTGCCGGCCAATAACATGGAAGATGCACCCTATGTAACACCAACTGATGATCCCAATCGAGCGGATCAATCCTTAGACACCATTATCCCGGATAATCCCAATGAGGCATATGATATCAAAGAGGTGATTACATCCATTGTGGATGATAACACCTTTTTTGAACCACACCAGTATTTTGCAAAAAATATAGTGATCTGTTTTGCACGGCTGAACGGGCGACCCATCGGAATTATTGCCAACCAGCCAAACCAAATGTCAGGATGTCTGGATATTGATGCTTCAGATAAAGCCACACGGTTTATCCGGTTTTGTGATGGGTTTAATATCCCTTTGCTTACTATTGCGGATGTGCCGGGTTACCTTCCAGGCAGTGACCAGGAGTGGGGTGGCATTATCCGACATGGGGCAAAACTGTTATGGTGTTATTCAGAAGCAACAGTTCCCAAGCTCTTATTGATTACCCGAAAAGATTATGGCGGTTCTTATCTGGCCATGTGTTCAAAACATCTGGGTGCTGACATGGCATTGGCATGGCCAACTGCTCAAATAGCAGTGATGGGGGCTGAAGGAGCGGCCAATATCATCCATGCACGGGAGATTAAAGCTTCAGATGATCCGACTGCCAAACGAAAAGAAAAGATAGAGGAATATAATGAGAAATTCTCTAATCCTTATTGTGCAGCTCAAAGAGGATATGTAGATGCAGTTATCCAACCTTCCCAGACAAGGGCGAGACTCATTGATGCCCTGGAAGCGATTGCAACAAAAAGAGAAATGAGACCTGCTAAAAAACATGGGAATATACCGGTATAATATATCGGTATAAGCTAATATTGAGGAAAGAAAATGGATAAAAAGAAACTTAGCGCAGCAATTGCTGCTGTTTTTACCTACATGAAAACATCCGAAGAAGCACTTGCCCAATATGCACCTCAAGTCAGTGGATCTGATTTGCTTAAGGCAAATGTACAGTCCTATAATAATTGGGGAATGACAGGACGACTGAATCAGATGCAGGCAAATTCCATGATGCAGATGCGGATGTTCAAATAATCAATTTATAAAATAAATATATCTGGGAGAAAATAAATGAGTGATCATACACAAGTCAAAATGGTAGAGATGAATTATAACGTTGACCGGCCAAAGGCGGCCAACCCGGTTTTAGTAGAGGACTTATCTCTGCGTGACGGTCATCAATCGCTTTTTGCGACACGAGGAAGAACAGAGGATATGATTCCTGTTGCAGAAAAAATCGATGAAATCGGTTTCTGGGCGGCTGAAGTCTGGGGCGGGGCTACCTTTGATACCATGCATCGTTTCCTGGGCGAAGACCCTTGGGAAAGACTGCGAACCCTGAAACGGTACATGAAGAAAACTCCTTTCTCCATGCTGCTTCGTGGGCAGAACCTGGTAGGATACCGAAATTATGCAGATGACCTGGCAGACCTGTTTATTCGAAGAACCGTTGAAAATGGTATGGAAGTTTTCAGGACCTTTGACGCGTTAAATGATTATAGAAATTTTGAAACAGTTGTTCCGGTCATTAAAGAGATGGGGGCTCATTTTCAAGGCTGTCTGTGCTATACACTGACCGAAGCCCGTTTGGGTGGAGATACCTATAATCTTGATTATTATATTAAGAAAGCAAAAGTTTTAGAGGATATGGGCGCAGATAGTATCTGTATCAAAGATATGGCAAGTCTATTGTCTCCGTATGATGCCTATGAACTGGTCAAGGCTTTAAAAGAGAATGTCAAACCATTGATTCACCTGCATTCTCATTTTACATCCGGTATGTCTCCCATGACCCACCTTAAAGCCATTGAAGCTGGGGTTGATATTATTGATACCTGTATGACACCGTATGCATATAGAACAAGCCATGCAGCGCTTGAACCCTTTGTCATGTCTCTGCTTGGCACCAACCGGGATACCGGTTTTGATATCAAGGCTCTTGCCGAAATCAATGAGATCCTTGAACGAGACGTCATGCCAAAATACAAACATCTGCTGGATAATTCTAAAGTATCCTTGATTGATATTAATGTGCTTCTTCACCAGACACCGGGCGGCATGCTCTCCAACCTGGTGAACCAGTTAAGAGAACTGGATGCTCTGGATAAAATCGATGAAGTATACAAACAACTGCCCCAGGTCAGAAAAGATTTGGGCCAGATTCCCCTGGTTACACCCACCAGCCAGATTGTCGGCATCCAGACCGTAAACAACGTTCTTTTTGACACCCCGGATGAGCGATACAAAATGATTACAAGCCAGGTAAAGGATCTGTGCTATGGTTTGTATGGCAAAACCAGTGTGCCCATTGATCCTGAAGTTCAGAAAAAAGCCCTGAAAGGGTATGAAAGAGGTGAAGAGCCTATTTCCTGCCGTCCTGCTGAAGTGCTTGAACCTGAACTTGAAAAAGCCAGAAAAGAAATTGGTGCTCTGGCTGTGGATGATGATGATCTGATTATTTATGCTCTCTTTCCTGTGACCGGGAAAAAATTTCTGATGCAAAAATATGGTAAGGAAAAGGTGCCTGACAGCCTGAAACCAATCACTTTAGAAGATGTGGCCAGACAAGATGCAATGATAGCCAAAGCTAAAAAAGGTGAGTTGATTGAAAAATCATCATTGAAAGAAGCGCCTGAAAAGAGTGCATCTGCCCGGACATTTAATGTTTTTGTAGAAGGCGAATATTTTGAAGTGGGAGTTGATGAAGTGGGTGGCGCGCCTGTTGTGACTTATGCCCAACCTGCTCGTGCAGCCTCTGCAGCGCCAGCGCCAGCCCCTGCTCCTGCTGCACCTGCGCCCAAAAAAGCAGCACCAGCAGCACCAGTTGCTTCGGTTGACGGAACACCATTGACATCGCCCATGCCCGGCATGGTTATTAAATATGAAAAGAAGGTCGGCGATTCAGTTAATAAAGGTGACACGGTTGTGGTCATCGAGGCCATGAAAATGGAAAATGGTCTGCCTGCACCTGTAAGCGGAGTGATCAAAGCCATTAACTTCAGCAGCGGTGACTCGGTTGCTAAGGGAGCAGTACTGGCCGTTATCGGATAATCCATAATCGTTTACAAAATCAGGGTATAAAGGGGGTCTCTTTATACCCTGATTTTTTTGTACAGCCTGGCCAACCTGTTTGACAAAATAAGGTCGATGCTTACTTTGGTAGCCTGAAACTACCAGACTGCTAAAGGAGAAAAATATAATGGCGTTTGAAACAAAAGATGAACTGTTAGAAAAATATCTAAAAATGGACAAGCCTCTTTGTCCGCATTGTGAGACAAATATGACCTTATGGGAAGTGCCGTCAATTAATTTCAGTGATGGATTAGGATGGGGAACCCCATATCTTTATGTCTGTTTTAATGATGAATGTTCAAGCTATAAACAAGGCTGGGAACACATGAGCGAAAGTATGCAATCACAGTCATCCTACCGGTGTTATGTGGAACCTGGACAGAAAAATTTTGAATATATGCCTGTTTTCAGCCCAGTGGGGTGTACGGGCGGCATACTTGATGATGAAGTGCTTATCCGGCAGGAAGCTCAAAAACAGCTCTTGATACAGACTTTTTCAATTTTAACTGATTATTATATGTCAAAAGACTGGGATGAGATTTTAAAAATTTGTCTTGATCCTAAAATTCCTGCCAAGGCAAGGCTTAAGGCCGCAGAAATGGTCGGAGAACTTGCCGGGCCTGAGGCAACAGAGCATTTGATCAACCATAAGTTCCCCTCACCTATTCTGCAAAATGCCGTGGCAGACGTCATAAAACAACTCCACGAGCGGCACTATACCCGGGAATGTCCGTTTTGTGCAGAAATAATAAAAAAACGGGCCAAGCTTTGTATGCATTGTAGCAAAGAGGTTCCCCGCGCTTAAATGGCCTGTCAGGGTGTGGATGACAGCTCATTGGGTTGAATAGTATTAAAGATAAATGCATAACGTGGAGTTCACTGAAAATTTTTCCCACTGGGTTTTAAAATTTTCAGTGAACTTCTAAACATTAACTTTTTCCAGGTTAAATGATCGGTAGATGATCATTTCCCGTTCTCTCCTGTTTTCATCAAAGCTGTGATATTCTATTGATTCAATCATTTTCAGGGCATTCTCTTTTGAAGGAATAGCATCAAGATCCTTACCAATTATTTTGCCTGAAATTGTATCCAGAATCACTGCATTCCTTGCATCGGTTGAAACAGCAAACGGGATCTGATAATCAAATATCAATCGGGCACCAGCCAGGATTTCTCTTTCATAAGAGCCAATGGAGCCTGCAACACAGGTAATGGCCATAATTGCTTTATCATTGCAATAGACAATCAGGTCAATGGCAGACACATAGTCTTCACCCTGAAATTGAACCGTAAAGGGTTCATCCACCCGTATATCTGTTTTTGCATATCCTTTTTGTTCCACTAAAAATTTTTCAAAGACCTGACGGCTGGCCTCGGGCCCGACATTCCTTATAGATGCGCCGGTAATATAATCGGTGATGATATAATCCATATTAATATCCTTAATTTACAGCCTGCTTTATATGAGGGATGTTCCTGTCATTTCACAGGGTTGGTCGATGTTGAGTATTTTTAAAATAGTGGGGGCAATGTCTCCGAGGATGCCATCTTTTATGACGATATTTTCAAATTTATCATTTTGAGTTTGAGCATTATTAATTCGATTCGGGGCAAGAATCAGCCTGACCGGGTTCAGGGTGTGGGCTGTGTGGGGTGTTCCATCCGGGGCAATCATCTGCTCGCAATTGCCGTGATCGGCGGTTACCAAAGCTGTCCCATTGGTTTTCCAGATGGCCTCAACAACTTTTTGAACACAGGTATCCACGGTCTCACAGGCTTTGATGGCAGCTTCAAGGACGCCGGTATGGCCGACCATGTCCATGTTTGCAAAATTTAAGATAATAAATTGAAATTGTCTGGATTCAATTTTTTTACAAACCGTGTCTGCAACGATTTTAGCACTCATCTGGGGCTTTTGATCATAGGTGGCCACATCTCTGGGAGAAGGAATCAGGATTCTTTCTTCAAGATCAAAGATTTTTTCATCCCCGCCATTAAAGAAATAGGTGACATGGGCATATTTTTCAGTTTCTGCAATGCGAAGCTGAGAAATTTTGTTCTTGCTTAAGATTTTTCCCAGAATATTATCCAGGTGCTGGGGGCCAAATGCCACTGGTAAATCAAAGGTTTCATCATATTGGGTCATGCAGACAAAGTGTGCGAGTGAAACGCTTTTTGTTCGGGTAAATTCGTTAAAATCTTTTTGGGTAAAGGCCCGGGTGATCTCTTTTGCCCGGTCTGCCCTGAAATTAAAAAAGATGATGCTATCTTTGTCATCAATGACACCGGCTGGTTCTAGGGTTTTGTCGATGAGACAGGTCGGTTCCATAAATTCATCTGTCTTGCCTGTATCATAGGCCTCCTGAATCGCCTGAACAGCAGATGTTAAAGATGGTTTATCTGCAATGGTAAACAGGTCATAGGCTCTTTTTACACGGTCCCATCGGGTATCTCTGTCCATGGCCCAGTACCGGCCGACAATTGAAGCAATTCTGCCAAATTTGTGCTTTTTTATATAATTTTCTAATTGTTGTACATAGGTGATACCGCTGGTTGGGGAGGTATCACGTCCGTCAAGAATGGGATGGATGTATAGATTTTTAACTTTGTTTTTTTTTGCCATTTCAATCAGGGCAAAAAGGTGGGAAATATGGCTGTGAACCCCTCCATCAGATAATAGTCCCATAAGATGAAGGCTTTGTCCTGTTTTGGCCGCTTGTGTCATTGTTTCTATCAGCGTCGGGATGTTGAAAAAAGATCTGTCTTCAATCGCTGTGTTGATGCGGACAAAATCCTGGGGTACTTTTCTGCCGGCACCAATGTTCATATGACCGACTTCAGAGTTGCCCATTGTGCCGTCTGGAAGACCCACTGCATTTCCTGAACAAGCAAGCTTGCAGTGGGGGAAATGATTGAGCAAAGAATCTATAAAAGGCGTGTTGGCCTGTGCAAAGGCATTGCCGTCCACTTGATCGCTGATTCCCCAACCATCAAGAATCATTAAAATATTAACAGGAGGCCTATTTAAATTCATCATCAGTCTCCGTGGTATCATCCTTGTTTTTTTCATACTTGGAAAGATCGAACAAAGGTGCATCAGCCCACAGCCCTTCAAGATTGAAAAAGGCCTTGGCTTTTGATTCAAACACATGGATGATGACATCCCCATAATCCAGGAGCGCCCATTCTCCTTCTTTAATGCCTTCCATGCCCAGCACCATAATCTTCTGGGTTTTAAGTGATTGAATCAAGTGTTCAGCAATGCCTGTTACCTGGCGGTGAGAGCCTGCTTCGATAATGATAATCGTATCTGTATATGAAGTCAGCTTTCTGACATCAATGCCAATAATAGATACGGCTTTTCTCTCAAATGCCGGGATAAGAAAACGTTCAAGGGTATTGTCTGGTTTGGACTTGCTCATTGATATAATTCCTTTGTTCTAATTATTCGTTCAACACTTGCAGGGACAAGGTCAGAAATGGCCTTGTTTTGTTTAATCTGTTCTCGAATCATTGTAGAAGAAATATCAATTTTAGGTACCTTGCAAATGATGATCTCCTGTTTTTCTGCATGAGAAAATATTTCATTCTTTTTGTTAAAAGTGTATCCTTTTGAAATATTTTCGTCAATAAAAGAGGCAATGGCCCGGGTATTTCCCCAGTCACCGCGCAACATAATGATAATTTTAACGATCTTAAAAAGTTGATCTTTTGCTTTCCAGGTCGTGATATCTAAAAAGGCATCAGAGCCCATTAAAAGGTAAAATTGAGTGCCTGGATCGTACTCTTGTTTAAAGGCATTGATGGTGTCGATGGTGTAGGAGGGACCTTCTCTGTTTAATTCTTTGTCTGATACCAGCAGGGTTTTATGGCCCTTTAAACTGGCCTTAACCATTTCATACCGATCTTGTGCACAAGCCAGATTGGTGTCAGGTTTGTGGGGTGGTGTGGCAGAAGGGATAAAAAATATTTTTTCAAGCTCATGCGCCTGCTGGACATGCAGACTAATGTCAATGTGTCCGTTATGAAACGGATTGAATGTTCCTCCAAACAAGCCGATTTTCATTTGTAACCCCATTTGTAAGTCCGGTTTTCAACTCCGGTTTTCAAGTATTGGACAGTTTGGCTGATAAATGTTTAACCAGTTCTTTTACCCCTTTGGTAGTAATAGCTGAAAGACTTAATATCTGTATATCTTTTAACGCTGCTTTAAATGCATCAATCTTTGTTTGTGTATCGGGCAGGTCAATTTTGTTAAGGACCACAATCTGGGCTTTTTTTGCCAGGGTATCACTATATTGACTGAGCTCATTATTGATCAGTTTAAATGAGTGTAACGGATCATCAATATCAATTTGGGAAACATCAATGAGATGGACCAGAATTCCGGTTCTTTCAATATGTTTTAAAAAGCTGATGCCAAGTCCAATACCTTCATGGGCGCCCTGGATAAGGCCGGGAATATCTGCCACGGCAAAGGGTTCTCCAAACGGTGGCTCAACCATTCCCAAATTCGGGGTCAGTGTGGTAAACGGGTAATCAGCTATTTTTGGCCGGGCAGAAGAAATAGCGCTGATCAGGGTTGATTTGCCTGCATTTGGCAATCCAACAAGTCCGACATCGGCAAGGAGTTTGAGTTCAAGCTTTAGTTTGAGTTCAATCCCCGGGATTCCGGGTTGATGATGTCGGGGGGCTCTATTGGTGGCAGATGCAAATCGCTTGTTGCCCCGGCCGCCCTGGCCACCTCTGGCCAGAATATAGTCTTGGTCCGGTGTAATTAAATCAACAATAATTTCCTGGGTTTCGGTATTGGTAACAATGGTTCCCGGAGGAAGAAGAATAGTGATACTGGAACCGTTTTTGCCATGTTTTTGTCTGCCCTGGCCGGGCTGACCATTTTGGGCTTTGTATAATCTCTGGCGGCGATGATCATAGAGTGTCCGTTTGCCGGAATCGGCTTTCAGGATTATATCACCGCCGTCACCGCCATCTCCACCATCAGGTCCGCCAAACTCAATGTACCGTTCTCTTCGAAAACTGGTACATCCGGCACCGCCATCACCTGACTTGACAGTGATAATTGCTTCATCTACAAATTTCACGCGTCATAAACGCTGACTTTTTTCCTGTCGCGACCTTTTCTTTCAAAGGTAACAACACCATCGATCAATGCAAAAAGCGTATAATCTTTACCCATACCCACATTATTTCCAGGGTGCAGTTTGGTGCCGACCTGTCTGACAAGTATATTACCGGCAAGAACATTTTCTCCACCGAATTTTTTAACACCACGCCGTTGCCCAATTGAATCGCGACCATTTCGAGAACTACCGGCTGCTTTTTTATGTGCCATCTTACAAAATCTCCTTTTTATTCAGGCTGTACAGTCTATATCTTAAATACAGGTAAGTACCACCTATGCCGTAATGGAATCTATTTTAATTTCAGTATAAAATTGTTTGTGGCCTCTCATTTTTCTAAAGCCTTTACGACGTTTATACTTGAAGACCAATTGTTTTTTATGCCTTCCCTGATCAAGAATAACGGCTTTAACTGAGGCATTTTCAACATTCGGACTTCCAAGGGTAATTGTTTCACCATCTGAATACATGAGGACGTCATCAAATTCAATCTGAGAACCTTCTGTGCCATCAAGCTTTTCAACTTTCAGAATTTGTTCTTCTTGAACCTTGTATTGTTTTCCTCCGGTTCTGATAACTGCGTACATTTTTTAACTCTCCTTATCATTTCAATACTTTTCGCAATTTTAAAAACTCTGTATATTATACTTACCCTCTGAATTTGTCAACATAAAGATAGGTATAAAAATGCTTAATTGATTAGCCTGTTGTTTTGATTTCTAACAATAGTTTACCCAATAGTTTACCCAATAGTTTACACTGATTGCTTTTGAATAAAAAGGTCAGCAACAGGATCATAATGCCCAGGGCAGTCCTTTATGAAAGCAAGAACCTTTTTGTGTTGGATGGGTTTCAATAGATGGAAAATTGAGATTCGAAATATTTTGAAGACATCTGAATCGGGTCGTATAAAATAATTTTCCAGGGGTTGATCATCAGCATCAATGGTTAAATTTTTAAAGGAATCGATCATCTCTTGTTTTAATAAAAATAATAGTATTTTATGTTTAACCCGATTTTTTAATATGTATCGGTGAACGCTGTTAAGGAAAAATGAAATAGCTGATTGTCTGGCAATCTGGCAATTGGATGGTTTGCACTGATCCAGGTGGGAGCGAATCTTTTTAAGATAAATCTGCTGTTCTTTTTGAGGCAAATCTTTAAAAGAATCTTTCGATAGGTAACGTTTTTTGAGTTTTTTTAAGACCGACGAAGTCATTTTTTTTCTTTGGTGCCGGGCTTTATCATCAAAGATGGAAAGGAATTCTTTCAGGCTTCTCATGCCTGGTGGTGTCAATTCATCTTGACCATTATCAAGGATAATGGATTCGATTTGTACATCAAGCAATGCATCTAAATAAATTATATTTTTATTTAAATCATAGCCTTTTAAAGGTTTGAAATAATCGATTAACAAAGCATGTCTGCCTGTTTTCTTCACAGGGAAAAACTCTGTATTTCTGGTGACAGCAATTTTTTTATGACCAAATGGATGTAAGGCGCTGGTAAATGTGGGAATAATAATAGATGCACCGCCGGGTGTTATTTCTGTGCCATACCCGTCTGTAATTGAGGCTTTGATCGTTGAAAAATCTTCATCCAATCTTGCAGGAATGAGCAGCTCTTTTGAATCATGTTGTTTGTAAATAGGATAGTTCAGATCAGCTTCAATCTTTTGGATGCGATGTTTGTTTTTTGCGGTCACAGAGATCGAGAGATTGGCATGGTGTTTGAGTAGCTGCGTTAACACCGCTTTTTTGCCTTTTGGAACTTTGGTCAACAGGCTGTATTCCAGGGACAGTGTCTGGATATATTTTATAATTTCAACCAGGGTGCAGTTTTCTTCTTCCCAGTCCAGGGGATCAGATGCCCCGTATAAAGATATTTCACTATTGCCCTGCGCCTTGATCTGAGCGAGGATCTTAAAAATAGCGGATAAAGAAAAATGAGATCTGATGCCGGGCAATGCCCATTCATTGCATCGCCTGCAAAAATGGCTGCATCCTGAGGTTAACTGGAAGGCCATGGCGGTTTTAAATACCAGGTCTTGCTGGGCCGGGTTTAATTTTAAATCTTGTTTCCATTGTGAAAAAGACTGGTACCCGACTGATTGTCGGCTGGTTTTGATTTGTTTTAAAATGAACGCTTTAAGTGCATCAAAAGAGGCAAGTGTTGCTACGTTCAGTTGTTCTGACAATGATGGCTCAAATCGTTTGAAAATGGTCAGAATCTGATGAATGCTTTTTTCGTCGTTTTCACTCAGATCTGCTATCTGCATGACATGGGAAAGAATTGTTTTTAAAAGTGTGCCAATAGCTGCGTGATCTTTTTCGTATACAGCCACCAGAAGTTGGTTTTTCTTTGTTTCTAAAACCGAATCCCCATTATCAAACATGGCATCACAACTGGTATCGAAACCAGTATAATAATCTGAGTTTAAAGACTTGTTGATGGGCAAAACTTGTGAATTCTTTTCCATTGAACAATAAATGCTTTATTAAAAAAAGGGCAATTAAAAAAAACAGGGGAGTTCCATGCAAGAAACTCCCCTGAATCAATGTTACAATTTTTACAGTGTTCAGACTATCCGTTAACCTCTTCTTTAACCTGTGTGGCAATTTTGTAAAGAATGGTCAATACCAGGAAACCTGTGGCATATACAGCCAGGGTAATCATAATTTCTTTTCCTGTTGGCGCATACTCTGTAACATGGTGCAAAGGAGATGGCACAAAACCACCTGAGATCATTCCAAGGCCTTTATCAATCCATGCGCCGATAAAAATCAGGGCGCAGGTAAAGGGGAGCAATACTTTATTGTTTCTTAATTTTGGAATAATCAAAAAGATAGCACCGGTTGTCATAAAAATCAGTCCGGTCCACATCCATGGAACCAGGGCATGGTATCCGTGATATCCAAACAACAGATATTGCATATGGGCTAGATGCCCGGGAATACCGGAATAATATACTACAAAGACTTCACATGCAAAGAAGAACAGGTTGGCAATAATCGCCCAGCAGACAATCTTTGATAATGTCTGAATGGCTTCCCAGCCCGCATCAAATTTGGTGAATTTTTTGACGATATAGCAAAGAATAATTAAAAAAGCCGGTCCTGCAGCAAATGCGGATGCAAGGAACCGTGGTGCCAGAATGGCAGTCAGCCAGTATCCACGTCCTGGAAGACCGCAGTAAAGATATGCTGTAACCGTATGAATACCAATGGCAAATGGAATGGAAAGATAGACCAGAGGTTTTGTCCACCATTCAGGTTCAACCTGGTTTCTTTCTGCTTCCAATATTTTCCAGCCCACAACGATGTTCAAAAACAAATAACCATTGAGCACGATCATGTCATAGAACAACATGGAATGGGGTGTGGGGTATAATAATACGTTCAGCATACGGGTGGGCTGACCTAAATCCACGACAATGAAAAGAAGACACATGATCAGAGATGCTACTGCTAAAAACTCTCCTAAAATAGTGATTCTGTGAAATTTTTCATAATCATGAAGATAATAGGGGATGACTACCATGACCCCACCTGCGGCAACACCCACAAGAAAGGTAAAGTTGGCAATATAAAAGCCCCAGGATACGTCCCGGCTCATGCCGGTGATCATCAGGCCGTTGGTGAACTGATCAATATAAACAATCGCTCCTGCTCCCATTACAACGAGCAGGCCGACTATCCATAACCAGTAATTTTTACTTCCTTTGATAGCTATTTCAAGCATAGTCGCTCCTCTTACATGACATAGTAAACAGAGGGTTCAGTACCCAGAGACTGTTTACGTCTGATTGTATAGTGTTCATTCATAAGTGCGCGAACCTCAGATTCAGGATCTTCAAGATCGCCAACCACAATGGCACCCTCAGATGCTTCTACACAATGGGGTTGTTCCCCTTTTGCCAGTCGTTCTGCGCAAAGGTTGCATTTTTCCACAACCCCTTTGGAGCGGGTGGGAAAATCAGGGGCAATCTCGGCAATGAACGGCCTGGGGTCTCTGAAATTAAAACTTCTGGCACCATATGGACAGGCAGCCATGCAAAAACGACATCCAATGCAGCGATGATAGTCCATCAGGACAATTCCGTCCGCTCTTTTAAATGTGGCCTGGGTGGGGCAGGCCTGAACACAGGGTGCGTTCTTGCAATGGTTACAGGTCACAAGAAAGGGAAGTTCACGATACTTTTCTGCTATATATTCTTTCTGATCTTCCTTGTCCGGGAATGCATACTTAAAATGTTCTTCCCAAAGCCATTTGATCTCCTGTTTGTGGTTAACCGGCCTTGTCTTTGGATATTTTTCCTTGTCCACTTCATGGTTAAAGTCAGGAACGTTATGGGCTTTATGGCAGGCTTCGGTGCAGGCTTCCACCACGTCATCCGTAATCTTGTTGGTATCAATCACCATGCCCCAGCGCTTGGCGGTCAGCGCTTGTTCATTTTTGCTTTTCACCGCCTGGGCTGTGCCATGAGAATCAGATGCAGCAAAGTTCATTGCCGGAGCAGCACCTAACCCAATGGCAGCAATACCTGCTACTTTAAGAAAGCTTCTTCTGCTCTTTTTCATCATTCAATCTCCTTGGGGTTTGTGTGACATTCCCAGC
>JBDRQO010000069.1:0-130578 GCA_043826275.1 Pseudomonadota bacterium
TATTAATTTTTATTAATGGTTATTAAGGAGCAACAATGAGTGAAGAGATCAAAACCATGAGAAACGTGGCTCTGGCTGGACATGGCGGTGCAGGTAAAACAACCCTTGCTGAGGCTATGTTATTTAAAGCAGGAGTTACCAACCGACTTGGAAAGGTTGAAGAAGGCAATACTGTCATGGATTTTCAACCCGAAGAAATCAAAAAACAGCAAAGTATTAATACATCGTTTATTAAATATACACATAATAAACATACGATTACGCTGATGGATACTCCGGGTGATCAGAACTTCTTCTCAGCTTCTAAAACCGTTTTTCCCGTGGCCGATTGCATGGCATTTGTAATTGATGGCGTGGGTGGGCCCTCTGCCATGACTGAAGAAGCTGCTGCCAGTGCTCTTGAATATAATCTTCCAGGATTTGTTATCATCAATAAGCTTGATAGAGAAAGAGCAGATTATACAAGTGCAATTAATGCCTGTAAAACCGCTCTTAAAAAGAAAATTGTTCCTATCTGTTACCCCATTGGGGCTGAAGATGATTTTAAAGGTTTTGTCAATATCATTTCAGGTTCGGCCTATGTTTATGATGCTGACGGAAAAGCAAGCAAGATCGATATTCCGTCTGATATGTTTGATAATATGGAAATGACAAAAGAAGAATTTATTGAAAATGTTGCCGAACTTGATGATGACCTTTTAGAAAAATATCTTGAAGGTGAAGCAATCTCTCAAGATGAATTAAAAGCTGCCTTCCGACAAGGTGTGCTGGATGCTCAATTTTATCCTGCCATTTGTACATCAGCAACAAAAATGATTGGCGTAGATACTATTTTTGATCTTATAAACGATTATATGCCCTCTCCGATTGACAGAGGCGACTGGATCGCAAAAGATGCCAATGGTGAAGATGTAGTCATTTCTCCAGATCCTGATGCAGAATTTTGCGGGTTTGTTTTTAACACAATTGTTGATCCTTATGCGGGTAGACTTTCTCTTTTCAGAGTGATTTCCGGTACCCTTGGAAAAGAAGGCAATATTTTTAACGTTACCAAGGACAATAAGGAGAGATTTTCTCAATTGCTCGAAATTGCAGGAAAAGAACAAAAGACGATTGCCAGCGCACTGCCAGGCGCAATCGTTGCTGTGGCAAAACTTAAAAATACGCTTACCGGGGATACATTGACCAGTGGAAAAGAGATCCAGATCCCTGCACCCAAACCAATGCCGCCGTTGATCTCTTTTGCTATCTCGCCCAAAGCAAAAAATGATGAGGATAAAATTCACGAAGCCGTCAGAAAAATTCTTGAAGAAGATAAAGGCCTCATGCTTGTTCGCAATGAAGAAACCAAACAAACTATTCTTTCAGGCCGAGGACTGGTTCATATCGAGGTGACTGCTGACAAGATCCAGAGAAAATTTAACGTGGGCATGGATATTGAAACACCTAAAGTTCCTTATCGTGAAACTTTCAAGAAAAAAATCCGAGTACAGGGTAAACATAAAAAACAATCCGGTGGACATGGCCAGTTTGGTGATTGCTGGATCGTATTAGAACCACTTGCCAGCGGTTCCGGTTTTGAATTTGTTGATAAAATTGTTGGCGGGGTAATTCCTAAAAATTATATTCCAGCGGTAGAAGCCGGTGTCAGAGAAGCCTCCCAGAGTGGTATTCTTGCTGGGTTCCCTTGCGTGGACTTCAGGGTAACTGTTGACTTTGGATCTTACCATTCTGTGGACTCTTCTGAAATGGCATTTAAAATGGCTGGTTCCATTGCATTTAAAAAAGCAGCTGTTGATGCAAAGGCAACCCTTCTTGAGCCGATTATGAGAGTGGCTGTCAAAGTTCCTGATGACAGTACTGGTGATATCATGGGTGATTTAAACTCAAGACGCGGTAGGGTTCTTGGAATGGACTCAGAGGACGAAAAACAGATTATTAATGCACATGTCCCCATGGCTGAAATACTTCGATATGCACCAGACTTAGGTTCCATGACTGGTGGTAGAGGAACATTTACCATGGAATTTGATCACTATGATGTGGTTCCTGCTGATTTGGCTAAAAAAGTAATAGAACGTGTAAATGCTGAAAAGGAAAACGCCTAACAAGGAACAAGGATCTATAAAATTTCAATAATTATAAAAATGAAACAATTCAAACCGGGCGGGTTAATAATATTAACCCGCCCGGTTTTTTATTGACTCAATTCTTTGATGGTAAGAAAAACCATTTCTCTTAATTCATCAACAGATAATTTTTTAATCGTATTATATAAAATAGGTTTTCCAAATGTGAGTGTGACCTTTCCAGGATTAATTTGGAATGCCCCTTTGCGATTGTATTGATAAAGCCCATTAATACCAAAGGGTAAAATATCTGCCTTTGCCGCTTTTGCCAGATGGAACGGCCCTTTTTTAAAAGGTGCTATTTTACCGGTTGTTGTCCGATGGCCTTCAGGCATAACACCGATACTCATTCCTTGTTCAATGGTTTTTTTTGCCATGTCTAAACTCTTCAACGCTTTTTTAAGATCATTTCGATCAATGGGTATATTCCCCCATTTTCGAATCAAATATCCAAAAAACGGGTAAGAAAAATGTTGCGACGCCTGAATGCCCACAAAACAAAGAGGAATAGCTGCCGGAACAACAAAAAGGTCAAAAAGGCTCTGGTGATTTCCCATAATCAGGTATGGCTGATTTTTTTTGATATGATTTGTTCCTTTAATAACCAACTTGATTCCTAAAAGCCATACCTGAATTTGAAATAAAAAACGGGTGATTTTACCTGTTTTTTCCCGTGAAAGAGTCATGATACTGATTGAAATAATAATAAATGAAATACTAAAAAATAGCAGGCCAATGGTCCAACACCATAAGGATATTAATAATTTCAAAAGGATGCACCTAAATTACAATGGTGTGTTGCGCTTTGATCAAGTAAAAAGCCAAGTTCTCCTTTTTTTTTGGGGAAAAATCCCAAGCATTTTTGCCAGACTTCTTCGTCTTCCATACAAAAATAGACAAAAAGGCCTGGCGCATGATCTTTAATACAGGCTATCATTTTTTGATAAATGTTTATTCTTAACGGTTTAAAATAGCGCATTTTGTTGTCCAGTCCAAGAATAAATTCTCCATAACAGATGGTAGAGTCTTTGAACCTTGTCTCAATTATTTGTTTAAGTTTTGGCATGAACCGAAATGTTCCAATACTGATCCAGACAATATTTTGAGGATTAACATATTTAAATATTGTCTTAATAACACGTTGGTAGGCATCTTCACAACCTGGATAAATGATAACCGGATCAAAATGAAAGGCGAGTTTATATCCGGCGTCCTGTGCTTTTTTTGCAGCTTTTAGGCGAACTGTTAAAGATGCTGTTCCCTTTTCTTCTGATGCAATAATTTCAGGGGTGTTCAACGACCATGCGATAATCGTTTTGCCATTATGAGCCACAGGCAGCAAGGATTCTATATTTACGGTTTTGGTTTTAAGCTCCAAAAGACAATTGTTTTGTTGGGCAAAGGTTTTAACTAAAAACTGAGGAAGCAGGCTGATTTTTTCCCAGATCAATGAATCAGTATATTCACCCGTACCAATTCTAAATATTTTGTCTTTTTTAAATATAGTTTCAAGGCTTTGTTTCAGTATATCGAATCCAGCAAAATACTGGAGAATGGGTGGATGAAAATAGGCTTGAAGGATACAATAAGAACAATCCATTGTACAAAAGGTACCTGAATGAAGAATGGTATAATCGCAACATGTATAAAAGCTTGTCCCCGGACATTCTTTGATGACAGCGCCTTTATTTTGCGTAATATATAAAGTTGTTTTTGCTTTTAAAATAGGATCAACAGCATCTTGAATATAATCGTAAACAATTTGGCTGGAATTTACATATTGCGGTGTCAAAGCTAACTTTTCAACAAGATAGTTGGTTTCTGTATCACAAGGTATGCATTGGTCCATGAATAATGTATCAATTTTCATTGGTCAAAAATCTCTTTGATTCCATCATGGTGGATCTGTTTTTCTAGCATTAATACATTGGTTTTGAATTCATTAAAGTTTTTCGCAGTAAATGAGATCATATATTCCTGGCGTTCAAAAGTTTCAGAAAAAGTAATCGCAATATTGGGACTTAAGTTTAATGATGATATTTTTTGTTTGGCAAGATCACGGGCCTTGGACAAGGTTGGAAATCTATGATTAAACAGACAATTTCTTAATTGTTGGGTTTTCACATTCGGTTCAAGGTTGTTATCTGTCAGGATAAGATTAAGTTCCATTTGTTGACAGGCCATCTTAATATTTATTTTATCCCTGGCAGCGATTTCCTTTAAATGAAGAATAATTTCCAATTGTTTGCTATTTGATGCTTTAATTTGTTCAAAAATGGATAAAAAGGTTTTAATATCAGTCGAATTAAAAGATAAAATTTTTTGTGCGGCTTTTAGTGACAATTGGTTGGATTCAATTAATGCCATTGCAGGTTCAGGAAGTTTACTAATCGCCAGAATCTGCTCAATATACTGGATATTTAATTTTTGCTTAAACAGTACCAATGAATATTCAAAGATTTCCTGTGCGGTTAAATATGCACTCAGTAATTGAACAGACCGGATCAATTCTGACTGGCTTAACAGCCGTTGAAATGAAAGCCAGGCTATTGAACGTATCAGGCATTGTCGATCCGATAGTTCAGGATCAGCTAATAAGACCTGTATGCGTTTTGTATTGTTAAAAATCAATGCCCTGATTCGATTAAACCCGAAAATAACGATATATTTATTGTTAATCGGCCTGACCACCCGCCTTACCATTGGGGGACAAATCAGGCCGGTTTCTTGAATGGATAATGCAAGAGCTGCAACATTTTCCTGCAATAAACTGATTTTATACCTTTCATCGGTTAGATCGATGTCATTTACATCTATTTCACATAAAGAATCAGACATTTTCACCGGTAAGGCGGGTATATATTTCTTTGTATGTATTGGCAGTACGTTCGATCACTTCTATGGGCAAACTGGGTCCTGGCGGTGTTTTGTCCCATCCGGACTCAATGAGCCAATCTCTTACAAATTGTTTATCAAAACTGTTTTGACCTCTTCCGGGTTCATAATCATCCAAAGGCCAGAATCTTGAAGAATCAGGTGTCATGATTTCATCAATCAGGATAATTTGATCACCAAGGACGCCAAATTCAAACTTAGTGTCCGCAATAATGATTCCTTTAGACAGCGCATACTCAGCGCCTTTTTTATAAATGGCAAAGCTTAAGTCTCTGAGTTTTTCTGCCATCTGAACACCAATAATTTTAATGGTATCTTCAAAACTGATATTGATATCGTGATCCCCTACTTCGGCTTTGGTAGAAGGGGTAAACAAAGGGGTTTCGAGTTTATCTGATTCTTTCAGACCTTTGGGAAGTTCTATACCACATACATGTCCTTCTTTTACATAAGAACTCCAGCCGGAACCTGTGATATATCCTCTGACAATACATTCCACAGGAAGTGGTTTAGCTTTTTTAACCAGCATTGATCGTTTCTCAAGAGCCAAACGATGAGGTTTAAATTCATCAGGATATTCGTCCACATTGGTTGTGATAATATGATTACTGACAATTGATTCCATAAACTTGAACCAGAATACAGATATTTGATTTAAGACTTTCCCCTTGTCTGGAATAATATCAGGCAATACCACATCAAAGGCTGAAAGTCTGTCAGTGGTAACCATTAACAAGGCATCTTTGGTATCAAAAATATCTCTAACTTTTCCCTGCCGGACTAAAGATAGCTCATCAAATTGTGTTTTGGGTATGGATGCCATTAAAATCTCCTTATATGATTAAAAACGTATTAAAACTATTTTTGGGATGCTTAATACCATTAAATCGGTTTTTTGTCATCTTGCATTTAAAAGATTACTATTATAAATCTTTGTTGAACTCAGTTACAAACAATAATTGTAAATATTTGTATTGCAAACTTGACGGTATAGACAAAATGATAATATTGTAACCTGTATTTTTGATTTGCATAACAAGAGGTTCTCCCTATGAATAAAAGATGTCTTCAGATAACCTGTATGGTTTTTATGATAAGTTTTACAAGTATTCAAGCACAATCCCAAACCCTTTATTCTCTTTTTGATCTGGCCCGGCTGGCCAATAAACATAGCCAGACGATTAAAATAGCTCAGGATGATCTTTATATTGCCCAACTTGAAAAAAAAAGAGCTTTATCTGTTCTGGTTCCCAAAGCTACGGTATATGGTAACGTGCTTGAAAGAAAAAATGAAGATCTTGCTTCTCCTGATACCATGGCATTGGGCGGCAAACTGACCCAGTCATTTACCCTGAACGGCAAAGAATTAATCGCCTTAAATATTACCAAAGATTTTATTGAAAGCAAAAGTTTTTCACTTGAGAGCATTCGTGCTCAATATATGTTGGCAGTGGCACAAGCGTATTATAATATTTTAAGCGCTCAACGATATCTTGAAATCGCACAATCAGATGTTGAGCGGTTATCGACCTACCGGGATTCTGTTAAAGAAAAACTCATTGTGGGTAATGTGGCAAAAACTGACCTGTTTCGTGCAGAAGCTGAATTGTCAAAATCTCTGACTGAAAGGGTTTTATCAGAAAATAAAATTTTCAAAACTAAGGCCCAATTGCAGAATCTTGTAGACATGGATGATTCTTATGATCTTGAAAAGGAACCTTTAAGCCACCTTGAAAACTATCAATGTTCTCTTGATCAGATAAAAGAAATAGCATTAAAAAACCGAGTAGAAATAAAAGAGGCCGCAAAAAATCTTGAGATTGCCAGAAAAACAACAAAATATAACAAGAGCGATTACTGGCCAACACTTTCTCTTGAAGCAGGATATAGAGAAACAGATATTGAGTATAAAAGCGGTGTTACAGATGTTGCCTATGATACTGAAGATTTGTATGTGAGTGGTGAATTATCCTTTACTTTTTTTGATGGAGGACTTAGGTCGGCAACCATCCGTCAGAAAATAGCTGATGAGCGAAAAGCGCAAAATACTCTTGAGCTTAAAAAGAAAGCAATCATTCTTGAATCTGAAAATTCCTATTATGATTACGAGTCTGCTAAAAATACTATCATCAACCTTGAGGATGAGCTCAAATCTGCCCAGGAAACTTTAAATGCAGTTAACATGCAATTAGAATATGGTATGGCTGACAGCATTGATGCTATTGATGCCAATTCTTTACTGGTCTCTGCTCAACGTCGTATTTCAGACGCACAATACACCTATTATTTAGCAGTTTTAAAAATCATGTATACCAAAGGCGAGTTGATCGAGTTCCTTTCACAACAGGGGTCTTGATGAATGATGATTCATTATTTCTTTGCCAAATGCTTGACTTCAGAAGGTTGATCCAATATTCTTAGAATATCGAAGTTAACCTGAGATTAACCTTTTTTTTAAAGGAGAGATTCAATGTATGAAATCATAGCAGACCCTGAAGAATATCAAATTGACCATTTAATAAATGGTACTGGAAATGCAAACGATGAAATTTCACAGGATGAACGGAACAAATGGTCCACTGAAATTATAAATTTCAGTGAAAAACTGGAGGAATTTGCTAAAAAATCTAAGGCTTTTGCCACTCTTTTTGCAAGTGATGAAAAAATTTCAGCCACACCTGCCTCATTAAAAACATTAAAGATTCAATTATTCATGATCAATGATGCCCTGACAACTGCCATGGATATCGCAGATAAATTAGAAGCAGATATCGTAAAAAAATAAGTGTTTTTGGATATCGGGCCTGATTTATTGACCAAGTATCTATAAATCAGGCCGATTCCTATATCATCGGATCAATGCACCGCTGCCGCAGCAAATGATCTGCAAGAACCATAGCCATCATGGCTTCACAAACCTTATTAATTCTTGGGATGGCACTGATATCATGACGTCCTTTAGTAGATATTTTCACTGGGTTTCCATCCAGATCAATTGTATCTTGTTCCTTGGCAATGGATGGGATCGGTTTGACATGGACTCTTGCTATAATATCATCTCCATTGGAAATTCCAGCAAGAATACCGCCTGAATGATTGGTCGGAAAACCATTGGGTAGAATCTGATCATTGTTTTCAAATCCGGTCATTTGAGCCGCATTTATCCCTGCCCCGATTTCTACCGCTTTAACTGCACCAATACTCATCAAGGCTTTTGCAATTTCAGCATCCAGTTTGTCAAACACCGGCTCTCCAAGCCCAGGGGGAACATTGGTTGCCACAATCTGCACGACACCGCCCAGGGAATCTCCCTCTTTTTTGATACTATTAATTTTTTCTTCCATCTGACAAAGCACATCAAGATCAGGGCATTGCAAACCATTTTTTTCTTTATTTTCTATTTTAGAAAGATTTTTTGCAAAAATTCCTCCAATACCCAGTGTGTAGGATTGGATGCGAATGTTTGATTGATCAAGAATAAGCTGTGCCACAGCACCGGCAGCGACTCGTGCAGCAGTCTCTCTGGCAGAAGATCGTCCCCCTCCTCTATAATCTCTGATACCATATTTTTTTTGATAGGTGAAATCACCGTGACCAGGTCTAAAAAGTTTGGCAATGGATGTATAGGATTTTGATTTTGCATCTTTATTTTCAATAAATATCATTAAAGGCGTACCAGTTGTTTTTCCTTCGAATATTCCGGAAAAGAAAACAGCCTTGTCAGGCTCCTTTCGTCTGGTACCGGTAATGCCCTGACCGGGCTTTCGCTTGTCCAAAGCATCTTGTATGGTTTTTTCATCTATCGGTATCCCTGGAGGACACCCTTGAATGACGACACCAATGCCTTTTCCATGCGATTCTCCAAAAGTGGTTATATTGAATGCTTTTCCAAAACTACTGCCTGACATCATTTATTCTCCTATCCATTCGGTCCCCAAAATAGTTCACCATCATCATCCATATGGGTTTATAGTGAATCAAAGATTTTCCAATAATTGGGGAATGACTTTTCAACACAGGCGGGGTTTTGAATTTTTATGCCATCGATTAACAGGCCGGGAATAGAAAATGCCATGGCAATCCTGTGATCGTTAAAGGTTTCAATGAAAGCCCCGGTGTGTTTTCCACCTGTAATTTCCATAAAATCATCACCTTGCTTAACATGAATTCCCATTTTTTCAAGTTGTGAAGAGACCACATCAATCCTGTCACATTCTTTTACCCTTAAATGACCAATATTGGAAATTCGAGTGGTTCCTTTGGCAAAACTGGCCACAACTGCAATGGCAGGGACTGCATCCGGTGTCGCACCCATATCAACATCCACACCGGTTAGCTCTTTACCGCAAATACCGATACGATTATCTTCAACCACAAGCTTACAACCCATTTGTTCAAGAATTTTTATCTGATTTATATCGCCTTGAAGTGTATTCAAGTTGATATTGTCTACAAAAATCATTTGTCCGGTAACTGCCCCAATAGCCCAGAAATAACCGGCATTGGAAAGGTCTGGTTCTACAATGAATTTACCGGAAGCATAAGATTGTTGCCCATCAACTTTATAATGGGTGGTGGAAATTTGTCTGGACTCAACATGAAATTTTTTCATTATATCCATGGTTAAATCAATATAAGGCGAGGAAACAGGCGGGCTGTCAAGATGGATATCAAGCCCTTTCTCCAATAATGCGCCCATCATGAGAAGTGAAGACAGATATTGACTGCTTTTAGAACAATCAATTAATACCTCCCCCCCTTTGCGGTTCCCACCTTTGATGATAACCGGTGGTGTGCCGTTTTTATTGTCGGAACTTGCTTGAATATTCAATTGTGAAAGGGCATCCAACAATTCTACCATAGGTCTTTCACACATTCGTTCATTTCCAGTAAGGGTATACTGATTTGATCCCAACGCAGCAATCCCGGCAAGAAGACGCATGGATGTTCCCGAGTTGCCAAGATAAATGTCTTGATCACTTTTTGTCGGATGTCCCCCAAAACCTGTGACAGAAAAATGGTCACCACATATTTGTTCTATCTTAGCACCCATGGATTTTAAAGCCCTGATAGTCAGAAGAATATCTTCACTTTGCAGAAGATTATCAATACTTGAATTTCCTTTTGAAAGAGATGCGCAGATCATCATTCGATGGGATATACTTTTTGATCCGGGAATAATAACACTCTGATTTTTAATTTGTCGCTTAATGATTGGTTTCAATTATTTGTCCTTTGTTGCAGCCACAGGATAAGAACCCAGTATTTTAAGTGATAAAGCATAATTTTTAAGTTCTTCAATGGTTTTTGAAACTATTTCATCAGTATGATGGCCTGCAATATCAACAAAAAAATAATAGCTCCAATTCTGATGATGGGTGGGCCGGGATTCTAACTTGAGCATGTTCAAGCCAGCCCTGTCAATGGGTTCTAACGCCTTAAAAAGAGCTCCCGGAACGTGAGGCGTAGCAAACATGATTGATGTTTTATCATTACCTGTCCGCTTGGGCGGTTCTTTTCCAATGACAAGAAACCGAGTAATGTTACCGGATCGATCTTCAATTTTAGATTCAATTGCCTGGAGCCCATACAAATGAGCAGCCTGCTTACTGGCAATAGCAGCAATATGTTTATCCTCTGAAGCCAGTAAAGCCGCTTTTGAAGTGCTGCTGGCTTCAATTATTTTTGCATGGCCAAATTTATTCCTTATCCAGGTTCGGCATTGAGCAATGGGTTGTGGATGTGAGATGATGGTTTTAACATCCTTGGCCTCACCTGTTAAAGATAACAGATCATGAGATACAGGCTCATAATGCTCTGCACAAATATTAAGGTTAAATTCTGTAAACAAATCAAGGGTATGATTCACCGCACCTTCAGTGGAATTTTCAATGGGAACGACTCCGAAATGGCTTTCATTTCTATCAACCTGCCGGAAGACTTCATACAGATTAGGATGTTCAATAAAAAGACCTGAATGTTGAAAATGATTTAAGGCTGCAATATGGCTATAAGTGGCCTGTGGTCCTAAAAAAGAAATGGTTTTAGGTCTTTGAATTTCCCGGGTAGCTGCGATAATAACGTTAAAAACATATTGCAATAACTCTTTAGAGGCAGGACCATGATTGAGTTTAAATAAATTTTCAATCACTTTGGTTTCACGAGATCGATCAAGAATCTTGCTTCCGGTTTCAGCCTTTATGCATCCCACCTGTTTACCGATATCAAGGCGCTGATTGATCAAATCCAAAATTTTTGAATCTATGGCATCAATTTGATTTCTTAAACTGCTTAAATCCTGTTCATGTTTTTTTTTCATTACAACTATTTTCCCAAATGAGTATAATATTAAGATTAATCTTTTTTTAAAATAAAGCTTTGTATCCTGTTCCCATCCATATCCTTTACCATTGCCTGCCATTTATCAATAATGATTGATTCCCCTGATTTTGGAATCCGACCGATCTGTTCTAGAAAAAAACCTGAAAAAGTATCATATGTGTTGGATTCAGGGATTTGAATATCAAGCTCTTTGTTTAAATCATCAATATCAATTCTCCCGGTTACCAGCCATTTATTTCCCTTGAGACGAATGATATCCGGTGCCAATCTGTCTGTTTCATCAACGATTTCACCAATGATTTCTTCTATAACATCTTCAAGGGTGACAATTCCAGCAACCCCCCCATGTTCATCAACAACAATGGCAATATGATTTTTTTTCTTTTTGAAAGCCTGCAAAAGAGAGTCCAGTTTTTTTGACTCGGGTATAAAATAGGGTTTCTTCATAATCTGTTTTATATCCAGAGGAGAATCAGATTCTGATGCACAGGCATGTTGATAGCTGGCAAAAAGATTTTTCACGTGTAAAATACCGATAACATTGTCAATGCTGCCTTCGATAATTGGAATTCTTGAATATCCGGTTTTAAGGATTCCTTCAATATTCATTGTCTGAGAAACATCAAGTACAAACATATCTGCCCGGGGTGTCATGATTTCAGAACAGGATGTATCATCAAACTCAAAAATATTGGTAATATAATTTTTTTCTTCTTCTTTTATCTCCCCTTCTTCTTCAACCACTTCGACCATGGTCATTAACTCATCTTCGGTTACCGTGCCGTGAATTTCATTTGTTGAACCATGGAGTTTAGGTATAAAATTCAACATATAAATCAAGGGGAAAAAAATTTTGGACAGCCATAACAAGGGATAAATAACCATGCGAGCAACTAACAAATTGTTATGACTAGCAAAGGATTTTGGAAATATTTCACCAAAAACAAGAATAAGCATGGTCATAATTCCTGTGGCAATCCCCACGGCATTGGATTGAAAATGAGAGATAGCCAAAGACGTAGCAATGGCAGAAGCGCCGATGTTAACCATGTTATTCCCAATGAGAATTGTGGTTAAAAGGGTATGAGAATCATTTTTCATATTCATGATCAATTGTCCGGTTTTAGAACCATCCTTGGCAATATGAAGTGCCTTGACCTTGCTGATGGAGAACAAGGCGGTTTCAGATGATGAGAAAAATCCAGAGAGAAAAAGACAAACAATAAGTAAAATTAATTCAAATGTTAACAAAGCAAAAATATCATCCTTCAGGTTTTATTCATAACTATTAGTGGTTGAAATAACTCTAATAATAATTGAGTAAGTTTGTCAAATTTATTGTAATAATTCTATTGTCTGAGCATACTCAACGCTATATGGGCTGCTCTTTTCGAAGCACCAGGGCCACCCAACCGTTTACGAACACCTTGTAATTGATTTTCATAAAAAGATATATGATCAAGTATCTCCATGGCTTTGTTGCTTATTTTTTTTGCAGTGGCATCATATTGAAGAAATTCCGGCATTACTTCCTGGTTCATAATCAAATTAGCAAGACCTGCATATCTGATCTTGACAAAAAGTTTGGCTATCCTATAGCTGATATACGATACTTTATAAATAATGATCGTAGGAACACAACAGAGCGCTGCCTCTAAAGTAACGGTGCCGGAAGCTGCAATTACCATATCTGATTTGAGTAAAATATCTTTTACCGGTCCTTGATGGATTTTAAATTCAAACTGTTTTGAAAAATTATTCAGATATTTTTCAAGAAGCCTATTATTGATTGAATCTGCCTTTGAAATAATAAAACAAACCTTTGGATGGTGTTGACAGATCAGTTTTGCAGCATTGCCCATGATGTGTAACAACTTGGTTACCTCAGTTTTTCTCGATCCCGGCAATAAACCGATAATAAAGGAATTCTTTGTCTTTTCAATAAGGTTGTTATACCGTAAAAAAGGTTTGGAAAGAGTTTCAGGATAAATGTCCATCAAAGGATTTCCAACATATGTACAGGGAATTTTTGCTTTTTTAAAAATTTTTTCTTCAAAGGGTAAAATCAGAGCTGCATGATCCACATATTTTTTAATTTTTTTTATTCGTGATTTTTTCCAGGCCCATACTTTTGGTGTTATAAAATACAATATTTTAATAGAAAAATTTTCTTTTACATATTGAGCTGCCTTTAAATTAAATCCAGGATAATCGACAAGGATAATAAGGTCCGGCAAATGCGAACAAAGCTTTTGTTTAAAAAGATCAAAAGCGTGTTTAATTTGTCCCAATTGCATGAGTATTTCTGTAAATCCCATGACCGATAGTTTTTCAATCGGATAAAAAAGGTCTACTTTTTCTTTAGCCAGGCAAGGCCCACCAATTCCAGACACGTATATACCGGGATCTATTAGCTTAATCTGCCTTATCAGATGACTGCCATGCATATCACCGGATGGTTCACCCGTAAGGATAAGGATATGTTTTAATTTGACGGGTAAATTCATAGAACGTCTTGATCAGTATACCCCAGAATTGAGATATTATATTTATTTGCAAGTTCAATCATTTTTTCTCGGTCAAATGAAAGTGATTTTTCAGCTTCCAATACCAGAACAGTGACTCCGGATTCATGCATGGTTTCAATGGTCTGGCAACCCGAAGAAGGAAGATCAAATCTTAAATCCTGGCAGGGTTTGGATCGTTTAACCACAACAGCACCATTTTTATTAGCCAGACGGCCACCACGCTTAATCGTTTCATCAGTACCGTCAATGGCTTCAACAGCAAGGATAGTCCCATTACTGATGACAACACATTGGCCGATATCCAGTTTTCCTATCTCGGTAGCAATTTTCCAGCCTTGACTGATATCTTTGATTTCAGCCTTGTCTGGTTTTCTTTTTGTCCAGCAGCCTTTAGGACTGATGAGTTCAGGTAGAAGAAAGGTTGAGGATAAAATTTTAATCCCCTCTTTTAAAAGCAAATCAGCAAATGCCGTTAAGACGGAATCATCATGGGTTCTGGCGTTTTTTGCGATAAAGGACAAGGCTTTTAAATCAGGCCGGATATTTTTAAATATATTTATTTTTTGAATGCTGCCCAGCATGACCACTTCACTAATATCATGCTGTTTAAAATATTTTATCATTTTTGAAACCTGACCAAGGTATAGCCATTTTAAGTCTTGAACATCCCTGCAAAGATCGTTATCTGTCTCCCCATTAAATCCAATAGCAAAAACCTGATATCCTTTTTGAACTGCTTTTTTTGAAAAAAGCACAGGAAACTGTCCCCCCCCTGCGATCAGTCCTATATTCATTTTTAACGTGTAACGCCTCTGTTTGAATCAACAATAAACTGGATAAAATTTTTAACTTCAGGAATCTGTTCAACTTCAGCTTTAACCCTTTCTGAAGCCTGCTTAACCGTTAATCCGATCCTGAAAAAAATACGATATGCTTTTTTGAGTTCTTGAAGCGAAGATTTAGAAAATTTATGTCGTTTTAATCCGACATTATTCAAACCATGAAGCGTGGCCCGATCCCCGGCTGCAATGACATAGGGCGGTATATCCTTAACCACGGCAGATTTTCCGCCGATATAGGCATAGTCGCCGATTTGAACAAATTGATGGATAGCGACCAATCCGCCAACCGTGACATTATCACCAATAGTAATATGGCCGGCAAGGGTTGAATTGTTTGCCAGTATAACCTGTTTACCGGTTTTGCAATCATGGGCGATATGGGTGTAGGCCATTAAATAATTTTCTTCGCCAACTTCTGTTACCCCCCCACCGGTTTCGGTCCCCCGGTTAATGGTCACAAATTCGCGGATGATGGAACCCCTTCCAATTGTTAAATATGATTTTTCTCCATGAAATTTTAAATCCTGGGGTGCACCGCCAACAGAGGCATATTGAAAAATCTGACAATTTTCTCCAATGGTAACATATTGGTCAATGGTGGTATAAGGACCGATGGTGGTTCCTGAGCCAATACAAACATCGGATTTTACAATGGCAAAAGGACCAATGGTTACATTAGAATCAATTTCGGCTTTAGGATCTATAATTGCTGTTGGATGAATCATTTTTTCTCCGTTTAAAGGGGCTTATTTTCAATATCTTTCAATCTTTTTTCAAAAGAAAAAAGTTGTTTCCTCATTTCCGGCAGCCTGGATATAATACTGACAACTTTGCGCCATCGATTATGGGGCATTTGAGGCACACCAGATACAATTTCATTTTCTCCAACATTGCTGTGGACACCGGCAAAAGGTCCAATAATAGCATTGGCACCAATCGTTATATGTCCTGTGATACCGGCTTTTCCAGCTATAATTACATTGTTTTGGATAGTTGCGCTGCCTGCAATCCCGACCTGGGCAACAATAAGCGTGTTCTCTCCTATTTTCACATTATGGGCAATATGAACAAGGTTGTCTATTTTTACGCCTTTACCAATGATGGTTATGCCCAGAGTTCCTCTATCAATAGTCGTATTGGCACCGATTTCAACATTATCAAAAATATGGACATAACCTGAGTGGATCAATTTTTCATGTTTGTCCGAGGTCTGGGCAAAGCCAAAACCATCAGAACCAATAACGGTTCCAGAATGAATAATGACATTGTTACCTATTTTTGTTTTTTCCATAATGGTTACATTGGGTTTGATCAGAACATTGTCACCAAGAACAACGTCATCGCCGATAAAAACGCCAGGTAATAATTGAACGTTCTCACCGATACTAACATTCTCACCAATAAAAACACTTGGTGAGATAACAGGATTTCTTCCAATCTGTACGTGAGATCCAATAGTAGCACTTGAATGGATACCTGACTGAAGAATCTTTTCAGGATGAAAGAGACGAACTATTTTGAAAAAGTCAATTTTAGGGTTTTGGCTCACTAAAAATGTAAGTGTTCTATTTTTATTTGTCTCTATTAAAAAACCTTCCGGGACAATAATTGCCCCGGCTTTTGTTTGAAAAATTTGTTTTAAGAATTTTGGCTGAACGGCAAATGTTAAATCTAATTCATTGGCTTCTTCAAAACAAGAAACACCCTGAATGGTTCGGTTTGATTTGCCGATGATTTTTACATCCAAAATCGAGGCAATTTCATTTATCGACAGTTCCATCAATACAATATTTATTTTTTAGCAGTCTTTTTGTTATACTGCTTGGTAATTGTATCCGTAATATCAATATGATCTAATGAATAAACAACACCACTCTGCTTTTTTTCTAATATAAGCAGATAACCGTCTTTTTTTCCAATTTCACTTACAATTTCAGTGATATCTTTTTGGAATGTACTGAGTAAATCATTCTGCAATTGTTTAAACCCTTGGGCCAATTGTTTTTCCAGTTCAATAAAATCGTTTTCCCGAATTCTAATATCCCTTGCTTTTTCATTCTGCTTTTCAACACCTAAAACCAAAGCCTCTCTTTGAAAATCCTTTTTCATATTATCGATCTGTTGTTTTTCATTGATAAGTTGATTTCGACTTTCTGTGTTTTTGTCAGCAATTTGTTTTTGAATGATTTTACCAGCACTTGATTCATTTAAAATTTTTGTAAAATCAAAAATTCCAATTTTAGCAACATCTGCACTATATGAACTGGATATAAAGCCGAAACAACAAACAATTATGATTAACATCATACTAAGTTTTTTCATTAAATCCTCCAAAAAATAATTATTTTAAAATGAAGCTCCAACCGAAAACTCAAACTTACCATCTCCGCGCTCTTTTACATTTTTTCCGTCAATGACCCAGGCATATTCGATTCTTAGTGGACCCATGGGAGAATTCCAGCGGAAACCTGTTCCAAAACTGGAAAATTGGTCGCCAAAATCAATATCCTCACTGGTACGGTATACATCTCCACGGTCATAAAAGAGGACACCAGCAATTTTATATTTTTCATTTAAGGGAAAGGTGATTTCCACATTAAACTGGGTGTATTTTTCTCCTCCCCTTTCAATGGGATCTCCATCTCTTTGGCCATTTATATCGGTTTTATCAAACCCTCGAATGGAGTTCATTCCACCCATATAAAACCGAACAAAATCGATATCAACAGAATTATCAGACATGTCATCAAGATATCCTGCCTCGGCATGGACTAAGCCTGTAAATTTCCAAAAAAGAGGAAAATAGATGCCGGTTTCTCCAACATATTTGATATAATCGATATCACCACCCATTCCCGCATATTGAATTGAAAATTCATGCTTTTGACCTTCAGTGGGAGTGAATAGATCATTTCTGGAATCATACCGGATATAGGGTTTTATACTAGAGCTTAAGAAAGAGCCCGGAGTCATATTCGTGTTGGCAGCGACAACATCCTTAATCTCAAAGTCTTCAATATTATAATGAAGACCAATTTTTGTATAGTCATACAATTTGTAACCTGTCGAAAGCGTCATACCAACAGAATCTTTGTCATAATAGTCATATTCTTTTTCTTCTTTATAAAGATCAATTCCACCAGAGACATTTGTATCCATGATATAGGGCTCATAAAAACTTATATTATATAGAACCGACTCTGCTGATATCTTAAAAGCAAGTTTACCAGCTTGACCTTTCCCAAAAAGGTTTCTCTCAGTAACAGATATCATGCCATAAGCACCATCTGTCGAGGAAAAACCGCCTCCAAAAGATAAAGCGCCGGTATCTTTTTCCACTACACTGACATCTAAATCCAATACATTCTTTTCATCGGTTTTGACGGGTTTGACCTCAATACCATTAAAAAAATCTAATCGGTTTAAGTTTTTATGACTGTTTTGAATCTGTTCTTTACTATAAAGGCCCTGCTCAAGAATTTTAATTTCTCGTCTGATCACTTTATCCCTGGTTTTATGATTTCCGCTTATTTTTACACGATTAAAATAAACAGGATCTCCTTTTTTAATTGTATATATAATACTCATCATTTTGGTTTTGTCGTCTTTATCCACTACCGGAGTAATATCAACATTTGCATAACCATTATTTAAATAGATATCAGACATGGCCAGAATATCGTTACGGATAAATTCCCTGCTATATAATTGTTTTTCTTTGGATTGAATAAGGTCGATAAATTCCTGTTTAGGCTTAATTAGTTCACCTGCGATATCAATAGATTTAATTTTATATTGTGCGCCCTCGTTGATTTTAAAACTAATTAAAATACTTTTCTTTCCAATATCAATGATCGGGTCAGATACTTTTGCCTCAATAAAGCCATTGTTTTTATACAAAGATTCAATTCTTATCACATCATTTTTGACTTCAATTTCATTAAGATCACCAGAAGAAGTGAAAAAAGAGAAAAAACCTTTTTCTGATGTTTCAATTTCTTTTTTTATTTTAGTATCAGAAAAGTGGGTATTCCCCTCAAAAGTGATTTTTTCAACTCTGACTTTGTCTCCTTCATCAAATTTAAAAACAATATCAGCCTGATCATTCTCAAGAGGAACAATTTCATAGTTAATAATAATATTATGATAATTTTTAGTGGTATACATCAATCTCATACGATTGATATCCGCCTTGAGTTTGTGAATATTTAGAATTGACCCTGTTCTTGTATTAATGAGTGCTTCAAGCTCTTTATCTTCAATCATAGAATTTTTATTGAATTTAATTTTTCGAACACTCGCTTTTTCAGCAACTTCATATATCAGCTTAACGCCTTTATCACTGATTTGTTTATTAATCACAACATTATTAAAATATCCCATGCTATAGATTTTTTTTAAATCATTGGAGATGTTTTCAGCTTTTAAAATATCTCCTTCCTGGGTATTGATATTTCGTAAGATAACATCTTTTTCAATCCGTTTATTACCAACAATTTCAATGTCGGTAATAAACTTTTTTTGAAAAATAATACTTGTGATTTCTTTGCTCACCTTTGAGACAGCAGAATAAAGATTTTCAAAATCTAAGGCTTCTGCAAAAATGGTAACTTGATCGTTCGCATCAAAGGTATTAATCAATTTAGAATCTATGCTGATACTGTTTCCGGCCACAAATATTGATCCTGTTAAAATATAGTCGGCCCCGTTTTCTATCCCGATTTTTTTAAATTGGGTATGATCCAAATCCTGGAATGGTTGGTCCATTGCTGAGAGCAATTGAACAATAGCCCCCTCTTTTTTTAAAAGGTCACTGATCATGGAGGGGATCTTATTTTGAATAGTGGAATCAGTTTTTTGAGAATCAGCTAGAAAAGGAATGATAGCAACCTTAGTTGCAGTTTCTGCTTGTATCGTACTTTTACAAACAAAAATAAAAAAAGTGCTGAATATTAAAAATAGTGCTAATCTCAAATTTATCATGATTCAATCCTAAAAAATTATCTATTCAATTAAACCGGTTCAATTTTTCCATTTTTCAATGTTACATTCTTCATCATCATTTGTGCCAATTCATTATTATGAGTAACTACGATCAATGTCATTCCAAATTCTTTATTCAATTCATCCATCAACAAATGGACACTTTCGCTGTTCTTGTAATCTAAATTACCAGTCGGCTCGTCAGCTAATAATATTTCAGGTTGCATGACCAATGCTCTAGCCAAAGCGACTCGTTGTTGCTCACCACCTGATAAATCTTCAACACGATTAGACGATAGCAAAGAAAGCCCCACTCTTTCAAGCATATTTAAGGCATCCTTTTCAACCTTTTTTTTATTTTCACAAGCAATCAGCCCCGGCATCATGACATTTTCCACAGCAGAAAAACCTTTAAGCAGATAATGAAATTGAAAAACAAAACCAATCTTGGAATTTCTAAATCTGGCCAGACGTTCCTCTTTAAATGAGGACAGGTTTTGGTTTTCAAACATAATCCGGCCCTTATCTGGTCGATCTAAAGTTCCGAGAATGTTTAGCAGAGTAGATTTACCAATACCAGACGCACCAGTAATAGCAATGGTTTCACCTTTATAAATATCAAAATCAGCATCAATAAGTATTTGAATTTCAGATGTTTTTGACTGAAAGCATTTATGAACCTGTCTTAATGAAATCAATGGGCTCTGAATCTTATCCATATCTGAGTGCCTCAACTGGATCCATTTTAGATGCTTTGTGTGAAGGATAAAGAGTGGATAAAAAACAAATCATCATGGCGCTGGCAGAAATCAAGAATACATCAAGGGCTTCTAACTGGACCGGGAGTGTTGTAAAAGGATAGGCATCAGGTAATTGAATAAAGTCATATTTTTTTAAAAAATAACAGACCAAAACGCCTGATATTGTGCCTGAAATCGTGCCAAAGCATCCAATAATCATACCTTTTATAATAAATATATTTCGAATGGTTTTATTTGTTGTTCCCATGGCTTTCAGCACAGCAATGTCCTTGGTTTTTTCCATTACCATCATAATTAAGGCACTGGCAATATTAAAGGCTGCTACCAGGATAATAAGCGTCAAAATGATAAACATGGCTGTTTTTTCAAGTTTTAATGCTGAAAAAAGGCTTTTGTTGATTTCCATCCAATCTCGAAAATAAAATGGATAATTTGAAAAATCCGATAGGCTCTCCTTAACCGAACCAACATTGAAGACATCGTCAATCCAGATACCTATGGCAGATATTTGATTTTTTGATCCAGCCAATTGCTGAGCCTGGTTAATGTGAACATAAGCAATACTTGAATCATATTCGTACATGCCGGAATCAAAGGTATCTGTAACAATAAATCGTTTCATTGACGGAATATGTCCCATGGGTGAAATAAAACCATTAGGTGACATGAGAATAATCTTATCTCCCTTGATTACACCGATCTGATTGGCTAATTCCCGCCCCAGAATAATACCATATAAATTTGAATCATCATGTTTGGAAAGGGCCTTTTGTAAGGTTTTAGAGTTAAATCCTTTTATGAGACTAAGTCCACTTTCCGGATCAATCCCCCGTACCATGGCACCGGAAAACGAGCGGTTAGATCGTATCATGGCCTGTGCAAATAGAATGGGCGAAGCGTTTTTGATTTCTTTTTTTTTATTCAAGTCATCTATAATTTCTAAATAGCCCTCGTATTTTCCAGAATAGTTCATTAAAAGAATATGGGGTTCCAATCCCAGAATCCTTTTTCGAAAATCAGTTTCAGCACCACTCATGACTGCAATAACGATGACCAGAGCCATAACACCAACAGCAACACCAGTGATGGAAAGAAAGGTAATCAATGAAATAAACCCTTCTTTTCGTTTGGCCTTTAGATATTTGCCGGCTATGAAAAGTTCAAATTCCATTAAATCAGGTATTTTTTTTCATATGAGGGAAAAGAATGACTTCCCGAATTGATGGCGAGTTTGTGAGCAGCATGACCAGACGGTCAATACCTATGCCCTCTCCTGCAGTTGGTGGCATACCGTATTCAAGTGCCTCGATATATTCCGCGTCCATGATATGTGCTTCACTATTGCCTTCGTCTCTTTGTTGGACCTGCATGAGAAAACGAGCATGCTGATCTTGAGGATCATTTATTTCTGAAAACCCATTGGCAATCTCTTTCCCGGCAATAAATAATTCAAATCGATCAGTCAATTCTGGATTTTGATCATTTTTTCTGGATAAAGGAGAAACTTCGACAGGATATCCGGTAATAAAAGTTGGCTGTATTAGCTTGGGTTCCACGAGGGCATCAAATAATTTAGTTAAAATTTTACCATGCCTGTCTTTTTTTGTAATTTGGATATTGTTTTTTTCTGCATAATTGAGTAACGATTGGGTATCATTTAATATTTCTTGATCAATACCACCAATCCGGGTAAGAGACTCAACCATTGGAATACGTTCCCACCCTTTTTTGAATTCTATTATCTCTCCTTGATAATCAACAGCAGTGGAACCAGTAAGATTTTTAACAATAGATTCAAACATTTCTTCAGTTAAATCCATCAATATGTGATAATCAGCATAAGCTTGATAGAATTCAACCATGGTAAATTCCGGGTTGTGTTTGGTGGAGACACCTTCGTTTCTGAAATTTCGATTGATTTCAAACACTTTTTCAAACCCACCCACTACCAGTCTTTTTAAATAAAGCTCAGGAGCAATTCTTAAAAAAAGTTCTATTCCCAGAGCATTGTGCCAGGTTTTGAATGGTGTTGCCTCAGCCCCGCCAGGAAGCGGTTGCATCATTGGAGTTTCAACTTCCATGAATTCTTTTTCTTCAAAAAAACGTCTCATGGCAGATACAATTTTACTCCTATTGATAAATATCAATCGAGATTTTTCATTCATTATCAAATCAAGATAACGTTTACGGTATCTTTTTTCCTGATCTTTTATTCCATGAAATTTTTCCGGTAAAGGACGAACCGCTTTGGATAAGAGTCTGAACTTGTCAGCTAAAAGAGTCCATTCACCGGTACGAGTCTGGAATAAGGGACCGGTTATGCCAATAAAATCACCAATATCAAGTTTTTTAAAAAGAGAATAAATATCATCTCCCACCCTGTTTTTTTGAATATAGACCTGTAATTGATCAGTACCGTCTTTAAATCGGACAAAAGAAGATTTTCCCATTTTATTTATGGCCATCATCCGACCGGCAATATTAAATTGTTGCCCTTTTTCTCCGAAATCTTCCGGACGGTCCTGTATGGCAGCTTTCAGGGCCTGGATGGAACAGGTGGGTTTAAAATCGTTTGGATAAAGCACAACTCCACTGTCTTTTAATTCATTAATCTTTTCTTTTCTCAGGAGTATCAATTTGTTATCTTGGTCCATAAGGGATTACTTTCATTTAAAAAATTACATGTTGATGCTAAAAAAATTAAGCTTTATAAAACAGCCTATAAAAAAGGATGAATAGCCTATTTTATCTAAAATTGTCAATATTTTGTTTAAATGACAGCAAGAGTAAGGATAAAAGCCGAAGGCTATCTTTCGGTGCCGGTCATCTCTTTGAAAAGGACTGTAAAAACAGTCCCCTTACCTGGAATAGATTCGAAATCAATCAGTCCGTTATACGTATCAATGATCCGATGGATAATTGCAAGCCCAAGACCTGTACCATCAGGTTTGGTTGTGAAAAATGGATCAAAAACATGACGGCATGCCTCAGGGTCAATTCCTCGTCCTGTATCACTGATAGTCAGATAGACTCGTTTATTGGTAGAGCATTTAAGTTTGATTGTAACTCGACCAGTACCATCAATGGCCTGAGCAGCATTTTTTAAAAGATTCCATAAAATTTGTTTGAGATGAGACGGATCAATAAAGACCATACATTTATGGTCTAAGTCCATTATAAAATCGACATTATTGCTCCATTCAGGATCATTGGATATCAACGCAACCGTCTCCTCGATAATTTCAGAAATATTTATTTCACAGGCATTATCCTTAATTGGCTTTGAAAACAGTCCAATATTGTTGACAATATCTTTTAATCGATCGGTTTCTCGCAAAATAATCTGCATGAGTTTATCTTCATAAGAGCCGGGTATTGTATCTTCGTGAAGCAATTGAATGGAACCGGACAGGGACGCCAGAGGATTTTTGACTTCGTGGGCAATTCCGGAAATCATCTCATCCACAGTTTCCATTTTTTCAACCCGTTTTATATGTTCCTGCATCATTTTAAGATCCTGTCTGGCACCTTTTAATTGAAGGGCCAGAATACCACTGAGAATAGCAACTGCAAAACAAGCAAGGATCATTATGACAATCCTGTAAATTATATGACTTTCATCAAGAGTATCAGACAGATATCCATCTGTGTAAAAAGGTGTAATGATTTTATAATATTGAAATTCGATCAGAATGGCATACAAAAGGCATGACAATGTGGCGATTATCAGGCTGCCTTTTTGAAGTAACAGCATGGCAGCATAAATAATCACCAATAAATAAAGAAAGGTGAAAATAGAATCAAAACTGCCGGTAACAAAGATAATCTCTGTAACAATAAAGGTATCAACAATGGTTTGAAAATAAGCAAGCAGGAGATGTCTTTTAGAATGATTTAACCAATATAGATAAACAATGGAAAAGAAAAGTATCAGACCTGCTGTATTATATAAAGTTAAAAATGGCCATGAAAAAAAAGAAAGGTTTTGTTGAGAAGAAAAGACAAGACATGATACGATGAGGATCACAGCAAAACAGGCTCGTGAAAGAATCACCCATCGGATCAGTGTGGGCAGATCTTCTTTTTCAGCAAAATGACCGGATATCATATCTTAACCGATGGCACCTGCCATGGAAAAAATAGGCAGATACATGGATATGACCAGGCCACCGACCACAACACCTAAAAAAACCAGCATAAATGGTTCTATCATATCTGTTAAATTTTTAACTGCCTGATCCACTTCATCATCATAAAAATCGGCAATTTTTTCCATCATGGTATCAAGGGCACCTGTGGATTCACCCACAGCAATCATTGAACAGACCATTGAAGGGAAAACACCACTTTCAAGCAAAGGGTCTGCCATGGAACGCCCCTCAGCAATGCCGGTTTTAACATCAAGGATGGCAAATTCTACAATTTTATTACCTGATGTTTTTGCAACAATATCAAGTGTTTCAAGAATAGAAACACCGCTTGAAAGCATGGTGCTGGTAGTTCTTGTGAATTTGGCCACAGCAACTTTTCGAATCAATATACCAATGACGGGTAACCGTAGAAAAAAATCATCCATTCTAATTCGGCCTTTTTCAGTAGCATAGGTTCGACGAACCAGGAACAAAAGCCCAAAGATACCGGCAATAATATATCCTATATTTGAAATGGCAAAATCGCTCATAGCCATAACCATTAATGTCGGTGCGGGTAATGTGGCGCCAAAATCAGCAAACATTTCTGAAAAAACAGGGATAACAAAAACAAGAATAATTGAGACTACGACCAGGGCAACCACAAGGGTAATAATAGGATAGGTCATGGCCCCTTTGACCTGTCGCTTAAGCTTGGCCATTTTTTCCATATATGCGGAAAGCCTTTGTAAAATTACATCAAGAATACCGCCTGCTTCACCCGCTGCCACCATATTAATGAACAGCTCATTAAACGCTTTTGGAAATTTCTTTAAGGCATCAGCAAAAGTTTCTCCGGATTCAACTGATTCTTTTATTTTTTTTAGATTTTTTTTAAATGTTTGATTTTCCTGTTGAGATTGAAGGATATCCAAACACTGTAAAAGCGGTAATCCCGCATCAATCATGGTCGAAAACTGACGGGAAAAGATAATGACATCTGATTCTTTAACCTTGGGTTGAAGGAATCCGACGTTCTCAAACAGATCTTTTGGTTTTTTCTTGACTTTAACCGGTACAATCTTTCGACGTTGAAGGCTGAGTTTTACCTGTTCTGAAGATTCAGCCTCCATCTCACCTTTAACTTTTCTACCCTTTGGGTTCTTCCCTGTCCACATATAAATGATAGGCATTGAGTATCCTCTATATAAATTTTCAAAAATTGTAGGTATTGTTATTATATCTCATTTACAACCCAGGAACATTTGTAATATCTATACAAACATACTATATAAATTTTATCAATTGATTACAACAGGAGTTATTCTTTGGGGAAAAAAAATAAAATCATCATCGCAGATACAATCATCACCAGTCATATAAATGCAGATTTTGATGCCATTGCATCCATGTTGGCTGCCCAGAAATTATATCCTGGTTCTATCATTATTTTCCCAGGCTCCCAGGAAAAAAGTCTTCGTGATTTTTTTATCAGTTCCACCAGTTATCTGTTCAATATGGCAGATCCAAATTCAATTGATTTTACTGCTGTTAAAAGACTGGTTCTGGTTGACACCAGACAAAAAAGCCGTTTGCCACAAGTGACGCAACTTTTAAAACAAAAGGATTTAATCATTGATATATACGACCATCATCCTTCAATGGAAGGGGATGTAAAGGGCCATCATGAAATATCAAAACCCACTGGTTCAACCACTACCATTCTCTGCGGTTTAATGCAGACAAAAAATATTGTCCCTAATCCTGAAGAAGCCACCATCATGGCCATGGGTATTTACGAAGATACCGGGCTGTTTACGTATTCATCCACCACAAAAGAAGATTTTGAACAGGCTGCTTTTCTTTTGGGTTGTGGCGCCAACCTTGCGACTATTGTCCAGATGGTTGTAAAAGAAATTAAATCCGAACAGGTCACCTGGCTCAATGAATTGCTCAATGAAATGAGTATTCATAAAATTAATGGTGTGGATATTCATATCTCAGTGATATCATCTCCTTCGTATATTAACGATCTTGCAACCATTGTTCAAAAGATAGTCCGCATGGAAAATCTGGATATCTTTTTTGCCATTGTATTAATGGGAAACAAAATAAATATCATTGCCAGAAACACAATTCCGGAACTGGATGCAGGTAATATTCTTTCATGGTTTGGGGGTGGTGGACACTCCTATGCAGCTTCGGCCAAGGTTGAGAATCAAACCCTTGCCCAGGTTGAATTAACATTGATTGAAGTATTGCAAAAGCAAGTCAAAAGCATTCAGATTGCTAAAAATTTAATGTCATCTCCGGCGATTACCATAGCGTCCAATAAAAATTGTAAAGAAGCTGCAGCCCAAATGACACGGTATAATATAAACACCCTGCTGGTTGTGGACCAACAAAAAACCATTTATGAAGGTTATATTTCAAGGCAGATTATTGAAAAAGCATTGTTCCATAAATTATCTCATCTGCCAGTCAAAGATTATATGACTTCCGAGGGCAGCTTTATCTCTTCAGATGCTGATGTTTCACAAATTGAAAAAATAATTATTGATGGAAAACATCGAATCTTACCTGTTATTGATGATGGTGTGATAAAAGGGGTGATTACCCGTACTGATCTGTTGGATTATCTGGTGCAGCATAATAAAGCGTTGAATCGCAGTCAAACCGATCAAAGCATCAGACGGAATCCAAAAGAACGTCATATTAAAAATATTTTATACCAACGCTTGGACAATCATATTAAACATTTACTTGAAAAAATCGGTCAAACCGGCAAAGAGCTTGGGGTTAATCTTTATGTGGTGGGTGGTTTTGTACGAGATCTGCTGCTGAACCGTGCAATTGATGATATTGATATTGTTGTTGAAGGTGATGGGATCCAATTTGCAAAAGTGTATGCAAAAAAAGAAGGATGCAGAATAAATACCTATAAAAAATTCGGCACTGCTGTGATCATATATCCGGATCATCTGAAAATAGATGTTGCATCTGCCAGGCTTGAATATTATCAAACCCCCGCTGCATTACCCATTGTTGAAAAAAGTTCCATTAAACGAGATCTTTCCAGAAGAGACTTCACTATCAATACACTTGCCATCAGCCTGCATCCTGATAATTTCGGGACAATGTTTGATTATTTTGGTGCCAATCGTGATATAAAAGATAAAACCATCAGAATTATTCACAATTTAAGTTTTGTAGAAGATCCCACTCGAATTTTTCGTGCCATTAAATTTTCAAACCGATTTGGTTTTAATATTGGTAAGGTCACTGCCAATCTGATTAAAAATGCCATTAAAATTGATTGCTTCAAGAATTTAAGCGGACTTCGGGTCTTGAATGAGCTCAAACAGATATTTGAAGAGGATAATCCCATACCTGCCATCCGAAGCATGGAAGAGTATGGCCTGGAAAAAGTGATTCATCCCAATTTATCCATTATTCCAAAAACCTATCAATTACTGGAATCAGTAAATAAAATACTTTCCTGGCATGATCTTTTGTACATGGATGGATCCTATCCAAGATGGTCGGTTTATTTTATGGCTCTTTTGAATCGGTGCTCATTTAAGGAGGCTCAAGAAATCTGCCATCGTCTTAATGTTCCTTTAAAAGAACAGGATCTGTTTTTAACCAGGCGGTATAAAGCTGAAAAAAAACTTCATCTGATTGAGACATCCCCGGCTTATACCAAACAGGATTTATATTGGCTCCTCATTAATTTAAATACCGAATATATCCTGTATATGATGGCGCTGACCCAGGATGAAACCATTAGAAAAAACATTTCTAATTTTTATACTCATCAACGGATCATTAAGCCTTACCTAAAGGGAAAAGATCTTGTTAAACTCGGTTTGAAACCTGGGCCTGTCTTTACGACAATTTTCAACCAGATACTTGATGCCAAACTGGATGGCAAACTTAAAACAAAAAAAGAAGAGTTTCTCTTTGCCACAGAATATGCGCAAAAAAACAAACTTATTGATTAAATGATGGGTTTTGTGTTAATCCCCGTAATCACTTTAAACACAATTTATGCAGGAATGATTGATCATGAAAAATGCAGATTTTTTAACCGGAATCACAACCAGCGGAACCCCTCATCTTGGCAACTATGTCGGTGCCATTCGACCAGCCGTTGAAACCAGTAAAAATAAAGATCTGGTCTCATACTATTTTCTTGCCGATTATCATTCTTTGATTAAAAATAATGACCCGAAGTTAAGAAAACAATCGTCCCTTGAAATAGCAGCGGCATGGATTGCCCTGGGACTGGATTATGATAATTGTGTTTTTTATCGCCAGTCTGATATTCCTGAAATCCCTGAGCTGACATGGATTTTAACCTGCCTGACCGCCAAAGGGCTTATGAACCGTGCTCATGCCTATAAAGCATGTGTGAACCAAAATGAAGATGATGACAATAAAGACCCGGATAACGGCATTACCCTAGGACTTTTTTCATATCCAGTACTTATGGCAGCGGACATCCTGATGTTTAATGCCAGAAAAGTACCTGTGGGTAAAGATCAGGTCCAGCATCTTGAGATGACCCGGGATATCGCCGCTCGATTTAATCATATTTATAAAAAATTGTTCATTCTGCCTGAAGTCGTTGTGGATGAAGACTCAGCCGTTCTTTCTGGGCTGGATGGTCGCAAAATGAGTAAAAGCTATAATAATTATATCCCCTTATTTGACACGGAAAAACGCTTAAGAAAAATGATCATGAAAATCACGACCAATTCACTGGGGCCTGATGAGCCAAAAGATCCTGATACCTGCACTATTTTTTCAATTTACAAAGCCTTTGCAACAAAGGAACAGACCCATGACATGGCCCAGCGGTATCGTGATGGTATTGCCTGGGGTACGGCCAAACAAGACCTTTTTGAATATATCAATGAAATATTAAAAGAACCCCGAAAACGATATGAAGAATTGATTAAAAATCCGTCTGATATTGAAAATATCCTTACAGCGGGCGCTAAAAAGGCAAGAGAATTTTCAGTACCGTTTTTAAAAAAAATCAGAGAATCTATCGGTATTGCATCTTTGGGTTAGTTTTTGATTTCATCAGTTCTGTAACTTCGTCAGTTCTTTAACCTCATCTGGGGTCAGATAACGCCAGTTTCCTTCTTGAAGACGGCCAAGTTTGATATTTGCCATACGGATTCTGTTTAAGGTATCGACCTTGTTTCCAAGCGCTTCCACCATTTTTCGGATCTGACGGTTAAGTCCCTGTTTTAAAACAATACGGAATTTATTTTTTGACATTCGAGTGACACTGGCCTGCCGGGTTTTTGTATTATCGATGATCATCCCCTGGGCCATTTTTTTTAAAGCAGTATTATGGATAGGCTGATGGGTTGTGACCACATATTCTTTTTCATGGTTAAAAGATGGGTGGGACATTCTATTATGCAGCTCTCCGTCATTAGTGAGCAACAAAAGCCCTGTTGAATCTTTATCCAGTCGTCCCACAGGATATATGCGGTCATCAATATCAATCAAATCAAGAATAATTTTAGTGTTTTCCTGGGAACAGGATGTCACATATCCCCTGGGTTTATTAATTGCAATATAAATCTTTGGAGCCTCATCTTTCAGACAGATTTCTTTATCTTCAAAATAAACCTTGTCACAAACAGGATCAACTTTGGAGCCCAGTTCAGTGACAATCCTTTGATTTACTTTAACCTGGCCATTTAAAATATACTCTTCAGCTTTTCGTCGTGAGCACAACCCGGCATGGGCTAAAAATTTTTGAAGCCGCATGATCAGGACCTGTAATCTGCATTAATTTTAACATAGTCCTCACTGAAGTCACAAAAAAAATAATAGTCGCTGTATTCACCCAGGTTGAGGTCAAGTTCAATTAAAATTTGTTTATTTTTCATCATTCGGGCAATTTTTTTTTCTGTATCAATACCCAGCCAATCACCCTTGAGAACCAATGGTTGCCCTTCAATATATAAGTCTATTTTTTCAGGGTCCACTTGAGCACCGGAACGCCCTGCTGCTGCTGTTATTCTTCCCCAATTGGGATCTTCGCCATAAATGGCTGTTTTAACAAGGTTTGAATGGGCAATGGCATCGCAGGCCTTATACGCATCTTCTTTAGTTTGAGCACCCTTTACTATTATCTGAATAACTTTAGTGGCACCCTCTCCGTCCCGGACAATTTTAAGGGCAAGTTCCAGGCAGGCCTCTTCTAAAACCTTGCCAAATATATCAGCCGCTGCATCAGTATCAATCACAGCATTTGATGAACCATTTGCAAGGGCTAAAATTGTATCATTTGTGCTGGTATCACCATCCACAGAGATTCGGCTGAATGATTTTTCATTGGCTTTTAAAAGCGCTGTTTTTAATTTTTTACTTGAAATTTTCACATCCGTACAAATGAATGCAAGCATGGTGGCCATATCCGGACGGATCATACCAGAGCCTTTAGCCACTCCGGTTATGGAAAACGTTTGACCATCAATTTTATCAGTATGGGTGACCACTTTACGGCAGGTATCAGTTGTAAGAATGGCATCGGCAAAGTCATCAAGCTTGTCTTCTGCTAATTCTTGAGCAACAGCAGCAATCCCGGATTCAAATTTATCCATAGGTAATGGTGCGCCAATAACGCCGGTTGAAGAAACCATGACCTGGGTATCAGAAATTTTAAAGATATCAGCAACTATTTTGGAACAGGTCTGGGCATCCTGTATGCCTTTTTTCCCTGTAAAACAATTGGCATTGCCTGAATTAACCAGAATTGCCTGGCATGTTCCCTGCTTTATTTTTTCTTTTCCAAGAATGACAGGCGCGGCAACGACCTTATTTCTTGTAAAAAGGGCAGCTGCCGTGCAAGGTGTATCACAATATATTAATCCCAGATCTTTTTGAACTTTTTTTTTAATCCCGGCATAGATACCGGCAAACTTGAAGCCTTTCATTGTTTTATCTCCAAAAATTTGATTCCATATTGAACAGCCGTGTATTATACGTTGCCATTTGTCCTGTGTAAATGACTTTAAAGTTTGTTTAATTTCGTCAGGAGATAAATTTTAGAAAAAAGAGTTAATGGTTAAGGAAGTGTTATAGGCATATCAAAGAGCTGTCGGGGGTTTACCTTCAACCTTTATTTGGGTTTTTAATTGATTTTATGAAGATTAGGATGTCTTCTTCTCTTTCTGAGTATATTTCAATTTTTTGCTTAGTTATCCAAAAATAGTATTCCCCAGGCTTTCCCACATAATTTCCTAATGCATCATATTCGTTATTATGCCCAATCATTAACATCCAGTTGTTTTGTAGCTTGGCCAATTCGTTTTGTGCACCTTGGATAATTTTATAATCTTGAAGTTTAGGATTTAGCAAATCTATAAATAAGACTCTTGATGTTGAATAAAAATCACTATCAATCCACCAATCAGAAGATTCTTTTCCATACCTTTCTAATTTTCCATACTTGCCATGCTTATTAAAATAGTTAGAGAAACATTCCATAATATCCGATATCTCTGATGCAAAATTATCCGAGAACCTGTTTTTATTTTGCTGCCCGTTTTGTGCGGGATTATATGGTGTTGTATTAAGCTTTTCATGACGATTTCTATCAATCAGATAACAACCTTCCTTTATCATATTTAATTTACTATTTTCTTCTGATGGCATATTTGATTTTTGTCCTGCTTTTGAACAGTTACAATTTAGAAACAACAATGCGATTATAAGTATATTTATTATTTTCATTTTACTGTTCAATTCATCGTTTACAGCGGCTACAGCTCCTACGCCAAAAAAGGGAAGCCATAACAAGGCGAATATTATTATGACTACCTTCCAATCATTATTTGAAATTATTCCGTTCATAAATATACTTGCTATTGTTAACCGACGGGCGGAACAAAGAGAAAGAGGCCGGTTAACGAAAAAGTTAATAATTATTTTAAAGGATCAAACAACACCGACGTAAGCCCGTCCGCTGTTGAACAGCTTTGTTATCCATTTATTTTATTTTTATATATTTCAATTATCTTGTCGTAGTCCTTATCATCTGAAGAATTCGCATAAGGTTGCATGATAGCCCTGAATTCATCCATAGATATTTCAATCTGATGTGATTTCAAAGATTTATCATTTCTGATTATCAGAATCAGTGTTTTCTTTGTAAATGGAAAGAATTCTTTTTTGTTATTTTTCTGAAATTCAAATCCTCCTGATTCAATTGACGGAGTTTTTGGAGGATAATCGGCTCCAGAAAAAGAAGTCAAAGGAACTTCAGAAAATAGAATATAATAAATCTGACTTTCATCAGCTCCATAAATGATGACCTTACCGTTTTTGTATTGCCATGTACTTTGGCCAAGAGAATATTCACCACCTCCTTTTCCTAAAATACCACGGTATTCATCTATGTCGGTGCATTTACATGATGTCATACTACAACCTATAACCGAATCTGTAAATAATACTACTATTTTCAGCAAGTTGTTCAACAATTCCGTTTATCTTGCCTGGTTGTAAGATGTCTAAAGAGAAGTTAATATATTAAAATTATTGGTATTCAAATATTATCTTTTCTATCATTTTCATATAACCTGACAGGACATAATCCAGCTAAAACTATCAATACAATTATAGCCTTTGCCTATATTCAGTTAAAATTCAAAAAGAGCGCCATGGCATTTTTGAACTCTTCATCAGTAAACGGTTTATAAAGAATTTTATTGATACCGGTCCTGGCTAAAATAGAATCATCTCCTTCTGTGCCTTCAATTGTTTCATCTTTAAAATTGCTTTGAGTGGTAATCATAAGAATGGGCACATCCTGTTGAGCATATTTTTTTCGAACCACGCGGCTGAGCTCAAGACCACTGATTTTCGGCATATTCAAATCTGTAATAATTAGATTCGGTCTTTTATTCAGAATTTCGGGCAAAGCAACTTCCGGCTTGTCAAATGTTTTTGGCATAAAGCCAATAGCAGTCAATTTGTTTGTCAGAAGTTTAAGCATCATTTTTGAATCATCAATTACGATAATTCGAACCTGATCATTGGCAGTTGTTCTTTTTTTTGAAACTTTATGGGAAATATTTTTTAAAAACTCTTTCTGACCGATACCAGACATATGTCTTAAAAAAGCCCTTCTTGTTTCAGGATCAGCTTTTTGGGTGATATGGTCATGGGCGATTTTTAAAAAATTATCTTCTATCACAAGATATTCATACATATTAGCAGCATCAGAATCAATCAGGGCGGTAACTACGAGCCGTGAGTTGACATCTCCTTCTCGTATTACTTTCCGAAGCCATGCCACCAGGGCAATTGAATGATTTTTGTTTACAGCTCTTGCCGCACTCATTCGAACTGCTTCCACAGGATCCTTTAGCCCCTGAACAAGACAGATTAATGTATCAGGAGAATGGATACGTTCCAGTGCCTCGTAGGCGGCCTGGCGGATATTTGCATTTTTCGGTTGAGTGTTGATAATATCAAGAATCGGTATGATCGCAGCAGAATCTGCTATATATCCTAAAGTTGTAATAATGTGAACAAGACTGTCCTCATCTGTATTCTGAAGTGACCTGGTAAGAATCGGAACAGATTTATTGCCCAGTTTCAACAACTGGTCAATACCAGCATCCCGGATAATCGTATCACTGGAGCTTAAAAGATTGACCAAAATGTCAATGGCATATAAATCCTGGATATTAGCAAGCGCCTCTATCGTCACAATATTGGTCTGCTCATCCTTTCCTATAAAACCCATCAGCTGATCAACCGCGTCTGTAATTCCGGATCTTGAGATAGCTAAAATAGCTGCTTTTTTAATATCTCTGTCTGGTACACCGGCCATATCTGCAATTGTGGGCAATGCATCAAAAACTCTTAGTTTCCCCAAAGCATTTAAGGCCTCAATTACAATATCTTTATCGTTTTCTTTTATGATAATTTTCTGAAGTTCCGGGGCTAGTTCGGTCAGGAATAATTCACCAACAGCTTTGATAAACAGCAGCCGGACCTCTTTATCGCCCTCCATGATAAATTGTACACTAAGTTCCGCGTTGCTGTATACTTTATCGAGAATAAGCGAATAAAGAGCATCCTGAGTTTCCGGATCTGATATATCTGCTTTTATTAAATATTTAAGTAAAGGAAAAACAACTTCTTCAGGTCCATTGACAAGCTCTATCATTGTTTTTTTCTGGACACTGACATCTGAATCAGAGTTGATAACAAACTGCAGCAATGCTTTTGCCTTTACAACATCTTTTTCATTTAAACAAAACGTCAGTTCATGGAAAAATTCTTCTGTATTAATTTTAGACATATTTTATCTAATAATAACTTTCCAGTTGTTAAATAATCTCTTTTTTTTAATTAAAGGATTAGTATCACCAATAAAAATTTCATCGAACCGATACGACAGATGTCCTATAGGTTCGATGACATAGCTGTTTTTGTTTAGGATCTATATTTACGGAGTATAACACTAAAATGGAATTCAGAACAATATATAAACACAGGTTAAAGGGAATATCTCAGGTCTTTTATTCCCAATAATGATAGACAAAAATCATAGCCGGTATTTCTTATTTATTGACATCAATTGATAAACAGACGATAATTGCACTTACAATTATCATGTTCCCGAAGGGAGGTATGGAAGTGTCTGACAATTTTTTGGAAAGCTGTTTATTCTTTAATACCAATGTGTTATCCAGAAATTTGCTCAAACTGGCTCAAATTGAATTTGATCATTTAAAACTCTCTCCAGCCCATGCTTCCTTGATGCTTCTTGTATATGACAATCCCGGCATCAGCCCTAAAAAATTAAGCGAGGCTCTTCATTTAACGCCCTCCACTATTACGCGGTTTATGGATGCTTTGGTAAAAAAAGATTTAATCATTCGGGAAACCAAAGGAAAGCTTGCCTTTATTTATCCAAGCTTGTTGGGCCTTGGGTTAAAGGCCCCTATTGCACTGGCATATAAACGAGTATATGAACGCTATACACAGATTCTGGGTAAAAAGAATGCAAATCAATTAAGTCACACCTTGTTAGAAACTATAAAAACCCTTGAAAATTCAATATATGACAATGAATAAAAATTTCAAGATTGTTGTCGAATATGATGGGACCCCTTTTGGAGGCTGGCAGAAACAAAACAATCAAATTACTGTTCAAGGTGAAATTGAACAAGCCTTAACCCAAATATTAATCCAAGAAATTAAGCTTACAGGTTCTGGCCGAACTGATGCCGGTGTTCATGCCACAGGACAGGTGGCCAATTTTCATGCAACAACCAATATAGATCCACACAATATTAAAAAAAGCCTTAACAGCATAATAAAACAACCCATTGTGGTTAGAACATGTGAGCTTGTTGACAATGAATTTCATGCTCAATACCACGCTGTTTCTAAAGAATATCATTATCACATTTTAAACAGAGAAGATGCGTGCGCTATTGGTCGTCAATATCAATGGCATGTTCGTCAACCACTTGATATCTCTGTCATGAATCAATGTTGTGAGCAAATAGTCGGTGAGTTTGATTTTAAATCATTTGAAAATATGGGAACTCCAAAATTATCCACCATTCGTAAAGTTTTCCATGCCTTTTTTAATAATCCTGAAAAAGATCAGATTATGTTTTCAATTATTGCCTCAGGATTTTTAAGATATATGGTGCGCAACATTGTAGGAACGCTGATTCAGGTGGGACTCCATAAAATTCAAATAAATGATTTTATACAAATATTTCAAGCCTGTGACCGCACAAAAGCTGCTCCCCCGGCCCCGGCTCATGGCCTTTTTCTTCATCAAGTCAATTATTCGTAATCTTTAATTTTTTTGATATATTGATTGTAATGTGTAATGATATCCCGTCTATAAAGCAATCCAAGAAGCTGTGTGGGGTTATCTTCGGCAACTACAGGCAGCGCATCGATATTTTTTTGGGTAAGCTTCAATAAGGCGGTATTTAAATCTTCAGATGGGGTAATGGTAATAATATCTGATGTCATAATATCTTTCATAACAACAAGCGTTTCAATATGAAGAGTAAAAATAACTTCACGGATATCTGTTGAAGAGAAAATGCCTTTAAATGCACCATTTTGATTCATGACAGGAAAATAATGTTGTTTGGTGGTTGAGAATATCTTTTTAAAATCAGCAAAAACCATATCTTCATTAACACACCTGACTTCTTTAATACGGTGTTTTAAATCTTGAACTTTAATGGTCTGAAGAATATCCATCATGAATTCTCCTGCATGGGCGGGTGAATCAATTCTAGATTTGACCTGATTTTCAAATATGGTCCATTTCTGACACAAAAGGTAGCAAATCGAACAGACCAGAAGACTGGGCAATAGTAGATGATACGAATTGGTCATTTCGCTGATAAAAATAATTGTGGAAATCGGTGTATTTGATGCTGCTGCAAAAAAACCGGCCATACCCACAATAACAAAAGAGCCGGGATTGGTCACAACCGATGGCATAATCATATTAAAAATCTGCCCTACAGCGCCACCCATTGCTCCTCCAATAACAATTGAAGGGCCGAACACACCACCACTGCCTCCGGACCCAATGGAAAAGGATGTGGTTAAGATCTTGCCAAAGGCCAGCAATATAAGTGTGGGTAAAGCGATTTGATTAAAAATGGCTTGTTGAGTAATGCCGTACCCGAAAGCAAGCGTATACGGTAAAAAAAAACCGACAATCCCTGTAAGCAGACCACCGATTGCAGGCTTAATGTGGTTGGGGACTTTTAGTTTTCTGAATAAATCAATAACTCCATAAAAAATTTTAATATACAGGATGGCTGTCAGAACCAGAACTACGGCAAGAACAAGATAGGGACCTAATTCCAAAGGATTTTGGAATTTAAAATCAGGGGAGCTGAATAAAGACCCCCATCCAAAAACCAGGCAAAAGGTACAATAGGCAACCACTGAAGAGATCCCGGCAGGTATAATAACTTCTGATTCAAAGTCAGGATCTCGATATAACACTTCAGCAGCAAAAAGAGCACCCGCCAGGGGCGCACGAAAGATACTGCCGACACCGGCTCCAATACCGGCAGCCATCATGATTCTTCTCTCTCTTTTAGAAAGCTTGAATTTACCAGCCAGAAAGGAACCAAACCCTGCTCCAATCTGAGCAATCGGCCCTTCCCTGCCGCCTGACCCGCCTGTGGTCAATGTGAAGGTGGACGCAATCATTTTGATGATAGGAACACGTCCCCGGATCAAACCGCCTTTGTGGTGGTAAGCATCAATGGCTGCATCGGTTCCATGTCCTTCAGCCTCTGGGGCAAAAGTATAAACGATCCATCCACTGACCAGACCACCGATTGCCGGCAAGATCAGGAGCACCCATCGATTAAAAGGTGTTTTTGTATGGGGTAACAATAAATGTTCGCCAGCCGGAGCTTCAGGTCGATACCCTGCAATCATGTCCAGAAAATAATGCATACCCAATCCGCACAAATAATGGAATACAACAGCACCGCAACCCGCTATGATGCCAATGAGAACAAAATAGAAGAGCCATTTACCCGCAACAGCTATATCCTTAGAACCGACTTTATCTCTGAACCCCATGAATAACAGCCTTTTTTAGGTCATTGATTCAAGTTATTGGTGCTATTAAATAATGCCCTCTTTTTGGTAAAAGAGCATAGATATTTGATATTTATATCCGTATCATTTTGCAAACGTTGAAATTAAAAAAACTCTGTGATTTTATTAAAACAAAAACCACAGAGTTTAAAACAATAGATATATAAAGATTATCTTCTTTTGGATGCTTTGATCGGATTGACCTTCTGTTTTTTCTTGGTCTCAATGGTTTTAACATGGGTTGCAACGTTGCAATTCCCGGTTTTCCATTTCAAAGATGGGTCAGGTGCTGCTACGCAATAAATACCTGTTTCAAATTCTGAAGTTCTCTGACACCCATTACATTCATCAATAATTGGAAGACAGGCGCCTTCATTGTAACCACATCCTTTTGATGTCATGAAAACACAATCATCACCTTCCCGAACAGTTGTACAAATCATAATAATAATCCTGTAATTTAATCCTATATTTTCGCCTATAGTTCAGCCTGTATATTAGATCGAAAAAAATAAAAAATATTTTCCAATCATCATTTAAAGACTTAAAACCTTGAATATCTATCACAATATCATAAAACTGTCAATCAATGAGTGAAAACCAAACTATAATTTTTTTATACCAAAATTGATTCAGGTAATGTATATATTTGTTTGAGAATAAATCCTTTCAATTGATTAAAAAAGAAGATAGCACTCAATCATGATATTAGATATAGCCAAAGACGTATTAAAAATCGAATCCGACAGCATCCTGAAACTTAGTGACCATATTGGTGAAGCTTTTGAAACCCTTGTGAATGACATTTGTCAATCCAGTGGGCGGGTGATCATTTCAGGTATTGGAAAATCAGGGCTTATAGCAAAAAAAATTGTGGCCACCTTGATCAGTACAGGAACAAATTCCATATTTTTACATCCTGTAGAAGCACTCCATGGTGATCTTGGAATGGTCAGCATGGATGATGTGTTTATCGCAATATCAAATAGCGGGGAAACAACAGAGTTAATTGCGCTATTGCCGGTAATAAAACAGATGGGATGTAAGATTGCAGGCTTTACAGGCCATCCTGATTCCAGCATGGCAAAATTGTGTGATGTGGTTATCCATACTGGAGTGCAAAAAGAGGCCTGTCCGTTTAATATGGCGCCAACTGCTTCCACGACGGCTCAATTGGCCATGGGAGATGCCCTGGCTGTGGTGTTGATTAACCAGAAAAAATTTAATAAAAGTGACTTTATCAAATCTCATCCAGGTGGAAAATTAGGTCAACGATTGTCATGTATGGTGGGTGAGATCATGTTTGAAGCCTCCACAGCTCCCTGGATTCAGACTGGTTCTTCAATGACGGATGCCATAAAAGAAATGGATAAATTCAAGTTGGGTGCTGTGATTGTTCTTGATCCTTTTCAAAAGCTTTTGGGTATTATTACTGATGGAGACATCCGTCATTGGGTTGCTACCAATAATACCGATCTATCAAATGTTTTAGTTGATACTATAATGACTAAAAACCCACGTAGGTTGACTGCTAATTCTTTTTTATATGAAGCACTCAATCTGATGGAAAAATATCAAATTACTGTTTTACCTATTGTGGATAAAGCTGACAAGATCGATGGTCTGCTACATTTACATGATATTCTGGGCAAAGGTTCATTTCAATTCAATGGAGGCAGTTGATGAAAGAATATGATTTTTCCACAAAAATATCCACCCTTGGAAAGGCCAATATCATTTCTCCGCTCAAACAAGACATCGATTCAAGCAAACCGGATAAACGATTTGTTTCTGATGACTCAAGAATTATTGTTGACGTTCGACTCGATCATTTAGATCCTCAAAAAAAAATTAAAAGCTTTGATCAGGCAGGCCCCAGAGAGAAAATATATTTTGATCCAAGCAAACTTAAATGTGCTGTTGTCACCTGTGGCGGACTTTGCCCTGGATTAAATGATATCATTCGTTCCATTGTTCTTGAACTTCACCATATATATCATGTCAAAACCATATACGGTATTAAACATGGTCTGCAAGGCTTTATTCCAGAGTATGGTCATGATGTGATTGATCTGAATATTGAAACAGTATCAGGCATACAGGACAAAGGCGGCTCCATGCTTGGATCATCCAGAGGAACTCAAGATATTGGAATGATCATTGATTGTCTTGAACGCCTTAATATAGGTATCCTATTCATGGTAGGTGGTGATGGGACATTAATGGCGTCTAAATATATTGCTGAAGGAATTGATCAAAGAGGATTGAAAATATCTATAATTGCTATACCCAAAACAATAGACAATGATATCCATCTGGTATCCAGATCTTTTGGTTTTGACACGGCCGTTGATGTGGCAACGCTTGCGATTAAAGGTGCTCATAATGAAGCTATTGCTTATCCAAATGGTATTGGATTGATCAAACTCATGGGACGGCACTCCGGCTTTCTGGCTGCTACAGCAGCTTTAGCCCAACAAGATGCAAATTTTGTTCTCATACCCGAAGTCGAGTTCTTTCTTTATGGAAAAACCGGTTTTTTACAAGCTCTTGAAAATAGAATCGCTCACCGAAAACATGCTGTGATCATTGTGGCTGAAGGTGCCGGTCAAAATTTATTTAATGAGCATGAAACAAAATATGACCCTTCCGGAAATATTGTTTTACAAGATATTGGGCTTTTTTTGAAAGAAAAAATATCCCAGTGGTTTAAAGCAAAAGATATTCATATTTCACTCAAATATATTGACCCCAGCTATATCATCAGAAGTCTTCCAGCCAATGCCAATGACAGTGTGTTTTGTGGTTTCCTGGGTAGAGAAGCCGTTCATGCGGGAATGGCCGGGAAAACAAAATTATTGATCAGTTCATGGAATAATCAATATGTTCATGTACCCATGGATGCGTCAGCCGGCAAAAGAAAAAATATAGACCCACAGGGGCGACTCTGGCAGTCTGTCCTTGAAGCTACTGGTCAAGACTCATACATTAATGACTGATTTCTACAAATTTGTTTTTTTTAATGGTGATTAAAAAAAGACGTCGATGAGCATTCCCTTCTGAATCAAACACGGTAATGCCGGTGGCCCCTTCATAAATTTGTCCACCCTGAAGTGCAGTTTTTAAATCAATGGGTGAATTAATATCTTTATTCATTGCTGTTAAAAAAATGATAGAGGCTGTGTCATATGCGATGGCTTCTAAAAAATTGGGTTTTCGATCAAACAAAGACTCAAATTTTTTTGTAAAATCAATTGTTTTTGGATTCTCAGATTCATTAAAAAAACCATCTGTGATAATTGTATTGTCAGTGTACCGTCTGATATCCTTTTCCAACAACGCTTCATGGTGCCAGAGATTGGTTCCAACCAAATAAATATTTCTAATATCATTAAAAGCAAGCTGTGGTAAAATTAATTTGATTTTGGAAGGAGAATCTGGAATAAAAAGCGCTTGAAAATCAATTTCATACTTTATTTCTTCTTTATTAGAATTTCTTGCATTTATTCGTCCTTCCTCTTGATGGATGACCTCATCCTCATTTAATCTTTCATCAATTTCACCCTCGTCTTCCTCTGGTTTTAAAAACTCGGGAAGTGGATAAAACTCACCTGTCAGTTTTTGTAAGGCTTTTGTGAAATCAGTACCATGTCCATCATATGATTCTATGCCGACTACTTCTCCGTCATACTCGTCCACAACATCCCAGAACAGTTCCATATATTTGCGGCCGTATTTTTCTTCAGGATAAAGAATGGCAATTTTTTTAATTCCAAGTTCACCAAATAGATATGCTCCCAATGTCTGAACCTGCATTTGAGGGGTAATAAAATTTGAAAAAAGAAAATCTCCTTGTTTTGGAAAATCTTCTTTTTGCGTAAGAGCAATCATCGGCACCCCAAGCTCCTGGGCTTTGGCACCTGCAGCTATAACAGGTAACAAAGGCCCGATAATAGCAGACACATTTCTCTGATAAAGACGGTTAACCCCTTCAACTGCCTGTATTGGATCAGCATTGGTGTCCTCAATAATAATTTTAAATTTTTGATCATATTTTTTTGATAATTCCTGTACTGCCAACTGGATGCCAGCAAGGGCTTGTTGTCCAAAAATAGCATATTTTCCTGACAAGGGTAGAAGGCACCCGATGGTATCCTTTTTGAACATTGAATTATTTACAATTTCAAGCAGGTTCGAGGCTTCAACAAAATAATGATGATCTGGGTATTGCAAAATAAAAGATTCAAGAACCTGTTTTGCTTTGCGATTGTTGTCTTCTAACGCAAGGCTCCAACCCAACCAATATTGGAGTAGGCTTTTGGGGATAGAAATATTGGGTGTCTGGCTGAATTGTTCAATATCCTTACTGGGCGTTTGGGTCAATAATGCTTCAATAAGTGGTATAAGCTGTTTTTTTTGTGTTTCATCAGCCTGGGAAAATGCTTGATTATATATAAAAAGTGCATTTTGAAAATTGCCTTGGGAAATAAATTTTTGTGCTTCACTAGAAAAAATATCATGGATCGATACACCTGGACTGATTCTTTCTTTTCCATCAAAAATACTTCCTGGTTTGCCAAATGGATCACTTCCAATCGGTTTTTTACCTGGGAGCTGGGTACAGGAACCAATAGCGAATATGAGCAGACAGATTAAAAAAATATAAGAATGTCGCATAATAGAACACTTAACTTTCATTGGTAAAAATATATAGTCAATCAATTATTGAGCAACTCTTTTCTGTTTTGAACATGGACTATAAGTAAATTTAAATCTTATGTCAAAAAATCTTTTATTTCGTTTTCGGCCTGATAAAATTCCGTGGGTTTATACCAATGGATATCTGTCTGTTTTCTAAACCATGTCATCTGCCTTTTGGCATATCGGCGGGTATCTCTTTTTAAAAGACGTACGGCTTCTGACCAGTCAATTTTATTTTTAAGAAAAAGCCCCATATGTCTATAACCTATGGATTGCATGGATTTTAAATCAAGTGAATATCCTTTTTTAACCAGATTTTTTACCTCTTCCAATAAACCTTGATCAAGCATTAAATCAACACGCATGTTGATCCGTTCATATAATTTATCTCTATCAATATCCAGCCCGATTTTTAAACTATGATACCGAATTTCATTGAAATTGTGTTTTTCTTGTCGATCAGATATTTTGTCCCCTGTAGTCAAAAAGACTTCCAATGCACGAATCACCCGAAAAGTATCATTGGGATGGATTTTAGACGCTGCCATTGGGTCGCATTTTTGAAGGCGCTCATAAACATGAAGATTACCCTTTTGCTCAATCTCGTTTGTCAGCTGATCCAAAACTTGCTCACAGATGGAATCAGAACGGAACAAACCATTAATCAATGCGCGCACATAAAGTCCTGTGCCACCGGCAATAATAGGCATTTTATTTCGAGACAAAATATCTTCAATTGCAAGATCAGCTAATTTTACAAAAAGACCTGCGTCAAATTCCTGTTTTGGATCAAGAAAATCAATTAGATGATGAGGCGCCTGTTTTAATTCATCAGAATCAGGCTTAGCTGTTCCAATGGTTAAGTGTTTATAAATCTGCATGGAATCGGCACCAATAATTTCTCCATTAAATCTGTTGGCAGTCTTTATTGCAAAAGAGGTTTTTCCAATTCCAGTCGGTCCTATGATAACAATTATTTTTTTCATAATATCTTTCAAATCAAGCTATAACCTGTTGATTTTTTAATGTATAAATAAAAAATACTTAAAATTTTATGAAATATCCGGGTCAGGTTCCTTTATAACACAACTATTCCGACAAAAAAAGATAGCCTTTTTACCAGTATTGATGTAAATAAATGTAGCCAGTGTTGTATATGTGTTGATATTTGTCCATATTCTTCACCATATATTACAATGAAAAAAATGATAGAAGGCAAAGCTCAAATTAATCTAATTTTGTGTAAAGGATGCGGTTTATGTATTGCATCTTGCCGATCAGGTGCGCTACATTTAAAAGGATTTGATACAAATCAAATTATGTCACAAATATATGCCATGACTGAAACTGCTTAAAGGAGAACAATTGATGGCTGATAATGATATTAAAATTATAAGCTTTCTGTGCAATTGGTGTAGCTATGGTGCTGCCGATCTTGCAGGGGTAAGCCGACTTGAATATCCTGCAGATATTCGGGTCATCCGAATTCCGTGTTCCGGACGAATGAGTCCAAAATTCGTTCTTTCCGCCTTCCGGGAAGGTGCTGATGCGGTCTGGGTGTCTGGGTGACATCCTGGCGAATGTCATTACCTGGATGGTAATTATTATGCAAGAAGAAAGTTTTTACTCATGGCCAATCTTTTAGAGCAAATGGGTATTGAAAGAGACCGTCTTCATTTTTCATGGATTTCCTCTGCAGAAGCAAATAAATTTGTCGATGTTGTTAAAGAAATATCTGAAAAGGTCCGGGCCATAGGCCCCAATAATAAACTGGTTAAAGAATATACCTAAAGGCATTTCCTATGGATAATTGTACAAAAAAAATAAGGGAAATATCTTCACAGCTTTTTAAAAACAAAGAAGTTGAAAAAATCATTGGTTTTTGCCAGGGAACACTTCCCATGCAAACCAACCCGATTATTATCACAAAAGAAGAAGATATTGAAAAACTGGTTTTTAATTCAAGATGTGCAATGAACCTTGCCAACTATCTGAGAGATCAAAAAGCCAAGATCGCCGTCATTGCCAAAGGATGTGATGCAAGGAACATTGTCACCCATATTGTTGAAAACCAGGTGAAGCGAGATCAATTATATATCATTGGTGTTCCGTGCAAAGGCATGGTGGACAAAACCAAAATTGCTGCCCTTTTTGAAGATGATATCACCTTTTTTTCCGAAAACCAAAATGATTTAGTTGTTTGTTCTTCATCAAAGGAAGAACAACTAAACAAACAAGATGTTTTAAAAGATAACTGCAAATATTGTCAGCATAGAAATCCTGTTCTTTATGATGTGCTTGCAGGGGATCTGGTTGATGAACAAAAACTTGAAAACCTCTATCCTGACGTTGATGCCATAGCCAGCCTGTCAATAGATGAAAAATGGACTCACTTTCAAAAGCTGACAGACAATTGTATCCGGTGTTATGCGTGTAAAAATGCATGTCCAATATGCTATTGTCCGACCTGTTTTGTGGATGAATCCAGTCCTCAGTGGGTGGGTAAAGGACAAAACAAAACCGATGTGGATACCTTTCATTTTCTCAGGGCTTTTCATTGCGCGGGTCGGTGTACCGATTGTGGTGCCTGTGTTGAAGCCTGTCCCATGGATATAAATGTCAGGGATTACACAAGAAAGCTCAATAAGGATTGTTTTGATCTATTTGGATGGGAAACCGGGCTTGATATAAACAAGCGTCCGCCTCTGGATGTATTTCGTCCTGAAGATCCCAACGATAATATCAAGTAGCAAAAGAGGTTTATAATGAAATTTATAACGATTAACAAAAAGGACTGGGCAAACGGTATAAAAAATTCCCAAAAAAAGTACCGGTTGTTTGGACCTGTTAAAGATAAAAACAGGTTCTTTGTAAAAGAACTGGATCAAGATCAACTTCCTGAAATGGATTACTCGGACACGATCATGTCAGTTAAGTCGGTTCTGTTTCCCCAGACTGAAAAAATGTTTGATTCCGATTTACATGAAAATAAAGAAAATCATCACATTTTGCAAAGGGCTGACACGGATTATTCACCAAGAGCGATTATTGGTATCAGGCCTTATGACGTCAAAGCCATTGAACTGGTTAAGCTTAATTTTATAACTGATGAATATGAGGACCCCTATTGGAAAGATGCATACGAGGCAACCACTTTTGTTGGTCTTGCAACAACAAAACCAGGGCCGTATGACTTTTCAACATCAGTTGGATCAGGTCCATTTGGTGAAGATGGATTAGATATCCTTTTAGCGGATATGGATGATCACTATCTGGCAAAAGTCATAACTGAAAAAGGCGAAGCCTATGCATTGGCATGTGGGTTTGAGGATGCTTCGGATGCCAAAGAAGGTCAGGTCTTGCTTGATGTTTTAAGAAAAGAAGCTGAAAACAATATTGTCTCAACAATTAAAACTGACAAACTCAAAGAAAAGACCATTCTTGAGCTTCATGAAGCACCCTTCTGGGATAATCTGGCTTTTTCATGCATTAATTGTGGGACCTGCACCTACGTGTGCCCTACTTGCTGGTGCTTTGATATTCAGGATGAAACAAAAAACAAGCAAGCAAGTCGGTTTAGAAACTGGGATACCTGTATGGCCTCTTTGTTTACTCATCATGCCAGTGGACATAACCCAAGGGCGACTAAAGTCCAACGGGTACGTCAACGGTTCATGCACAAATTAAAATATTTTCTTGATAAATACGATCAGGGAATTATGTGTGTGGGCTGTGGCAGATGTGTTAAAAGCTGTCCGGTAAACATAGATATCCGAGAAGTTTGTCAAACCATGAATTCATTTGAACAACAAGATTAGCGGATATGATGTCTATTAGAGGAGGAAATATGGAAAACCCTTATCAGCCGTATCCGGTTCGCATAGATAATATTGAAATTGCAACGGAAGACAAATCATTAAAAACATTTACCTTTGTTTTTTTAAATCCAGAAGATGAAGAAAAATTTGCATACAAGGCTGGACAATTTGCCGAACTGTCAATTCCAGGCGTGGGAGAAATACCCATTGGCATCGCCTCCTCCCCTGTTGAGAAAGGTTTTGTTAAATTTACGGTTTTCAGGTCTGGCGTGGTCACCTCTCACCTGCACAACATGAAGAAGGGAGATATCATGGGGATCCGAGGACCATTAGGGAACTGGTATCCTTGGGATAAACTTGAAAATAAGAATGTTGTCATTATTGGTGGTGGCTTTGCATTTACCACTTTACGTTCATCCATTATTTACATGCTGAGTCCTGAAAACAGACATCGGTTTAAAAATATTGATGTGGTCTATGGTGCCAGATCACCCGGCATGTTGCTGTATCGCGAAGAATTATTTGAATGGGAACAACGGAATGATATCAATATGCATATCACTGTCGATGGAACCAATGACCCTGATTGGAAATACCATGTCGGATTTGTCCCCACGATTGTTGGGGAAAATGCACCAAAAGCTGATGAAGATACCTATGCCATTATCTGCGGCCCTCCAATAATGATAAAATTTACCCAGCCGTCGTTAACCACATTAGGGTATCAAGACCATCAGATTATCATGTCTCTTGAAAACCGAATGAAATGTGGCATCGGTATGTGTGGCCGCTGTAATATAGGTAAAGAACTGGTTTGTAAAGATGGTCCGGTTTTCACTTTGGATCAAATCAACATGACCCCCAAAGAATATTGAATCAGGTGCATTTTATATTGACAAGCATATGTGCTTAAGATATGTTTAACCCTTAATTATTGAAGCTAAGACAGTTAGTCTTAAAAAACATAGAAAAAAAATTTTAATGGAGGAATTATTAAATGGCAACAGTTGAGTTTAATGGTCAAACATTTGAGATAGACGAAGATGGATTTCTTCTTGATTACAATACATATAGTGAAGCATGGGTAGACTATGTAAAAGGTCAAGAAGGTATTGAAGAACTGACTGACGAACATTGGACACTGGTTAAAGTACTCCAGGACTACTACGAAAAAAATGGTATCGCTCCAATGGTTCGTGTACTTTCCAAATTAACCAAATTCAAACTTAAACACATCTATGAGCTCTTTCCTTCAGGACCTGGTAAAGGTGCATGTAAAATGGCTGGTCTTCCAAAACCAACCGGATGTGTATAGTCAGAGTCGCTTAAGTTATTTTTGATTTGCATCTAAAGGCCCTGCATGTATAACATGCAGGGCCTTTGTAGTTTGCTACGCCAGGCATAGCACGAAGCGTCGAACCGGCACTACTCAAGGAGCATGTTTACCATGTCTGAAATTGATCATCAAAATATAAAAATTCTTAATAACATCCAATTGAATTTCCCTATTGATGCAAGGCCTTATCGAGTACTTGCTCAAGAACTTAATCTTTCAGAAGATGATTTAATTCAAAATATTCGTCAGATGAAAGAAGATTGCATTATTCGACGGATAGGCGGAAATTTCAGTCCTGATAAATTAGGATACCATTCCACTTTATGCGCTGCAAAAGTTCCAGAAGATAAAATTGATCTTTTTACAAAAACAGTCAATGAATATTCAGGCGTGACTCATAACTACATGCGGGAACATACTTTTAATATCTGGTTTACCTTTATTGCCCGTTCTGTTAAGACAATAGCTGAAAATATAGAACAAATTCGCAAAGACACCGGGGTTGATACCATACTGAACCTTCCAGCAACACGAGTGTTTAAAATCTCAGCCAATTTTAAGCTATGAAGCCGATTAGAGCCGCTCTAATTGTCCAAAATTGCCCTGCCGGGCAATACAATAACAACCTGGAATCCTCTTTACAATGGATTGAAAAAGCCATAAAAAAAGGTGCTGATTTTATTGTATTTCCTGAAATGAATCTAACCGGCTATGTTACTGGTTCAAAGATCAAACACATCTGCAAACCTGTCAGTCAGGAGATGCTCAAAACTTTTGTCAATATTTGTGTTCAAAACAAAACTACTATTTTGGTTGGTTTGGCTGAAAAAAAAGATAACACAAAAATATATGCTTCCCACCTGGTATTTTCGCCTTCCGGGCATGTCGGAACCTATCGAAAAATACATACGGCTCCTTTTGAAAAAAAACATTTCAGTGCCGGCAATATTGTGAATGTTTTTGAATCTTGTGGGCTGACCTTTGGGATACAGCTATGCTATGATGCTCATTTCCCTGAACTATCCCTGGCCATGGCAAATAAAAAAGTTGATATTATATTTTTACCCCATGCATCTCCCAGGGGATCGTGTCAAGAAAAATATGACTCATGGATCAGGCATTTAAGAGCCAGAGCTTATGATAACGGCATTTTTATTGCGGCCTGCAATCAGGAGGGGGACAATAATGAAAAACTGGTTTTTCCTGGTGTCAGTCTGTTTATCGGCCCTGATGGGAAGGTTATATCTAAAACTTTAAAAAATGAACAACATATTCATATGATTGACATAAACACAAGGGAATTAGATAAAGTCAGATCACACAAAATGCGATATTTTTTACCTAACCGACGGACAGATTTGTTTCCAATTTAATCGTCGTTTTCTTACCAAAAGACTATTGGTTATTCTTTAATTTTTTTGTTCATATTCTGGATATATGCATTCCTAATGGCCACATATGGATCAATAGCTGCTTTCTTTAATGCTTCATAATCACCTATACGGAATGAGGTGGAATTTATGGTATCCGCAGCAATAAGCCCATAATAAGTTTTCCATGGTTTTCCATAATCGAAAAAGTCGGTATTTGGATGATTTATCGGGGTTATAAAATAATCTCCTACAAGCCCAATGGTGTCCCTGAGAGATGAGGGGCCAAGAAAAGGCCAAACCACATAAAACCCGTTTCCAATACCATATGACCCTAATGTTTGAGACAAGTCCTCATCAGCAGTATGAAGATCTAAACCTCCTTGTGCCGCTTGAACAAGCCCTCCAACACCAACCGTACTGTTAACAAAGAATATGGCAACCTCTTTACCGGCATCCAAAATTTCAAACTGTAAAAGATTGTTAACAAAGCGAACAGGAAAGAGCAAATTATGAAAAAAGTTTTTAACCCCTGTGCGAACCATTGTAGGAACTACGAATTTGTATCCTTTAGCAATTGGTTCCAATAGGTATAAAATAAGAACATCATTAAATACATAATTGGCATAATTGAAATAATAAAGCGGGTCAGCAATTAAATTTTCAGTTTTTTGATTATCATTGAAATCATCAAACAATTCATCATCCAAATCATCATCTTTTCCCATTGTTTGGGAATTTGCAGCAGCAAGGAAAGAAATAGGTTGAGTCTCACTCAAATTAGTATTGTATGACATATCAGCGGATGAATGAAGAGACTTGATATCAAAAAATAAGTTGCCGGATTCCATTAGATCATTGGAAAAACTATGGGGCGCGTAAACAAAGACAAATAAGAGGACGGCTAAAGTTGAAAAAAATAGTTTTTTTACCATGAGAGCAGGTTTCCTTTATCAAAATTATCCATAAAAAGTTAAGAAAAACAAAATTGGCCGGTTATTTTGGGGTATTCTCGGTCTTAAATATAATTTTCCTCACAAGTGATTCGATATCTAATGATGATTCAGTGTTAAAAATTTCATTCCCGGATTCGAGTATAATATCAGACCCTCCCGGTAGAATATCAATATATTTTTGGCCTATTATACCAGAAGTCTTAACAGATGCAATGACATCTTCTGTTAGTAAAATATTTTTATCAATGCTGAATACAACCCGTGCCAACAATTCTTTCTTATCAATACTGATACTTGAAACCGTGCCTATTTGCACCCCTGCCATTTCAACCCGTGCGCCTACTTTCAGACCGGAAACCGATGTAAAGTTTGCAAAAACCGGATATTGTTTTGAGTTGATCAAATTGATATCACCTAAAACAATAAACAGATAACTGGCACATAAAACCCCTGTGACAACAAATAGACCGACATAGAATTCAATTTTGCGTTTATCCATTATTCTTCCTTATAAAGCTGGCTCAATACGTCATCCTGCCCGGTAATAAAGGCATTCAAAATTTTATTATGAGATTGGAGGATGTCCTCTCTGTCCCCTGAAAAAAGAATTTTTCCTTCATCCAGCATGGCGATTCTCTTAGAAATATAAAATATTTGAGGAATATCATGACTGACAATGACAGATGTAAAACCAAATCTTTTTTGATATTCTTGTATCATTGTATAAACATTTTTTTTTCTAACCGGGTCAAGACCTGTTGTGGGTTCATCAAAAAGAACAACGGTTGGATCAGTAACAAGGGCTCGAGCAAGAGCGACTCTCTTGCGCATACCACCTGAAAGTTGGGCTGGAAATTTGCTTTGCGTACCCATCAATCCCAATTGATCCATTTTTTGGTATACTTTATCATTGATCTCCGATTTTGGAAATTGAGAATTTTCTTTTAACGGCAGTGCAATATTTTCAAAAATATTTAAAAAATCAAACAATGCATTGTCCTGAAACATATAGCTTAAGCTTTTTTGAAAAGATCTTAGTTTCTCTGTCTCCAGGTGATCAATGGGTTCGCCATTAATCAGAATTTGTCCTGAATCAGGTTTTACAAGGCCAATAATATGTTTGAGCAAGACTGATTTTCCTGTTCCACTTTTACCGATAATTGCAAGCGCTTCACCTGCATATATGGAAAGATTGACTCCTCTTAAAACGCTAAGAGACCCAAAGCTTTTTGAAATATTTTTAAATTCTATAAGTGGTTGCATCATTGTTACACCAGAAAAAAAGTGATGATATAATCAACAATTAAAATTGATATACACGACTGAACAACAGCATTAGTCGTTGACAGACTAACTCCTCTTGCACCAAAACCACCGAAATTGTGAGTATAATATCCTCTGTAACAGCTTATCGTAGTAACAACAACAGCAAAAACCAGGGCTTTTAAAAACCCACCGGTAATGTCATTGATATGAACACTTTTAACCACGGTTTCCATGTAATCGTACCGATTAATACCAAGCATGAGAGACCCTGAAATATAGCCGCCAAAAATACCGACAATATCAAAAATAGCAGTGAGCAAAGGAAAACTGATAATTGAGGCAATGATCCTGGGAGTAAATAAAAATCTAACCGGATTGATATGCATGGTTTTGAGGGCATCAATCTGTTCTGAGATCCGCATGACACCAATTTCAGCAGTCATGGCAGACCCGGCCCTTGCCGCAATCATAATTGCAGTAAAGACCGGCCCAAGCTCACGTATCATGGTTAATGCGACAGCAGCTCCCAATGCGCCTTCAGAACCAAACTTCACCAGGGAATAATAGCCTTGAAGGCCGATAACCATACCGGTAAAGGCTCCGGTTAAAAGGATAACAAATATGGATTTACATCCAATAAACCAGGTATGATCAAGCACTTTATCTAATTGAAAAGATCCGACAAATATATTGATTACCCCAATAATAAAAAACAGCGTAATCCTACCCGAAGATTCTATTAAGGTGATAACTTTTGATCCGATTTTTCGAATTATATTTTCCAACATGATCCTGCATTTATACCGTGTTGACTTTAAAAAAACAATCTTTGAATATCCCAATTCTGTCATTTTTTGTATATAACCTAAAAATTAGTTGACACGTACGTAAAAAAAACATACGTAATAAAATTATAATACGTATAATTATTTTATTATCTGAATTCATTATAAAAAAAAGAGATTTGACAATGGCACAAAAAATCACCTTAAGTATTCCAGATATGCTCCATGAAAAATTAACCCAATGGAGAAGTTCATTTAATTTTTCTAAGCTTTTTCAAGAGGCTTTAACAGAGGCTATTGAAAGAAAAGAAACTTTTCAGAAACGATTCTCCCAGGATATGGATATGTCAGAGATTATCAAACGGCTGAAAGATGAAAAGATCAATTGGGGGAAGAGACACTATGAACTTGGAAAAAAAGAAGCACTGAGATGGGCAAAAACGGCTCACTATGAAACCTTGGTATACGTAACAAAATTTGAACGATATTATGACATTATTTGTGACCCTAAAATGAAGGAATACTTTCAACATATTTATCAATCCACAGACCTTATTCCTCTTCCTGAAATCGGTCCTGGAACACAATTATCCGATCATGATAAAAAATTTATTGACGGATGGTTCAGCGGTTTTTCTGAATTCTGGAATCAGGTTAAGGATAAAATATGAAAATTAATAAAAGCAACTGTATTCTTGGTATTGATGTTGGATCAGTTTCAATCCATATCGTGCTGTTAAGCCTTGAAGGTCAATTACTTTATTCAAAGAGTGCTTACCACTTTGGTGAAATAAAAAAAACATTGACTGCAATTTTAACATGTCTTGATCTAAAAGGTATACAATATATTGCCTGTTCTGAGACCACTCCTTTATTTGTCAGATCGACTCAAGTCTATGACGAACAATTAACACTGATTAGGGCAGCCCGTCATTTTCATACTTCGTTTGATGCAATTTTACATATTGGTGGAGAAAAATTTTCTTTAAGTCGTTTTGATGAAAACCAAAATTATATGGGTGCCAGGCATAATTCATCCTGTGCCGCAGGAACCGGAAGTTTTCTCGATCAACAGGCCAGAAGATTAAACCTTCTTGGAGGGTCAAAAGAGTTAAGCCAGCGGGCCCTATCCAATACAAAAAAAATCCCTGATATTGCCACACGATGCTCTGTCTTCGCGAAAACAGATTTGATTCATGCCCAGCAGGAAGGATATGATATCAATCAAATTTGTGATGGCCTCAGCCTCGGACTTGCAAAGAACGTGGTCAACACCATTTTTAAGCAAAGAAAAATAGATGGGAAAGTATTGTTTTGTGGGGGTGTCTCTCAAAACCAATCAGTTAAAAAACATATAGAAACAATTACCAACTTAACGTTAACCATTGACCCTGAGTCTTCAATTTATTCTGCTTTCGGAGCAGCCTTAAGCCTTTGTGATGAAATACGTGAGCATAAAGGGTATGATAAGATATGCTTGAACTCAATTTCTAAAATTTTCAGATCCTCAAAAAAAGAAAACATACCCAAATATCCAAAACTTGAATTGACACTTTCACAATATCCTGAATTTACATCTTTTTTAACTTATGACCATGACGGCGTTGAAGTCGATATTTATGAAAATCCTATTAAAATAGACACTCGAAAAGGATACTTGGGCGTTGATGTCGGATCAACCAGCACCAAGGGTATTATTATTAACTCAGATGGTGTGCCCATCGTTGGAATATATACCAAAACAGCATCACGGCCTGTCCAGGCTGTTCAAAAACTGTTTAAAGCCTTTGATTATTTCTTTGATACCTATAACATTGATATCAATATTATAGGTTGTGGCACTACCGGCTCAGGCCGCAGAATCAGTGGAACCATTATTGGTGCGGACATTGAACCTGATGAAATCACCGCCCATGCAACAGCTGCCAGCCATTTGAATAAAAATGTAGATACCATTATTGAAATTGGCGGCCAGGATGCCAAATTTACCTTGCTAAAAGACGGCATGGTTACCTTTTCAGTCATGAACACAGTCTGTGCGGCTGGTACCGGCAGCTTTATTGAAGAACAGGCATTAAAACTTGATTGTCCTTTATCTGAATATTCCCAAAGGACACAAGAAATTTCATCCCCTGTAACCAGTGATCGCTGTACCGTTTTTATGGAAAGAGATATCAATTATTATCTGGCCCAGGGGTATGCTAAAAATGAAATATTAGGGTCTGTCCTGCATTCTGTGAGAGATAATTATCTGACTAAAGTGGCATCAATTTCCAAAATTGGGAATTGTGTTCTTTTCCAGGGCGCCACTGCCAGAAACAAAGCCCTGGTTGCAGCATTTGAACAAAAATTAAATAAACCCATCCATGTCTCGCGATATTGCCATCTGACCGGCGCTTTAGGGATAGCATTATTATTAAAAAACAAAGGCCAAACGCAATCAAAGTTCAGAGGCTTTGATCTTTACAAACAAAGTATACCGGTTCGACAGGAAACCTGTGGTTTATGCTTCAACCATTGTAAGCTAACCATTGCCACAATTGAGGGAAAAATACTTGCCTATGGGTTTTTGTGCGGCAGAGATTACGATACCCAGAAAAAAGTATCAAAACAATTTGATCACAGCCTGTTACAGATTAGACGACAGGCAAGAATTAAAATTGACAAACCAAAGGTAAAACACAATTTTTCCATTGGAATTCCCCTTGCGCTCCATGTGTTTGAAGATCATGATTTCTGGTGTCACTTTTTTTCAAGCCTGGGGATCAAAACCATTTCAAGCCGGCATTTAAAAACACCGATTAAACTGGGCAAAAAATCTGCCCGTGCTGAATTTTGTGCGCCTGTTGTATCTTTGCACGGGCATATTCAATACCTGTTGGAGCGTGCGGATTATATCTTTTTACCATTCTATTACGAAGATAAAATGGATACAAAAGACCGGCGACGCCAGCATTGTTATTATACACAATTTACACCATCGATTATATCCTGTCAGTCCGACATTGATTCTAAACGACTGGTCTCTCCCATCATTAAATATCTGTATACCAATTTTTATACTAAATTAGAATTGTACAAGGCTCTGAAGAATATATCTTCGGATTTTTTCTTATCTTTTTTCGATATTTCCTCTGCATATGATCAAGCTGTCGAACTCAAAAAAAAAGTGGCTCTTAATTTACAAACTATATATCAAAGAAACAAAACAAAAGATGATGTCATGAGTGTTGCTCTTCTTGGACGACCCTATACCATCTTGACAGATACCATGAACAATAATATCCCTTTGATGTTTGAAAATCTGGGCGTTAAAACATACTTTCAGGACATGCTTGATTTTGAAAATTATAATTTTTCATCCATTGATCCTTTATTGAAAGAAATCCATTGGAAATATGCTGCTCAAATTCTTAAAGCTGCCTATGTTTGTGCCCACACTGACAACCTCTATCCTGTCTATATCAGTTCCTTTAAATGCGGGCCTGATTCATTTGCTGTGGATTATTTTAAAAAAATCATGGAAAAACAAAATAAACCCTACCTTGTCCTTGAATTGGATGACCATGATTCAAGTGTGGGTTATGAGACGCGAATTGAAGCCTCGGTTCAGGCATTTTCTAATCATAAGCTAGCTGTAAAGCCGGTTAAAAATAGTGATTATTCTGATCTTCATCCAAGGTTTTTAAAAAAACTGGATGATAAAACCATTATTTTCCCCAATTGGGATGATTATGCCGGGAATCTGATCGTTTCTGTATTTAAAAATGAGGGTTATTCAGCTATTTTAATGGAAGAAACAAATGAAACATTAAAACAGAGCATGTTGACCAATACCGGACAATGTATTCCCTTGAATGCCGTGGCATCCGGTTTTATTCACACAGTTAAAAAACATAAGCTTGATCCCTCTTCGTGCATTTTGTGGCTCAATCCTTCAGATATTGCCTGCAATATAAAGCTGTATCCATATCATATTCAAAGAATTCTTGATCGACATGGATCAGGCTTTGAAGGCGCACATATTTATAAAGGAGAGTTATCATTGTTTGATATTTCTTTTAAAGCATCTACCAATGCCTATTATGCCTATATGTTTGGCGGATTGCTTCGAAGTGTTGGCTGCAGAATCAGACCCTATGAAAAAAACAAAGGTGAAACAGACAAGGTCCTTCAAAAGGCTCTGGCACTTTTATGCCATAACTTTGAACACTCTCTTTCAAAAGAGAATGCATTAAAACATTGCAAACAATTATTTTTAAGCATTGAGACAAAATATGAGGCGCGACCTAAAGTTGGGATATTTGGTGATCTTTATGTGAGAGACAACCATGTCATGAATCAGGATCTGGTTAAATTTATCGAAGAAAATGGTGGAGAAGCCATAACAACTCCTTATTATAAATATGCTAAAATTATTGCCAATTCATATTTCAAAAAATGGTTTAAAGAGGGCAAATACCTGAGCCTGGTCTCTAACAAAGCGCTTCTTGTTGTCATGCAGACAATGGAGAAAAGATATTATCCTTATTTTGAACCTTTTTTAAACAAAGCCGAACTCATTGTCTCAAATTCCTATGAAACCATTCTTGAAGAATATGGCATTCTTCCGGAACACACTGGCGAATCCATGGATAATATTTTAAAAATTCATCATATTATCAATGAATACCCGGATCTAAGCCTTTTGGTTCAAACCAATCCTGCATTTTGCTGTGCAGGCCAGGTTACAGAAGCCATGGCTCAAAAAATTGAGGCAAATACAGGCATACCTGTTGTTAATATTATCTATGATATTTCAGGAGGAAATAAAAACAAGGTGATCATTCCTTATCTAAAAAATTCCAGGAAGGCCAAAACCAATTATTCCCAGAGTTTGAAAGTGTGGGTCTGACGTTCTCCCGGCAGGTAAGCTTTGATGTCGGGATATTTTGTAAGATATTGATTTTGATAATCAATCCGTTTGACATTAAACAGATTATGACTGTCAACTGCTCGTCGGTATCTGATATAGTATTCATCATAATTATTAAGATGCTCTTTATCTTTTAGTTCCGTGATATTATAAAAATTTGCATAGGTATAGCGTAGTAATTCTTCAAAACTGTTCAGATATTTTTCAAGGCTTTTGTAGTGTTGAATAACATTTCTATTATTATAAAAGTTTTGGATATTAAATACCCAGGCCAACTCCCGCTTTGCAAAAAAATCATTATGATTTTTTGTATATTGTACCAGTTCATTAATAGCTATATTATTGGTTTCCATAATAATTCGAAGTTTGCCAATAAACTCAATGGTAGCACTAATTTCATGAATCCTGGACTCTACCTTGCTCAGATTTTCTAGCTTGACAAGAGCCGTGTCCAGATTAATCGTACTTTGCCTCAGAGTATCGCTCAAGGCAATAATCTGTCTGGTGACCGGCGGTAAGTGGTTAAATTTGTTTTTTTCCATGTAACGTGAATATAAGAAAAACTCAAGACCAGCCACAGCAGAAAATGCAGCTAAAAAAATCATAATCAAAATCATACCAGATTCTTTTCTGGATTTAAAAATAAAATACGGGGTTGTGATAGGAGAAAAAAGGACCAAAAGTGCCCACCATTTGGGATGATTTTTTGTTTGGCACTCATAGAGCATCAAGGAAGCCAAAAAAGCAACAAATGGAATGTAAATATAATACATAATTATTGATCCCTATAGGTTGTTATCTGATATGTCTCGCCGTCACTAAAAGTAAAGATGGCTCCGTTTTTATCGGTCCGATAAATATTCATCCCCAGCGTTTTGTATCTGTTTAATACACTTTGATGAGGAAAGCCATAACGATTCTGCCATCCACAAGATATTATTACACTTTCCGGTTCAACTTTATCAAGGAAAATTTTTCTACTGGAAGTTGAACTGCCATGGTGCGGTGCAATAAGGACATTTGATTGAAGATGTTTTAAATACTCATTACTTAATTTATTTTCTCGTTCTTTTAAGATATCTCCGGGAAACAGCATGGAAAATTTGTTGAACGATAATTTAAAAACCAGGGAATTATTATTAAAGTTCTCCTCTTTTAAAGTCTCATCAAAAAAGGTAAAAGCCATTTTCCCTATATCATATTTTTTAGGATAAAACTTTGGATGAACAATGTGTATCCCCTTTGTTTTACAAATAGTAATTAATTTTTCATACGCTTTAGATTCTTTGATATCTGTATTTTTAATCAGCGTTTTAATAGTAAAATTATTAAGGATATAAATAAGTCCGTTGAGATGATCAGATTCAGGATGGCTTAAAATAACAGTATTCAGACTAGTGATCTTTTTTTTCCACAAAAATGGGGCAACAATATACCGACCCGGATCAAATGATGTAAAACTTGTAAACCCGCCACCATCCACCAGAATATTTGTTTTATCCGGACCCTGTATGAGGCTGCAAAAGCCCTGCCCCACGTCCAGGGTTGAAACTAGCAGTCGACCTGTGGGACCATTATCGACCCAGGTATGGACTTGAACACTTCCAAACCATAACAAAGGAATAGACATTAGATAGAAATATTTTTTTTTATGATTCTTTAGCCAACTAATTATACAGATGAATAAAAAATACATGGAAATAATATCCATCAATTGGAAATGTGCGATTCGGGACCATGCAAACGGCAATACCGTTAAGTACTGCGAGAATGATATGATCGCCATCAGACAGACATTTGATAATTGCACAATAATAGCGGCTGCAAACGGAAAAAATAAAAACAAAGCCAAGGCCATAAACCCCAATGGTAGAACAATAAACCCCATAATCGGAATGGCAATCAGATTAGTAAATAGCTGTACAAATGAAACTATGTTAAAATAATGAGCAGTCAAAGGAGACGTTCCCAATCCGGCAAACAAGGTTACAAGACACATTACAAATAGTTTTGAAACAAATGGTTTAGAGACAGCAGTCTTTTTAACTCTGAATAAAGACAGTCCAGAAATAATAAAATACACAGCAACAAAAGAGAGTTGAAAAGAGATGGAAAAAAGTGCTGTGCAATCTATAATAAGAATAATAATGCCAGCTATGCTCAGACTCGAAAGGGTATCTGTTTCATTTTCAAATACAATTGAAATTAGAAAAACAGCTGTCATGATAAATGCACGCTGAGCTGAAGGGGAAAATCCAGAAAATCCTGTGTAAAACAATAAAGGAATTAATGTTAGAATACCTGCGATCTTTTTACATCGACCAGAGACTAACATCTTTTTAAAGCCTGACGGACCCAGATAAGAAATCTGACAAAAGCTTTGATACAACATCCAATAAAATATTAACCCGACAATAGAAAGATGAAGGCCAGAGATTGCTAAAAGGTGACTGATGCCCGCTTTTGAAAAAAGGTCTCTGAGTTCTGAAGAAATGAGTTCTTTTTTACCGGTAACCAATGATACAAGGATGTTGCCTTGGTCAGAATGATTAGTTTGTTTTAAGACAAAAGCTGAAAAATCATTTCTAAACCATTCGATCTTTTGTACCCATCGGGTTAAAAAAGTTTTGCCTTGGGCTGGCAAAAGAATGGTTATTTTATCAGTTGTTGTATAGGCTGTACCAAAAATACCTTGCAAATATAAATGCTTTTGGTAATCAAAATGACCTGGGTTATTAAAATTGCGAATCGATTTAATCTTTGATTGAAAAACAATGGTATCATTGAATTTTGGCAGATCATCAATTGCACCGTTCCTTCTTAAAATCAGGCTTAAATTGATTTTACCACTTACCTTAATTGATTTTCCATTAATAAACGATAATTTCTGACATTCTATAGTAGTGCGATGTTTTTGCTCATAATTTTTTGTCAAGGAGACTACTTTGGCAGTAATGATAAATTTGTCGCTATCAAGATAGTGTGAAATATGATTTTCCGGCGGATTGAAATATAATTTATTCTGAAAATTGTAACATCCAATGCAGATAAATATACAAAGCAGAATCAAAAATCGATATTGTTTAAAAAAATAGAAGAATATAAAAAAAACAACAAGAATGATACCTACAAAAATTCGAAGATCAGGAAGAAAATTTGCGAATAGAACGCCTATGACTAAAGCGAGAAACAAGTAACAGGCAACAGGTCTAAGAGGTCTGAAAAAAACGGTCACATTCCCTCACCTGAAAAAAGTATTTTTTATTTAATTCGTTCTATGTCTGCACCCAGTAAGGAGAATTTTTTTTCTATGGATTCATATCCTCTATCCATATGATAGACACGAGAAATACTTGTTTGCCCTTCAGCCACTAATCCGGCAATAACCAATGATGCCGAAGCCCTTAAGTCAGATGCCATCACCTGAGTTCCCTGGAGCTTGTCAACGCCTTTAACCATGGCAATGTTTCCATTGGTGATGGAAATATTAGCTCCCATGCGAAGCAATTCATTGGCATGGATAAAACGATTTTCAAAAATCGATTCATGGATCATGGAACTGCCATTGGCAATGGTCATCAACGTCATGAATTGGGCCTGCATATCAGTGGGGAAACCTGGATATGGAAGGGTTTTGATATCCACACTTTTAAGTGATCCCATTCCTTTGACCCGGATATCATCTTTAGTTGTTTCAACCTGGGTCCCCGTGTCTCTAAGTTTGTTGATGGTTGCTCTGATATGATCAGGTTCACACCCTTTGATCAGAATATCTCCATGGGTTGCTGCAGCTGCCACCATAAAAGTACCGGTTTCGATTCGGTCTGGAATAATTTCAATATCAGTTCCAGACAATTGTTCAACACCTTCTATGGTTAAAATCGCTGTCCCTGCTCCGCAAATTTTGGCTCCCATTTGATTTAAGGCATCAGCTAAGGCTACAATTTCAGGTTCCCTTGCAGCATTTCGTAAAACACTTGTTCCTTTGGCCAGTGCTGCTGCCATCATCAAATTTTCAGTCCCGGTAACGGTTGGCATATCAAAGTAAAAATCAGCACCGATCAGCCGATCGGCTTTAGCTTCAATATACCCATGTTCAATACTGATACTTGCCCCCATGGCTTCAAGCCCTGAAAGATGCATATTAACGGGTCTTGCACCAATGGCACATCCTCCAGGAAGGGAGACCTTGGCATGACCGAACCGCGCGACCAGAGGGCCTAACACAAGAATCGACGCCCGCATTTTTCTAACCAGTTCATATTCAGCTTCAATCTTATGAATGGATGATCCATCAATTTCAAGGTGATCATCTGAGCCCTGAATTACGGCACCAAGATTTTGAAGAAGTGCTTTTATACTGACAATATCCTTGAGATCGGGAACATTGGAAAATCGTACCGTATCTTTAACAAGAATACTTGAAGCGATCAAGGGAAGTGCTGCGTTTTTTGCGCCACTGATTTTTACTTCGCCCGTAAGCCTGCGCCCGCCATTGATTTGAATTTTATCCATTCATTATTTGCCAATTTTTTAAAATTTTAATTGAAGTTTTGTGGGTGAATATTTAAGCTTTTTAGGTTAAAAACTCAAGGGATATTTATTTATTGCATGGGTTAAAAATAAAAAAGGATTCAACCAAAATCGACTGAACCCAATTTACATATGGTACCTGGGACGAGAATTGAACTCGTACAGCCAATTTGGCCGAGGGATTTTAAGTCCCTTGCGTCTACCAGTTCCGCCACCCAGGCATAATCACCAAGCATAATCTCAGGGTTTTCTATCCTATTCGTGCAAATTTTGCAAGTCTAAATTAGGGTTTCTATTGCCATCATATCAGGTGAAAGAGGATACATTCAATTAAATCAAATTTCACAAGATTGTCTCTTTGAAAGATTTTTGGTAAAAGGATATCTATGAATTATTTAAATGAGAAAAAACTGGTTTTGGCCTCCCAATCCCCCAGACGAAAAACCCTTTTGGAACTAGCCTGCATTGATTTGATTATTCAAGTGTCCAACATTGATGAATCAACGATTAGTTTTACATCACCCACTCAATTTGTACAGGATCTTGCTTTTTTAAAAGCCCAAGCCGTTTCAGAAGCTTATCCTGATTCATGGATACTGGGAGCGGATACCATTGTTACCATTGACGATCAAATACTTGGGAAACCAGCTAACCGAGATGATGCCGTATCCATGTTAAACCAGCTGAATAATCGAACACACCAAGTTTATACAGGCGTCTGCCTGTATAAACATCAAAACAAAAAAAAAATCGTTCAATCTGTCTCGACAAAAGTAGTTTTCAAATCATTAACCAACAAAGAAATCAATTGGTATGTAAATACAAAGGAACCCTATGATAAGGCTGGCGGCTATGGTATTCAAGGTGTGGGTGCCTTTTTAGTAAAAAAAATATATGGTTCCTATACCAATGTTGTAGGTTTGCCGGTTTGTGAAGTGATACAGATGCTGTTACAATTAAAATTCATTCAAATGTAAAAAAGGGTTCTAAAAAACATGTCTTCCATTCAAACCAATCTAAACAAGATTAGCAAGCAAATTTTGATTGCAGCTACCTCTTGTGGCCGGCTGCCCGATCAGGTTCAACTGATTGCGGTCAGTAAAAGAAAAAGTGTTGATATCGTCAAACAGGCGATTAAGGCCGGTGTCCTGAACTTAGGCGAAAACTATATTCAAGAAGCCATTGAAAAAATAGATATCATTGGTAAAGATGCGGCTTGCTGGCATTTTATCGGTCACCTGCAATCAAATAAAGCCAGGGTTGCGGTTCAGTATTTTGATATCATTCATACGGTTGATTCTCATAAACTGGCCAAAGAGATCAACAAACAAGCTCAAAAAATAGGAAAGATCCAAAAAATTCTGGTTCAGGTCAATATCAGTGATGAAAAAAACAAATCAGGAACCACCCGGGAAGATACATTTGAACTGGTTTCAGCAATCAGTTCGCTTGAACATATTTCCTTACAGGGGCTGATGTGTATGCCGCCCTATTTTTCCGAGCCGGAGAAAGCCAGGCACTATTTCAAACAATTAAAGGCTCTGAAACAGGATATTATGGCCCGGGGCCTTGAAAATGTCTTTCTTGACCACCTGTCCATGGGAATGAGCAATGATTTTAAAGTGGCGATTGAAGAAGGTGCCACCATGGTCAGGATTGGAACCTCTATTTTTGGAGAAAGAGATTGAAATTATTGCTTCACACCTGTTGCGGCCCCTGTTCCATTTATCCTGTCTCTATTCTTCGACAGATGAACATGGATATCATGGGATTTTTCTATCGACACAATATTCATCCGTTTCAAGAATGCCAAAAAAGAGAAGAAACTCTAAAAGAATATGCTGAATCAATAGATTTAAATGTAATCTGTCAAAAAGATTATAAGCTTGAAGAATTCATTCAATCCATAGCCTTCAGAGAACATGATCGGTGCCGCTATTGCTATCATGATCGGCTTAAGGCCACGGCAAAGATGGCAAAGAAAGGTAATTTTGGAGCCTTTTCCACCACATTGTTGTACAGTAAATTCCAGAACCATGACCTGATCCGGCAGATCGGGGAAGCCATTGCTAAAAAAGAGGAAATCCCATTTTTCTACCATGATTTTCGAGAGGGTTGGAAATTAGGGATTGAAGAATCAAAACATTTAAATATGTATCGCCAGCAATATTGTGGCTGTGTTTACAGTGAAAAGGACCGATATTTTAAACCATAACGAAAACCGCCAATTTTCCCGATTACTGCGTTGGGCTCAAATTTTAATCCTCAAAACACTTAATGTATTCTTCCGGTTAAAATTATCGCCCGCCTTGTACTCGAGCTCGCAGAGGAGCGTATGCTCACAAAATTTTCAGGTTTTCAGTCAGGCACTATTTATTCGGCTATTTAGCCTGGGCCCGTTTCATTTGTTTGAGCATATTTACAAAACGTTTATCCGTACTGTCCAGCCGCGCAGCCAACACGCCAAACAAATGCCTGGCAACATCTGGATATTTTTCAATCACCTCGGACAATTTATCGCCTGGAAATCGTTTGACCATGGAACGGCCTTTGGAAATGATTGAAGCCGACCTGGGTTCTCCGGTAATAGCGGACATCTCACCGAAATAATCACCGGGCTGAACGATTTCTGCGATAATTTTACCACCTTTTACAACATACAAGCCGCCTTGAACCAGTTTGAAAAAATCAATGTCTGTATTGCCTTCCCGGATAATCACATCTTTATCTTCGTATCGTTCCACATCTGGATTGATCAGATAAGTCGGTAAAGATTCCTTGGTAATAGTGGTCTTTTTCAATACTTCTTCAAGAGAGGTTTCAGACATCATAATTTTTTGAAGACCAGCATCTCTCAAGGTCGTCATTCCTTCTGCAACTGCTACTTTTCTCAATTGATCTTCTGGCACTACAGCACTTATGGCTTTTCCAACATCATCTGTGATTTCCATTAACTCATATAACCCAACCCTGCCTTTGTAACCGGTTCCATTACAGTGAGGACATCCTTTTGGCCCGTATATTGTTAAGTCCTTAATTACATCTTTGGGGAACCCATGAAGCTCCAATTCTTTGGGATCGTGTCCGGTAACTACCTGTTTGCATTCAGGACAAAGTCGTCTGGCCAAACGCTGGGAAAGGACCATGGTAATAGAAGATGCCAGCATAAAGGGAGGAATGCCTATATCAATCAGCCTTCCAATGGTTGACGGACAATCATTGGTATGCAGAGTAGCAAAAACAAGATGACCTGTCATGGCTGCTTTGATAGCTATTTCAGCGGTTTCCATATCCCTGATTTCACCAACCATGATAATATCCGGATCCTGGCGTAAGAAGGCTTTTAACGCAGCTGCGTAGGTCATACCAATCTCATTTCTTACCGGCACCTGATTGATTCCTTTGAAGTTAAACTCAACCGGGTCCTCTGCTGTTAAAATTTTAATATCATCCTTGTTTAATCGATTCAAAATTGAATATAGAGTGGTAGTTTTACCGCTACCCGTGGGACCTGTGACAAGCAAAAGGCCATATGGTCTGCTGATGCATCGCTTAAGACAATCAAACATTGACGCTTCAAATCCAAGTTTTGTTAAATCAATATTCAACGCACTCTGGTCAAGAATACGCATAACAATGCTTTCACCAAAAAGTGTCGGCAAGGTGGAAACCCTGAAATCGATTGATTTTTTAGGTCCGAAACGAAGCTTTATTCTACCATCCTGGGGAACTCTTCGTTCGGCAATATCAAGATTAGCCAGAATCTTTATCCTTGAAATAACGGCATTTTTTATGCTTGTGGGCAGATTCATGGCCTTGTACATGGCACCATCCAGACGATAGCGGACCTGAAGACTTTTTTCGAATGGTTCAATATGAATATCAGATACGCCATCATTAATTGCTTTGGTAAGAATGCCATTGACCAATTTAATAATAGGAGCATCAGAGGCCATGAATTGATCTGACCCTTCCTCCACTTCAACTGCGCCGACATCCATTTCGCCTGCCGCCTCAGAAACAAGTGAACCAAAATCATCTACAGAGGTAACCGGTTCATCATCAACTTCTTCTTCAAAACGAAGAAAACTTTTATATTCGTTATCACTGATTTTATAAAAGTCTCTGTAAGCTTGAATGATATCATTTTCCGTGGATACAAAAACCTGAATGGTTTTTCCTGTCTTTTTTTGGAGATCTTCTACGATGCTTGTATCAGTTGGTTCAACCATTGTTATGGTTAAGTTTTCCCCTTTAAGTTCAACAGGGAAGGCCATGGCTGGTTTGGCCATTTCATAGGGAAAAATTTGATACAATTTTGGATTGGGTTTAATTTCTGAGAACCGGATAACATTATAGTTGTACAAACGACCCAACACATTGATAATCGTATCAGGATCAATATATCCTTTATTTAACAGAATGCTGGAAAGACATTCATTGGTTTTTTTCTGGATACCTAATGCTTCATCCAGCTGCAAACTGGTGATCTGACCCTCTTTGGACAGGATTTCTCCAATTTTTATTTTTCCTGCACCTGTTTGATCTTTGATAGTCGATTTAAGACTGGACGTTTTTTTCATATATTGATCCTATAATTGGTTTTCCCAATTATCGCTAAAATATTTGATGACTCAATAGTTTTTATAAATCCTTATCACGCCTGCTGCAACCAAAAACACACCCAAAAGATAAAAACACGATTTTACCACCATCATTTTTTGACTGAAAAATTCAATGGTCTCTATTTGCGGCATCACCTGGGGAATACGGTAAAATACACCCAATCCCACAGCAATCAATACAAATCCATAAAAGAATGTGAATTTTTTTTTGTCCATCTTAAATTATTCCTTTTCTAATTTTGCCAATTGATTATTAAATATTGTTTCGATTTTATCAAATAAGTCCATTTGGATTTCCAAATCTTCATATAATTGTTCGTTTTTACTCTGAAAGCTGGCCAGTTCCTTTGATAATTTTCCAATTTTTGGCCCATCCTGTTCCTGTGAAGCAAGGAGCAATTCCTGGTTTTTTTTATCAATCATACTATCATTTTTTTCAATGCTTTGTTCCAATTCATTGATCTTTTTTTTCACCGGGCCTATTTCTTTAGATTTTTCTTGTATAATCTCTGATTTTTTCTGTCTTAATTCTTTTTTGTTCAACCCAATAGGTTTGCTTATTTTGTTATCAACCAAGATTTCTTCTTCATCCCAGCCTTCTTTTTCTAAAAACTCCTTGTAGCTGCCTTCAAAAAGAAAGACCTCGTTATTTTTAAAAACCACGAGACGATTAGCAATGGAATGAAGAAACATCTCATTATGAGTGACAATAACAATTGCACCTTTAAAATTATCAAGGGCACAAATAAATGCATCGCAAGATTCAATATCCAGATGGTTGCTGGGTTCATCCAATAACAAAAGATTTAAAGGGGCAATCAACAGCTTACCCAACATGACCCGGGCCTTTTCTCCGCCAGATAAAACAGATATTTTCTTTAAGGCTGCATCTTGCTCGAACATCATGGCACCACAGATATTTCTGGCGGCTTGACGGTCTATATCCTTGTATGACATCATCAATTCTTCTTCTATGGTAAAGCTTTCATTCAAGGATTGAACATTGGTCTGTTCAAAGTAATCATGACTTACACCAGGGTTTATTTTAATGGTTCCAAAATCAGGATTTAGATCAGCATTCAATAATTTAAGCAAGGTGGTTTTGCCCTTGCCGTTTTGACCGATAATAGCAATCCGATCTTCAGGATAAACATTGAAAGTTAAGCTTTGAATTAACGGAGTTTCTTTTTGCCAACCAAAACAAAGGTCTTCAACCATCATCAATTGTTTGCCGGAAAAAGGTAGATAATTAAACGAGAAATCAAGGTTTTTAAGCTTTTGAAGCTTATCATTCACTTTGTTTTTTTCAAGGGTCTTGATTCGTGACTGTACCATATTGGCAAGTCTTGCCTTGGCTCGAAATTTAGTAATAAATAGCTCAACCTCTTTTTTCTTTTTTTCGTCGTTCACACGAGTTTTTTCATAGACGTCTTCGTCTGTGGCTACCTGTAGATAATATTTTGAGGTATCCCCTTTAATTTTTTTAATTTTTTGCCGATGTATTCCTGCAATATGGGTGACCACAGCATCCATAAATCCACGATCATGGGTTACCAGAAGGACTTCCCTTGGCCAGGCCCTTAAAAACCGAGAAATCCAACGAATCGAAGTAATGTCCAGATAATTGGTCGGCTCATCAAGAATCAATAAGTCAGGTTCAGACACCAATACTTTGGCAAGATTGAGCCTGACTTGAAATCCCCCGGAAAAAAGAATGGGATCTTTAACCATATCTGCCGGAGAAAAGCCTAATCCTGCAAGTATTTTCTCAGCTTTCCATGAATGATCTTTCTCATGTTCAGATAGCCCAAGCATGGCTTCATCTAAAACAGTGCTTTTAGAAAATTGGATTTTTTGCGACAAAAAACCAATCCGATATCCAGATGGAATTAAAATCTTTCCTTCATCAAGATGATCTTTGCCAATAATAAGGTTAAGCAATGTTGTTTTGCCATGACCGTTGCGGCCAACAAGCCCTACCCGTTCTCCGGTATTGATTCTAAAGCCGGTAGAATCAAGAAGAATTTGATCTCCAAAACTTTTGGATATTGTGTCAACATTCAACATAGTATGGATCTTTTACCAAAAATTAATAAATTTATCATGTAAATTATTTTTAGCAGGCGTATTTAAGACAAGAAATCATATCAAAAACCAATACGTGTCAATGATTTTTGTTCTTTGATTTTTTAAAATAGCAATGATTGTGTTTATTGGGCTTGAACCGGCAGATTTACAGCCCAAAAGTCTTAATCAATATCGATCCAGTATTGAGACCATTTACATCTTTCTTTGTAGGGATATTTTATCAATTCAGTGGCGAGAATGGAAAAATCATTTTTTCGAATGGTGTAATATTCAGGCACAAGCCTGCCAAGAATATTTTTTAACCCCACTGCAACATAAAGTGTTTGATGCTCTGTTTCAACAAAACAGTCTACAGCACCAGTAACGATCTTCAAGTCTGATTCTTCCTGCAGGTCAAACAGATCAATCATGGTGATTTTAAATGATTTCCCCTTAAAATGATCAGTGGCTCCGGTCCGTGTTAATTCACATTTTACAAAGTTTTTAAAACTGTTTTCCAGCATGCTGAAATCAGAGTCATCAGCCATGGTTGGAGAGCCTTGGAATAAAAAGAAAAACAATAAAAAGGCAACTAAATTACCAATATATTTTTTATTAATAAGCTTATGCATTTTTTTGAATCAATCTTTCAATGGTTTTAGATAATTCCTGCAAAATTACCGGTTTGATAAAAACCGATGGGAAGGCAGAAAAACGGGTCATAAATTCTTTTTTTAATTCAATATTCTTGTACCCGGTGTCTATTACCACCGGAATAGTGTGATCGATTTTTAATACCTGGTCAATAAAATTTTCTGATGATATGTTACCGGATGACATATTGCCAGGTAACATACTGATTGATTCATGGTGAACAATAATCATTTTAAACTTGGCCGGTTGTAATTTAAATGGCACAAAGGCAAGTTCACCAGTCTTAAACAGGGTGGCCTGATATCCCATCTTTTCAACAATTGTTTTTATCAATAGGCTTCTTTCTTTGTGTGAATCAACAATAAGAATATGATTATCACCCATAATTATTTCCCTTTGCGATCCCATCATTTCAAAGGTTGACCATTTATTGCCATCCACAGGATGAATGGATGTAACATCCAGTGAAAACACTTTGGATGAAATAAACTCATCATTTCTTTTATCTTCAATCCGTATAATAAATTTTTTGTTCTGGGCAATATAGTGACGTAACCATTTCCGGTAGCTATAGTCTTTTCCTTCAAGAATTAACATTTTTGGCCCGGCACTGGTATTGATTTGCAATGAATGATAGATCAATGGATCATATGAAAACCGGGCCTGGGTTTCTTTATAATTTTCTTGTACAAAATCACCCATAAAATCTTGAGCATGCGCCCAACTTGAAAGTCCGATGATTAAAATACCAAGAAAAATATAAACAATGATAATCTTTTTTTTCATCAATGCCTCTGGTTCGTTTTTACAGGTCTTGTAAACCGCTGATACTTCTAACGTCTTAAAAAAAGTTATCGACAATAGAAGAATAAATCTTGACCAGTTATACAGATATATCGGTCATATCGGTCTAATTAGATTTAAAATCCAATCAGAGCCACAGAAACCCCAAGCAAGATAAGAGAAATCGCTCCGGTAAATATTAACATTTTTTTATGATCGTTTGTTCTTCTGCCACGATACATTACAAGAATCAATCCAAAAAGGCTGGTAAAAATACCAAAAACAACAAGAACGATTAAATAGTACAGGTATTGAATATCCCAGTCAGTCCTTAGCCTCAAATTATAAAACCGGTCAAACAGAGTTTCAAATTCAGGCTGGGCCCGGTGAAAAACAAGCAGAATAAAAATAAATATCAGCCATGATACAATATTGAGCTTAACTAAAAGTCTTGCCCAAAAATCTCTATTTTTACGTCGTTCCAACTCTTATCCTTTTTTAAATTGGTTTTTGTTCTGTTTTATATTATCATTTCGCAATGGATGCCATACTTCTTTCAAAAAAAGAGTTTATTAGTTTAAAAAATTTGATCTATTCCACCTCCGGGATAAACCTGCATGAAGGTAAATTAGAATTATTAAAATCTAAAATTGCCAAACGGATGCGGATTACAAAAAAATCATTCAAAGACTATTTAAGTTATCTTAAATCAAATGAACACGAAATTATTGAATCTATAGACACGGTTACCACAAATCACTCGTTTTTTTTCAGAGAAAACAAAAGCATTGAACATATCATTGATCAATTTAATCAAGATCCACAAAAAAATAAAAGAGAGTTTAAACTCTGGTGTGCAGCCTGTTCAACTGGAGATGAACCATATTCTGTTGCGGTTCAGCTTAAAAACAAAGGTCTTTCATTTTCCATCCTGGCAACCGACATCTCTCATTCGGTTCTGGATATTGCCCAAAGAGGCATTTATAAAAAAGATAAAATCAAGAATGTTCCATTAACTATCATCCGTCAGTATTTTCAAAACGGCTCAGGCAAATATACGGGCCATATAAAAATTAAAAAAAGACAAGTGAATCTGTGGTCAATAAACTCTATGGCTCAATCTTTCCAGGTGGTTTTTTTGCCATAGGAAATGCTGAAAGCCTGATGAACATGAAGCATCCTTTTAATACAATACCGAAAATCCCCAGTCTGTATAAAAAATAAATATTTTATAAATGACCCTTGATTTTTATTTAAAAAATACGATTTTAAAACCAAAGGAAATATAAATGGATCAGAATAAAAAAGATAGAAACAAAAAAAAGCCTGAAAACACCCTGATTGATCCAGATATTTTAACCGGTTTAACCCCGTTTATTAAAAACAATAAAATCGAATGTTTATTAGCACATAAAGTTGCCAGACAATTGGATACCGCCCCCATTGAAATAGGCCGACAACTTGATTTGCAGGGCTGCAAAATTGTTCAATGCCAATTGGGCCTTTTTGGATATGGCAAACATAAAAAAAACTTTAATCCAGATATTATCATTTCTTTTGCATTAGAGAAAAGAATATTGGCAGAACAAACAGACAAGACTATTTCGTGTTTTAAATGCTGGCAACTGGCAAAGGAACAGTCCATCAGCCGATTGGATATCGGGTCTGCCTGTGATAAAAAAGGGCTGCGAATCAAGCCTTGTCAGTTAGGGGTATTTTAACCATCACCCGGCTGTTTATCATTTATTGATCAATTTTGTCTGTCTGCTTGTTTTTGTTTTTGCGTTTTCTTCTCAGCTTTTGTTTTTTTATTCTTTCTATCCTGACATTTTCCTTAGACGCTTTTCCTTTTATTATAGCCTCAATTTTATCAACCAGTCGCCTTAATGCCAGAAATCGATTTAAATGCTGGGATCTTGATGTTTGACATTTAACACAAATATCTGTTTCTTTATACCGTAAAAATACAGCACTACTGGACTTATTAACCTTTTGACCTCCCCTGCCCCCCGCCTTAATGAATTTTTCCTGGATATCTTCTTTTTGAATACCAAGAGTTTTTATCCGTTTTGCAAGCGCTGCTATTTTTTCAATACTGGGTCCCATTTTAAACCTGATAAAAATCTTATTTTTCTTTTTACTTTTGTTTTCATATCAATTAATAGTAAATACAAACAATAGCAATTAAATAAAAAAGGATTTTTTGTGAACGATACTAAAAAAAACAATATCGATACTATCCATTATATTTTAACTTTCTTTTCATTTGTTCTAATGGTGGCAAGCTTTGCAACACACCTGTTTACAGGCAAACCTGCCCTGCTTAGATTCGACTCCCTTGCCGGCAGCCTGCTGATCGGCATTATTTTTTTGTTATATGCTGTCTGGTTTATATATGAAGATATCGTTACAAATGCCACCCCTGTCTCTTTAACAATTAAAACCAATATTAAAAAAAACCCAACTATTATCTGTATTTATTTTTATTGGATTATTTTGATCATCATTCCTTTTCTTTTTAATATTTTATAATTAATTGCATTAATATCAATTCACTTTAGAAACCATGCATACAAGTATTTGTAAAAAATGCGATCAAAAATTTATTAACCTTTATGATGGTATCTGCCATCATTGCTGGAATAAAATAAACAAAGCGTCGAGCAAGAACAATGAAGAATTGAAGACATACCGCTGCCCTGCCTGTGACAAGCTGCTTTTCAAAGGAAATGTATCCAGCCTTTCCATGACATGCCCCAGATGCAATGAATTTGTTAAAATACTAAAAGATCCTTTATAGGCAAAAGGTAAACTCTCCTGAACGGACACCACCTTCAACTTTCTTTGTAAAAGTGGCGCCCCCCTTATTTTTTTACCGGGACCGGATAAAAAGGATTAAAACACAACTGGTCTGAAATGTAAATATTATGTAATAGAATCAGTATGTTACAGTATATAGTTCCGGAATTATCAAGGATAAATTCTTAAATCTGGAATTGGAATGTATGAGTTCTTAATTCCTTTTGTGAAGGAACAATTGGAATGTAAAAAAAAGGGGGGGGTAATAAAGATAAAGTTGCTAAGAAAAAAAAAGGGTAAGCCATAATAAATGACCTACCCTTTTAAGAAATATTACCGACTGTTTACCGATCGTGATGTAAGCAAAAATAGTAAATAATTTCAATAACTTAATGGTGGAGGCGGCGGGAGTTGAACCCGCTACCATCTCCTGAAAACCCCGCCAATAAAGACTCCAAAAATAGAGTGTCACTTATCTGTCACTTTTGTCCCTACCTGCCCTTCTAAAAAAATCATGTGGGATTGCTAATCATTCGATTGCTTTTAAATAGGCGAACCATATATTTATCCCGAAAATTAAATTATCAATTCAAAAAATCACATATCATATCAATGACCAGAGACCACACCTCACAACTTCAAGTTGTGAAGTAATTAATATCATTAGACATATTTAAAATAAGTGCGTAATATTTCCATAAACAACTTGTAATGATTTATCATATTCTCAGTGCACGAGGTTGTTAAAACCAACTGGAGCAAAAGAGAAAAAAGACAGACAAAACGGCCCTCCGTATAGTGAGGGGAGATTTAATCTAAAATGAAATTTTGTAACGGCTCTCATCCATAAGGATAAGGGCCTTTTTTTATGTCAAAAACGGCTTGTTCCTTGGGACATTTGGGACAAATCATTTCGACAAACTAATTTTAACACCAGTATTTGCCGGCACAACATTATAAAAGGCACCGGCAAAGCTGGGAAGGAGTAAGTATGGACAAAACAAAAGCTGAAGATACTTTGGATTCAGCTGAAGAATCAAAAAATGAAGAGACGGCAGAATTTAACCACCCCTTACATGGTGTTGGCAACGCTGAGCGATTTGTAAAACAACACAGTGCTTGTATCAAATTCTGCTCAGAATGGAAGGCCTGGTTAATCAATACCGACGGGCAATGGGAAATCCAACAAGGCAAATCTCGAATGTATCAGATGGCCAAACAAACCATTCAAAATATGAGGGATGAAGCTGAGAGAAAAGATCTATCATACGAACAGAAACAAGAGTTGCTTGGTTATGCACACTATTCTTCAAAAAAAAGCAGTATCAATGCAATGCTTGATTTGGCCAGCTTGGAAGCAACTGTGCAAGTCAGTGTCAACCTTTTTAATAAAAACCTCTGGCAGTTGAATTGCATGAATGGGACGTTGAATCTGAAAACGAAAGCATTACAATCTCACCAGTCTTCTGATTTTCTAACCAAAAAAATTGCAACCCCCTATAACAAGGAAGCTATCTGTCCAGAATGGGAGAAGCTGCTTAAAAAGGCAATGAATGACGATCAGGAAAAAATTGATTTCCTGCAACGGATTTTTGGTTATGCTCTCACGGGTGAAACAAGTGAACAATGTCTGTTCATCTTTCATGGGGCAGGAGCTAACGGCAAATCCACTATCATTGAGGCTTTTCGGGATTTGTTGGGCGAGTATGCAATGAACATGTCGGCCGAATCTCTACTCCAGTCAAAGGCAATGATCAGAAATGACATCGCCCGGCTTAACGGGGCCAGATTCGTGTCAGCGGTTGAGATTGGTATGGAAAAAAAGTTGAACGAGTCCTTGATCAAGCAGCTGACTGGCGGAGATCAGGTAACGGCCAGGTTCCTATACAGAGAACACTTTGAGTACAAGCCTGAATTCAAGCTGGTCATTGCTGCTAATCATAAGCCGGAAATAAAAGGGGTCGATAATGGCATTTGGCGCCGGATATACATTATCCCTTTTGATGTAACCATCCCATCGGAGGAAATTGATAAAGACCTGCCCGCTAAATTAAAACAGGAGTTGCCTGGCATTTTAGCCTGGGCTGTTCAAGGTTGCTATGATTGGCAAGCACAAGGTTTAAACCCACCTGATAGCATTAAAAATGCCACAAAAGATTACCGGGCTGAGATGGATATCATCGGTGGATTTATTGAAGACCTCTGTGAAACAAAAGCCGATCAAAAGACATCACTTGGTGATCTTTTTGCCAAGTATCAGGAATGGTCGGATCAGGCCTGCCAGGACGCCCTTGGCAAAAAAGAATTCGGCAATCTTATGAGGCAAAAAGGGTTTACCCAAGTGAAAAGTGGTCCCGTTCGTTATTGGGCAAGCATTTCAATCAAAGGGGGCAAGAAAACCCTGAAAAATTAAAATAACCCGAACAATAATTTTGCAACAACGGAGCTGCCTTTCGGTAGCTTTTTTTATTTCAAAGGAGGTGGTGAAACACATGGCTGTCTAAAAACGAAAACTAAAAACTTGTTAACTGCTAATCGCAAAGGTCTGTTCTCATAGGGAGTTCAGGCCTTTGTTAGTTTTAATTCAGTCAATATAGGAGAAAAAAATATGACTGATAATATAGAGAAAAGCCCACATGAGATTGTGGAAATGTCACCGTATGACATTTTGGTAGATGAAGAATTGCGCCCTCGCGCAGAAACACATGAATCAATAATTTATGAGTACGCAGAAACTCTGGAAGAAGGCAACGTACTCCCACCAATTGATATCTATTCTGATGGGGAAGTTTGTCTTCTCGCTGATGGGTATTACCGCTTGGAAGCCTACAAGCTTGCAGGATTTGATAATATCCCTGCAATTGTGCATCAGGGCGGTCAGGTAGAGGCCTTAATTCATGCGTTAGGGTCCAATACAGATCACGGTGTGCGGAGAACCAATGCAGATAAAAGAAAAGCGGTAACGATCATTCTTACTCACCCTGATTTTCAAGGATTGAGTGATAATCAAATTGCTGGAATCTGTAAGGTTTCTCAACCGTTTGTTGGTACTGTCCGGAAAAAACTCACTTATAGCGGTTATAAGTTTGGGACCACACGGGTATGCTCTGACGGCAGAATAATGGATGTTTCAAATATTGGAGAGACTGTCCCTGCTCCTGTTGAGCCAGAAGCTTCTGAAGTTGGAGATAATAATAATGAAGTGACCGAACCTTCTGACCCAGAAGATCTGGAACTTGCGGAGGATCAGGACCAAGACCCGGAAGATAATGTTGATACGGGCCCCGGGGATAATAACCCGGATGATGTGGCCAACCCCCCTGAATCTGCATCTGGAGATGATGATCAAGACCTTGATATTGACCTTGAAGACGATCCTGGTGCCGATGGCACTGACGAATCCGAAACCGATGCAGATGAAACCGATGATCCTGAAACCACGGAAACTGAATCTGAAGATGACCCTGACCCTGATGCAGATGAAGATGATCTGGAAGATGTTGTTGATACGGACACCGAAGATGATGCCTCTGGTGATGACAATACAGACGCTGAAGCGCAAGACCTGAATCAGAACGATTCTGGGGATGAAGGCAATGATCTTGATTCGGCTGAAACCACTGAGCCTGGCGCCGGAGAAGATGAACTTGAAACTGAGCTTGGAGACGAGACTGATAATGATCAAACAGACGAAACTACTGAATCTGACAACGAGATAGAAACTCGTGAGGAGGATACTGGTGACAATGGCCAGGGAAACAGTGAACTTGATGGATTTGATTCCGACACGTTGAAACTGATGATTGCCGAGTATAAAGATACCACTAAGATACAGGAGGAGGAATTAAAGGCCAAAGATGATCAAATCGTTGAGCTGAAGCAAAAGGTAGAGGAGTTGGAAGAAGAAAATCTTTACCTGACGGAACAATTGAACGCTCATGCATCCGCTGGAAGTGAGGCTTTTGCTTCCCTTAATCTTGATTCAATGGATGAAGAAGACTCTCACTCCTTGGCATACCAATAAACCCGTAACGGCGAGGCAGTATAGGTGGCTGTCTCGCCTATTCCCCATATAAGGAGAAAAAAATGGACTTACCCAACAATGAACAACCTATTGCGGCAATTCAGAATGTTCCTGCCGTAATTGGGCTTAACGGTTCTTTAGAACAGCAAATTAAGGCATCAGGTAACCTTGATGTCACAAGTATGTTTTTTCAAATGCCTTATGATCCAAACAATGAAATTGTCCAACCGCTTTTATTTTATACCGCTGATCATTTTCGTAAGAATAATATTTGTCCAGAAAATCTTCCGGCAGCTTTGATAGTATTCATGGCCTTAAACTCGGTTCGATGGAGGCACCCACTGCCAATAATTATAAAATCAGATGATCCCCAGGCTATCTATCATTTACTGAACACTTGTAAACAGATAGCTCCGGAAGGATCATTTATAGAAGTTCAGGATCTGCCTTGGGAGCAGCTTTATGCGGACAAGGATAAATTCCGGGGGAAGGTGATTATTTGCACCACTCCAAAGGGCTGTAAAAAGGCGCTTCCTGATATTCGAAATCTCATTGTACATGGAAAAACTTCAAGGCAAGTGCCTCATAAAAGTATAGTAGGCAAGGGATTCGAAACATGTCGTATTAAATATCCTATTGGGTTTATTGGTGTTGAGACCACGGATGAGAAAAACGTCTTAGACGACCCGAATATTCTTAAAATACTTCTATCGTCTGATCAAGACCCAGAAAATTATGCTGTAATCAGTTATGACCCATTTGAACAACCCGCAGAAAATCAACTCCGGGAGATCGATAAAATTAAAACAATTTTTGGAAGAGTAACGCCCTGTAGAGTGCAGATACCGTTTATAAATCAAATCAATTCAGATTTTAGGAGACAGCGGCCGACTGATTTATTGATTAAATTAAACTCAGTCCTAAAAATATTGTCATTACTGTCGATAACAAACAACCCGTCGCCATTAATGTTTGATGAAATTTTAAACGATTTTATGAGGTCAGATTCTTCGAGAAATAATTCCATTGCGACAAAAAATGCCATAACGACAACAAAGGTGGAATATGCCCAAATGGCCCAGTTGCTAAAAGATGTCATGCCAATACGGGATGAGCATTACACTCGTATTCAAATAATTATTTTTAAGGCTGTTAAAAAGGTAAATTTAGGAAAACTCAAGAGCTCTACTGTTGATCAAAAAAATAAAATTCAGGTTTTAGGCACTTTATATAAGAGCAGCATTTACTGGGCAAAACCAGAAGAAATATTTGAAAGAGCCAACAGCGAAGGAGGCAAGCTCATACCAATACAAGTCATTGACCGGGAACTCAATAAGCTTAATAGGCTTGGCATGATCACCAAGAGAAAATTTCCACAAAATCCTGATCATGGATATTACATCAATGATACCAGCATTGGGAAGCATATCACATTTCAAAGTCCTTCTGAGATCAATGACCCCAAATTTAATATGGCCCCGGTCAAGGTAGTCAATCCAATAACCGGAAAAATAGAAACCATTTAAAACAAGGAGGTAAAAATTACATTTTAGTTTAGGCAATGGGCTGCATGCTGTGCGGCTTTTTTTATTTCAAGGGGTTTTCTCCGTAGTGGGGAAGCCCCTTTCATATTTTAACAATTCATTTAAAAGGAACTTTTTTATGGAGAACGCATCACCAAATAAAAAACCAAGCAGTTGTGGCGGAACACAGGAGTGGTCAGTAAAAACGGTAAATTGCTGCACCGGCTGCTCCCATAACTGCCGGTATTGTTATGCAAAGGGCATGGCAATCCGGTTTAGGCAGGTAACACCAGAGCAGTGGTTACTGGAACGTATTCGGCAAAAAGATGTTGATAAAGCCTACAAAAAAGTTGATGGACAGATCATGTTTCCGTCAAGCCATGACATCACGCCCAACAATCTTGATGCATGTATGGAAGTATTAGGGAAGCTATTAGCCAGCGGTAATCAAGTTTTGGTGGTCAGCAAACCACATCTCAGTTGTATTCAAGCACTCTGCGATGAATTTCAAAAGTATATCGACCAGATCCTTTTCCGCTTTTCTATTGGGGCATGCAATGACCAGATCCTGTCATACTGGGAACCAGGAGCACCCTGTTATGAAGAAAGAAAAGCTTGTCTGGAATTTGCCTATAATGCCGGTTTCAAAACATCAGTCAGCGTGGAACCTATGCTTGATTCTGCGAACATTGATACCCTTATCAGGGAGATATCGGCGTATATAACCCATTCCATATGGATCGGCACATTGAATCATTCGAGTCGGTTCGGGAAAGGGGCAGATGCGTTGTTGACCCAAGCAATTAAGAATGTTGAGCTTGGTCAAACTGCCGATGCCATCAAAGATATTTATGCGCGCCACAATAATAATCCATTGATCCGGTGGAAGAAGGAAATCAAGAAAGTGGTTGGTATCCCAATTCCGAAAAAAAATGGACTGGATATTTAATCTGCCGGTCAAGGATTAAACTTAAAATGGGCAGTCTCAACTTCTGGGAATGCCCATTTTCTATTTTAACTTCTGGGTTCCCATCCCATTGACCAATCCCGACGCATTTAATGGCAGATTAGGGGTGATGCCTCTACCAGGAAACGGTTTGGAGAATAGCTGCACAATTTGCGGCTTTTTTTGTTTTTCAGAGGGGCTTCCTCCGGTGTGGATAGGTCATGTTAATGGCAAAAAAATGGGATGTCTGCTGGAAGACAAAATCTGGAATTAGACTCCAGAGGAAGAAGGAGAGCAAGGGGAACGGCTTCTTACCGTTTGATTTACAATTTATTTAAAAAGGAAAGAATACTATGAAGAAACTTTATACCATTGGTTATACGCAAAAAACGGCTGAAGAATTTTTTGGTTTACTGAAAGCGAATGAAATTCAACAGCTTTTCGATATACGTCTTTATAATAATACGCAACTTGCAGGTTTTACCAAACAAGACAGTCTTGAATATTTCCTGTGGGAACTCCTTAAAATCGGTTACCGGTGTTTTCCATTAATGGCGCCCTCAAAAGAACTTTTTGACGACAGTAAAAAGAACGGCCTTCCATGGAAAGATTATGAACTCCGGTTTAATCGGCTTATCAGGGATCGGGCAATCGAGCACATGATTGAGGAATATCAAATAGACCATACCTGCTTGCTTTGCTGTGAGCCTGAAGCGACAAATTGTCACAGGCGTTTGGTGGCAGAGTATCTTCAGAAGCATTTTGATGACATTGAAATAATTCATATCTAACGACCAATTAACTCATGGCTGCATTTTGTGCGGTCTTTTTTGTTTTAAGGGGCTTTCTCATGTTTGGGGAGGCCTTTTTTTTTACAATTATTATTTTAGGAGAAATTTTATGCAAAACAGTAAATTTAAACTTAAATTTGGCAAGTATCCCTTTTTTATCCATGCTAATCCACTTCTTGAAAAAACAGCATTCCCGACCCACTCCCATGGTCTAAATGAAAAAGGCTGGCCTGAATTCATTATTGATCCATTGGCGTTTGGTCCAGAGGGCAACGGAAGTCGAATAAATGCCGCATATGACTACTTTAAAAAGTCCAGGCGGAGGAAATTACTTCATCGTATCCTGCAAGGGCACACAGTGAAAATTCCGATTAATAAGCTTCACAAACATTGGGATACACCCCCTTATTATACGCTTTGTTTCAGGCTGGTACCGAATACTTTTGAAGCAGTAAAACTGGCTTATGATCCAAATGGCGTGGGAGTTGATCCTGATCTTGTTGTGGTCCAGATCTATGTCAAAGGTGATGATTATGTGTTGGAGGATGCCTATTACACTGGTGGTGTGACCTGGTAAAAAACTAACTATTTAATAGCTGCTGAGATTAGACCCTTGGCAGCTTTTTTATTTACAAAAAGAAAGGATTTTTAAAATGGAAAATATAAAAATTTGTAGTTCAATTAAACAGTATTTTCAGGAATGTGGGTTTGAAATAACGAATGAAGAGAATACGAAGAACATCTACCGACTGGAATCTTACTTGGAGAGGCATGGTAATGATTTTACACTCGAAATCATGCATCACAAAAAGCCTATGACAATAACGATCCAGATTAAAACCAATTATAAGTTCAATAAAAAAGAATTATCTAAAACTTTGCTACTTGTAGATCTTATAAATATGGTTTCAATGAATATTGGATGCGTTGGAATAGATCCTGAAACAAACAAAATATCCATTACATCAAATCTATACCTATCGCATCAGGGCCTTGATGAGTGCCAATTTAAAACCACATTAGAACTAATTTTTATTCAAATGCAATTCTGCCATGCCCTGGTCCAAAAAGTTGATCGAGACACTGAAGATCCCCTGAAGGTAATATCTGATTTCCATTATGAAGTCAGACAGGCCATGGAACTTGAAACAGGTGATCAATTTGATTTTGCAGACCAATACTTTGTTGATATACCAAGAGGTGCCCCATTTAAAGATGATAGTGAACTGGTAGTTATGGATATGCAGTTGTGTCTTCAAGATGAGGGTTTGCCGATTCTAAATGAAACTGAACGTCAAGCTGATACTGAAATGCGACCTACCAAAATTATAGGATCTTGGTGCAAAATTGAAAGCGGAGTATTTCAAGTACAGGCATTTTATACCCCTGAGGCGAATATAGTGGGGATAGAAATTGGTGGCTTTTCGCCAATCAAGGATGAATCTGCTTCCAACTACATTTATCTTTTCAACTGGATCAATCAGATGCAGATGAGAAACTGGTGGGTTCTATGTCCTGAAATTAACCGAATCCTTTTTCGCGGTGGTTTTGTCATATCGAATGGCAAATTGGATAAATATCAATTCAGAAAACTGATAAAAAGCTCGATTGAGAACCTCAAACTCTTTTATCCTTTAGTGGTTAATCAGGAAAAGATTGGTAAAAATGTCGTGGATAGCATCCTTCGCTTTTCCGGAGACAATATTATTAATATAGGCAGATTTCATAACAATTAGGTCTTTTGCTTATCATAAATGGGGGCTGTGTATTCCAATATGCAGGCCCCCTTCCCTTTTAGGCACATCTCAACATCCGATTTTCTAAATTTTTAGAACAAATTATAAAAGGATAATTTAATCTAAGGAGACGTGTCATGCCAAAGCCAGAAAAAGTTCAATTAAACCTTTATGTCAGCAAGGAAGTCCGCACTCAATTACATATTATTGCTGCAAAAAAAATGTTCAACGACCCGCAGAAAAGTTATTCCGCTGCAGGTGTTGGCGCTGAGTTCTTAACAGAATATTTGAACTCGCTGAAACAGGAAGACAAGAGCTGAAAATAACCAGCATTATTTAAACCACCAATATCAATTACAGGTAAATATTATGGAAACAGTTACTTATAAAACTCACTTAAAAACACCGAAACCTTTTCTGACAGCGAGTAAAGAAGCGTATTTACAGATGCTTGAAGCAGAAAAAGACAACCTCTATTATGGAAATACAGGGATTTATCTCAGTCGTGAAATCCATATAGGCAATCAAAAACTCTATTTTCTTTTCCTGGATATTGATGGGGATAAAAAACTAACGGGAGATGCTAAAATACAAAGCGCCGTTCAGAATATGTATTTAACCTATCGTGTTCTTAAAAGCCTTGAAGTAGAGAACGATTTTAACTTTATTGCAACCGGGGGGCATGGTTTTAGGGCAGCATCAAGTTTGTTGTTAGATAGGGATGATTATAAAGCTTTTGTTGAATTCATTAAGTGTGAGATGACACATATTCATGACATAGGGCCAATAGAAAATATAGAAATGCCATACCAACTGCTTTCTTATAAAGGAAATCCCAGGCAGATAAATAAAACCCCGATTGACCGACATTCAGTTGTTATTCCCCATACTATGCTTGAAAAGGATTTAATAACCGTTGTTGATTATAAAAAAATGACGCAAGGGAAACCCGATCCCAATGCATTCATAGAATTTAGTCAGTCATTTTTTTTTAACTTTCAACAAATAACAGATCTGGCTGCACTGAATGGCCTTGGTGAAAAGCTCAAAGAATACCGAAATTTAAATCAACTTTTTCATATGAACACTTTTGAATACATAAAAACAAAGCAATCACAGGCCCCCATTTCATTAGAGGTAATGCAGGAAATGCTTCAAGAAAAAGGAATATATTCCAAGATAGCCCCAAAAGGGAAAAATCTTGCTATATCTTTTGACGGATTGCCCTGCCCTTCTTGTGGGAAAACAACTGGTAATGCCGGTGCCTTTCCTCCAAATTATAGCCTTAAATGTTTCAGTACAAATTGTGCCGCTCACAGGGAAAAAGGCGGGTTACCCCTTCATGAATGGTCTGGAATTGAATCAGGAGAAACTCTGGATGAATCAAACCCGCCAAGTTCTGCTTTAATTAAACTTCCAGAATTTTATGTGTCCAGAGCCCAGGCCCATGAAATGATCCGAAGTGAATTGACATCCTATGACAACTCTCTTTTATTAATAACGCCGGGAGTCGGAAAAACCCATGTGACAATAGAATATCTTGCTCAATCCGGAACAGATAAAAAAGTCATAATTTACAGTTCCTATAATAAAGCGTTGCAGCAAGAATCATATCAAAAGGCAAAAGAACTTTCTCTTAATCCTGATAAGTTCTTTCTATTAAAACCAAAAATGGATTTATGCAAGGTTCCCCAAAAATTAAAGGATGTAGTCATGAGGGGCTTTTCACCAGCAGAAATTCTGTGTTCAAAATGCGAATATAAATCTAAATGTTCCTATTATGAACAACGAAAAGATCTCGGACCCGGCATATATTTTGTGACCCATAAAATGCTTGAGTACCTGGAAAGTATCCTTCCAAGGCCTGATCTAATAATACTTGATGAGAACATACAAAGCGGCTTTTTGAATGAAGACACCTGCGGTGAATTGGAGATGAGAACCCTATACTCAGTTTTAAATAAAATTGATTTTCAATTTATAAAACAAATAATCGATCTGGGTCATTCAATTGGTGATCCGATCCGTGGCAGCCAATCTCATCCACTGCTGGTTAACGGAAGAAAAATAACCGATGCTGATTACAACGAAGACACAGTAATAAGCCTACTTGCCACACTCATGGATAAAAGTGAAATTGAAGTCATTAAAAGAATTCAACATCTTGTTTTGACAATCAAAGGATATAAACGCACTGAGCTTTATAATAAGGGTGTCAATTTAAAAGCATTTAACTGGCTGAAAGGCCTATTATCTCATGATAAATTCTCTCTTATTTTTATTACATCCCTGGGAGAACTTCTGTTTAAAATAAAAAGCATTATCCCTTTGAAGTATTATAAAACACCCACTAAGGTATTGGATGCCACGGGTAATGAAAAAATTCTTAAAGCAATTTTAAAAAGAGAAATAAAGACTGTCCAGGCTGATGTTAAGTGGAACAGCCACAAAACCCATATCATTATAAATACCGCTGGCAAATATGTAAAAAATGGAACTGATGAGGACTTAAGAAAACTGCTTACCAGAATGATCGATAAGATATGTTCTGAAAAAGTCATGGTCATTACCTATAAAGATATTAAAAAAACGGTCTTAAAATTATGCAAAGAAATTGATTCATCAAAATCTTTTATGGATTACCATTTCATTGGTCCACGAGGAGTCAACGTGTTCGAAAATTGTGATGCAGTTCTTGTCTTAGGACTTCCCTATCCTAATTTAAATGATTCCGGACATGATGCATTTATACTTTTCCCTGATAAAAAAGATGCTGACATTCGTGAAGATTGGGTTATATCCATCATGCAATGGGAACTGCTGCAAAATATCCATCGCATCCGGCCCGTTAATAAAGCTTCTGTTGAAATTGTTATTGCTTCAAGCTTCTGGCCACCGATACTCGGAGAACCTGATATTAAGGATGACAGCTCAACTAAATCCTATAACTGGAAAGAAACAGCCATATCAAAACTTGAGCCTTTTGTTAAAGAATTTGGATTTTTCAATGCTGACATAGGATTCCTTGCAGGAGTGTTTACTGATTCTAAAGCTAATGCAGCTAATAACTTTAAAAATAACCTGAAAGATCTTCTGCATGCCCATTTTTTGTTAACAAAAACAAATTCTGAGAACAGCCACTTATATCTTGGGAGGGATATAAATACATCTCCGGATACCCTTTTAAGGACATCTACAATTGAAACGTTAGAAAATAACTTAATTATTGTAATAAGGAATATTTATTACAACAATTTAGTTAGTACCGGAGGCATATTACCTGAGCTAATATTCTCCAATTCCTTTGTAAAAAAACAAATATTCCATGGGGACAATAAAATCCTCTCCAATAGCACTCAATTGACTGAACTCATAATTTATTTCAAAGAGCAATATTCACACTTTGAATCCTTTGAATTAAAGCTTTCTCATTCAAGAGGACATTATACAAAGGGCGTTGGTATTAAAAAGAAAGTGTCTGATTTTTACAAAGAATTAAATGATTATAAAATATTTGGTAATACTCCTATAGATAGCTATAAAGTCAATGTTCCTTCGATCAAAATAGATCCCATACCAGAAAATTATATTATCATTTATGTACCAGATAACAATTCTGTTCTGGTTTATTTTGGGATTGGAGATACTTTGCTAACTGTAAACACTGAAAATGGATTTAATGATTTTGAAAATATTTTAGGTGACAAACAGATTATCACGAATAATGGGAAATATTTGGCCTTAAAGTTATTGGAACGAGGTCAGTCTCTAAGCAACTGCATTAAAATTACAGATATTGTTTTAAACGAAAAAATCATCAGCAATGGAATTATTGAGGTAAAGCAGATTGATTTGCCCTATATTTTTAAAAAATATGAGTTCCATAATGATCCTGATATTACCCTTGGCACTCGTCAAATTTTTGATTCCTGGATTGAGCAAGACAAAGCCATCAATAAGTATGGTCTTAGCAGCACTATTGAACTTGAATCTCGATTAATCTGGGTTACAGCTAAAATTGAATTTGCAGGCATGGAAATTGATGCCGTGGGGATTTTATCTCATCAGGAAAGTATTCAGGATTCTATTGTTAAGGTTGAGCAGGAGATTCGAAAACTTATTCCATCGAAAATTCCATTGAGCAATATGGCAAAAATTAAGAGTTTTATTAATAAGACCTTCAGGCTGAATCTTCTATCCATAAATAAAGATGCAGTAAATACTGTAAATGATACCAGGGTTAAAAATCTTATATCGCAAATTGTTGAGTACAACCGGTTGATTAAGGATAACAGGGATATCAGAAAATATATAGCTCTTGTCAATGGCGGTGATGATCGAGCCCGTGATGAAATTCAACAGATCAATACAAAAACAGGACGATTTTATCGAGAATTGCAGACTGTTAAAAAAAAGGGTCTCATGAGATCGTTTTTTATAGCTGCTCCAGGATATAAGCTGGTAATAACAGATTATTCTCAGCAGGAAGCCCGAATTATTGCCGGGTTAGCTAATGATCAAAATTTAATCAATATTTTTAAACAGGGGAAAGATATTTATGCCGAAGTAGCCAAAGTTATATTTAAAGGTTCCTCTCTCAACCCTTCTGCACAAAGAAAAATAGCTAAAGAAATTGTTGTCGGAATAAACAATGGAAGAACAGAATATTCTATTCATCCAGAACTTACTAAAAGCGGGTTAATGGTTTCTTTACCAGATATTCAAGCATTCATAGACCAATATATGCGATCGTTCCCAAACCTTTTTAAATGGCTAAATAAAACGGTTAGAGATTCCAGAGACAATGGATATGTTACGACGAGAGCGTGCAGGCGAATGGATGTCAGTAATTCAACAAAAACAAAAAGTATTATCAATTTTCCTGTTCAGGGAACCGGTGCTGATGGATTTAAACTGGCATTGTGGATGCTGGATGAGAAATTAAGGGATCTGGATGCCAGAATTGTCCATATCCTTCATGACGAAATTATTGTTGAAGCCAAAGCTGATATTGCTGACAAGGTGGAAGGGATTGTGAAAAGTTGTATGGAAAAAGCTTTTGTTGATATTTTGCCTGAAGTACCTATGTCAGTTACACCGATTACAAGGAATACCTGGGGAGAGATCTAATTACCTCAAATTCTTTCATTCTAACGGGTTTGGTTCAGTTGCATACCATTATATATATCTGACAGAAACAACCCGTATTTAACCGAATAAATCAATTTTTCAACCAATCAGTTTAATTCTATAGAATCAACCAACAAGCTTGTCAATAAGCACATTCAAAGTTTCCCAAGTTTGATTCTGATTACAAGATAGGATGTTCCTTAGAACATATTATAAATTATATCCCATTTATATTTAGGAGATTTCAGATGGCTAAAAAGAAAAAATACACGGCTATGGTGGCGACTATGCTTACGCCTGACACATTAACAAAATTAGAAGAGGAGACAGATGAATTAGAGATATCGAAATCGGAGTTTATCAGAGAAATCGTAGAAGAAAAATTAAACCAGAAAAATTTAAAAGAACAGGAGAATTAAAAAAATGAAAACAAAAGTATTATCAAAATCCAATGTGCTTTGGGAAAAACATTACAGTAGCAAAGAAAATATGAATGTCCTGCTGAAGGCCATGGAATTAAACGATTATGAATTTGGCGGTATCCAAACCACTTATACCATTAATGAAAATCGATATGCATTTGGCATGTTTGTTAAAAATAAAAGTACAGGAAAACTGCTCAGTATTTATGTTGATGCAATTCAAGGATATCCTTCCTGGGACCAGTGTATGGATACAACATTCAATCTTGGTTCAGATTATGACAAGCGGGTTATTATGTTTTGTGATGATAAGATCGATCCACAGGGTTTTGACGAATTGAATAATATTGATGTGGTGGAGAATTTTGTAGAAATTATCAATGGATCTGGCCTTGATACTTATTTTATTCAGGTTAATGGTCTTGATAAGAAAGACTCTGAAGTGCCTTTGGACTACTTTGTATTGGTAAATCCTTTGGAGAATAAAGCATCAATTCCATTTAAAAAGCTGCCTTCCAAAAACGATTTTCATTGGGCACGTTTTAATATTATATTTTGCGGAACAATGCAGATAGAAAGATATTTATATTTGGAACCCAATGAATGGATGAATCCTTGTGGATGCCCTGATTCAGTTAAAAATATCAAGATGGATATGCCAGGTTCATTGAAAGCAATTGAAATTATGGAGCTAACTTTTATTGAGAAATCCTCTCTTGGAAAACAGATTGATCTTTGTATTGAAGATGAAAAACCGAGACAGATTAGTTCAGAAATGAAAGCAAGAATTAAGGAAGAAGGGATTAAATGTTTCATAATTGAATATACGTATAAAAATAACACGAGAGACCATATAGAAATGGAATTCTTCGAATCGGATTGTATTGATGAACATGGAGGTTCCAAAAATAGTGAGATTGCAGACATATTGACATCAATGTTTGAAACAGCATTAATATCATTTGACTGTAAATCAGATCCTGATAATCCGGAGTCGCACTTCATAATAGATACAACAACAATGAAGATTGTACCTTGTGGATATTAGAAGCAAAGGGGAGTGATTAAAAATAAACTCGCAATGCGTTTGTTGTAAGCCAACCCGAACTGAATAAGAGCGCATTCTAAACGTATAGATGATCGAAAAGCTTTGGATACACTGCTTGCATATAATATAGAGGAGGTTCTTAATCTGGAGTAATGAAGCAATAAAAAAAGAAAAAAGATTAAAGCAAGTTCAGGAAGATGGAATTTTTGATGACCCCGAATCCTTGGAATTGTTTGAGGAGTTTAATGAAATTTTGACGCCATATGTTTCTATGGAAAATTATATGGTTGATGATTTAGGTGAAAAAATCGAACCTGTTAATAATTCTAATAAATTACCAGATGGGATTTTAACTGTTTAGTTTGATTGCTGGAATGGCGCTTGTGGGTTTTGATTCTGCGGCGCCATATTTTTTATATATAAAAAAATTCTGTGGGGAAGGGGCTAAATTAAGCTTATCAAAAAATAAAGTTTAATGCTGACATCAGCGGGAACTCTCTTTATCGGTGACCAGCTTCATTTAGTTGGTTAGCGCTTCTGCATATTGATTTTTTGAATTACGGCTTCCCAAAGCCAGCTATCAAGCCATAGTTTATTATCATCGTCGGCGGCTTGCCTTACTGCCTGTATGATTTGATCCACGGTATCCTTAATTTCGGATACAACGTTTAGATTTATTAGGGACATTCTGGTCGGATATTTTTTCTTGGCCTTTTTCTCAGTTTTTCGGCCCCGAAAATCCGTTGCTCCGCTATAAAAGAAGAGAAACTTATCTTCAGGTAGAACATACGCGTAGTGGTCAGATTTAATATTTCCATGAATTACATCGTTCCTGAAGTCTCTGAGCTTCAACAACCGGTCCCATAATTCAGTACCCGGTGTCAAAATTGGCTTGGCAAATCCATCGCAGAAGACATGAGCAGATATTATACGGAGATCAAGGTCCATTCTAACAGTGGCTCGTTCGTAAACTTTGTGATGAAAGGCAGGTTTGAGCAAGAGATGGTAAATTGTGTTAATGAGGGCTTCTAATGCTATTATGAACAAAATTGCAGAGGTCAAATATAATGCCCCCCCAGTGCTAATTGCAACGTTTTCATCCCATGTAATATCCCTTTTTTCTGGTAACTGGTCTATATTCTTTGCGAGATCAAGCGTTTGCTTGGCACTATTGTACTTTTCAACAAATACGTTGGAAAATGCCGATTTGGACTTCTTATCGTCAGTTATTTCGCCTTCCTCCTCAAAGAGGTGTGTATTTTTTTCAAGGCAATCCAAGAATACTTGGTAGAACGTGTCCATCTTTTCTACATGTGCCTTTTTGTGAGACTCAGTTTTTGGAATGGTCTTTATCCAGTAACGAAGTTTAACACGGGTATTATTATGGATACTGCGGACTTCAGCAAGCAGGTCATTTTCGATGCGTATGGTGTACCCCCAATCAAGACAAGCTTCAATCGTCATTTTCGAGCCCTCCACGCCACTAATACTAAACACGGCTCCTAAAATTTCGGGCTTGCCATATAATAGTTTTAGAATGCGGTATATCAAGAGACTGTTAAAGTAGGGGGTGATATCTTGAACATCAATCTGGTATGATAGTTCATAGCCGTCAAGGGGATTGTCCTTAGCTACAGCACATTGCGGAGGACAAAATGAAGCGATCTCATCGGTGATATATTCGGGTCTAAGATCTCTGTTCTCTCTTTCCTCGCGTTGGTAATTCGTGGCAAGTTTCCTCGAATGTAGTTTTTGTTTAATGTTGGTAACGTTTTCCATTGTCTCATCCTTTTTGCTGTTAATGAAAAAATCAGCTGGAGCGTAGCGATTGACTGATTATGTGACTTACTTTCGGCAATATATCCAGCCAAATCCATCACATTGATTGCATCGACTTTGTAGCTCTCTTCCTGTGGCATTACATGATGAGCATTCTTCCCAGTCTTTCTCATTCAATGCGCTACGCCATACGCCTTGACATCTCTTACCGTTTTTTTGATTTCCACAGCGCTTGTTTATAGAAGTGACATCACTGGTATAAGCATCACAACCGGTACAAACAGCTGCTGGCCTATTGATTTTTTCACTCATAAATACATTCCCCCATTTCACATAACGAAATAATGATCCACTCTGACAGATAGTGTAAGACTTTTTGCAGCCCCCATTTATTAGCATCCTTAGCTTTAGAAGATAAAAAAAAGCCAAAAAGGTCATAGTCCAATAACACATGGCCCCACAGCAATGACCGCGTTATTGGTAACTCAATATCATAACGGTGCTTTTTTCAACCTTTTCTACTGCATCGGATTTGCTCCTTAACGGTTCTATTAATTTATCAAATATTTCAGGTAGAGTGTCCAGCATGGCCAGGGCATATGTGCTTTTTACAGCATAATTTACATTCTGAGGAAGGCTGCCTGAGATTTTAAATGTAGTTTTAGCATCAAGCATTGCCATAACTACGCCAAGAACATTACCATTTTCATCCAGTAAGGCCCCACCTGAATTTCCAGGTTGAACAGGCACACTTATCTGGTAAAGCCTTAAATCATCCTGAAAACCTGTGAGACTATTGACTATTCCTTTGGTGATTTTTGCATTCACTCCCTGCAAGCTTGGGTTTGGATAACCAATTGTAAAAACTTCCTGTCCCATCTTGGCAGAACGATTTGGTGAAAATGCTATTGCCGGGAATGAACCATTGATTTTTAACAAAGCCAGGTCATTATTCGGATCTTCACGGACAAGGGTTGCCGGGTATATATTTCCTCCAACAGATATTTTAATTTCGTATGCATCTTCAATTACATGATGACAGGTTAAAATATATCCGTCTTTTGTGATGATAAAACCTGTTCCTGAGCCGGTAACCTTTCTTTCTGTATTTCCTATTGATGATTGCTTTTCTTGTGTTTTAGTTGGATGGTCTATTTGATACTGCATCTTTGCTGCAAGCTCTTGGGCTTCAGCTAATTGTTGAGGTGTTAAATTTTCAGCAACCATATTCCTGTTCTCGATAGCTTTTTTACTCCCTTGTGCTGCTGATAAACTCCACCAAACATAAGCAATTTTATAATTTTGTGTGACTCCTTTACCATTAGCATGCATCGCCCCAATAAAATACTGAGCTGAAGCATTGCCCTGCTCAGCAGCTTTTGTGTACCAATATGCAGCTTGTTTATAATCCTGGGTTACTCCTTCACCTTTAACATGCATCGCCCCAATAAAATACTGAGCTGAAGCATTGCCCTGCTCAGCAGCTTTTGTGTACCAATACGCAGCTTGTTTATAATCCTGGGTTACTCCTTCACCTGAAAAATATGCGTATCCAACAGACATTTGTGCTGAAGCATTGCCCTGCTCAGCAGCTTTTGTGTACCAATACACAGCTTGTTTATAATCCTGGGTTACTCCCTCACCTTTACTATAAATCATCCCAAGAAAGTTCTGAGTATCAGTGTCCCCCTGCTCAGCAGCTTTGGTTAACCAGTATACAGCCTTTGTATAATCTTGGGTTACTCCTAAATCACCAAAAAAATATGCGTATCCAACAGCCCCTTGCGCTGAAGCATTGCCTTGCTCTGCTTTTTCTAAATTAGGTATAAAAGCAAGAATCCCAAACTGTTTTAAAAAAATTGAATTTTGCTGTTGTGTTACGGAATTCTGATCATCATTATCACCACTAAAAACAGAACTGGTACAACATAGAATCAACAAGATAAGAATTAAGATTTTTTTCATATGTTTTATTCTCTCTTAATAAAAGTTAAAAAACATCTTCTGGCAATAAAAAAGATATTTCCTTATATAAAGTAACGGGGGAGCTTGTCCAACCCTTGAGATAATATTGTGGTTCGTTCCTCACATGCTCTATCCTTTTGTCTTGCTTATATTTCATTATCTTTAGGTTTTTCTTTAAGTTTTACTTTGTTTTTTTCATGCTCTTCTTCTACTTTTTTGATGTCCTCTTTTTCTTTCGGTAGATCACATTCTTTTTCAATGGCTGCTTGCTGTAAAGCTTCATATTCTCCTTTTAGCCGTGAGACTTCTTTCTTTTTATCTCCTCCAATCATGAAAAAAAGCGCGGGCCAAAATAGAACAACCCCCACGCCTAAGGCTATTGCATCTTTTTTGGCAGCGCCATCTTGTTTACCCGAAACTTCGAGAACTTCTCTATGAACTCTTTGTAGTTTCTGATCAATCTGGTTGCAGTTATAGGCGCTGTATTGACTTGGTGATACATATGCAGGTTCTATTTTACTGGCTTTAGAAGCACATCCTAAAATATTTGTTGTGAAGAGACAAATGATGACAAGATGAATGATTTTTTCCAATTTAATCTCCTTTTCGTAGTGCTGGATTTTGATTTACTTAGAACCTTTTGGACATAACCGCTTAAACTCGCAACAAAAAACTGGCAACATAATTGGAGACTTATTCTAATTTATAGAGGATAACATTGACCTCTGTTTCGTCTAAGTCCCATGCTCCAGGGGCGAGCAAGCCGAACACAGGGAAAAATAAAAAGGCCGTTCCTACTACGTCAGCTTTTGCCTGTACACTTAAGTGGCAACCGATCATCTTGAGGTAATGATCGTACCCCGGCTGAGTGGCTTCTATAATTGCAGTTTTGTCCCGACGTACATCGACCTTGGCAGGGCAGTCATAACGATCGCCGTTAACTTTAAGAATGACATCAGGGTTACAGTTGATATTCAGAGTTTGCATATCTGGACGGATTGTTGAACACCCAGCAAGCAACAAAAATGATAAAAAGATCATTTTACTTTTCAAGTACATTTTTTTGCCCCCCCCCCTGTTATTTTTGGTGGTATTACCACTTATTATTCAGGTCAGTTTTCCCTAATAAGTTCGAAAAACTATCAACATCAGGGAAAACATTTCTATTGAATCTTTTATTAAATAACTCTATTCAGATGTAGCGAAAATTCAGATGAAATTACCCATACCAATAATTTTTCAATTATTCAACTAATCTGTCAACATGGGTGACTATTCAGTTCGGAGTTCTGCTGAACATTTGAAAGTGAGTTCTGCCTCTTGCGGCGACCACCCTCTTACACCATGTGTTTCCCAGCCAACAACCGTTATATGCTTGTTTTGCTTTGTGCAGAAGTCATTTGCGCACTGGATACTTGATGCCTTCAGTTCTGACCACGCCGTGTGATGACCAGATGTTGTCACCATATAGGTGTTGCCACTGATGGGTAATATATTACCGACGGTGGAGCATCCTGTCAAAATAAGGAACGTGATCAAAAAAAGTTTCCTCATCCTCGTTCCCCCTATGCATAAGTGGATCAACGGGTACGCATATTATTTAAATTTGAATGATATCCAACCAGATAAATTAAAACCATGACTCAAGAAGTCCGTACCAATATTTCTAATGCCTGTAAAGGTATTTCGACAAATCAACTATGGCGGAAATATAATTGATTCAGGAAGAAGCTGTTGGAATGTTCTTTATTGGAGATAAAAAACCTTCTCATGAACCCAGATATTATCCTTTCCTATCCCCTCTCCCGCATTTAAAACATTATAAGTGACTTGTCAAAATTTAAACAATAAATTATTTCTTCAGTGCTCAAATCGCTTTTTTAAAATAATATACAGCGAGCAACAAACAAGTGGATAGGACAAGCAAATATAAAATCGAAATCTCAAAATAAATCCGATCTGTAAAAAAATTTGTACCCAAAATTTGAAATTGATCAATCTTTCAACATCTACTCAAAACCCCTACACCCAGTTTTTTCAGCATGCTGTCTTGATTTTGGATAATTTTGACAATGTTCTGGTTTTACATCCTGAATCCTACAGATATATTTATCCTGCTTTGGAAGTTTTCTCAACCATGGGCACCTACTCACATCATCACCAGTTTTTGGACTTATCCAAATATCATAAATATAATGCTCCTCGCCAAGAGATATTGAGTTCACCCATTCAAGAATATCATATCGCCCTTCCATTTCTAACAAGGCAATATATTCATCACTGACACTTGTCTGAAAAGCATCGCCGAGGTTGAGGCAGCAGTTACCGCATTGTTTGCATGTGAAAGTTTTAGGGGGCATGATGGTCCTTTATTTGTCGTTGATCAGGTAGTTCCTATGTGCTTTATCAAAAAACATTGTTAACCACAAATCAAAACCCTTGAAATTCCCTTCCCCAAGTGCAATATACCAATAACAGATTCAGTTCCACATTCGTCATAACCTGAAAACAGGAGATCTTCATGTATCTATCTGAAGAAAAACGTGCCGAGATCCGGAAATGTTTTGAAAATCAACGACCCTATTCAAAAGTCAATTCAGGAAAAAATAAAGAAAATCATACTCAAGGATTTCATGATACAGCGGGAGGACGGAAAGTTTCCCAGATTTTATTCGACGCCAGAGATGGGAAAGAAGTTTTTACACCGTTTTAAAGTTTGATGACCTGATTAAAGGAAATGCAATGAAACGTATCTTATTGTAATTTTTCATAGTGAATGCCTATGGTTTTAAGTTGTTCGCGCCTTTACAATATCTACTTATATTGATATTGCAATTTACAGATTGAAATAGCGTTATTCGGATTGGCCTGTTTAATTAATATTTTAGAATCAGACCCTGGGGCTATCAAAATGAATATTTCTATAACGAAATGGTTATCACAAGTCCTGAGTGATCCTTTTTGTCTTTCATATTTATCATTACAGGTATTAATTTTTATTATCTTTTGTTTTCATGTTCTACGTCCCATTTTTAATAGAACAAGACAATTTAATACCGTTATTACCGGAATGAATAAAAATTTGCCAAAAAAGAAATCAAGTGGTGAGATTCGACTTTTTATTCTGGAAATAATTAAAAAAACCGTTCCGTGGGGATACGACAGATCCCAAGAATATAAAGAGGCCTGGTCTAACGCTCGTATCGGTGATGATGAAAAGGCCTCCTCTCCTATCCGAATAAAAGATTTTTTAACTCCAGGAATTGTTCTTGATAGAATAAGAAATCAACGACTTGCCAATGCACTTCCAGGGATATTTGTTTCTATTGGTATTTTTGGTACTTTTCTTGGTCTTGTGCTGGGTTTAGCCGAGGTGAACCCAGAAGATGTTGCAGGTATGGCCAAAGGTGTCAAATCCTTAATTGCGGGACTATCGCTTGCTTTTTCATCCTCATTGTTAGGTATTCTTTTTTCAGTTTTATTTTCTTTTATATATAAAGTCCAAATAACCCGACTTGAGAATACATTTCTTTCATTTGATGAGAGTGTATGCAAATGTTTCCCATACCATTCCAGCGAACAATTCTCTGCCCAATATTTAGAAACACAAATAGATATTAAGCATAGTATGCAAACTCTTGCTACAGATATTGTAACAAAGCTGGGCCCCAAAATCGGTGAAGCCATCGGAGCAGAACTAAACCCATTGAGATATGATTTTTCATTATTGTTAGAAAATTTACAAAAAAACAATTCAGAAACATCAAAGGGCTTGGTAGAACTTTTTGACACTAAATTTAGAGAGGTTTTCAAAGAACTATCAGTCATAGTAAAGGAAACAACAGAGGCCCAATCAGATATTAAAGACCAAATGATAAACTTTGCTGAGAGCTTACAAAAACATTTTAAAGGTCAGGCAGAATTAATAGAAAAAACAAGCAGAGCGGGCCAAATTCTTGGTGACAGTTTGGAGAGCCTTGAAAGCATTTCCAACCAATTGAAATCTTCGGCGGACCATGTAGTTGCTGCCGCAACATTACTTGAAGAATCTGCTGAAAAAGCAAAAGATGGCCATGAAATCTTAAGAGATACCATGGAAAAACAAATTGAGGTCCTAACAAAGACCAGAGAAGATCTCACTGCCTCCTGGGAAAATATCACTGATAATACCGAAGGCGTTGTTGAATTAATGAGATTGACGATCGGGGAACTTCAAGAAGGTGTTGGGACAAATCTCTTAAAGGCACTTGAATCATTTGATGGCAAGGTAGCAGAAGTTGCAGAACGGTTTAGTGGAACTCTTTTTGAAACTTCAGAGATCATTGAAGAACTCCCAGCTCTTTTAGGTGATCTCAATGAAACATTCCAAACGATTGGATCTGAAATCAGTACTCAAAAGGATATAATCAAGGAATTAAATAACACCACCAAAGATATGGTTGCACCGAATATAAATGAAGCGGCAAAAGCCGCCAATGTTTTAAAAGATTCCAGTGAAATGCTCTTGAAAATTAAAACTGATCTTCATAATCTTTTTGCTAAAGTAATTCCCAACTTACAATCAAATTTCAAACTATTGGGGCCGGAAGGACCAATGGTAAAACAACTCAACCGCTTGAATGAAAACCTAAACGGCTCAGATCCTTTAAAGAATAAAGAAGACTCCGAACACAATGAGCATATTAAAGCAATAAGTACGCATTTAGAACAAATTAAAAATATCATTCAAGCTAATAACGCTGCCGATAAAAACAATGGGGATGAGAAACTATTGAACTCGATAATTACCATTGATGAAAAGATCGATTTAATTTCTAAATTTTTTAACAAAACCTCCTTTACCACTCTGCAAGAAAGTCAAATAGCCAATATAAAAATGGCACAAACGTTGGATGAACTTAAAAACACTTTAACAAACGAAGCATTTGCTCAGCCTGTGAAAAAAGGCTTACTTGGAAGAATGTGGAATAAATAATGCTCACTATCAAAAAACATAACAGCTCCTGGGGTTCAACCCAAAAATTCGAACCTGAAAATTTCTGGGCATCCTACAGCGATCTTATGGCAGGTTTGTTAATGATTTTTGCCCTTACTACAGTTGTAACAATTCTTGAAATCGGTCACAAATTGATTGAGCCTACTGAAATTCTGGAAAGATGGCAAAAAGTAATTATTGAAATCCGTAATGATAAAGAATTAGCAACCATTTCTAATATATATATTGACCCTGACACAGGTGCTTTAATAATCAGTGATAAAAATCTTAGGTTCGGTTTTGGAGATTCAGATCTTGGACAAGAAGCTGAAGAAATATTGCGACGGGCTGTACCTAAATATATAGAAATCATTTCTAAATATCCTGATTTTTTAAAGCTCATCAATGTAATCGAGATTGCAGGGCATACAGATAAAAAAGACCATAATAACGCAAATCCTTATCTATCCAGACGTCGAGCAGGTCAAGTACATCATTTTTTATCCAAAGAACCTGCCATGAAACCGCATTTGAAATTGTTCAATAACAAAGCTATTACGGCAGGATACGCAGCAACTCGTTTCCCAAATACGTGTATAGAGGACACTTGTGCCGAGGCAAGGCGTGTTGAGATTACAATCTTGCTCAAAGAGAGAGATGTATTGAAAGAATTTCAAAGAATTTTAAAAGAGATCATTCGTTAAGATATGGAATTCAACTTCAAACCTTTGCATTTAGAAAATATTCTAACTCGAATAAGGGAGGAACATCCCAATCGTTCGGGAAAAGAAATCATATTAGAAAAATCAGTTCTTAACCAGGTAAAAGAAAAACTTAAACAGTGTCCCAATGAGAAATTGTCAGAACTTGCATTTAAGTTTGATTCTATAGAAATCAAAGCATGCCTTGAACTGGTGTGTTCAAGCACTGACGATGAAATAAATGATAAAGCTTCAAAGGTACTTTTAATACGTCCCAGGAATCAGATTATTCTGAAAGGATGGTTTAAACTCATAAAGAAATATCCTCACTATCTGTTAGAAAATACTTTGAAAAATCTTATTTCTATTAAGAGCTTCAAAGTACTCTTGGATAATAAAAATATTTCTCCGCATATAACTGAATGGTTCATGAGCGACAAGCTTGTAAGAGGATTAATTAAAAAATATCAGAAAAAGGACCAGCATAAAAATTTTGATGCCTATCTATCTGAAAATCAAATTGAAAATGATTATGGTTTGCGAAAAACAGCCTGGCGGTGGTTTCTTTGCATATGCTCGCAAAAAAGTCTCAAAAAAGAACTCCCTATCAGGGTATTTAATGAATATACAGATACAACAAATGCTGGTTATTTAAAACAGTTTTGCCAACACTATCTTAACATTCTGCCAGATATGAAATTGTGGGACAATCAAATAGTCTCTTTGATATATAACAGATTTGGAGCGCCCTTTACTTCAAAAAAACTAATCGAAACGGAGGCTACCTTTTGGAACAAAGTTTCAGAGGACGCTATACGTCAATTTAATAAATGGATAATGCTCCATCATATAGAGTCTTTCTTTGAAGGGGAAAGAGCCGATTTCTGGAAAATCTATGTTACCTCTGATCATGTTTTACAGGTAAAAGAAATTCTATCTGGTCAAGGATTTCTTATAGATTTTGGCAAATTTGGTGTGGTTGAGTTTAAAAAAGTCGGCAATGCTGCCTATGTTTATCCTAATTCAATCTTCAGACAGTTTTGGAAACGCAGTAATGTAAGTGATGGTAGGCCTGAAGACTACAAGAGTATTAACGAAACGATAACACTATCAGGCTGGAATGGTAGAATTATTCATCATGAAACCTGGGAAATTAAAACTCAACCAATTATAAATAACCTTCTGAGGATGTGATGAAACTCTATTCAAGAAAAAAGAAAGATCAAATCAAGATTAATTACTCACCTCAAGGAATTAATATACTTTTTGAAGGGAAGAAAGCCCCAGTATTCCCTTTAAATAAAAACGAACCTGATGTTCTTTCTGGGCTGCTTCATGAGGGTGGTAAATGGTCTGCTTTGGAAAGTCTTTGGGAGGAAGAATTAATTAAATCTGTGGACAATAATCATTGGCTTGTTTCTTATGATGTTTATCAAAAATTAGACTCAACTCAAGATCAAGATATATTTGATGCCATTAATTTGCCCATTCCAGAAAAACTACCTATCGAGCTAAAAACCAATTCCCATATTGGTGACAAAAATTTCAAAATAACTGCCCAAGCACATCACCCAGATGTAGGTTCATTAAATGAGAAAGATTACCCGCGTTATGGACAAGTTTTTTATCTTAATAAAGACCAAATTATTCCCTTAACTGTTGATCAAGCTTCAGTTTTTGAAGCCGCTCAGGATAGAAAAGATTCGTGGGATCTTGATGATCGGATATTATATTTAGCAAAAACAAAAAAGATAGCCCAAAAGATTGATGCCAAGATTGATAAGTACCTTCAGACAGAAAACTATGAGTTTCTAACAGATGTTGGTTTAGATTTAAGAGAAGAAAAATCAGGTAATCTAACCCTTATTCCCAATTTCAAAGATGTCAAGCTTGATGATTATGGCGTTGATGATCCTCAATCGCTTATCCAAGACACGCCTCCTTCTGTTTTGACAAAACCAGGAGTTAATAATAAACGAAATCGTATTGTAATCGATAAAAAAGCCAGACAAAACTTATCCGAGCTTCCTGAGAGAGGAGAAATTAAAGGCCAAGATATTCCGCGATTATTGACAACACCCGAGCAAATAATTCCTGATGGATTTGATCTGTCTCTTTTTAGTAAAAGAGTTAAGGGAATACGAACTAAGGTATATAATTCAAGACCCTATCTGCATGTAAACAAATCGACTGGCGGGTGGTTTGATGGAATACCTAAAGTCAAATTGGATGACTGGTCACCAGGCGAAGATAATGAAACAACCCCAGATACTCAATTATCCCCTGAAACCTTAAAAAAGCTTGCTCAAAAAGCAAAAGAAACCGGTGAAGAATTTGTGCAAACTGATGAAGGAGACTGGGTTCGGATAGATCCGGATGTATTCGAAAACTTTGAAGAAAGTATCAAAGAATTTGAAGAACAACCTGATGGCACTCTGAAAATCCCACCTGGAAGTATTCTCGATATTATCGAAAATGTGGAGGTTTTAGGTTATTCAGAAGAGACACATCTTAAAACCCCATCAATTTTACCAACAGACTTACCAGATATTTCTCCTCCTGAAACTTTAAATGGGACTCTTCACCCTCATCAGTTGATTGGCTATCAATGGCTTAACAGGCTTTCCACAAGATCTATCGGAGGCCTCCTTGCAGATGATATGGGTTTAGGAAAAACGGTACAAGTAATAACACATTGTTTAAAATTAAAATCTGAAAAAAAGACTAAGGGCCCACATTTAGTTATCTTGCCGAAAACTTTGATTGAAAATTGGGAAAGAGAAATTGCCTCTTTTTCAAATGGCCAATTAACAATCTATAGGTATGACGGACCACATCGAATTTTCTCTAAGGATTTTTTCAATAAATTTGACATTGTTTTAGCAACATATGACACTTTAAGACGGGATCAGGCCAGATTGGGTACCATTTCATGGGATCTGGTTGTCTGTGATGAGGCTCAATATGCGAAAAATCCAACTACTCAAAGAACATGTGCTGTTAAAGCATTAAAATCTAAACATCGGGTTGCCCTATCCGGGACCCCTGTTGAAAATGGATTGATTGAATTTTGGTGTATTATGGATTTTGTTCAACCTGGCCTGTTAAAGAGTTGGGCTGATTTTAGGAAAGAATATGAACATCCAATTATTAATGAAGAAAATGATCAAAGAGAAGTCCATGTCAAACGGTTGTTAACCGAAATTCAAGGATACTATCTTCGGAGAATGAAATCAGACATTCTAAAAGATCTACCTCAAAAAGAAATTGTTATATGCCCCACTGTATTAGGCGATCAACAATATGAAATATATTGTAAAATCGCAAGAGATGGGAAGGCGGGAGGTGGAAAAGCTGCTTTAGGAGCAATTCAAAAGCTTCGTATGGTATGCGCACATCCTTCTGCTGTTGATGATTTTTCCGGCGCTTTCGGTCAAATGTCATGCCCCAAACTGAATGAAACCATAAATATTATATCTGAGGTACAGGAAAAATCTGAAAAGGTTATTATCTTCACAGATTTCAAAAAAATCCAAAGAATTTTAAGAGATGAGATTCAACAAAAATTTAATATTCTACCAGACATTATTAATGGGGAGCTAAATTCTAACAGGCAACAGGTTATAGACATCTTTTCAGAAAAAGAAGGTTTCAATGTTATTATATTAGGCCATCAAGTTGCTGGTATTGGATTGAATATCACTGCGGCCAATCATGTGATTCATTATACCCGCCCTTGGAATCCAGCAAAGGAGAATCAAGCAACTGATCGTGTCCATAGGATAGGCCAGAAAAGACCGGTCAAGGTATATTACCCTATAATTTTTGATGACAGGTTTCAAACCTTTGAAAAAAAACTCGATGAATTATTAAAATCAAAAGAAGATCTCGCAAGGGATGTTTTAAGACCATCAAAAAATATGAATATAAAAACAGAAGAGCTTTTGAATTGTCTTGATGTATAAAATATCCATACTTTTGTAAAAATCATTTTTGGGCCTTTCATTTATAGTTAAGGGCCGTGAGGTATAAAGCAAGAGCTGCTGACCTTTTAAAGGTGAATAGAACCATTTTGGTAGAAAAAATGAGAAAGCTGGGATATGAATATTAATTAGAAATATAGGTGAGATATGAATGAATTTATTACACTTCAAGTTAAACAAGAATTGTTAATCAAGGTTCTGCAAAAAGCAAAAGAAAAGAAGGGAAATATTTCGGACCTTATAAGACAATTTTTCAGATGGATTGTTCAGACAGATTCTTCACTTGATCTTATAAGTTTTTCTAATCGGCAAAAGGAGACTTCATGTATCTATCTGAACAGAAGCGGACAGTAATCAGGGAGTGTAATGAACAACGGCACTCTAATCAAGAAATAAATCCTAATAAAAATAAAACAAAATTCATTAAAGGATTTCGCGACACTGAAAGTGGAAGAAAGATTTCTCGGGTTCTATTTGATGCCAGAGATGGGAAGGAACTATTTACACCGTTTTAGGTGAAATTTTTATTTTGAAAGGTTAATAAAATAGATGGCTGATATTAAATCAAAATATACCTGGGTAGAGACTTACAAAGAAATTGTTGAGTATTTAAAAGATAAAAAAAATGATCAAAAGTCATTAATAAATCTACTCAAAGAGATTGGTATCACTGGTTTTAAAGATAAAGATGAGGACGACAAAGAAATAGAACTTTCAGAAATAGATCCCTTCACTTTTTTTTGTTATCTGAATAAATATGGACCCGAAAAAAGGATAAAATTTCTTCAGAAACTTGCAAAAAAATTAAATTTTAAAAATATACCAGATGATGATTCAGGACTTCCATCCATAACCCCTTTAAATGTATGGATGTTCCCATTCAAATATCAAAGAACCAACAACGAAATTAATACTCTTTGGGAAGCATTTTATAAGGCACTTGAGGATAAAATTGATGACAACTTATTTGGCGACGTACTTAAAATAATAAGTGTGGGAAAAGCCACATTGACCTCAGTATTGTTTTATATAAATCCAGACAGATTCTTTCCAATAAATGGCCCCACTAAACCTTACATTGAAAAAAAGTTTAAAATTGAACCGGGGTTTAATTCATTTACTGAATATCAAGCTATTCTTGATAAATTAAGAAAGAAAACAGATAAACCGTTTTATGAAATTTCATTTGACGCTTGGAATTTGAATTATTGGATTTTTCAAGGAAATCCCAAAGCATTTGATTTTGAAAAAGGATTAAAAGAGAATCTCATTGATAATTGGACTGTCACAGCACACAAAGATAAAATAAAAAACGGAGATAAAGTCGTTATTTGGATTACTGGGAAAAATGCTGGTTGCTACGCTTTAGCTGAAGTGAGTCATGATCCCATGGTTATCGAAAAATCTAAGGATGATCATCTATGGAATAACGAACCAAAAGAAAACTTAAAAGTTGGAATAAAGATTACCCATAACCTGATTAATAGACCTATTTTAAAAGAAAATATCATTGATTTAAAAGAATTTTCAGGTTTGAAAACAGGGAACCAAGGAACGAATTTCACATTAAAAGAGACTGAATATTTAAAATTTTTAGAATTGGCGGATTCAATGAATAATAAAAGATATTGGTTATATGCTCCAGGGGAAGGAGCTAAAATGTGGGATGAATTTTATAATGAAGGAATTATGGGATTGGGTTGGATTGATTTAGGCGATTTGGAACAGTATAAAACTAAGCAAGACATTACTGATAAACTTATGGAATTGGATGGTACCGGGAAAAAAAAATATAACGATGCAACAGCAAATTGGGAATTTAAACATACTATATCCATTGGGGACATTATCATACCCAAAAAGGGGACAAGTGAATATTTGGGATATGGTGTTGTGGAATCTAACTATTATTATGATGACACCAGAAAATATTATAAAAAATGTCGGCGAGTGAACTGGAAAAAAAAAGGAATATGGAAAGAAGATGGGGGTCCAATTGTTCAAAAAACTCTGACTGATATTACCAAATTTCCAGATTATGTTGAGAAGCTAATCAAGCTTATTGGAATTGAAGAAGGACCAAAATTGCCTGAAATTAAATTGTCACTCAATACTATAATCTATGGTCCCCCGGGCACTGGTAAGACCTATCGTCTCAAGAATGAATTTTTTGATATGTTCACGGACAAACAATCTATTCAGACCAAAGAAGAAGTCTGTAAAAAATTAGTTCAAGATCTATCATGGTGGCAAGTTATAACAATTGTAATGCTCGATTTGAAAAAAGCTAAAGTCCCGGAGATATTCGAACATTTGTTATTAAGGTCTAAAGCAGATATTTCAGAAACAAAGACGCCTAAAAATACTATCTGGTCATTATTACAACGTCATACAAAAGAGGATTGTCCAAATGTGAATTTCAAGAAGAGAGATAATCCACAGTTCTTTGAAAAGGATGGTCAATCAACTTGGTCTATAGATGAAGAGATCGCCAAAATTGAAACTCCTGACTTTTATGAAATTTTGGAAAAATATCAAAATTTCAGACCTCAAACTGAATCAAAAAAGAGATATGTATTCACCACATTTCATCAATCTTTCAGCTACGAGGATTTTATGGAAGGTATTAAACCCAAGTTGATGAAGACTGAAGAGGATTTAGAATCCCAGACTGTAAGTTATCACATTGAAAATGGAATTTTTAAAAACATTGTCAACAAAGCTATAAATGACCCTGATAAAGATTATGCGATCTTCATAGATGAGATTAACAGGGGAAATATTGCAAACATATTCGGAGAACTTATAACCCTTATTGAAGAAGATAAGCGTAAGGGATGTGATAATTATATACCAGCAACCTTGCCATACTCTAAAACAGAATTTGGGGTACCTAAAAATCTATATATCATTGGTACAATGAACACCGCTGACCGTAGTGTTGAAGCTTTGGACAATGCTCTTAGAAGAAGATTTTCATTTTTGGAGATGAATCCTGAACCCGAAAAATTATCCCAGGAAGAATTTGTTTGTAAAGGGGTCGATTTAGAAAAACTATTATCAGTAATTAATAACCGGATCGAAAAACTTTTGGATAAAGATTATTGTATTGGCCATTCATATTTTATGAATATTTGTGATCGTAAAAATCCATTAGAAGAGCTCAAAATAATATTCACAAATAGAATCTTACCATTGCTACAAGAATATTTTTATGGCGATTGGGGTAAAATAATGCTTGTCTTGGGAAAAGGTTTTATCGAGAAAAAAGTGGAGTCGGTATCCTTTCTTGCGACCGAAGATTACGATGACTTTGAAGATTATGATGAAAAACCTGTTTTTAGTTTGGTTTCATCTGATATTTGGACATTAGCTTCTTTTAAGAAAATATATGAATAAGAATGTTTTGCAAGTTTTTGAACACCAGACACTTAAGGTAAACGATTCTCATATCTTCGGTGAACGCCATTTTAATGCTTTAAAAAATTATGGCTATAAAACGGGTGAAAAGTATTATTCTATAGGTCATAAGAGAATTAAATTCTCTAATTATGTAGGTGTAATCCAAGTTAAAAATTTGACCATTGAGATTTTACCAAAAGCTGATTCCAGCGATGATAATGAAGGTTCCAAGACAAAATGGCATAACGCATTAATTTCAATGCTTCAAGAATGTAAATTAATCAAACTAAATTCAATTTCAAATGCAAAGTTAAAACTTAAGTCAGCGTCCATCCTTGATCTATATTATGAAGCATTTCTGACAGAAACAGAAAAGATTGTCAGACAGGGGTTAGTAAAATCATATCGAAATGTATCCGAAAATCTTAACAAGGTTAAAGGGAAAATCAATTTTACAAAACATACCCTTAAAAATTATATACACAAAGAAAAATTCTTTGTTGAACATAAAATTTATGATGTTGATAATAAATTTAACCAGATCCTTCTGAAAGCTTTAGTCACTCTTGAAAGATTATCGAATAATCCAAAATATTTAGTTAGAATAAAAAAGCTTTTGCTGGATTTTGAAAATGTCAGAGAAAAAAACATCACCAGTTCATGGTTTGATATCCTCCAATATGGTCGAAATTCAGAGCGCTATAAATATGGAGTTACTCTTGCAAAGCTCATAATCCTTAAATATTCTCCTGATCTAAAAGGGGGAAAAGAAGATGTATTAGCCATTATGTTTGATATGAATATGTTGTATGAGAATTACATCTACAGGAAACTAAAAGTGTTACAGCATGATTCAAAAATCCCTATTATAAGTGTCCGTGGGCAGAATAGAAAACCCTTCTGGGAAACCAGGGGATTAAGAGCTGATATTGTTATTGAAACTGAATCTGATAATTTTGTAATTGATACTAAATGGAAAGTTTTAAAGTCAAATACACCATCTGATGATGACCTGAAACAGATGTTTGTATACAACGTTCATTATGATACCGATCTGAGCATTTTGCTTTACCCAAAAACGACATTGAATACCAATGATAAAAAACCTTTTAAAAATTTTCAATTCCAAGATAAAAGCTGTCAGCTGGCGTTCACTGATCTGTTTGGTGCAGATGGAAAGTTGGAGAAGGATTTAGGTCATCGACTTTATAATGAATTATTAAAAAATGAACTTGAAAAAAAATGATAAACAAAAGAACAACTGAACATTTCAAAGGTTGTATCATTGGCGGAGCAATTGGTGATGCGTTGGGGGCACCAATTGAATTCATGTCCATTGATCAGATCAGATACAAATTTGGAGAAAAAGGTTTGATTGATTATTCAGAAGCATATGGTCGAAATGGTGCGATTACCGATGATACTCAAATGACTTTATTCACTGCGGAAGGATTAATTTTATCAAAGGTTAGACAAGAGTACCATGGAGATGAAGGCGTTATTGATTCGGGATATCATGCTCTTTTAAGATGGTTATATACCCAAGAAACAAATCTCCAGAATAACCTTATTAAAAACCATGGAACCTGTTCAATCGTGGATGGAGTATTAACAGGGTATAAAGAACTGTTTTCATTAAGAGCGCCAGGGAATAGCTGTTTGTCTGCTTTGAAATCTGGAAGAATGGGGACTATTGAGATCCCTATTAATGATAGCAAGGGTTGCGGTGGTGTCATGCGTATGGCGCCGGTAGGACTCGCCTATGATGATGCTGAAAAAGCATTTAATTTCGGTTGTAAATTAGCAGCAATAACACATGGACATCCAACAGGATATTTAGCCGCTGGAACTTTTGCTTCAATTATTTCCAGAATTATATCAGATGCCCCTCTTAACTCAGCGATAGATGATTCCCTTTCAATTTTAAAAAGCAAAAAGAACAGTGAAGAAACTTTAGTGGCAATTAATAAAGCAATTGAGTTAGTGGGCAAATCAACAATAGGACCTGATATCATAAAAGAGATTGGAAAAGGTTGGATAGCGGAAGAAGCGTTGGCCATAAGTCTTTATTGTACTTTAATTGCAGGGGATGATTTTAAAAAAGGGGTTTTGTTATCTGTCAATCATTCCGGAGATAGCGATTCAACCGGTTCTATTACAGGGAATATTTTGGGTGCTTTGTATGGGTTTGATATTATTCCTGAAGAATGGGTGAGAGAAATTGAATTGAGAGAGCTAATTGAAGAGACTGCTGGTGATTTGTTTGATCAATTTAGATGAATAAGTTTCGCAGATTTTATTTGATGCCAGAGATAGAAAAGAAGTGTTTACACCGTTTTAGGTAAGGATAAATGAAAACAAAACAACATATAGGTAAAGCAGGTGAACTTTTAGTTCAGTACAAATTGGTCAAATATGGAATAGATTCTTCTGCAATGACCACAGATTCTGGAATCGATTTGGTGGCATATTCTCCAAAAAACATGAAAGCATATACAATTCAGGTTAAGACTCAAGAAAAACCATTACCAGGTGGCGGTAGAGGGAAGTTATCATTAGCGTGGGATTTGCGTGACAATTCTCCTGCTGAACTAATAGCGGTTACTGATCTCTCCACCGATTCTGTCTGGTTGTTTGCTCTTTCTGAGTTTGAAGAACTTGCTCAGCAGCATTCTGCTAAAGGGAATCTAAAACTCTATATGTATGTAGATGAAACTATAAGCACCAAAAAAAATATGGCGTTAAAAAGTCAATTTGAAAAATATCTTGTTGAAAATAGGATAAGAACATTTTTTTAAATACCACTTCAGATTGTTAGAAAAATATGGGAAAAAGAAAAAAATACAAAACTCGAATCCTGGATGGCTGATCTGGATGTCTGGCCAAAGAAACAGAATTATAAAATGTTCAAAAATTGGTTTGATATCACTTGCTCAGATATGATCTGGGATTATGGGGATGGGGAAGTGGAGCATGATGATTAAAAAGATACCCTAAATGTCGACGGATGTTAAAAGTATAATACATAAATAGGAGGGCGATACAATGAACAAGCGTTGGAAAATGGTTCATGGCAAAACCCGCTCATTTAATGCCTTAGACGCCGAGGTTCAGGGTGAAATGCCCTTGACACGAGCAATTGAGGTCGTCTACAAATCACTGGATTGCAAGAAACTCAAAATTTCCCGTCAAAAAGTCCGTGAGTTTCTTAAAAAAAACTGCTATTCCGCTTGGCACCACGTTGCCGGTCCCAATGGCGTGCGCGAGATTGATTATTATTCAACCAATCTGGACGAAGTTTTAAAAAGAAAGTTGATGGGTATTGATGAGCTGAATGTCCCTCGGAAAGATAAATCTGCGGGTTGAACTGATTATCAAACCGACAAAAAAACAGGGTTCGATGTTCTTTGTTCAGATATGACCTGGGATTATGGGGATGGGGATATTGAGCATGAAGAGTTTTGAATTCAAATAAACAATGAGGAGTCATGACAAAACGTAAAATTAAACCAGAAAGAGATCTGGAAAAAGTATATTCCACAAAAGATTTCGTGGCAAAATTAAGGAGACTTGCTGATTCTATTGAACAAAAGAAAAGGTTCCGGATACAAATTGCTGGTGAAAGAATCTCTGTTCCTCCAGATGCTGTTTTTAATATTGAACATGAAAGAGAAGGTGACAACGAGGAGATTGAGTTTCAGCTAAAATGGATAGTGCCTGAGAAATAGCTTCAGTCAAGGGGATGAAGCTAATAACAAATGGGAACTTAAAAATAAATGAAAGTTAATCTAATACGATCAGATGATTTAGCAAAGAATCAATTTAATGAAATTTATAACCTTTTGTTACTTCATGATGGGCCAATTTCTTTTATCAAATGTTCCAAACCAATTTGTTTCACGGAAGAAAAAATTTCTTGGGATACTATTTTTGAGGAATGTATTAAATATCGAAAAAACAATAACATGCCTTCTGATGAATATGTAATCCTTCTCATGTCAAAACCAAATGAGAATAATTGGTTCAGTTCATTCAATCCAGATGGCACCAGAGAAATATTTATACATACAGGTGATTGGGAACACTATATATCTTGTGATTCAATTTATGCAATTGCTTTTCAGATTGTAGAAAATATCCTCCAGGATATGATGTTTGATACATTTGAAGATGGATCTCCCTATTTTCATGATCCAGCAATTGGCTGCATTAACGACATGTGTTCGTGGAAATCAGATATTTCTTTTAAATTAAGAACTGCTGATATATGTACTGATTGCCTGATTCGACTAAATGAGCGAGGAGTAGATGAAAAAATCGTTGAACAATCAATCAATATAATTGAATCTCTTAGAAAAAATACTCTATTTTCCAAAAACATACATAACGGATTGAACTATCAGAATCTCTTACCCTTCCCCATAGCAATCACAAAAAGAAAACTTGATATGACTATTGAACCATTTAAAAAATTCTTATTACTCATTGATCATTTTGACTCAATAATAAGAACAACCGTTATTCTTATTGGAAAATTAACCCTTAATAACGATTTTGATAATTTTTTTATAGAAAATAATCTGGATGATCGCCCATCTCTTGGTAGTTGGGTTGCCGCTCTCCAAAAAATTTCAAACTATGGAAATAACAACATTGAAAATATAAATTTAGATAACGAATTTTTTAAACGAATACAAATAATTCTTAAAAAAGCTGAGAACGAAAAAATAGTGCGATTAAGAAATGAAGAACGTGGCCATGGTTACTGTGCCTGTAATGATTCAAGTTATACTGAATTATTTTTAAAATTTAATCCTATATTAGAATGCATTGAACACGTACTTCTCCCGTTGCTTATCAGATGCAAATGCTATTATGTAAAATCTTTCAAACGAATAACTGATGACAAATTTGAAGTTCGAGTGAAACCAATTATGGGAAATCATCCAGATTTTATAGAAAAGACAATAGATCTCTATCCTGAAAAAGTAGATGACATCCCAAAAGACAATCATATTTATATTCAGTTTGGAGATAACATAAGATGGGAAAATTTACACCCTTATGTTTTATATGATAATTGTCCTATCTGCTTACACCAAAGAGTTTTATTAAGAGATGGAAAGTTATATATCGACCCATACATAGGGCATCGTGTTAGTATTGATTTGAATTGTTAAAATAAGTACCACTTAGATGTCTTGATCAATTTAATATAACGGATGTTCTAAGAGCTTTATGATTATAAAAGAGAAGGATTGGAATGCAGGATAGACACGCAGGCGATGCTCATAACGCTATGCTTGCTTTCATTAAAACCTGGGAAAAACAGGTTTGATACAAAAAAATATGGAAGAATGCTAAGGATGTTATAAGATGTTATCCGGATTTGACCTTTTCGAGTAACTTTACAACTTGTTAATCACTTTGGTCAAAAGGAATGACCTCTCTTATTTTAGAGGGGTTATTTTTTTTTATTTAATTTCTCTTTTGATCGCCATTTATGAATGTAGACAAATATTTATCCACAATTGATACTTTTTTTTCCTATTTAATTACTTTTTTTCATAGATAGTAATACCTATTTTTAAAAATAGACCATGATATTAAGGTGTTAGGATTGTCAAATTTAGGTATACAATTTGCTTGTATATATTATGATAATTATGCTAATTTTTTTGAGAAGTGATGCAGAATAATAAATCTATTTTGAGAGGAAAAAGGAATTGAAAAAAATTTTATTTTTATTATGCGGAATGCTTATTTGGATTGTTATCGCTGGTGTGGCTAATGCAGCATTGCTTGATAGAGGTAATGGATTGATCTATGACAACGATTTAGATATTACTTGGCTTCAAGATACCAATTATGCAATGACTTCTGGTTATGATTTAGATGGTATGATGATATGGGATGAGGCTATGGCATGGGCAGATCAGTTAGAATATGGTGGTTTTACAGAATGGCGTTTGCCATCCACATCTACCCCTGTGTCCATTCAAGGATGTAACATAACAAGCAGTGAGATGGGACATCTCTATTATGAAGAACTTAATAATTTAGGAATTCGAGGAATTGATGGTTCATTTCCTCAAGCAGGATATGGTTTAACAAACACTTCTTTTTTCATAAATTTACAACCGAAAGATTATTGGTCAAGTACGGATGTATATTACAATGATGCAATGCGAGCATGGCTTTTTTCTTTTTCTGGTGGTGTTCAGACTGCAGCAGCTCTTAAATCCAATACTCTGTTTGCAATGGCTGTCCATAATGGAGATATTGGCGCTCCTGTTCCAGAACCGTCAACAATATTCCTTTTTAGTAGTGGCTTACTCGGACTTGCAGGAGTAAGTAGAAAAAACAATTCCATAAATAAATGAAAAGTATAAATAGATCATTTTTTGTTTTTCATATCTAAAAACTTACAATTGGTTTGAGGGCTAAAGATGCGATAACAGACAAAATATTCGTTTATATTTTTTTAAATGTTATCGGAGTTTAAAAATCAATCAAATAAAATGAACCAACCATACATATAAATATTAATAGATTGGGAAATGGATCAATTTAATAAGCTTTATGATTTGAAATTATCAAAAACGGAAAAAGGGTTCCCTATACTTATTCCTATAGGCATTGATGCAATATCAGTTGCTATAGAAATGATTGAGATATTGAACAAAGAAAATTTTAAGGAACTATCAAAATATAAAGATCTATATGAAAAAATTTCCAACCCTGAAAATCGGAGTACTGTTGAACCTCACCTGCTAAAGCAACTTAAACTTAAATTTCTCAATAGAAGCATATCATATATCACCATAGCATGCAGCATACATGGAATATTTAGCAGAAGTTATAAAATTTTTAATAAAATTTTACAAAATAATGGAGTGATCTCTGATACTTCTTCTAATAATAAGTATAGAGAATTGACGAAAGAAAAAATTTCAAATCTTTTTTATATCAGAAATAAAATTATTGCGCATACTTCTTTCGGTGATCCAAGAAATGATGATCCTTATCTTCAGATTAATTCTCTATTATATTTTTCTGGACAAATCATTCGTTTATTACCCGAAGGGTTTAGTATTAGTGCGAATCAAGGTCTTCATGTTGGCGAAGGGAAATCAAACAATCATTTTTTCACATTTCATAAACATCATAAAATTGTTCTTGAAATGATTGATGAATGGAGTTCTTATTTCCTTTCTGACATAATAGAAATAGGAGTTCAACGTGTCCAATCAGCATTTAATACGACCAATATATTAGAAATTATAAAAAATTAAATTTAAATATATGACTTTGTGCAATAAAGCATTTAATCTTATTTTTGACTCTTCAAAGAAGCGGAGTTCATACCTCAAAATTATCCCAGCTTTTATCAAGGAGAGTCACTTGATGCATTTTTGATCTGGGATGCTCCAAAAACCGTTTTTCCCACCCCCTGATCAGGATCACTGCGACATATACCGCGAGTTGGTGATTTTTCTCAAAATACAGATTTGAAAAAAAATTCGATCTCAAAAATTTTGTCCCCCCATTTTGACCAATATAATAACCATTACCCCCTCTCAACACCCCAAAAACCACCAAAAAATCCATTTAAAACACAACAGCTATATATATAAATATATGAAGCGAACACATCATCCCGCCCGTTTTTAACCCAACAACCAACACAATAAAGGAGAACAATCAATGGAACTTTTTACAAACCCCTGGTTTATTGTATTCACCGGAATAAACATTGCCGTCATGATCTTTCTGGCCATTAAATTTTATCGCAAAAATAAAAAAGATGATCGACTCTTATTTGACAGATTGAAAGACGCAGAAATAAATATAAGTATCAAAAAACCTATCCATTCTTCTGATCTAAATGAAGAAAAAACAGCAAAATGAAGGAGTTTAATCAATGGAATTTTTAACAACCAAATGGTTTATAACTGCGATATTATTTTTTATATTGTATGTGATCATTGAGTTTCTTCAATTTTATTACAAGATCCATAAAAAATTACCATTTTTTGATCGTAAGCTAAAAGAACAGAGACCTCCTCCAACCATTAGAAAAACCCCAGATCAAAATGATCTAAAAAATTACAAAGAAAATGATAACACCTAACCAATAAAGGAGAACACGCCTATTGAAAAGACACCTATTTAAATTTTTAAAATATCTATTTGTAATGCTCATTATGATTTCATCAGGTGCAGCATTATATTTTCAAATCACTGGATCTTTCTATGACCCGGTAAAAGCAATTCAAGATTTAAAATCCCAAAACAGACGAGCGGAGGCACTGGACCTTGTTCAGTTTCACAAAGAGAATAGAAGTGTTGATCCGGATAAACTGAAACAGCTTGAAAAAGATCTGGAATACACATCCTTTGAAAAAGGTAAATCATTTATTGATGGTGCTGTAACCGGAAGAGTCTATGATACTTTTTCAGGTGTTGGTGCCATTGGATCTGACTTATGTGTGTATGGAGACGTTAGAGATCTATCAATTCAATCCTGGCGGTATCTTAAGGATGAAAAGACTGATGGGGTTGTTGCTGTTCTATCAGGAATCGGAATCGTTTTATCTGCTAAACCATTTGCTGATGTAATTGCATCCTTTATAAAAAACACTGTGAAATATCTCAAAAAGGTTCCTATAAAAACTGATGGGTATTTGAAGAAAGCATTGAAAGGTGATTTGTCTTTTAAGGAATCAAAATTGGTATTTGATCTGTTAAAAAAAACCGATTTAGCATTCCCAAGACAACCTTCCTGCTTTCAAAAATCCGTAACCTGAAGCACCTTGAAGTAGCCACAGAATTAATCACAAGATTCAAAAATACAGGAAGAGTCTTTATTTCCATGACAGGCGATGCCGGACTATTCTTATATTCAACGATACCTAAGTCGCTACTAAATATATTAATGGAAGGATTTAAAATAAATCCTATAGCAATCTTGGGTCTAACCAGGTCACATCACGTTATCCATTCTTTAAAGATATTAGAGAAACATAATCTTATAGGAGCAGTTATTCCCATAATGGGATTATCTCTATTTCTGTCTTTACTGCCGCCATATGTAACAGCAACAATCTTTCTATTATCTGCTGGTTATATAGCGTTCGCCATTAATAAAAAATTTAAATTAAATAAGGAGAATCAAACCAATGTTAAATCAAATTTGTATAGCAGGTAATCTTGGTAATGATCCTGAAACTTTTTACGGATCAGGAGGTGATGGTATTACATCATTCAATTTTGCCTTCACATCAGGGAAAGAAAAAACGTCGTGGATTAAATGTATATGCTTCAATAAGACTGCGGAGATTGCTGAAAAGTATCTTCGGCGCGGAAATCGTATAGCTGTGTCCGGATATATAAAACAGAACTCTTGGGAAACAGACCAGGGTGAAAAAAGAAGCACCCATGAAATTGTAGTCAACAACATTGAATTTATAAAGGTCGATGACAATCAACAATAAAAATAAATAATAAAGGAGTAGATCAATGACAGCAACACAGATTCAAAAACGGGAAAAGGATTCACAGGGATTAAGGGTCATTAAAACGGACGATTCCACTTACTTTGTAGAGAGTGCAAAAGGAAAGATCCTTTATATTGTCAATTTCAATGATGATACTTTTTCTTGCGCCTGTGGTGATTTTGTAAAGAATATCAAAACAGATAAAAACTTTCATTGCAAACATATCATTTCCGTTAAAAATGCAGTCCAGGGGAATGATCTTGAAATATTAAAATCCTCTGAAAATAAGGTGCCGAAACTTGATGAACGCTTCATTACAACGATTAAAGGTAAAGATTTTGTAGTATATGCTGGTTTGCTTTCAATGAGTCATGAAAAAGGTATTCGATCCCTAAAGGTTGAGATTCTTCAATATCCATTCAAGGAAAATGGTATGGAAGCTGTGTGTCGTGCCACCCTGGAGTCCAAAGACGGTGAGGTCTTTTCAGAGATTGGAGATGCCACCCCAAAGAACGTTAATAGAATGGTTTCAGAACACATTTTACATATGGCGGCAACCAGATCCAAAGCAAGAGTAATGCGTGACTTTGTAAATGTTGGATTGACTTCTCTTGAGGAATTGACAGATATAGATAGCGTGATTGGACCTGAGAATAACAAGAAGGCCACCATAAATAAAACAGCACCAAAGGTAAATTCGAAACCTGTTACTTCTGTAAAGAAACCTGAATCAAAATCTCAGGCGCCTGAGAACTCTGCTGTTAAAGATGAAAAAATAACAAAATCATCTAAAAAAGTTAATTTAAAAGAGGACAAAAAAGGACAGGATATACCGGTCATGTCAGAAGCTCAGAAAAGAGCAATCTATAACTTGAGCAGACGTCGTGGAATATCAGTTGATGATCTGGAAAATTTGGTGATCGAAGATTATGGTTGTCCCCTTGAAAACCTATCCTCTTCAGACGCCTCAGCATTTATCAAAAATCTTCAACAAGCAGCTTAAATATTAATCAATAACAATTCGTGGAGGGATGAGATTCATTTGTATTAATGCGTCTTATCCCTTTTTTTATGGAGGAACAAAAAAATGGTTCTGTCAGAATTACGAAAAACACCTCACTTATCAGCATCATCCATTGGTACTTATGTTGAATGCTCTCTTATGTATAAATTTTCTAAAATTGACAAGATCCCAATGGAACAGAAAAGTGATGCGATGGAGTTCGGTTCAGCAATACATTGGACATTGGAACAGTATTATCTGGAGAAGATGATTGGGGAAAAATTATTGCTGAAAGATATCCATTCAATATTTGAAGACACCTGGAAAATCAGAGCGGAAGATAAAACAGATATTGGATACACCAAAGGTCATGATTTTAAATCAATGTTAATGATGGGGAAGGATCTTTTAACCGTTTGGTACAATAAATTGCCTGACGACAACTATAATATCCTGGGAATTGAAGAAGCTTTCAGTTTTTATTTACCAGGAATTGAACTCCCTTTTATCGGCGCCATGGATCTCATCGAAGAAGATAATGCAGGAACAATCATCATCACGGATTTTAAAACCAGCGGGAAAGCTTATTCAATAGCTGATGTGGATCAAAACCAACAGTTAACCCTTTATCAATTGGCCATAAAATCTATGGGATATGTGAATAGGGAAATCTTATTGAAGTTTGATACCCTGATTAAAACGAAGACCCCAAAGTTTGAACAGTATTGGACAACCCGCTCTGAATTGGATGAGCATAGATTAATTAGGAAAGCAGTACAGGTATGGGATGGTATTCAAAAAGGCGTGTTTATCCCAAATGACACATCATGGAAATGTAAAAACTGCAGTTATGCACAAGCATGTAATGAATGGTTTGAAAGGAGAGCAGCATGAGCAAAACAGAAATAGACAGCGTTCAGGATTTTTTAACGATTAGAAAAGAGAAAGAAAACATAAAATATCAGATCCTTAATGTTCAATTATTATTAAGGCGACATCCACCAGCAGCGGTAATCGCTTTTCTTGATGGTCTTCACAAAGAATATGCAAGAAAATTACAACAAATAATCAGGGAGGATAAAACATCTTTCAGACTCAATGAAATCATCGCAACCAAGTTTAGAATTAAGATGGCCATTAACTGCATAAAAAATGTTCATAAACAAGGAGGGAAAGCAGCATGAGCAACCTGACACCTGAGCAATTAAAAGCAGCTGAATCAAAAAATAGTATCGTTGCTGTTATCGCTGTGCCTGGATCTGGGAAAACAAAAACAATGATGGAACGGATCGGTATCCTGGTCAATAAGCATGGGATAGCTCCAGAGAATATCCTTGGATTAACTTTTACCCGTAATGCAGCAGATGAAATGAAACACCGCCTTATTGAAGTATTGGGTGATCGATCTGAGAGGGTCCACTTATCCACTATTCATTCCTTTTGCTATTACCTTTTGAAAAGAGAGGGATTTGTATTTGAGATTGTTTCCGGAAAAGAACAACTGATCCTTATCAAAGAAGTAATAAAACAATTGAAAATAAAGGATCTGACAATTGGAACCGTGTTAAGAGAGATATCCCTTGCAAAGAATAATCTGATTTCAGTTTCAGAGTACAGGGAGTTGTTTGTCGGCGATAAAACCATGCTGAAGATAGCAGACATTTACGAGAGCTATGATGAACTAAAGGATAAAAAGATGCTCATGGATTTTGATGATCTGCTGATCCAAACTTATGAACTTTTAAAGAATGGAATTTTAATCAGGGAGAAATACCTTGAAATGTTCAGCTCGATTCTGATCGATGAGTTCCAGGATACTAACCCCGTGCAGCTTCAGATATTAAAATTGTTAATCACAGAAAGTCAGGACAATTCAAGCTTCTGGGTATGTGGTGACGATCACCAGTCAATTTACGGGTTCGCAGGGGCAAGTCTGGGCAACATTCTTAACTTTAAAACCATGTTCCCATTATCAGAGCAGTTCATTCTTGATTTGAATTTCAGATCCACAAAGAAAATAGTACAGGCATGCAGCAATCTGGCCAATCACTTTAAACGACAAATCCATAAGGATTTTAAAACCAACAATGATCAAGGGGAGGATGTCATTGTTTTAGAAAGCTCAAATGAAAATACGGAAGCTTTGAGTCTGGTGAATGAAATAGCGGATCTGGTTGAGCGCAGAGGATATGAATATAGGGAAATCGCTGTATTGTATCGCTGTAACTTTCAATCATTACCCGTTGAAGAAGCATTCCTTCAAAACAAAATACCCTTTTACATCCAGGGGGGTCAAAATTTTTATTCAAGACGCGAAGTTAAAATCTTGCTGGACTATCTTCGGGTAATACAAAATCCGGATAGTGATGAATCAGATGCAGCACTTTTGAATGTTCTTAATGCACCTGTTCGATATATCAGTAATTCCATCAAATCAGAGTTAAAAGAATATTGTCAGCAGAAAGATATCCATCTTTACCAGGGGTTAAAATCAGGGAATCTGGGTTCAGCTTTTGTAAGAAAAAATATCAGGGAGTTGATTGACTTTTTAGACCCTCTGATCCTGTCGGTTGATACTTTTGGGCCATCAGAGATACTGAAACTGCTCAGAAACAATCTTGATTATGATAGATTTATCCTGGACCAGGACTTACCATCAATTGACGACGTTGTAATACAGAATCTGGATCAGCTCGAGCTATCGGGTGCCAGATATAAAGATATAGAATCATTCCTGAAATATGTGGATACCTTTGAGGATACACCATCCTGTGAAGATAAGAATGGAGTTCAGCTGATGACCATCCATAAATCTAAGGGATTAGAATTTCGTGCTGTCTTTGTAATCGGTATGGTAGAAACGTTACTCCCCAGCGCCAAGGGAAATCTTGAGGAAGAGCGCCGTATTTGCTTTGTAGCCATATCAAGGGCGATGGATCTGTTATTCTTAAGTTATCCATTATCCTATCTGAATGTTCAATCCAGAAAATCCATATTCATAGAGGAGATCCATGGTAACAAAGAACCTGAAGATAAGTTAATCGAGCAATTTTACCGCAAATTTTAACTTATCGAATCATCGTTGATCCCTATAACGAAAATCCAAATCAATCAAAAATGGAGGTAAATACAATGGAATTAGAAACCATTATGCTTGTGGGTGTTTAAAGTATAATTCCTTTCAAGAAACAATCTCATTATAACTATTTTTATTTTTAAAGGAGAAACAAACTATGTCTCATCCTTTCGAACCTATTACAACAAAAAAGTTGAAAAAGTTTCTTAATGAATACCTGGAAGAGAACTGTATAAGTCCAGAAACAAACCCAAATGTTGAGAAAGCATCTCATGAAAAAACCAGAAACAAACTGATAGTATTAAATCAGGTTCTTGAGACCTACCGACAGCGTCAGATAAATTCTTAACCCCATAATATAACAGAAACAGACCCATCTCTCCCCAGAAAGAATCTCATTTTTAACCAGTTTTCAACCCAAATCAAAGATTAGTAACAGAAACAAACTACCCAGGAGCCACCCGTCCGCTTTTATGGATATGCACCCTGTAGAGTCGTCAGGGGAAATATAATATACTTGGTGGTGAAAGGTATATCTCCTGGAAACAAACTCAAATCAATTAAAATCTTCGGCGCCTGAGAATGAAACGCAGGAAACGGCGCTTTTTAAGAAACAAACTAAAGGAGAATAACAATGCAGAAAGAAATGACCCTTGAAAAAGTCTATGATCGAGTAGATCAGATGTCAAAAAATTGTATTGATCAGAATGTTAATGTCGATGAAATAGAATTTGACAGTCTGGATCTTTTAAGAATTGCAGGAGAAGATCATCACGTAAGGCCTGTTGCCCAAAGATCTATTTCAAATCGCCTGGGTATTCCGCACAATTATTTGAAGAAATGTCCCCAGGAATTACAGAGAGATAATTTGCAGCATTGGATAAAGCATGAAAAGAACGATCAATTGTTCTTTCGTTTTGATGGGAATGATGTAAGAGCGATCTTTACGCCAAGATACGTGCCCGTGGATAACTTTGAAGCATTAGAGCGACTTGATTCCATGGGATATAAACCTGAAACAAAAGTCCAGTGCTCTCTTGACCCTGAATTCATGAGTTTATCCATTCCGGATGGAAAGCAATCATTTTCAATAAACGGAGACAAATTTACCCCGGGGATCAGTATCAGTAATAGCGAAGTAGGATTGGCGAGCTTGAGTATATCTGCATTTGTATTGAGACTCGTGTGCACCAACGGTTTAATATCACAGTCAGGTGTCTCTGCATCCTACCGCCATGTATCCACAAAGATCCTTTCTGAATTTCCAGATGTCCTTGAAAAAGTGTCCCTTGAGCTTGGGAATAAAAGAGATCAATTCAAAATATCCATGGGTAGTCACGTTGATAACCCTGAATCAACCATGAACAGTTTTAATCGCAATTTTCAATTAAACAAAGTCGAACAAGAAGCTGTCAGTTGGGGTTGGTATCAGGATATGGGGGAAACGATGTTTCATATTATCAACGCCTACACAAAAGCATCTCAATATCAGGACCTTTCCGCAGAATCTTCATTCAAACTTCAAAAAACCGGCGGCGCAATTTTAAATATGGTTAATTAACGAACCGCTGTTCGCAAAATGAATTAACAAAACCCTCTTTGAATAGTCATTGAGGGTTTTTATTTTCTATAAGGATTTAAAAGTATGGATAAAAAACAATTCTGGGATGACCTTAAATCAGGCGTATTTTCATCAATGGTCAAGGAATCTTCAAAAGGAAAACACATATTTTCACCAAAGGATGTTTTCAATGTAATGAAACCTATTTTCGCTGAAAAGGATGATATTGAAAGGATATATTGTATCTTCCTGAATACTAAGAATATGGTTCTTGCTATTGAAAAAATGTTTGATGGCACAATTAACCATGCAATCATTTATCCCCGAGAAATTATAAAACTGGTTATCTCGCTTAAGGCAACAGCTGTAATTCTTGTTCATCCTTCAGGAGATCCGGAACCTTCATCTGAAGATAAAAAAATCACAATGTATGTCGGCATATCACTTCTAAGTATGGGTGTTAATCTGCATGACCACATAATCATTGGCGATAGTTTTTATTCCATGGCTGACTCAGGAATTATCGAACAAATTAATACCAGGATGAGAGAGCTTATTTCTGCGTAATTCAAAGGAGAACCGACAATAGATTCAAATGAAAACGAAACCGAAGTTTGTGATTGTATATGGTGTGGTCAAAAAACTGAATTTACAGGAACTAAGCAGTGTAATCAGTGTTGGGAATTAAGCCATAGGATTGAAAGTAATATGGCACTTGCAGAAACGATGTTAAATCATTTTAAGTCTGAGGAGATAAAATCATGACAGGACCCAATATTAAACCAACTGTAAAACTTATTGATACCGATGGAAATGCATTCGCTATAATGGGGCGTGTAAAAAAAGCGCTTTTTAAAGCTGGTGCTGATAAAGAATACGTGGATAAATATCTGAAAGAAGCAATGTTTGGCGATTATGATAATTTGCTTTGTGTGACTATGGATTATGTGCATGTGACGTGATCTGATCTTGGTAAGGAATAGAATAGCCCCTCTTTGTAATGGGAGGGGTTATTTTTTTTGTATATTTTTTTTGGATATTATTTGCTTTGAACCATTGTTTATATTACTGTGATTTTGGGTGTAGGAATTTTAATGGTGGATCAACTTTGTCTCCAATTAACTATAATGCAAGATTGGAAAATTTGATTTTGGTCTCTCCTATATAGTGGAATTTTGAATCTGAAACAAAAATCTTGTCAATACCAGATGTGGTGATCTATAGTTGTTTTTAAAAGCGAGTACTGGTGAAAGAAGCTATTGGTATTTTCTGTTGTTTGTCTACTGACTGATCATACCATATATAGTCGCGAGGAAACCGGTTAAAATCATTAAAAATCTTTGTAATATTCCGTTTTTTAATGTAACGTTCTTTTGAGAAGTTTTTGCAGATACAATTTGAATTGTTGAATGTTGGGAGATTTGTATATAATGCAAAAAATCATAATTTTTCATAAACGCCATCCATAGTGATAAGATCGACCTTTTTTTACATTATTCGCTGGCTAACCCGTTAATGGGGAATCGATATGCCGAAGAAAAAAAATACAGAAAGAAAACCTCCAAAAGTTTCCCCTAAGCCTTCTACGGAGGATCAAGAGGCGGTCAACCTGAAGGTTGAGAAAAGCACTTCGTTCCCTGTTATTGGTTTGGGAGCATCTGCAGGAGGGCTTGAAGCCCTTAAATTATTCTTTTCTGCAGTGCCTGAAAACAGTCCAATGGCCTATATCGTTGTTGTCCACATGGCACCGACACAACCCAGTATGATGCCTGAGCTTCTCCAGAGAACTACGCCACTTCCGGTTTCAAGCGCCAAAGACGGTCAAACCATTGAACCTGGTCATATATACATTATCCCTCCGAACAAAGAGATAACTCTATATAATGGCGAGATCCAGTTGCTTGATATGTTGAAAAAACGTGTGTCCCATCCGATTGATATTTTCTTACGGTCTCTTGCACAGGATCAAGGTAAGCAAGCCGCTGCGGTTATATTATCGGGTACAGGAACAGACGGTTCCCTTGGGATTAAAGAAATCAATGCCAACGAAGGTGTGGTACTGGTTCAGTCTGAAGAGTCTTCCGGCTATGACGGTATGCCCAGAAGCGCTATTAGTACCGGGCTTGCAGATGTTATTGTGCCTCCTGACGAAATGCCTAAAAAACTCCTTGAATATTTCTCACACACTAAAAAGCTACCTGCCCGGAAAAGCTCTACTACTACTACTACTACTACTACTACTACTACTGAAAAACAGCAGAAATGGCTAAACAAGATATTTGCAATCTTACGCTCACAGATCGGCCACGATTTTTCATCCTATAAAGTCAATACCATTTTACGCCGCATAACCCGACGAATGGGGCTTAATCAGATCGACAGCCATGAAGTCTATGTGCGGTTTTTGCGAGAAAACCCCAGTGAGGTGGGGGGGGTTGTTTCGTGAACTGCTGATCGGGGTTACCAATTTTTTCCGTGATGCTGAATCCTTCAATGTTCTTAAAACCAGTGTTCTTCCAGAGCTATTAAAACAGATGAAAGAGGATGACACTTTCCGGGCCTGGATTCCGGGATGCTCCACAGGCGAGGAAGTATACTCTCTGGTAATTGTTCTGCGTGAACTTCTTGATAATTATCCCAAGCGGATCAACCTGCAATTGTTTGGAACGGATATAGACAAATTTGCCATCGACAAAGCACGAGAGGGCCTTTACCCGAGCAGCATAATCACAGATATGAGCGAGGAGCGGGTGAATAGGTTTTTCAATAAGGAAGGTGATTTTTTACGCATCCGCAAAGAGACCAGGGATTGTGTTGTGTTTTCAGTACAGGATCTGACCAAAGATCCGCCATTCTCCAAATTAAACATGCTTTGCTGCCGTAATTTGCTGATCTATCTTGACACGCCTATGCAAAGAAAACTCCTTCCGCTGTTCCATTATACCCTCAAACCTGATGGTATCCTGGTATTGGGATCATCCGAGACTATTGGCGGATTTACAAACCTGTTTACGACGTTGGATAAAAAGTGGAAAATATTCAGTCGGCTGGAGGTACCCAATGCCCTGCGTCAACTGGTGGATTTCCCCAGCGGGCTTCCGACTACCGGCAATGGGCAAGAAACTGTTAAAATCACTTCTAATGTTCAGAAATCAGATGTTATCCAGATCACCCAAAAGGTGATCCTCGATCAATTTGCCCCCACAGCTATTTTGATTGACGGTAACGGAGAGATTCTCCATATCCAGGGGCGCACCGGCAAGTATCTTGAGGCAGTCAGCGGCCCGCCCACAAGAAACATCCTGGATCTTGCCAGGGAAGGCCTTCGCATTGAACTGTCTGCTACTTTGAGAGCTGCTAAAACATCCAATAAAAAGATTACCCGTAAAAAAATCAGCATAAAAACCAACGGTGATACACAACTGATAAACCTTCATGTCTGTCCGCAACGAGCACCCAAGGAACTTGCCGGAAGGTTTTTGGTGGTTTTTGAGGACATTGAGGTTGATCCCGTTGTACCCTTTTCTGATCAAGGAAGTGAAAACAGCTCTCTGATTGAGGGATCAAAGATTGAAGAGCTCGAAAAAGAACTGCAGATAAATCGTGAGAGCCATCAGACGACCATAGAAGAACTCGAATCCTCAAATGAGGAGCTAAAATCCACCAATGAAGAAATGCAATCATCCAATGAAGAACTACAGTCCACCAATGAAGAGTTGGAGTCATCCAAAGAGGAGCTACAATCCTTAAATGAAGAACTTCAAACCGTCAATGCCGAGCTTCAAAGCAAAGTGGACGAGTTGTCTGATGTTCAAGATGATATGAAGAATCTTTTAAACAGTACGGAAATTGCAACTATTTTTGTGGATAATGACATGCGTGTGAGACGTTTCACCCATAAAGCGACCACCATTGTTAATTTTATCCCGACAGACGTAGGGCGGCCCCTGAAGCACGTGGTTAATAATCTCACCTATGATGGCATGATAACTGACCTGGATGAAGTCCTGAGAAAACTGACATCCAAAGAAACCGAGGTCCAAACCACTGACGGCAAATGGTATAGAATGCGAATCATGCCCTATCGGACTACGGATAATCGTATAGATGGAGGCGTTCTCACCTTCTCATCCATTGATGAACAGAAAAATAACCAAGGCTTATTAACAAGATCAAGTCAAAAATATGAAAAAGCCTGGAAACTGATACAGGCCATATTTGACATGAACCATGAACCAACAGCCGTTCTTGATGATAAAGGTAAAGCGGTCGTCGGCAACACGGCATTCTCCAACCTTATGGACCTACGGGAAGAACAGATAGAAGGACTTGACATGCTCGCCTCTAAAATAGGTATTCCAAAAACCATAGGTTTGAAATCAAAATTAAAAAACGCTTTAAGTGAAATTAAAGATTTCGAGACCGGTGCCTTTGTTTTGAAGACATCAAGCAATAATAAAAAATTAAAAATTCATGGTCGTATCATTACACAAGATGCAGATTCACCTTACCGAATTCTATTGAAATTTTTAGAGCAATAGTGAAAGGCAGGACATAATGTCTGAAAGCAAAAATTCACCATCAAAATTTGAACTACTCAAGCAGCAGGCGGAAGTATTGATCCGTCAAAAACCCGATCTGGCCTCTGAATTCCCTTCAGATATTCTTGAATTGATCCATGAGCTGAAAATTCACCAGGTAGAACTGGAAATCCAGAATGAAGAGCTCAAACGTTCACAGCATGAGCTGTCCGAACTACATAGGGATTTCCAGAATCTGTATGAATTTGCACCGTGTGGATATGTCACCCTCAATCCCAAAGGTATCATCACCCGGGCAAATCTTACAGCCGTCAGTCTATTGCAAACGATTCGCCAGTTTCTATCCGGCTCAGGATTCAGCCAATACATAGCCGCTGGATGGAATGATATTTATATTGATGCCCGGCAAAAAGCTATAAAAGCTGGAAAACAGAGTGTCGAACTTCAAATGAAAAATAAAAACAAGATCCCTTTATGGGTTCTTGCAGAAATTGAAGCTGATAAAGATGTTACCGGTGCTGTGCTCCAATGGCGTATCGTGCTCATGGATATCAGCGAACAAAAGAAAGCAGCAGAGGCCATACAGAGGAGTGAAGCTAAATACAGGAATATGATTGAATCGATGACCGATGCGGTTTATGTCTGTTCCCCTGATCACGCGATCGAATTCATGAATTCCACCATGATTAAGCGATTGGGCCGGGATGCCACCGGTGAGACATGTTATAGGGCAATGCACGGGATGGACCGACCCTGTGACTGGTGTCCATTTGAAAGAGTAAGAAACGGGGAAACAATTGATGAAAACACGGTAAGCCCGCTTGATAACCTTACTTACCGCTTGACCCACATGCCGGTTTTAAATGATGATCAGACGATTTCCAAACTGACGATCTATAGAGATATTACTGATTATCTAAATGCTGTTGCAGAAAAAGAAAAAGCACAGGCCAAACTGATCCAGGCCCAGAAGATGGAATCCATCGGAACCCTTGCCGGCGGCATCGCCCATGATTTTAATAATATTCTATATCCCATTATCGGGTTTGCAGAACTATCTATTGAAGACTTGCCTGAAGTCCATCCGATAAAAGAAAATCTTGAGGACATCCTTCAAGGTGCCAAAAGAGCCCGTGATTTAGTAAAACAAATCCTTGCATTCAGCAGTCAAAGAGAAGAAAAACTAAAACTATTACCGCTTGCCCCTTTGATTCAAGAAGCTTTAAAATTATTACGGGCCACCATTCCTTCGAATATTGACATCCAGCAGGAACTCTATAGTACATCTGACTGTGTCCTGGCCAACCCCATCGGGATTCATGAAATCATCATGAATCTTTGCACCAATGCCTACCATGCCATGGAAAAAACCGGTGGTATACTCAGTATCCATCTAAACAAAGCAGAACCCAACCCGAAGCTGAATCTGCCACATGGCGACTTTTGCTGCTTAAGTATCAGCGATACCGGTATCGGCATCCCGCCTGAAATAATAAACAAAGTTTTTGAACCATATTTCACCACCAAAGAATTGGGTAAGGGGTCTGGATTGGGACTGTCTGTCGTTCACGGGATCATTAAAAAATATCACGGTGAAATCAGTGTTGAAAGCAAACCCGGTAAAGGCACTATTTTCAACATATACCTTCCCGTAACTTCAGCAACAAAAACATCGGAAGAAGCATCAGGAGATCGAGCAAATCCAGGTGGAAACGAAAACATATTGTTTGTTGACGATGAAATACCTATTGTCAAACTGGGGATACGGCTGCTTGAACGGATTGGCTACAAAGTGACAGGGAGAAACAGCAGCGTTGAAGCCTTGGCCTTGTTTAAATCTGCTCCTGACGATTTTGACCTTGTTATTACAGATATGACCATGCCTGAAATGGTGGGGACGGATTTTGCTGCCAAACTGATGGAAATACGACCCGATATCCCTGTCATTCTCTGTACAGGGTTTAGCGAGAATGTTAATTTTGAAACATCGCCACAGTTTGGTCTCAGAGGCTATATTCACAAACCGATTTTAAGTGCTGATCTGTATTCAGAAGTACGTCAAGTCCTTGATCAGGGAAAAAAGGATAAATTTGACTAAAATACTCATAATAGATGATGAGGATCTCATCAGGAAAATGCTCAGAAAGGTGCTTGAAAAAAATGGCTATGATGTAATGGAAGCCTGCGACGGCAGTCAGGGCATTAAGCTTTTCAAAGAACATGTTCCCGATATAGTTATAACAGACCTGATTATGCCTGAAAAAGAAGGATTGGAAACGATTAGAGAATTAAAAAAACTCAATTCTGATGTAAGGATTATCGCAATCTCTGGTGGTGGAATCGCTGATCCCAAAATATATTTAACTCTTGCTGCAAAATTAGGGGCTGTGAATACATTTTTCAAACCGGTTGATAATGAAATTTTACTTTCAACAATTAAAGAAATTCTTTCGTAATTTCTGAATTTTTGGAGAATATTTTTTTGGTAGTCAAAAGGTGTTTAATGTGTCTATTAGTGGTCTATTTTACTACTCGCTCGGGGGTGGGCACTGGCATTTTAAAGACTCAGTCCAGACCTATTATTGGCACCCCCACATATGGTATATGAAGCTTTTTTAGCTTTGAAACTTAAGTTAAACTATATGAACCGCAGGCATCATCCACAGCCATTCTTCCATATTCCAGTTAATAATATATAAAGATAATAGCAACAACAATTACCCTTATTAAATTTCATGTTGCATCTATTTCCAATTTTTAAAGTTCATTATCATCAGCACTTATCATTTTCTGACAATGATGACACTCCATATTCAATTTCTGGACATTCCCTTTGAAAAGAAACCTATTACAATGGGGACAGCGATATTCTTTTAAGTTAAGGTCCCTCTGCATTGGTGGGACTAAAGGATCAGTATTTTTTTTGTCGTTCATCATAAGTTAGTACAAATTATACTATATTACCGTGGATGCCAACAGCTTTTATTTTTCATTTCCTTGTATCCCCACCTTTTTGATACTCCCAAAAGACCAATTCAATACAAATACAAATATAAAAAATGGAGCACCCTTGTTCATATTCCTCGACACGGAAACAACAGGCACAGAAGAAAAAGACAGAATTTGTCAGCTCGCGTATAAAACTGAAAACGGTGACATTGTAAACGAACTATTCAAACCACCATTACCAATTGCAATTGGCGCCATGTGTGTTCATCATATTACAAATGAAATGGTTGAAAATAAACCAGCATTTAAGGACAGCAAGGACCATCGAAAATTGGTCGATTTACTGAATGATGATAAGAGTATACTTGTCGCCCACAACGCCCGATTTGATGTTGATATGCTCGTTAAGGAAGGTATCAATCCCAAGAAGGTCATCTGTACTTTGAAACTGGCCAGACATATGGACCCTGAAGGCAAAATACCCAGGTACAGTCTTCAATATTTGAGATATTTTCTGGGTATTAAAATTGAAGCAACCGCCCATGATGCTCTTGGTGATATCCTGGTCCTTGAAAAGTTGTTTGAGAGACTATTCAATAAGATGAGCAAAGATATCGGTCCAGGAGCTGTTGAAAATAGAATGATGGATATTTCAAGCAAACCGGTTTTATTGACCAGGATGTACTTCGGGGAACATAAGGGTGAACGCTTCAGGGATATTCCCAAGGATTATTTGCAGTGGTTATCTGGTACTGAATTGGATGAAGATATGAGGTTTACTGTTGGGTATTATTTGAACTCTCCTCAATAATCATTGATTATTTTTATAGACCAATTACCCTTCATATGCGGATTCCTCCACAATCAAAAACTATCTTTGAACAATTAGGAATCAGTTTATTATAGATTCAGTTGACTTCATTTAATATTATGGAATATTTTTTGTTAAGGGTCTATAGGCTATAATAGTAACAGTGCCCTTGCCTGGGTATTTTGTCATTTCAAAGACATTGTCTAATTTTTTTATTATTTCTGGTAATTTCAGTGCTCCATAAGTCCTTGGATCAAAATCTGGGTTAGTCCTTTTAATTGAACTTCCAACAGCTGCTACATTTGCCCAATCATCATCATCACGATATTTTACCCATCCTTTTTTAAGAAGAGGAATAAGTTGTTTTAAAGACTCAGTATCCTTTTTAAGAATATCATCTTTGCTATGGTCCTGCTCTAAAATATCAGATAGGTTTTCTGTGTAAATAAAATCGTCGCATGCATTTTTGAAAGGGATTGGTGTCTTTTTCTCCCCAACACCAAATACAAATATTTCTGATTCTTTAAGTCGTGAGGCCAACTTAGTAAAATCACTATCACTTGAAACAAGAACAAAAGCATCAAATTTATTTGAATAAAGCAAATCCATAGTGTCGATAATCATTGAAGCGTCGGTCGAATTTTTACCGATTGTGTAAGCAAATTGTTGAATAGGTTGAATTGCCAGTTCATTCAAACATTGTTTCCAGTTTTTTAAATATTTACTTGACCAATCCCCATATGCTCTTTTAACAACGATATGACCATGAGTTGAAATTTCATCCAGAATCAATTTTATTTTTGAATATTGTGCATTGTCAGCGTCAATTAAAACAGCAATTTTCTTATGTTCAGCAAGATCCTTCATAATTCCCTCCCTATAGTCACACTATTCTTCATTCATCCGATCCCTCAATCCACCAGCAACTTTAAAAGTCACAACCTTCCGTTTATCCAATACCATCTCCTGACCAGTTGAAGGATTCCTTCCTTTACGTGATCCTTTTTCATTGACCTGGAATTTTCCAAAATTTGTTATCAGAACATCTTCTCCAGATGCCAGGGTGGATTTCATGATCTCGATAAGGGTTTCAAGTGCATCTTTTGCTTCTGTAGCGGATAGATTGTTTTTTTCTGAGATTTTTTCAATGATTATTTGTTTGGTAAGTGCCAAGGTGTGAGTGCTCCTTCTAAGGTTTACATGTTCCGCAAGATTTATAACCTTTCTGAATTGCTTCTTCCCTGGTGCTGAAAACAGCAGTACATTTTTTACTTTTTGAATACTTACAACCAGAACTATGAAAAACAAGAGTGCCAGTATTGCCTATCAATTTTGAAGTGTCATCAGTGGGGGTATCCGGAATATTTTTTTCAAGCACAGTTTCAACAGATTCAATTTCTTGCGATACAGTAGGTGAAGACTTTTCTGTGACGCTCCATGCAGCTTTGAACTTTTCGTCAGTATCAAAAATATAATCTGTGACTAATTCAGCTTTACCAAATTTTATCTTGATGACCGTGACCCCACTGTTTTGAATTTCTTTTCCATCTCGATTTGTGTAATTGATATCCCAATGTGCTGCAACTGTATTTGTCCCGATGAAATCAAAGACATTATCCACACAAAGGTTTTTTACTGTAAAAGTTAATTTAGGGAATTGATCCAGAAAGTTTCTGAACCATTTTGCTATTTCCTCTTTACCCTCAAATTTTCCACTTACCGGTAAATTCCCAGGATAAATAAATGTACAATCATCCCTCCAGTCTGATAAAAATGCTTCAAAATCGCGACGATTCAAAGCATCAAATGCATGATTTATTTTGTATTTAGCAATCAGTGCT
>JBDRQO010000070.1:0-5053 GCA_043826275.1 Pseudomonadota bacterium
AGCCTTTCAGGAATTATCTGCCAAAACAAATTTCAGGGGGTATGAAACAAAGGGTAGCTTTGGCAAGGGTGCTGATCCTGGAACCTAAGATACTGCTCATGGATGAACCTTTTGCAGCACTTGATGCCCAGACCAGGGAAAAGATGCAGGAACTGCTATTCTCTGTCTGGGAAAAACTGGGCCATACCATAATATTTATTACCCATGATGTTAATGAGGCCGTGCTCCTGGCTGACAGGATACTGGTGATGGACAAAAACCCGGGATGTATTAAAAAACAATTTTATATTGACCTTGCCAGGCCGAGAAACCAGGAATCCCAAGATTTTTTAACCTTCAGAACCAAGGTTAAAAAAGAACTAAAAACAGGATATCACTGACATTCCTATGCTTTTGCGTGTGCAATAAAAATTAGTATGATTTCAGTAAGAAAATAATTTTTTAAATTGACTTTTTTAAAAAAAATAATAATAACACTATTGTTCAGGTGCAAAAAATGCTTAAAAGGGAACTCCTGTGGAAATCAGGGATGGGCCCGCCGCTGTAAGTGGGGACGAAAGCTTTACTACGTCACTGTCGGTTGAAAAACAGATGGGAAGGCAAAAGCAATTAGAATGATCCACAAGTCAGAAGACCTGCCGGACAAATTAATGTATTCCCCGTGGATAAGGGAATTACAATAAGATCTTGAGGAAAACAAGGGATAGCCCCAGATCGATTGATAATATCGGTTTGGGGTTTTTTATTGCTCCAGGCCATTGGATTTAATTTCGATACTTTAAGGAGCAAACATGAAAAAACAAATTTTAGCTTTATTCTTACTCTTTTCGTTATTCCCTGTTATTGCATTTGCATCAGGTCATGGTCATCACCGGGATGTTAAAAAAGGCATTCTGCTTGTGGCATTTGGTTCGAGTCTTCCTGAGGCCCAGATTTCATTTGAAAATATTGATAAAAGCGTTAAAAAAGAATTCCCAACTATTCCAGTTCAATGGGCATTTACATCCTCTATCATCAGGAACAAGCTTGCAAAGCAGGGCAAAAAGCTCGACTCTGTAGCAATGGCACTTGCAAAAATGACAGACCAGGGATTTACCCATGTGGGTGTTCAATCCCTTCACACAATCAGAGGGGAGGAATTCGATGACCTTTTACATACTGCCCATGTTTTTGAAGGGTTGCCGGGCGGTATTGAAAAAATAATTATTGGTTCTCCACTTCTTTCCAGCCAGAAAGACATGGAAAATGTAACAAATGCCATTATTGAAAATATACCAGGCAAAAGAAAAAAAAGTGACGCTGTTGTGCTGATGGGTCACGGGACCCCTCACCCTTCAAATGCTTTTTATACGGCTTTGATGTTTAACCTCCAGAGAAAAGATTCTAACATCTTTGTGGGTACTGTTGAAGGGACACCGGAAATAGATGATATAAAAATTATGTTAAGGGAGAAAAACATAAAAAAAGTGTATCTGATGCCTTTCATGTCTGTTGCCGGTGATCATGCCAGAAATGACATGGCAGGGGCTGAAGAAGATTCATGGAAATCAATTCTCGAAAAGGAAAAACTGGAATGTGAGATTGTCCTGAAGGGAACTGCTGAATATAAGAATATGATAGATATCTGGGTGGGCCATTTAAAAGAGGTAATGACACATTTTAAATAAAAGATAAAAAACAAGATAATAACCCGGGTGCTTAAAATGCTTAAAAGGGAACCCTGTGCAAATCAGGGACGGGCCCGCCGCTGTAATTCCTTTCTTTTCATCGAAAAAAAGAAACACTTTTAACCTTATGTGCCACTGCTCCATTTTTTAGAATGGGAAGGCCGTTAAAAGTGAGGAGAAGTCAGAAGACCTGGCCTGGGTTAAAAGTCAATATCTCGAGGACAGAGGATGACTTTAGATCCCCTACGGATAAAAAGGGAAATCCCCGGATCAAGCTTAGGATTGGTCCGGGATTTTTATTTGTTTTGGTTTTTCAAGAACATCAGAAAACACCTGCCTGACGATTAAAAAAATTCCAGACCAGCATTGATTGACAATTATGATCGGAAAGGAAATTTAAAATGAATCGGTTTAGTGTTGTTTTGATTTTTTTAGTTATATTTCTGCCTACATATGGCATGGCCTTGGAGATAAAAGATAATATTCATAAAATGGATGAGGTAGTTGTCACAGCCACTAATAAAACAAAGGCGATTGATACGCCTGCCAGCCTTTCGATCATCACCGGCAAGGAGCTTGAGGAAATGGGCGCAAAGAATGTTGTCGACGCCCTGGGTAAAATTCCCGGTGTTGTGGACAGCAGTACAAATAGCAGGACTGTCGTCATTCGTGGTAATAAGAGTGCCATGGCAGGGGGACCTGTTATCCTGATTGACGGTGTCCCGCAGAAGATGGGTGATTACCAGTATAGTGAATTTAACTTTATTCCAATAACACAGATTGAACATATCGAGGTGCTGCGCTCTGCAGGCATTGCCTACGGGCCTGGTGCTGCAAGAGGTGTTATTAATGTTATTACCAAAAAAACTAAAAAAGAAGGCATCCATGGGAATGCATCTGCATCATACGGTTCATGGGATACCCATGATGAAAATGCATCAATCAATGGCAGGCAAAAAAAAGTTGATTACCTGTTAAATGCTGGAAACTTCCACACGGATGGGTATGAACACGAAGAAGAAAACAGGTTGTCGGTTCTTGCAAAATTGGGGTATCACCTGTCTGACCAGACCCGTATAGGATTGCGGTTTAACTATATTGACTATGATATTGATACGGCTGAAGGGTTTCGAAAGAAGACGTGGCAGTTGGATAATTATCGCCGTGAAATCCATTTTCCAAAAAGCGAGACTGATTCGGATTTGATATGGCACAATGAAAAGGAGCAGGAAAATTCAACATTTGCCCTTGAGTTCTCCCATAATGACGAAAATAAATTTATTGATTCCGCACTTTCATGGACGGGTTATGATGAAGAATTCAGACGTTTAAAGGACCTGTTTGATAATCCTTCAGGTGTCTACTATGAAAATTCTGAGCAGGATGCATACGTGTTCACAATTTCAAGCGGATATTATTTTGATTTTGACACAATCAGTTATACTCCCTCAATCGGATTGAACTTTGAAAATATTGATAATGAAGTAAGCCGAATATACCCTTTTAATCCGGGCAAAAATACTGATAAATATAATTTTGATCTTCAGGAGCAACTCTATGGAATCTTTTGGGATAATGATTTTCTTTTTCAGGATAAATGGGGACTAAAAGTGGGAGGACGACTTGACAGGGCCCAAGTTAATTTGAAAGACAAGGTGCCGACTGTTGTTGATCAGGATCGAACAATGTTCAGTTATCTTGTGGCACCTTCCTTTCATTTCAGTGACAAGGCAAATATCTATGTTTCAGCAGGGAGAAATTACTGGTTTCCAACGCCTAGATATTATGCCTGGGCTGTTGAAAACGGAGGAACTTTCAACCCGGCTGAAAACCTTGAACCCGAAGCGGTCCTGACCTATGAAATCGGCTATAAACATATGCTGCACAAATCACTTAATATTAATGCCACCCTTTATTTTTCAGACTATAAGGATAAGTTCGGATCGGTTTATGACGGTGCAACATATCATGGTCAGGGAAATATTGGTGATGCCCGGGCAAAAGGCATTGAGCTTGAAGCAGATGGTCGGCTGTCTTCCTTTTTTGGTTATCGCCTTGCCGGAGCCTATCAGGATATAAAATGGACTTCAGGTACTACATCATCTTATCTTCATCCGTCAAACACCTATGTCCGTGACGCAGACCTGACAGGAAATCAGATATACTGGGTCCCCAAATTCAGCGGAGTTTTGGGGCTTGATTTTTTTCCCCTGGAAGGACTCAAGGTCAGCATGGATATGAACTACATGGGTAAAAGGTATGTGGATTATTTGAACCGCATAGAGTACCCGGCCAAGACAACTTTTGATGCAAGGGTTTCCTATGCCAGGCAGCGCTGGAAGGTCTGGCTGCTTGGTAAAAATATCTTTGATGAAGATCTTGAATATGTTTCCAATTCATCCGGCAGGTTGACGGGTGCCAACGGTGAGCCGGATAGTGCCTACTTTGTCCAGGACGGAGCATATTTTGAAGCAGGTATCAGTTACAGCTTTTAATTAAATGAAAAAATTATTGATATCTTCATTAACCATATTCAAAACGCTCTGGATATAATACCCACAGTCAATTAAATAATATTGGATTACTATATGAAAATTTGCTTTCCAAAAAGACCAATGTTCTTTGCTGCTTGCTTTTTATGTTTTTTCGTATTGCAGCCGCCATATAGCATGGCCCAAGAAAATACCATAATCCCTCAAAGGGTTATTTCACTATCACCGATTATCACTGAAACAATATATCTTTTAAATGCCCAGGATCAATTGATTGCCAATACAAGCTATTGCATAGTACCGGATGAAGCACAATTCAAAGAAAAAATAGGATCGGTGATCCAGATGAATATTGAAAGAATCATCAGCCTGCGACCTGATCTTGTCATTGCAAGCTCGCTTTCAAGGGGAAAACAGATAAAGATTTTACTCAATCAGAAAATCAATGTGCTTAAAATCGAGAACCCTCAAACTTTTTCTCAAATGTGCGACATCACAATGAAAATAGGCACGGTTCTTGGACAAACAGACCGTGCAAAAAAAATAATAACAAGCGCTGCGAATGAGGTTGAAGTTATTAAGCTTAAAACAGCTCATTTTCTTAAAAAAAAGGTGTTTATCCAGATTGGCATGAAACCCTTGCATTCTGCCAATCAAGACACATTTATCAATGAATATATCAAGTATAGCGGTGGAATCAATATTGCTGAAAATGAAAAATCCGGCATATACAGCAGAGAAAAAGTCATTAAGGAAAATCCGGACGTTATTTTAATTGCAACCATGGGAACATCAAAAAAATCTGGAGAAATCGAAAAACAACGATGGATGAAATTTGGTTTTTTGAATGCCACAATAAAAAACCAAATTTATGTTCTCGATCCTGAACTTATC
>JBDRQO010000071.1:0-2816 GCA_043826275.1 Pseudomonadota bacterium
CAGTTTGGTTGCCTTTTATTGCCGCCAATGCGACCTTGGTTTTTAACTCTTTGCTGTAATTTTTTCGTTTCAAAATTTCCCCTTTCTGGACTGTTTGATTCTATCTTAACACATTGTCCAGTTTTCGGGGTCCACTATAGCTGCATCTTTATAGTTTAGTTTTAATAATTTCGCTGCCACGTAGCCTATAGTAAAAATTAAAACAGTCTGAATAAACAAAGGAATCGATATCCATAAAATCGTCAATGGTTTAGCAAGAATCACTTCACCTTTAAAGCTAAACAATAAGACAAGTGTAAGGAGCAAAGCACTGATTGTTACAGGCGTTAGAACATGTAAAAACTTTTCTTCAAACCAGGTCTCTCCCTTAGTGTTAATCAACCATTTTCTTGAAAAGAATCCTGCAACAAGAGGCAGTGCAACATAGATTGCAACTGAAAGCAGAAGAGCCTGCCAGGGAACCGGTAATTTGCCGATACCAAGTAAAAATCCGCCAAGTACGCCGTAAAGTACAAGCATTGTCAAAGAATTTATGGCGACCATCACAAGCGTAAGGCCATCATTTCCACGGGACAGATAACCCCAGACAAGAACCATCGCTGTACAGGGTGCAATACCAAGAAGAATGCATCCTGCAAAATAGCTTCGCCATAGCGGTATCTGAAGCATCTTAATACCTTCATTCAGAACAACGGTTCCGGCACCATGTATACCGCCAACTGGAAGATGAAGGCCAAACGGCATTTTAACAAGATCGACTTCATCAGGTCCTATAAAACCGCGAAAAAGAACGCCGAGAAATAAAATAGCGATGCCATACATAGTAAAAGGCTTGATACACCAGTTTATAAAGAGTGTAAGCAATATCGGTTTCCCGTTTTTCCCTGCTTTTATTACGGATCCAAAATTGATTTTTACCATAATAGGGTACATCATAAAGAACAGGCAGATTGCGATTGGAATCGAAACCACAGGGGTGCCATTGACACTGATCGCCATGCCATCAAGGGTTTTTGCAAGATTCGGAGCGATTTTACCGAGTAAAATACCGCCTATGATACAGAGACCAACCCAGACAGTCAGATACCGTTCAAAGATGCTTGTCATTTTTCGATCATTTGCTGCACATACATCGTTGCTCATAGTAACCTCTTTGTCAGCTCTTCAGGTAGTTTTTCAACAAAGGTTTTTATCTGATCCCGAACAATTCTGAAGCAGTTCAGTTTCTCTTCGTCATTATCGAGTTTTTCTGCCATTTTAGGTGGATCGTCAAAACCGACATGGATAACTTTGCTACCCCCTGGGAAAAGCGGGCATGTTTCATGGGCATTGCCACAAACCGTAATCACATAGTCAAGCTTGATATCCTTGAACTCATCAATATGTTGAGATTTATGTCCGGAAATATCCACGCCAGATTCAGCCATGACTTTGACTGCGTTGGGATTCAAGCCGTGGGTCTCTATACCGGCTGAATAAACCTCAATCTGATCATTTTTCAAATGTCGTGTCCAGCCTTCTGCCATCTGACTTCTACAAGAATTTCCTGTACATAAATACAAAAGTTTGATCTTTTCGTTCATTATATGGTTACCTTTTATTGAATTATTGTTTTACTGGGCAGCATACTTCGCCACGCTGTTTTCTACATAAATCTTCACGGTCTGATACTGTTATTTTTTTTAAATTTTTCAAATCAGAGTTAAAAAATTCAGATTGTGATAATCGATCTTTCAGCCATCGTTCCGCAACCTCAGAATTGAATTTATTCGCCTTTAAGCAGTAATAAATCCAACGGCCTTCTTTCCGACTTTGAAGCAATCCGGCATGTACAAGTTGAGTGAGGTGACGTGAGGCTGTTGCCCCGGTTATCTGTAACAGCTCCACTATTTGACAGGCACATAATTCATTATATTGCATTAATGCTGCAAATATTCGTAATCTGTTTCGATCAGACAATGCTTTAAATATCGGAAGTATTGTGTCCATAAATTAATTCATTTTTATAATTAGCTAAATATGCAATTATATAGAATGTTTTTTTGATATGTCAAACATTTTGGTATTCTCCTTGTTTTGTGGGTTGGTTTTTTGTTTGGTCGCAATAACCATAACCCCACAAGGAGAATTCCTACAATATTTTTTTATCTAAATCCCGTTTTTGGACAATAGTGATATATTAATATTCATCAAGTATTTTTTTACGTTTTTCTTTATATTCTATTTCAGAAATAAGTCCTTTATCCAAAGCCTCTTTCAGACCCACGAGTTTTTTAGAAAGAGATGTTGCCACTGCCGGGGATTCATCTGTCTTACCTTTGGGTTTGTCCGGAATTCGAAAAACAGTAATATCACCTTGCTGACCGGAAATAAGGCCGGGGCCTGACATCATCTCATCGCTCACAGGCGTGTAGTCAAAAGATTTTTTAGAAGCACAGCCGGTCGTATAACCGGCTCCCAAGGTAAGGATTAAACCCACTATGTATAATTTGATAAGCGTATATTTCATCATGTTTTTCCAAATAAAATAGTTATTGGCGGATGTTAAAACAAAATCGCCTGGCAATACGTTTGTTCAATTGAGCAAAAAAGCCGGCAGGCAGTTATAACAGAAATAGTTGCCTGCCGGCTTGTCGGTTCTGGTTATATTTCGACCTGCTACATAGCAGGTGTTAAAGTACCAATAAAACGTTAAAATTTAATCCGAGTACCTAAGAAAAAGACTCCAATGTCTTCGAATGATTCATTGGTGCTAGCACGATCATCCAGTTGGTGAATCCGGTAGCCGGCGTACAATTCTGTACTCCAGTTTTTCA
>JBDRQO010000072.1:0-13704 GCA_043826275.1 Pseudomonadota bacterium
GGATACAGACCCCAGTTCTTTTTTAGAACAACTGATATTACCGGCGTATTGACCCTTGATGAGGGAGTAGAAATGATCATGCCTGGTGATAATGCAAGTATAAATGTAGAGCTGATTAACCCCATCGCAATGGAAAAAGAGTTGCGGTTTGCAATCAGAGAAGGCGGACGTACCGTTGGCGCCGGTGTTATCGGTGAAATTGTTGAGTAAAGTCCTAAGGAGTCAATAGTGGACAGAGTAAATATTGCTCTTGCCTGTACAGAGTGCAAGAGAAGAAACTATACAACGACCAAGAACAAGCGGAAAACTCCAGATAAAATAGAGTTTATGAAATACTGCAAGTTCTGTAACAAGCATATATTGCATAAAGAAACAAAGATTAAGTAAATAAATTGCAGGTCAGTAGCTCCAATTGGTAGAGCGCCAGACTCCAAATCTGGATGTTGGGGGTTCGACTCCCTCCTGACCTGCCACTTTGTTTGATTGGATGACCGGATGCAAAAATAAAAACAGGTTGCGATTAAGATAAGCATAGGAGTTGTATGTCTCGATTACATAAAAAAATACCTGCGGGTGAAAAGAAAAAGAAAAGCGAAGGCCGGAGTGATGCTGATTCTGGTGTGGCTGTTTCTAACTTGGCGACTACGGCAAGTCCGTTGAAAGCAAAACCGGACAAAAAAAAGGCAGATGTAAAAACCGATGTTAAAATCGGTGAGCCTGGTTTTTTTCAAAAATGGATCGAGTTTTTCAGAGAAGTCAAGGTCGAATTGAAAAAAGTGACTTGGCCAACAAAAAAACAGACCACGGGAACAACAATTGTTGTAATAATATTTGTTTTTATTGTTTCAGCTTTTCTCGGTCTTTTTGATTTAGGTCTTTCAAAGCTTGTTCAGGTTGTCCTGACATAAAACAAGGGAAGTAACATGTCTCTAAAATGGTATGTCGTACATGTGTATTCAGGTCATGAGCAGAAAGTTAAGGTTGCTCTGGAAGAGAAGATAGATGCTTCCAAAAATCCTGATAAATTCGGTGAAATTCTTATCCCGACTGAGAATATTATAGAACTGGTGGGTGGGAAGAAAAAAGAATCTTCTAGAAAATTTTATCCAGGATATATTTTGGTTAGGATGCATCTGGATAATGAAACATGGCATATCGTGAGTTCCACTGCTAAAGTGACTGGTTTTTTAGGGGGTAAGAACAAACCAGCACCGATCAGTGACAGAGAGGCACAAAGTATCATTGACAAGATGCAGCAGGGTAAAAACAAACCCCAGCCCAAGTATTTCTTTGAACCTGGTGATGAAGTCAGGGTCGTTGATGGCCCGTTTTCTAATTTTAACGGAACAGTTGAAGACGTATCACCTGATAAAGAAAAAATTAAGGTTTTGGTAAGCATTTTTGGACGTGCAACACCCGTAGAGCTGAACTTTATACAGGTTAGCAAAATATAATTATGCCAAAATAGTTATAATTGGCAAGATAAGTTTCAGGAGTTAAAAACAATGGCAAAAAAAGTAATGACACAAATAAAGCTTCAGGTTACAGCAGGGAAAGCCAATCCATCACCACCTATCGGTCCTGCTTTAGGACAGCACGGGGTGAATATTATGGATTTTTGTAAAGCTTTTAATGCAAAAACCGCTAATGATGCAGGATCTATTATCCCGGTTGTCATAACTGTCTATCAGGACAGATCATTCAGCTTTATTACAAAAACGCCACCAGCATCCAGATTATTGCTGGCTGCTGCAAAAATTGCAAAAGGGTCCAGCGAACCTAATCGGAACATGGTCGGGAAAATTACCAGAGATCAACTTGTTGCAATTGCCGAAACCAAAAAAGAAGACTTAAACGCCTCAGATATTGATGCTGCTGTAAAGATTATTGCAGGTACAGCCAGAAGTATGGGGATAGAAGTAGTTTAACTTTCAAGTAAAAGAGTGATAAAAATGCCAAAGCGGAGTAAAAAACATACAGAAGCACTTAAAAAGGTCGATAGAACGGTTCAATACGATCCAAAAGATGCCTTGGAACTCACTGTTTCTTCAAGCTATGCAAAATTTGATGAAACTGTTGATGTTGCGGTAAGGTTGGGCGTTGATCCGCGGCATGCCGATCAAATGGTGCGTGGTACTGTTGTATTGCCCAATGGGCTTGGTAAAGAAGTCAAGGTACTGGTTTTTGCAAAAGGTGAAAAAGAGAAAGAAGCACTGGATGCAGGCGCAGATTTTATTGCGGACGATGAGACCATTAAGAAAATTCAGGATGGATGGTTTGGATTCGATAAAGCTATTGCCACCCCGGATATGATGGGTGCTGTGGGTAAACTGGGAAGGGTTTTAGGACCCCGTGGTTTGATGCCTAACGCAAAAACCGGAACAGTGACCTTTGAGCTTGAAAAAGCAATTCATGAATTAAAAGCGGGAAAGATCGATTTCAGAGTGGAAAAAGCTGGGATTGTTCACGTGCCCGTTGGAAAAGTATCTTTTGGTGCTGAAAAATTAACTGAAAATGTAAAAGCATTTTTGGATAAATTAATGGCCCTAAGACCTGCTTCAAGCAAAGGGGCGTATATGAAAACAATTACTGTTTCCTCAACAATGGGTCCGGGCATTAAGGTGGATCCCCTGTTGATAAAATAAGTAGATTAAATAAATAAGAAACCTGTCACAGACAGTAGGTGTGCTTTTTATAAAAAAGCACATAATCGGATTTGCCGGCCTGCCGAGATAGAAGATATTTTGTTTTGGTTTAGTTGGCACCTTCGCAAATGATTTAAATAATGGAAGGAGGTGTAAGAAAATTGCTGAATATTACCCAGAAAAAAGAACAGGTTGAAAGACTCGCTAAAGAGCTTTCAGAATCTGAGATTTCAATACTCGTGGACTATAAAGGTCTTGATGTATTGAAAATGACCGAACTTCGCGGACTGCTTCGAGAAGCAGGTGTCCGTATTGAGGTTGTTAAAAATTCATTGCTGGTTAGAGCATCGGAAGGCACAGATTCGGCCTTGATGAAAGATTTTTATAAAGGGCCCAGCGCCATTGTTTTATCTGACAACGACCCGGTTGCCCCTGCCCGTATTTTGGCTGATTTTGCCAAAAAAAATGAGAAGCTTGAGATCAAAGCAGGCACCCTGGCAGGAAAACTGTTAAGCGTTGATGAGATTCAACTATTGGCTAAAATGCCATCCAAAGAAGAGCTTCTTGGCAAACTGGTTCGTACGCTTAATGCAGTACCAACCTCACTAGTTACTGTCCTTTCGGGCGTCCCAAGAGCTTTTGTTAACGTGCTTAATGCAGTTAGAGAGCAAAAAGAAGCAGCATAAGCGGCATAATCTTTAAACTTAATTTTTATAAAAAAACAATATATTTCATATAGATTTATTTAGGAGAAGAAAATGGCTGATATCACAAAAGATGATGTAATTGAATTTATATCCAACATGAGTGTACTTGAATTGTCTGGGCTGGTTAAAGAGCTTGAAGATAAATTTGGTGTTTCTGCTGCTGCACCTGTGGCAATGATGGCTGGTGGCATGCCTGCCGGCGATGCTGTTGCTGCTGAAGAACAAACCGAATTTGACGTTATCCTTGAAACTTTTGGTGATAAGAAAATCAATGTTATCAAAGAAGTTAGAGCGATCACAGGCTTAGGTCTTAAAGAAGCAAAAGCACTTGTAGAAGAAGCGCCTAAAGCGATTAAAGAAGGTGTCACAAAAGATGAAGCTCAAAAGATCAAAGAACAGCTAGAAGGAGCTGGAGCTCAAGTATCTGTAAAATAAGATAGCTTGTAATAGTTTTTTAAACTTGCATAAAGTTATGCGGGGGCAAGGCAATGGTGCCATGCCTCCGCTTTTACGGTTGGAAAAACTCACACTGGGAGACATCATGACCGGAAGTGTTTTGACAAATAAGCGTATTCGAAAAGAGTTTGGCAGCAGAAGTAAAATCGTTGATATTCCTGATCTAATCGGGATGCAGAGAAATTCTTACGAGAGTTTTCTGCAAAGAGATGTCCTTCCTGAAGACCGGGAAGAAAAAGGACTTCATGCTGTGTTTAAATCTGTTTTCCCAATAAAGGATTTTACAGATACATCTTCACTGGAATATGTTTCATATTCCTTTGGTGAATCCAAGCCTTCCATGAAAGAATGTACCTCAAGGGGGATGACATACGAAATTCCTGTTAACATTAAAGTTCGACTGGTTGTCTACGATCATGACAAAGAAACCAATTTGTCAACCATTCGCGACATTAAAGAGCAGGAAATTTACTTTGGTACCATCCCATTGATGACTCGCCGGGGTACGTTTATCATTAATGGTACTGAACGTGCGGTTGTTAGTCAGCTGCATCGATCAAGCGGTGTCTTTTTTGATCATGATAAAGGTAAAAATTATTCAACTGGTAAGATTATTTATAATGCCAGAGTTATTCCTGTAAGAGGATCCTGGATCGATATGGAAATCGATATAAAAGATATTGTTTATATCAGAATTGACAGGCGTCGTAAATTCCCTGTATCCATCCTTTTTAAATCATTTGGTTATACCAGCGAAGACATTCTGGATTTTTTTTACACGAAAGAATCTATTGTTAAAAAGAAAGGTTCTTTTTTTAAGGCATTTGTTCCGGAAAATTTAAATCGTCAAAGGGCCAGTTTTGATATAAAATCTCCAAAAACCAAAGAAGTGGTGGTTAAACAGGGCCGGATTTTTACAAAGCGGGCAATAAAAGAACTGCTTGATGATGGTCTTGAGTTCATTCCTATTCTGGAAACTGAACTGATCAATAGAGCCTTTGCCAGGAATATTATAGATTCTGAAACCAGGGAAGTGATTTTTAAGGCTGGTCAGTTAATTACTCAAGAAACTTTTGAACTTCTCGAAGAAAAAGGATTAAATGCTTTTGAAATTCTTTATGTGGATCCCAGAAGTTCCGACTCCATGCGCAAAACACTGGTTTCAGATAAAATAGAAACAAAAGAAGAAGCGTTGATGGATATTTATCGAAGGCTTCGCCCGGGTAATCCGGCAACCATTGAAGTGGCCCAGGATTTTATTGATCATCTTTTCTTCAGACAGGCCTATTATGATCTGTCTAAAGTGGGTCGGTTAAAAATGAATCATCGCCTGGGGGTTGATACCAAGATTGATGTAAAAACGCTGAGAAAAGAAGATGTCCTGCTCACAGCCTCCACTTTAATAGAGCTTAAAGATACCCAGGGTCAGGTGGATGATATCGACCATTTGGGTAACAGACGTGTTCGTGCGGTGGGTGAGCTTTTAGAGAATCATTATCGTATCGGTCTTGTGAGAATGGAACGGGCTATTAAAGAAAAGATGTCCATGCAGGAAATCGATGCCATGATGCCCCATGATTTGATCAATCCCAAACCGGTTTCTGCTGTGGTCAGAGAATTTTTCGGGACCTCACAGTTGTCCCAGTTTATGGATCAGACCAACCCGCTTTCCGAAACCACTCATAAACGACGATTATCTGCACTGGGCCCGGGTGGACTGACAAGAGAAAGGGCGGGTTTTGAAGTCAGGGATGTACATCCTTCCCATTATGGCAGGATTTGCCCCATTGAGACCCCTGAAGGTCCTAATATCGGTTTGATTGTTTCTTTGTGCACCTTTGCCAGAGTGAATGATTTTGGATTTATTGAAACACCATATCGGATTGCCAGGGATGGTAATGCATCGAAAGAAATCAGGCATTTATCCGCTTTTGAAGAAAAAGAACATCCCATTGGCCAGGCCAATGCACCTCTTGATCCTGATGGAAATTTTATGAATCCATTGGTTTCAGCGCGGGTCGGCGGTGAATTCGTAATGGTTGAAAATAAAGATGTGGAATTTATGGATGTTTCACCCAACCAGCTGGTATCTGTTTCTGCATCATTGATTCCTTTTCTTGAAAATGATGATGCCAACAGGGCCTTGATGGGATCAAACATGCAGCGTCAGGCTGTTCCTTTGATTATAAGCGAGGCGCCTCTTGTGGGTACTGGTATGGAAAGCGTGGTGGCCAGGGATTCAGGCGTTACCATTGTTGCTGATTATAATGGCGTGGTGGTGGAAGTAGATTCAAAACGCATCGTCGTCCAGAATGAAGAGCCCGAAAGCGGTTCATTTGAAAAAGCGGTTTCCATTTATAATTGCACAAAATTTGCTCGTTCCAACCAGAATACTTGCTTTAACCATCGACCCATTGTTCATAAAGGGGAAATGGTTAAAAAAGGTCAGGTCATTGCCGATGGTCCGTCCACTGAAATGGGCGAGCTTGCCCTTGGTAAAAATGTGACTGTGGCGTTTATGCCATGGGACGGATATAATTATGAGGATTCAATCCTTGTCAGCGAACGTCTGGTAAAAGATGGTGTATATACATCGGTCCACGTGGAAGAATATGAAGTTCTTGCCCGGGATACCAAACTGGGTAAAGAAGAAATTACCAGAGATATTCCCAATGTGGGTGAAGAAGCGTTAAGGAATCTTGATGAAAGCGGTATTATCCGGCTGGGGGCTGAAGTCTTTTCCGGTGATATCCTTGTGGGTAAAATCACACCAAAAGGAGAAACCCAGCTTTCGCCGGAAGAAAAATTACTGCGCGCTATTTTTGGTGAAAAAGCTGGTGATGTAAAGGATACGTCCCTTTGTGTGCCACCGGGAGTCAAGGGAAAGGTGATTGATGCCAAGGTTTTTTCCAGAAGAGGGCTGTCCAAAGATGATCGAACCCGACTGATTGAGGATGATGAAATTGAACGCCTGGAAAAAGACAGGGATGATGAAATTAAAATCATTTCAAAGGTTGCACAGGGAAAAGTGGAATCCATCCTTGATGGTCAAAATATCATAGCCGGTTTAGAGAAAAGTTCAAAGGTGTTGGTAAAACCAGGTACAAAAGTAAAACCAGGCATCTTTAAAGGGATTCCAGTTACTATCCTGGTTAATGTTGCAGTAAATGATGCCATACTCACTGAACGGGTACAGATGATTTTAGAAAGCGCTCAAAACCAGATTCAAAATGCAAGAGATCACTTTAATCGTCAGGTCGCCAGTTTTGAAAAAGGCGATGATCTTCCACCGGGCGTCCTTAAAATGATTAAAATCTCAGTAGCCATGGAGCGGGTCTTGTCTGTGGGAGATAAAATGGCGGGTCGGCATGGTAATAAAGGAGTTGTCTCTCGAATTTTAAGGGTAGAGGATTTGCCCTATTTTGAAGACGGCAGACCGGTTGATATGGTTCTCAATCCTTTAGGGGTTCCGTCTCGAATGAATGTCGGGCAGATATTGGAAATCCATTTGGGTCACGCAGCATATGGCCTGGGCCAACAAATAGACGAATTGATCAGTCAGATGAAGCTGGACAAACTTAGAGAAAAAGTTCTTCAAATTTTTTCCATGACCGAAGTTCAAAAGGCCAATAATAATGGTGATGAGCTGGCCGAAAGAATAGAAAAAATGTCCGATAAAGAGCTGGTCGATTTTGCATCATTTTATAAAAAAGGTGTGCATATGGCCACACCGGTATTTGATGGAGCCAGTGAAGAAGAGATCAAGAAATTGATTGCTCTTGCCGGATTTGAACCTTCAGGCCAGTGTGTGCTTTATGATGGCAGAACAGGGGAACGGTTTGATAAAGCGGTTACTGTGGGAATTATGTACATGCTTAAACTGCATCATTTAGTAGATGATAAACTCCATGCCAGGTCTATTGGTCCCTATTCTCTGGTTACCCAGCAGCCTTTGGGTGGTAAAGCTCAGTTCGGCGGTCAGAGATTGGGTGAAATGGAGGTCTGGGCCATGGAAGCGTATGGCGCTGCCCACACGTTGCAGGAATTTTTGACAGTTAAATCTGATGATATGACTGGTCGAACCCGAATGTATGAAAAAATAGTAAAAGGGCAAAACGTTCTTGAACCAGGAATGCCTGAATCTTTCAGGGTGCTCACAAAAGAGCTCAACAGCCTGGGTTTGGATATGAATCTTATAGAAGGAAAATAGATAAGGAGAAGACATTGGATAATATTTACGATTTCTTCGCAAAACCAAAAGATCCTAAGATTTACAAGGGCGTTCAAATAAGCCTTGCATCTTCAGACCAGATTAGAGAATGGTCTCATGGTGAAATCAAAAAACCGGAAACCATTAATTATAGAACGTTCAAACCGGAACGAGACGGACTTTTCTGTGCAAAGGTTTTTGGTCCCACCAAGGATTACGAGTGTAATTGCGGAAAATACAAACGGATGAAACATCGCGGTGTGGTATGTGAAAAATGCGGTGTTGAAGTTATCCAGTCAAAGGTAAGGCGGGAGCGAATGGCCCATATTGAACTGGCTTCTCCGGTCTCTCATATCTGGTTTCTGAAAAGTCTGCCCAGCAAAATTGGTAATGTTCTTGATTTGACGTTAAAAAATCTAGAAAAAGTTCTCTATTTTGATTCATATATTGTCATTGATCCAAAAGACACGGGGTTGAAAAAACTTCAGCTTCTTTCTGATGATCAATATTATGAAGCGCTGGATACATTTGGTGAAGATTTTGAAGCAAGCATTGGTGCGGAAGCCATATTAAAACTTCTGGGCCAGATCGATCTTAAAGCGGTTCATGATGAACTCAAACAAGAGATCCAGGTGACTAAATCTGTGGCCAAACAGCAGAAAATGTCCAAACGGCTTAAAGTCATTGATGCTTTTTTAACTTCCGGGATTGAACCCGCAAGAATGATTCTGACGGCATGCCCGATTCTGCCGCCGGATTTAAGACCGCTTGTTCCTTTAGAAGGTGGACGGTTTGCAACATCTGACTTAAATGATCTTTATCGACGGGTTCTCAACAGGAATAATCGTCTGAAAAGACTGGTAGACCTGGATGCCCCGGATATTATTGTTCGAAATGAAAAACGGATGCTCCAGGAAGCAGTTGATGTCCTTTTTGATAATGGGCGTCATGGTAGAGTGGTTACGGGTACGAATAAAAGACCGTTAAAATCCTTGAGTGACACCTTGAAAGGTAAACAGGGCCGTTTCAGGCAGAACCTTTTAGGCAAACGGGTTGATTATTCAGGGCGTACCGTTATTACTGTTGGGGCTGAGCTTAGACTCCATCAATGCGGTATCCCCAAGAAGATGGCGCTGGAATTATTCAAACCGTTTATTTATCATTATCTTGAGACAAAAGGTCTTGTCTCAACGGTTAAGAGTGCCAAGAAAATGGTGGAACGTGAGGAGACAGAGGTATGGGATGCGCTTGAATCGGCTGTAAAAGAATATCCGGTCATGCTCAACAGGGCACCAACGCTTCATCGACTTGGGTTTCAGGCCTTTGAGCCGGTTCTGATTGAAGGGAAAGCCATTCAACTTCATCCTCTGGTTTGTCCTGCATTTAATGCCGACTTTGACGGTGACCAGATGGCTGTTCATGTGCCGTTGTCACTTGAGTCCCAGCTGGAAGCCAGGATCATGATGCTTTCCACCAATAATATTTTGTCTCCTGCCAATGGTCAGCCTATTATTGTACCGACCCAGGATATTGTTCTGGGTATCTATTACATGACCCGGGCAGTAAAAAGACAAAAGGGCGAAGGCATCAGTTTTTCCAGCATTGAGGAAGTTCGAAATGCCTTTGATGCAGGCGAACTTTCCTTGCATGCACATATTAAGGTCAGGATTGATGGCGAAAGTTTCGAAACCAGTACTGGTCGGGTTCTTTTGTGGGAAACCATTCCGGGTGATATTCTTCTGTCTTTGAGCAGGGTCAGGACGACAAAGCTTGAAGACTGCGAAACAGCCCTTAAAGAGTTAAGGGAGGGTAAAAATTTTATCCGGACATTGAATAAGTATTCTGATGATGAAATTAAAAAAACCAAAGGTAAGACCGGCCTTTTAACTCGTAAAGAATTTAAAAACATGTTTCAGGTCTCTGAAATTGTTGTGGAACAACTATTTGGACTGAAGAAAGATCAGTTTACTGATGTCAGAAAAGTGGGAGATCATTATACTATTTTCAAGGTAGATAAACGAGAAACCACTCTGCCGTTTAATCTGGTCAATAAACTGATGGATAAGGCTTCCATTGTAAAATTGATTGATTATGCCTATAGAAATATCGGTTTAAAAGAGACGGTTGTCCTGTCTGACAGACTTAAAGATATTGGTTATAAGTATTCAACTCTTGGCGGTCTTTCCATCTGTGTAGATGATATGATTATCCCGGATGAAAAATGGGATATTATCAAAGCGTCTGAAAAGAGTATTGAGGATATAAAAGTACAATATTCTGAAGGTCTGATAACCCAAGGGGAAAAATACAATAAAGTGGTTGATATCTGGGCTCAAAGTACAGATGATATTGCCAACGCCATGATGAAGGTCATGAAGAATCCTAGAGGCGGCAAGGATGAGGATGATGGTTCGCCTGAGCAAATGAATGCGGTTTATATCATGGCAGACTCGGGTGCTCGTGGTAGTAAAGACCAGATGCGTCAGTTGGCTGGTATGCGTGGATTGATGGCTAAACCATCTGGTGAGATTATTGAAAATCCAATCACCGCTTGTTTTCGTGAAGGCCTTTCTGTTCTTCAGTATTTTATCTCTACTCATGGTGCCCGTAAGGGACTTGCCGATACTGCATTAAAAACAGCTAACTCAGGTTATTTGACCAGACGGCTTGCTGATGTCGGCCAGGATTGTATCATTATTGAACCCGATTGCGGAACCATTAACGGTATTGAAGTAGAAGCCCTTTATGAGGGGGGTGAAATCATCCAGACCCTTGGTGAAAGAATTCTGGGGCGGGTGACTCAAGAAGATATCCGTGACCCTTATACAGATGAATTTATTGTTGGAGTGGATACTGAGCTGGATGAAGCCGATGTAATGAGAATTGAAGCCGCTGGTGTTCAGAAAGTAAAAATTCGTTCAGTTCTGACCTGTAATTCCAAACATGGTGTTTGCTCACGTTGTTACGGACGAGACCTTGCCCATGGTGTGACGGTTGAAATCGGCCAGGCCATCGGTATTGTGGCAGCACAGTCCATTGGTGAGCCCGGAACCCAGTTGACCATGAGAACCTTCCATATTGGTGGAACAGCTTCTAGAAAAGTAGAGGTCGCTGAGATTAAGGCGCGTGTTGGTGGAATTTTACAATACAACGAAGATATTCAGACGGTTATTTCTGCTGATAATCAGGTCATCGTCATGAACAGAAAAGGTGGCGGAATTACCATTGCAGGCGAAGAAGGGCGCGAAAGAGCTAAAGAGACCATTATTTACGGTGCTACCCTTCATGTTAAAGATGGACAGACCATTGAGCCTGGAGATGTTATTGCCACCTGGGATCCGTTCACCACCCCAATTATTACTGAAGTATCTGGTCGGATAAGATTTGCAGATATTGAAGTCGGGAATACGGTTCAAGAACAGATTGATCCGGTTACCGGTAAAGTGTCTCGTACCATTACCGACGGTAAGGACAGTGAGATTCGTCCCAGAATTACCATTAAGGATAAAGACGGAAAAGGGGTCAAACTGCCGAGTGCAAAAACAGCTGCCCGGTATTATCTGCCGGTGAATGCTATTCTTACTGTTGAAGAAGATGAACAGGTTATGGCTGGGGATGTTATTGCCAAGTTGCCAAGAGCAACCACTAAAACCAAGGATATTACCGGTGGTCTGCCAAGGGTTGCGGAACTCTTTGAAGTCAGAAAACCAAAAGATCCTGGTATGTTGACCGAAATAGATGGATATGTAACTGTTTCAAAGGGCACAAAAGGAAGACAGAAGGTAACAATAACGCCAACAGATGTTGGAGAAAAGAAAGAGTACTCAGCTCCCAAGGGACAACATGTTACCGTGTATGATGGCGATTATGTGAAAGCAGGAGACCCATTGATTGCCGGCAGTGCCAATCCCCAGGATATCATGAATATCAAAGGTGAAGTGGCATTGGCCAAATATCTGGTGGATGAGGTCCAGGAAGTCTATCGACTCCAGGGCGTAAGAATCAATGATAAACATATTGAAGTCGTCATTCGTCAAATGATGAGACGGGTTAAGGTGATCAGCATCGGAGATACCAGCTTTATACCTGATGAACAAGTCGATAGGGTAAAATTTGAAGATGCCAATCACGAGGCTGCCATGAAGGGCGGTGAGCCGGCAAAAGGCGAACCCCTGATTTTGGGTATCACAAAAGCATCACTTTCCACGGATAGCTTCCTTTCTGCGGCCTCTTTTCAGGAGACGACCAAGGTGTTGACCCTTGCAGCAATTGAAGGCAAGTATGATGGCCTTAAAGGGTTGAAGGAAAATGTGGTTATGGGGCGTTTAATCCCGGCAGGCACCGGCTTTAAAGGTTATGCAGATGTTGAAGTTGGGTTCAATGAAGTTGAAGAAGTGTAATTAATGATAAAAGAACTTGACAAGTTATAGAGATGAACGTAGGATTGAATATTTTGTCGTGTATGACAATAGTTTAAATTTGATAAGGAGCGTTGGAAAGTTATGCCGACCGTAAATCAGTTGGTTCGAAAAGGTAGAAAAAAAGCAGAAAAAAAGGTTAGTACGCCTGCTTTAAAAGGTGGACCTCAGAAACGTGGTGTTTGCACCAGAGTGTACACGTCCACTCCAAAGAAACCAAACTCTGCTTTGAGGAAGGTGGCCAGGGTCCGTTTGACCACTGGGATGGAAGTTGCTGCATATATACCGGGAATGGGTCATAACCTTCAAGAACACTCTGTTGTACTTGTTCGAGGCGGCAGGGTAAAGGATCTCCCGGGTGTTCGCTATCATATTGTCAGAGGTGCTCTTGATACCTTAGGTGTTGACGACAGAAAACAGGGTCGATCAAAATACGGAGCAAAAAAACCGAAATAAATTTGGTTAAGATTATAATTTAGTTATGGTGGAAAATAACATGGCAGCAAAAGAGATCTCACTTGATCATTCAACAAAAGACGCAACCCCGGAAGAAAAGCTCATCGCTAAGTTTGTTAACTGTGTTATGAGAAATGGAAAAAAGAATGCCGCCCGCAAAGTGGTTAGGCAAGCGTTGACCCAGGCAGAAAAAAAGCTGGATGACTCAGCTCTGGTTATATTCAAAAAAGTAATTGATAATATCCGGCCGGCGGTTGAGGTAAAATCCAGAAGAATTGGTGGCTCAACTTACCAGGTGCCTACAGATATTAAACCCGGCAGGCAGACTGCTCTGGCATTTCGCTGGCTGATTACCATCAGCCGGAAGCGCTCTGAAAAAGGGTATGCAAATAAACTTGCTTCAGAGCTGATGGATGCATATAACCAGCGTGGCGGAACAATGAAGAAAAAGGAAGATACGCACAAAATGGCAGAAGCCAACAAAGCTTTTGCTCATTTCAGGTGGTAAATAATATTTAAAAATTTCCTGATAACATTCCACAGGAGGAATTAAGACGATGGCTAAGGAAAAATTTGAGCGGAATAAGCCGCATGTGAACATAGGCACAATCGGTCACATTGATCATGGGAAGACTACACTTACGGCAGCGATCACAAAATATTGTGCAACAAAAGGTCAAGGTACGTTTATCCCGTTTGATGAGATTGACAAAGCGCCTGAAGAAAGGGAACGTGGTATCACCATAGCCACAGCCCATGTAGAGTATGAGACAGCTAATCGTCATTACGCTCATGTGGACTGCCCGGGTCAT
>JBDRQO010000073.1:0-203477 GCA_043826275.1 Pseudomonadota bacterium
ATGCGGATAGCCTATATTTTTAGCAGCTTTTTGTCACATAAATGATTTTCCTTGAGGGGTCTTACGTGTTGAAAAAGCGAAAAGGCTTGTTAATCAACGGTTTTGGGCTTTCAGAAAGGCTTATCTCCGAAACTCCTGTTATACCTCCTATGATAATTCGTCATAATATATTTTTTTTTTAAAATAAAAAAAGCGTTTGACCGACCTATAGAGAGCGGTTATCGCTTCAAAGCGCCTATTCATGATATAGACAATAATATTGCGAAACCATCTTATTGCGAGATACATTGAACCCCAAATCTTTTCATTATTATTGGCATACTTCGTAAACGTTAAAAGCACGTTACAAAAAGAATGTTCGATATAAAATGGTAAATGTGGGAGTAATATAGCATCTAACTTCTCATGATCTTTTCGTATACTGCCATGCACTCTGTGATAAATAACAGAGTTTGGAACAAAAAAAAGTCTACCGTGATTTTTTTTTATTCGGGCACAGAGTTCAACATCTTCATAATACATAAAGTAGCGTGGATCGAAACCCCCAATTTTTTTTAGGAAATCAAGCCTAATCATCATGCAGCACCCTGTAATAAAATCAACTTTTTTATTCGTAAGGTCCCCATTAAAAGGCTTGCGCATTTTGTCGGAAATTGCCCCCCCCCTTTTCCAATTAAGAGCCCCTCCTCCATACCAAATAACATTTGGGTTTTCTGCAAAAACTATGCGGGCAGAGCAACCTGCTATTTTGGAATTGTTATCCATAAAATTTTCTAATATGCCAATCGAATCATCTTTAACATATGTGTCGTTATTTAAGATTAAAATATATTTACTTTTTGTATTTTCAAGAGACCATCTAATGCCGATGTTGTTACCTCTTCCAAAGCCAATATTTGTAGGGTTTTTTAATAGTGTAATGTCATTAAACTTTTTACAAACTATATCTATTTCATTACCAGTAGAGTTATTATCAACCACTACTATTTTTAGATTAGGAGAGTATTTCTTAAGGCTTTTTATGCAAATCTCAGTATCAATCTGGTTATTATAATTTAGCAGAATTACTGTTGTCTTGGTTGCACACATATTTACTCCTACACCGATGATTTTTATTCCTCCAAGGTTTATTTGTCGTTTAAAATTTTAGCACTTCCTAATTGTTGTGTAAAACCTGAACCTTAATTTTTTATCCGTTCGTGCGTGAATTTTTATCTTTAATCACATGAGCAGGATCTATAAGATAAATTCTGTTCAATATTAAGATGATTGTCAAAAAAAATGAAATTTCAATCCCTGGTGTTGAAGTTACGCTTGTTGTTATTAACCACGCAAGAGTTGAACCCCATAAAAAATATTTCATTTCTCCTTTCCCAATTTTTGCAATATAAATAATTAAAATTATATGAGAAACACACCCCAATATCCCTCGTTCTATCAATAGCCATAGCCATATACTCTCACCTCCCAAAATACCAGTTCTATTCAAAAGATTATCCATCGATTTAATTCCTAATCCGATCAATGGAGATGATGAGAATAAATTGAGAGCCGTTTTGAATTGATAAATACGCATATCTAGAGTGCTGCCACCAACCGAAAAAGCCGCAGATCTGTCATAAATGCTTATTATATTTAAAAAATAGGGTTCGATGAAATTCCATGCAAAGAAAATTCCTATAATCCCTATATACATAAATTGATATGTTTTTGGGTTTTTAAAAGAAAAAGCAAAAGGAACAGAAATGAATAAATAAAGCATAGGTCCACGAGAGTTAGTAAAAAATAAGCAACAAATACATAAAAGAAACAAAAAAATTTTTAAATATAAAGTCTGCTCCCAAAATTTTTCGAATTTGTTTTGAATAAAAAAATAAAAGGATAGGATTATGCTTAAATAAACACCAAAACCTATAGGATGTAAAATAGCTGAGCGAACTCGTCCAAAGTTTAATCGTTCTTCATTATAGATCCATTGGATAACATTATATGTAGGATTAAGTGAAATCTGATAGTCTATTAATGGATTGGCTCCTATAAATTTTTCATAAAAACCATACAAACCCAATATGATAAAAATATATGAAAACCCCATAATCAAAAAGACAATATCTTCTTTATTTCTTAAAACACTCCACAAAATATAAATAAAAAGATAAATATTAATAACATCCCTAAGTGCTCTAGTTATAGCACTTAAGAAATCGACATTCGAAAATACAGTAGAAATCAAAATAGAGGTAAGGCAGAGTATAAAAGCTATTTTTAAAGGAAATCTTTCTTTGTTATAAAAAATTTTTCTTTGAAAGAAAATAAAATATACGAAAAAACATGTATTCATGAAGAGTTCCATTGTCAACAAGGGAACTCCAGGTAAATTGATAATATTAATATTCTGATTAAGAAAAACTTTTAATAAAACATACAGCAAAAATGATTTACGAAAATCATGAAACATATAAAATAATAGTGGAATATATATGATTATAAAGAGATTAATAATTAGTCCTCAGCATCAACAACAATGAACAATAAGCAATCGTTACCGTGTATGCTATCGCGTTCTAGTAATTTTTTTTATCGAAACACACACATTTGTTTTAAAAGTGTTGTTCGGCGCAAATCAAGACGATATTGATTTGAGAAATTGAAAATACAATTTTATAGCTCTTTTCCTTATCAAAATAGGAATATTATATATGATTCCAAATATGACAAATGGCTTTTTAATCAGTATTTCTGATAACAACTTGGGAAGGATAAGTTTTTTACAGCAAAAAGAATAGATTAATTTAATTAAAATTTCTGTGCATCTTATATAATCAAAATCCTTATTTGATTTTTTCCAGTTACTGTCTTTCCTGAATATATACCTGTGTATTATATCGAGTCTTACCCATTCAGCTCTTTTTTTTGTATATGAAGGATCAGAAAGCATTATTCCCCCTTGATGTTTCCTATAAGCGACCATTTTATCGTTTATAAAATATACTAATGCCTGTCTTGAAACATCAAGAAATAGCCAATAATCGAAATAAAACCATTCTGAATATCGCTTAATCAAATTTTTTCTAATCATAACACTTACTGTAAATACACTATTGCCATTTATTAGAAGATCCCAAAAAATATATCCTTGTCTAATCCTATATTTATAACGATTATAGTTATCAGATGGATCGATGGGTTGATTCTCAGAGTCAATTAATAGTACATCAGTGTGCACCATACCCAGATCCGGGTTTGCCTCTAAAATGGTGAATTGGCTTTGTAATTTATCTGCGTTTATCCAGTAGTCATCGCCTTCACAAGGCGCTATATATTTACCGTTAGCTTTAGCGAAGTTATGTTCCCAAAAAGGGTTGGCGCCTAAAGAGAATTGATTTTTTTTTTGATAAATGGGTTTAATAAGTAGGGGATAATTATTTTCAAAATCACGAATTATTTCAGCAGTTCTATCTGTTGACGCGTCGTCATGAATGATTATTTCAAACGGAAAATCAGTTTCTTGAATCAAAAAGCCTTCAAGGGCATAATTAATGTATTTTTCGTGGTTGTAAGTTATGCAGCAGATGCTGACCTTTGGCTTGAATACATCACCTTTCCAGTTTTGCATGATTTCTTCTTGAGTTCTAAGATTTTTCAATCATTCGCCCCTTGGTCGCTTGCTCATTTTTTTTTTAGCATCTGAAGGGCAAGGCAGCAGGCTTGTAATTTTAATATGTGCGCGCCTGCCAGGTACAACAATCCGCCAGCCGAGGCAAGTACAATCAGTTCAGCCAGTGCAGGCCATTGCAAATAGTATGCTGAAGCATAAACTGCAAGCGAAACAGCTCCGGATAATGCCAGCCCGGGTATGAAATCAGCCATTTGTTCTTGAACCGGATAGTTGATGAGTTTGGCTGAAAAATAACTGTTGGGAACATATGCCAGAACGGAAACAATGACCTGTCCGATAAGGATTCCGATAACTCCGTATTTAAAACTGACAATTAATATGACTAAGACCATGATTTTTTTGATTATCTCAAGATATAAGAAAAGATCCGAGCGGCCTTTTACCTGGAGTATATTAAGATTGATTGAATGCAGTGGATAAAAAACTCCGGCAAAGCACATAAGCTGTAGATAGGGTACTGCCGGCAACCACTTTTCCGGTAGCAACACTTTAAATAAAGGTTCGGCCAGTGCGGCCATAAAAAGCATGGCAGGGAAAAGAACAAACGTGGTGACCTGGATTACTTTGCGGTACCCCTCCTTGAGCCGCTTGTCATCAGCCTGCAAGGAGGCCAGGGCCGGGTAGGTGACGTTTTGGATGGAACTGACAAACTGCTGGAGTACAAGATCTTTTAATTTGTTGGCAAAAAAGTAATGCCCGGCAATGGAGGCGGTAAACATTTTTGCGATCACAATGACATAAATGTTTTGAAAGATGGTATCCAGCAGACCGGATAAAAATAGCTTGTATCCGAAATTGTACATGTTTCCCAGGGTTTGCCGGGAAACCTCCTGAGTGGGGCGCCATCCCTGAATCCACCACAGGAAAACCGTTGTGATCAAGGCGGCCAAATGCATCTGGGCGATCAGTGCCCATACTCCGAGTCCGGCGTAGGCCAGCCCGACAGCAATCACCCCTGATATGATGCCGGCAGGTATAGTGGCCTGGAGCTGAACCTTGAAGTTGAGATCCCGGCTTAAGATCGCAACCTGTACCACCTGAAAGGCATTGATTGGAATGCTCAGCCCGGCAACGCGTATGAGAGTGACCAGCCGGGGTTCGTTATAAAAGTCCGCAACGAAAGGCGCCACCAGAAAAAGCAGAAAATAGGAAAGGGCTCCAAGACATAAATTGGCATAAAAGGCGGTATTGAAATCGACCTGTTTTGCTTCCTGCAACCGGATCAGGGCCTGCTTGAAGCCCGAATCCATCAAACTGTTGGCCACGGCCAGAAAAATTGCCATCATGGCCACCAGTCCGTAATCGGCGGGCACCAGGAACCTGGCCAGCAGCAGGGTGATGACAACGCCGATGCCCTTGCGGCCGATCTGCTCGGCAAAGTTCCAGATGATGCCGGTTATGGTTTTTTGGGCAAGGGTCATAAATATTTCGAAAGGTTGTTGCTCAAAAATTTAAGTGAGTTGTTTATTGGTTCTAAGGCTGAAACTGTTTAGCAAACAGAAGATGCATAAAATCAAGCATTTTTAACCTGCATAAGCTCTGTTTTTTCCTATTGTCTTATTGGTCTTGCCGGCACACCCACAACAATATGATCATCGGCAACATTAGCAGTTACCACAGCACCTGCACCAACTACTGCATTATTACCTATTCTAATTTTAGGCAAAATAACACAACCAGTTCCTAATGTACAAAATTCACCAATACTACAATTACCCGACACATGAACGCCAGGAGATAATTCCGTATATCGACCGATTTTCACATCATGTCCAATAGTACAATTCAAATTAATAAGGCAACCTTCACCGAGCTTTATATCATTGGTTATTACAACACCTGTCATTAAAGTACTGCCTGTTCCAATAAAGGTATTAAAACAGCCGATATCAGTTTTAGGAGAGATAAGTGTTGTAAGTTTACCACCAAGAGTAGTGAATTTTTGAGCCATATTAGATCTTGTTTTAGGATCACCAATCCCTAAAACAAAGCTATTATCAGTTTTCTCGAACAGATCCTGTACCTGATCAAAATCTTTTAATATTTTAAATTGATCGTATAGTTTGTCAGGCAAATCTTCAGAGACATTATCGAAAAAACACAGATCTGTTAATTGATTAAGTTGCCAAAAAATTTGTAGTATTTCTTTAGCGAATCCTTTTGCACCAATGATTAACATAAATATTTTTCCTATAATCCTATGTTCTTGATTTCATATCAACTTTTACCAATCCCAATTAAAATATCGCAGATTTGATGCACACTATCTTCCGGCAGATCCGCATAAATCGGCAGCGTTATTATTTGCTTTGAAACCTGCACCGCCACAGAAAGAGGCTTTGAAACCGGCACGGACTGATAACAGGCAAATTCATTCAACAAGGGATAAAAATACCGTCTTGCAAAAACATTGTAGTCTTTCAGCTGTTCATATAACGCATCCCGGCTTATTCCAAACTCTTTCTTGTTTATCTGAATTGGGACATAAGCATAATTATACGCTAGATTGGATTCAGGTTCCGGGCTGAAAGAAATGCCAGGTAATTCACTCAGCCGCTCGTGATATATTTCGTACACTTGTTTTCGATATTTCACCAATGTATCTATATATTTGAGCATCAGTGATCCCATCAAGGCCTGCATCTCATTCATCTTGGCATTGGTGCCGGGCATGACCACCTCTGTTTCGCTTTTAAAGCCGAAGTTTTTAAGATATTTAAAGGTCGAGGAAAGCCCTGAATCTTTAAAGGTTAGCATACCACCTTCAATGGAGTGATACAGTTTTGTGGCATGGAAGCTGAACATGGTCAGATCCCCATAATGGCCGATGGGCCTGCCATTGACGCGAACGCCAAAGGCGTGGGCTGCATCATAGATCAGAGCCAGGTTATGGCGTTTGGCAATATCTGCCAGTTCATTCATTCGGCAGGGTCTTCCAAAAACGTGGACGGCCAGGATCGCAGTGGTCCAGGGGGTGATCAGTTCCTCTACCTTTGCCGGGTCCAGGGTAAAGGAATCTTGTTCGATATCGCAGAACACCGGGCGGATTTTGTTCCAGTATAGCGCATGGGTGGTGGCCACAAAGGTAAAAGGTGTGGTGATCACCTCTCCTGTGATACCCATCCCCTGAAGAGCAATCTGCAAAGCAAGGGTGCCGTTGTTGAACAGACAGATATTCCCGGTTTCAAAATAGTTTTTCAGTTCTTCCCGGTATCGCTGCAATACCGGCCCGTTATTGGTCAGCCATTGATTATCCCATATCTCTTTGAGGCCTTGGCAATATTCTTCCAGCGGCGGTAGAAAGGGTCTAGTAACGAGTATCGGCTTTTCAAATTTTTTCATGCATAAAGTCCTTGTATTGCAAACCAGTTTCTTTTTTTCTCAATCAAAAGGCTGGAAATATTTCCAGAAAGGTACCGCTTTTATTCCCTCAATGGTTGTTTCCTGATTGTATGTGATAATGGTTTTTGAGATGGTTTTATAATAATTGTCTATTTTTTTTAATGCTGCCACTTCTCTTTTTGTGTTTTGACTGGTGAGTTCATAGCTTACCTGGACAGCTTCCAGTGTGTTATCTTTATTTTTAATAATAAAATCACATTCAAATCCCTTGTTATAAAAATATAGCTCTTTTCCAGCTTTACAAAATTCACTGAATACCAGATTCTCAAGCAGTGCACTGCTGTTCAGGGAAAATTGAAAAGACAAGTTGATAAAACCATTGTCAATCAAATACGGTTTTTTTTTGTTGTTCTGCTGTTCTTTAAGTGACCAGGAAAACAGTTTTAATTCAGAAATCAGATATGCCTGCTGCAGATATTGGACAAACTCTTTTGCACTTTTATCATGAATGCCGGTGGCTTTTGCTAATGAACTGTAAGAAAAGGGTGATGTGATATTTGAAATCAGGTAATAGCTTAATTCTTTGAAACTTTTAATATCCCTGATATGATTATTTGAAACACAGTCTTTTAACAGGATAGTTTCATAATAAGATGAAATAATTTCTCGTTTGAGTTCTTCACCGCTATCAATAACTTCCACAAAAGAGCCGTATTTTAACATCGTATCAATAATGATCATGACATTGGTCTTGTTTTCAACAAGCTGGAGATAGGATGTAATACTATTGATTTTTACCAGTTCTGAAAAGCTTAGAGGATATACCATCCGGCTGAGAAACCTGCCGGTGAGCAGTGTGGCAAAATTACCGTTCAGAAGAGATGAATTTGAACCTGTAATAAATATTTTTTTAAACTCTTCATTGTCATAGACTGTTTTAACATATTTTTCCCAGCCTGTTATTGCCTGAACCTCATCCAGGAAAAGGTATCTAATTTTCTTACCGGTCAATTTTTGAGCGGTTTCCACTATTTCATAAAGTTTTTCAGGCATTTTATCATATTTTATGAAAAAGGGATCTTCAAGATTCAAGTAAAGAATTTCTCCAGGATCAATAGATTCGATCAGGTAATTGATAAGCAGCTTGAACAGGGTTGATTTTCCGCTTCTTCTGACGCCTTGCAATACTTGAATATGCCTGGCAGGCAAATTTTTAATTAGTTTTTGGAATAGATCTCTTGGATAAAGGCCGGAATATGGCTGCACCCAATGTCTATTATGTGATAAAAGTATTTTTTCCATATCGTAATATTTGATATTATTTAATTTTGTATATTATAATACGAGATATTTGTAAGTCAAGTATTGTAAACCCAGTTTGGGGTTTATTGGTGGAACATGCGGTCCTAAGTATTAAAAATACCTTTTGTATGGGTGTATGTATTGGTGTCAAGCCAAGGTATTGAGGTACCAGTTTATTGTTTTTTTGATACCTGAGTTAAATGTTTCTTGCGGAAAATACCCAAGGGTTGAAGATATTTTATCTGCATTGATTGCATAGCGGCGGTCATGACCCAGCCTGTCAGTGACATGGGTGATTAGCGTTTGGGGGTGATGGCCTTTTGATGAAGAAGAGTTTGGAAATTGTTTTATAAGATCTGGTTGCTCTGTGAATTTATCATGGAGCAGGTCACAGACCAGATTCACAATATCGATATTGGTCCATTCATTGTTGCCGCCGATATTGTAGGTTTCTCCTGGTTTACCCTTTGTAAGAATCAGATCAACTCCCAGGTTGTGGTCATCCACATATAGCCAGTCACGGATCTGTAAGCCGTCCCCGTAAACAGGTATAGGCCTGTTATTTAGAATATTGGTTATTATTAAAGGGATCAGTTTTTCTGGAAACTGGTAGGGTCCGTAATTGTTGGAGCAGTTGCTGATGGTTGTCAAAAGACCATAGGTTTCATGATAGGCACGGACCAGGTGGTCGGATGCAGCCTTGCTTGCGGCATAGGGTGAGTTGGGCGTATAGGGTGTTGTTTCGGTAAAGGGTGGATCAGCTGGTTTTAATGTGCCATAAACCTCATCGGTTGATATGTGGTGAAACCGATGGGTTTTCAGGGTTTTGTCCAGCCATGTCCTTTTAGCCGCTTTCAGCAGGGTATGGGTGCCCACAATATTGGTGTTGATAAATTCATCCGGGCCTGAAATAGATCGATCCACATGGGATTCTGCAGCAAAATGCACGATGGTATCAATTTTATGGTTTGTGAGCAGGGACTCAACCAGGGCTTGATCCAGGATATTGCCGTGGATAAATGTAAATTTGGGATTTTTTTGGGCAACGGCAAGATTTTCTCTGACGCCGGCATAGGTTAATGCATCCAGGACAACCACATGGTCTTCAGGATATTTGTTCAGCCAGTAATAGACAAAGTTTGTGCCGATAAATCCGGCTCCGCCAGTAACAAGAAGATTTTTCATTGATCAAGTTCCTTTAACATGGATCGAAGCTGGACTCGCCAGTGAACAGGGGTATGGTTTAACGCCTGCCAGAAGGATGATTTGTCAAGGACGCTGTACATGGGTCGTTTTGCAGGTGTTGGGTATGCACTTGAGGGGACCGGGTAAATAGGGATGGAGTGATTTAAAAGTCCGGATTGTATTCCCTCTTCCTGGATGGCCATGGCAAAATCATACCAGGAGGCCACGCCGGCATCTGTCCAGTGAAAAGTCCCTTGAAGATTATTGGCCAGGGAGTTCCAGATGGCTATAGCAAGTCCATTGGCCCAGGTCGGGGTTCCGATTTGTTCATCTATGACATTCAGGCTTTGTCTGTCATTCATGAGGGTGAGCATGGTTTTTACAAAATTATTGCCGTGGGAGGAATACAGCCAGGCAGTTCTTATGATTAAAGCAGTATCACCTAATATTTGGCCGACGGCCTGTTCACCTTTGAGTTTTGATTTGGCATAAACGGATTTAGGGTCTGGTATGTCATCTGGTTTATAGGGCTTGAAGTTCTGACCGTTAAATATAAAATCTGTAGAAATATGGATTAGAGAAATTTTATTTTGCCTGCAATGTTCAGCAATTTCTATAACAGCCTGGTGATTTATTCTGTAGGCCAATTCTTGATTCTGTTCTGCTTTGTCGACAGCGGTATAAGCGGCTGCGTTAATGATGCAGTCGGGTTGGGTTGAGTTGATGCACTGGGTGATACTATCCGTACTGCCGAAATCTATTTTTGGGTAGTCACAGAAGGTGAGAGTGATGTTTTTCGGGCAGGTGCGTTGCAGCTCCCAACCCAGCTGGCCGTTTGAACCAAGGAGCAGGACGTTCATTCAAACACCTCTGCGGTTTTAAGGGTCAGTCCGTTTTTATCTTTTTCAGATAATATGGGCGTTGACCCGGGGATAATGGGCCAGTCAATTGCAATGTCAGGGTCATTCCATAAAATGGATCGTTCGTGTTCGGGTGCATAATAGTCTGTGCATTTATAGGTAAACTCTGCCTCATTGCTTAAGACATAAAAGCCATGGGCAAAGCCGGGTGGAACCCAGAGCATTTTTTTGTTTTCAGCGGACAGGGTTGTGCCGATCCATTTTCCAAAGGATGGGGAGGATTTGCGTATATCAACGGCCACATCAAAGACCTTGCCTGAAATTACGCGAACTATTTTGCCCTGGGGGTGTTTGATCTGGTAATGAAGGCCTCTTAAAATGCCCTGGCTGGAGTTGCTGTGATTTTCCTGAACAAAGATGGTTGGGGTGACATGTTCATTAAACACATCCTGGCGGAAGGTTTCCATAAAAAATCCCCGGTGGTCGCCAAAAACCGCGGGTTCAATTAAAATTACATCTGGAATGGAAAGCCGGGTATATTTCATTGATTGGGCAGTTTGTTTAAGAGGTCTAATAAATATTGGCCATATCCGTTTTTCTTCATGGGTTGTGCAATCTTTTCCAATTGTTCTGCATTGATCAGTTTCATTCTATAGGCAATCTCTTCAGGGCAGGCAATTTTAAGGCCCTGGCGGTCTTCCACAACCTTAATAAAAGTTGCTGCATCCAGCAGGGATTCATGGGTTCCGGTATCCAGCCAGGCCGTTCCCCGGCTGAACAATTCAACGTTCAGATTGCCTTGAGACAGATAGGTATTGTTGACATCTGTTATTTCAAGCTCGCCTCTGGCAGAGGGTTTCATCTGCCTGGCAATCTTTATCACATCATTATCATAGAAATAAAGCCCTGTGACTGCATAGTTTGATTTGGGGATTTTGGGCTTTTCTTCAAGGCTTGTAACACAGCCGTTGTTGTCAAAACCGACAACACCATACCGCTGGGCATCTTTGACATAGTATCCGAATATGGTTGCACCGGTATCTTTTTTTGCAATGATCTGGAGACGGACTGATAATCCTTCTCCATAGAAGATATTGTCACCCAGAACCAGTGTGACCGGATCATTTTTAATAAATGTTTCTCCAATGATGAATGCCTGGGCAAGTCCGTCAGGGGAAGGCTGTACGGCATATTCAATGGATATGCCCCATCGGGATCCATCTCCAAGCAGATGTTTGAAATTGTCAAGGTCGTGGGGGGTTGTGATGATCAATATCTGTGTGATACCTGAAAGCATCAGTGTTGACAAAGGATAATAGATCATGGGCTTGTCATACACCGGCATGAGCTGTTTGCTGACCGAATATGTCAGAGGATACAGTCGAGTGCCTGATCCACCGGCCAATATGATTCCTTTACGCATGGTTAATTCCTTATATAAATCCTTTTTGGCTGATATAGAGCAGAACTTCCTGGGCAGCTTCATCCGGGGTCATACTGGTGGTATCGATTCTCAGTTCCGGATGGGATGGATCTTCGTAAGGATCGTCAACTCCTGTAAACCCTTTTAAAAGACCTGCTCTTGCTTTGGCATACATGCCTTTTCTGTCTCTTTTTTCACATTCTATGATGGGGGTTGAGACATGGATTTCAAAAAAACCGCCATGTGCCTGGATGGATTCTCTGATCCGGGCCCTTGTATTCTCATAGGGCGCTATGGGGGCGCAGATGGCAATGCCCCGGTTCTTGGTGATTTCTTCTGCCACAAATCCGATTCTTTTAACATTGATATCCCTGTGCTCTTTTGAAAAATTAAGTTCACTGGAAAGGTTGCGCCGGACAATATCTCCGTCTAAAAGGGTTACCGGGCGGGTGCCGATTTCAAGGAATTTGGAATATAAAATCTTGGCGATAGTGGATTTGCCGGCGCCTGATAATCCTGTGCAGAAAACGGTGAATCCCTGTTTCAGGGGTGGTGGATACGATTTTTGCAGTTCTTCTATTACTTCGGGAAAAGTGGCCCAGTCAGGCACTTTTTTGCCGGCGCGGATTCTTTTTTGTATGTCTGTGCCGGTAAAGGATATGGTGTCGATGTTTTCAGGAACCTGTCCTGCAATTTTGTATTCATCTTCAAAGGGAAGGTAGACCATTTCTTCAAAGGTGATTGTTTCAACCCCCAGTTCTTTGGAAGACTCTTTGGCAAGCTGGGTGGCGCTATCGTATTTATAATATGGTCTTTTTTTATTGTCATTGCCCGGGGATGCATGGTCATGGCCAATGACAAAGTGGGTGCAGCCAAAGTTTTTCCCTATGATCATGTGGAGCAGTGCTTCTCTGGGACCTGCCATTCTCATGGCCAGGGGCAGAAGATTAAGAACATAGGAGTCTGGTGGATAGTGGGAAGCCACTTTCTGGTAACAGCGCATCCGGGTGAAATGATCAAAGTCGCCCGGTTTGGTTACCCCGGCAATGGGCAATAGCAAAAGGTTGGCCTTTGCCTGTTGCATGGCCTGGATGGTCATTTCAAACTGGGGGCGGTGGATGGGCTGGCGGGTCTGGAATCCGACCACTCGTTTCCATCCAAGTTTCAAGAATATTTTTTTGACTTCAGCCGGTGTATTCCGGATCTGTTTGAAATCCGGGTGGATGGGCAGGTTGATGGCCTGGATTTCTCCGCCGATATAAAATTTTCCGGATTTTTGAAACAGGTACTCAACGCCGGGGTGGCTGATATCGGTTGTCCCATAGACGGCCAGGGCTTCTTTTTCCATTTCTATTGGCCAGATGTCTTCGATATTCATGATCCCCAAAAGAAAGCCTTCTGAATCTCTCAATGTTATTGACTGGCCGGTTTCAAGTGTGGCTGCAAGATTTTCCGGGATGTCCAGGCAGATTGGAATCGGCCAGAGTTCTCCTGTTTCAAGACGTATTCTGTCCAGAACAGATTCATAATCAATCTGTTTCATAAACCCTGTTAACGGAGAAAAAACGCCTGTGGCCAACAGTTCAAAATCACAGATCTGCCGGTCATTCAGGATGACATCCGGCATGGTGACGCTCAGTTTTTTTAAAAGGATGCACTGTTCTTCATTCACCAGAAGATTGATCAATTGACTCTTGGATACTGGTGACCTGGATATTGATGGTTTGGGTGTGGGAGTCATAAATTTTTATTGAATTTTATCTGGGTTAAAAGATAGCTCCGCTCTGTCGGTTACAATTTTAATGCACCGATATAATGGTTCAAGAATAACAACCTGAGTTTTTTTTGTAAAAAATATTGTAAAAATAAACCTTACTGCTTTAGTTGAAAGGGTTCACAATCATTATTGTTTTGCATTCTCATGGGCCTGGGTCAACCGTTGTTTTAAATACTGGACCTCGTCCTTGTCATATTCATACAGATCAAAGCAATAGCCGTCTTCTCCCAACAGCCCTTCCGGGATAAGGTCTCCTGCTTCATCAGGGTCAGTGATCATTTCTCCATAAAAACAGATGGACAGCCACCTTTCATCAGGTTCATCATCAATCACGTCCACCATGGCAAACAGGGAGCGGGTTTGTTGACTGGTATGTCTGGGGCGAAGAGAATAGCTGACCTTTGGCCTTTCATTAAATTCAAAGGTGATATCCTCAAGGGTTTGCAGGTGTTCATAGATTTCGATAAAGGCTTGTCTGTTTTTTGAATCGGTTTCGGTCCAGTTTTCTATGAATTGATCTATTTGTTTCATTCAATCATTCCTTCATGTGTTTTACAAGGTGTCCAAGTTCGGGAAATATCAGTTCATTGCAGGCCAGTTTGCAGGCCTTGATACTGCCCGGCATGCAAAAGACAATGCTTTTATGTATAATTCCGGCTGTGGCACGGGATAGAATCGCTGCTGAGTCGATCTGATCAAAACTTAAGCTGGCGAAAAGAGTGCCAAAGGCTGTAAGCTCTTTTTTAAAAAAAGGTTTAACCGCCTCAATGGTCACATCCTGTGGACTGATTCCTGTCCCACCGGACATGATGATGGCATGGGGACCGATTTTTAAGGTAATATGATCAATGAGTTCTCTTATGGCGTCAATATCATCTGTTACCGTCTGGTGAATGACGACTTCAAATCCTTCTTTTCTGGCTTGTTTTTTAATCCATGCGCCGGATTTGTCTTCAGATATTTTACGGGTGGTTGAAACAGAAACCACTGCAATTTTAATGTCATCAGGCAGGTTTTTTTTATGCAATAAAATATTCATTGATTAATCTCGTTCAAGATAGACAGCGTCCTGGCCGTCATGTTCAGCCACAAGGACATTGACCATCTCTTCAGGTTCCGCATCAATGGTAATTCCTTTGAAATCAGCCTGGATGGGAAGCTCTCGGTGGCCCCTGTCTGCCAGGATGGCCAATTCAATGCGGGAGGGCCTGCCAAAATCCATGAGTGCGTCCATGGCGGCCCGTATGGTTCTGCCCGTATACAAGACATCATCCACCAGGATAATGACCATATCATCCACTGAAAAAGGGATATTGGAGGGGCGCACGGTGGGCTGATGGCTGATTTTTGTCCAGTCATCCCTGTACATGTTAATGTCCATGGAGCCAACCGGAAGTGCTACATTCTCTATTTTCAGGATCTGATCTGCCAGTCGTTTGGCCAGAAAATCCCCCCGTGTCTGGATCCCGACAAGGGCAAGGTTTTGGGTCCCTTTGTGTCTTTCTATGATCTGATGGGAGATTCTGGTAATGATTCGTTTAAAATCCTGGTCATTGAGAATAGTTTTTTTCTTTTCCATAAGGTGCCTTCCCTTGGTTTATATGTGTTTTAGAATCAGTATCATCTTTTTTTATAGCGGGCAATACCTTGAGGCTTGTTTTCCTTCCAGCAATGCTGGTGGCCGTTGACTTTAGGTCGGACTTACTATAATTGGAGTATAATAAAAAACTATTTTTTTCAAACAGGTGTATATGAAATTTGACTGTACAGGAGTGATTCTGGCCGGTGGAAAAAACAACCGCTTTCCAGGGAAAAAAAAGACATTGCGAAGGGTTGGTGACACTATCATCCTTGAAACGATTTATACTGTATTTTCAAGTCTTTTCAAAGAGGTTATTCTTGTTGTGAATGACCCAAAAGAGTTCTGCGGGTGGGACATGACCATTGTGACTGATATTGATCCGTCACAATGTGCGCTGGCAGGGCTTCATGCCGGCCTTTTTTATGCATCAAATCCATATGCCTTTGTGACCGCTTGTGACACGCCTTTTGTGAAGCCGGAAATTATCCAATATCTAATCGATCAGATTGAACCGGGATATGATGTGATTATTCCAAAGACCGATGATGGGCTTGAACCCTTGTCTTCAGTTTATTCAAAAGCATGTCTTCCATTGATAGAAGAAAATCTTTTTCAAAAAAACTTTATGATTAAAAAGTTTTTCAGAAAAAATAAAGTGAAAGAAGTTGAACCGGATCAATTGAAAATGATAGATCCTCAATTGCGGTTTGCGTTTAATATTAATACGCCAAAGGATCTTGAGATGGCTAAAATAATATCAGAAAAAAGAGGATGAGTTATGGCAGAGTTTACACATCTGGATGAAGACGGCCGGGTTCGAATGGTGGATGTGGGTGATAAAAAACAGACCCGGCGCGTGGCGATTGCCCGGGGCCGGATCTCAATGACACAAGATACCTTGACCTTGATCATGGATCAAAAGGTGAAAAAGGGCAATGTCCTTGAAGCAGCAAGGATTGCCGGTGTCATGGCGGCGAAAAAAACCTCTGATTTGATCCCCATGTGTCATCCTTTAAATATTACCCATGCCCAAATTGACTTTTCCTTTGATCCGGAAAATAATGGCATTGATATTGAGGCAACCGTCTCCTTGACCGGGAGAACCGGTGTGGAAATGGAGGCATTAACAGCTGTTTGTGTCGCCGCTTTAACCATATATGATATGTGTAAATCCCATGACAAAGCCATGAAGATATCTGATATTTATCTTCAGTCCAAATCAGGAGGTAAAAGCGGAACATATACTGCAAAATAATAGTATTACTCTTGAACATATGGCCTGGCTGGGTGGTGGGTTCTGTCTGGGAATCCTTGTCTGTGCCATTCTTGTAAAGGCAAGCGGTCTGTTTGTTTCAAGAAAATTAAAAACCTTGTCTGAGCAGGCATTATTTGACAATTCAAGCCGGTTCATGGCGCTTGCGGATCAATATTTTTCAAGTTATGTCAAGGAAGCAAGAAAAGATTTCGATATCAAGGGAGATGAATTGTTAAGAACCATAGATCCGGTTAAACAAACCCTTGATCGATATGAAACCCGGCTCAATATCATGGAAAAAGATCGGGAAAATGCTTTTGGGTCTATTACTGAACGACTTCTTGAAGTGGGGCGAACTCAGAATATGTTACATGTTGAAACCGGAAATCTGGTTAAGGCCTTAAGGGTTCCCCATGTCCGGGGACGCTGGGGAGAGTTGACCTTGAAACGGGTGGCCGAGCTGGCCGGCATGTCTGAATATTGCGATTTTTCACAACAGGTGGCAGTTGGGAGCGGCAAGGGATCTGGCAAGGGATCGATCAGGCCGGACATGGTGGTGACCCTGCCGGGCAATCGGAAAATTATCATTGATGCAAAGGTCCCCCTGATGGCCTACCTGGATGCTCTGGAAGCCCAAGATGAATCCGAACGAGAGGCACGGATGAAAGATCATGGCCGCCAGATCATGAAACATATTTCAGATCTATCATCCAAACAATATTTTGACCAGATCAGTCCCACACCGGAGTTCACGGTATTGTTCATCCCTGGGGAAAACTTTTTTTCTGCTGCATTAACGGTTTATCCGGATTTGATTGAAAAGGGCATTGAACAAGGCGTTGTCCTGGCCACGCCAACCACCTTGATTGCACTTTTAAAAGCGGTCTCGTATTCCTGGAAGCAACAAAAAGGTTATGAAAACGCCCAGGAGATCCAGGATCTAGGCAAAGAAATATTTACAAGGCTGTGCAGCATGACAGAGAATTTTAACCGGCTTGGAAAAGATATTGAAAAATGTGTGAGCACATATAACAGGACAATCGGGGCCATGGAAACACGGGTCATGTCCACGGCAAAGAAACTTGAAAATCTTGTATTTTCTTCTCAATCCATGGATAATCTTGAACCCATTGATGAATTAAACGCAAGACCCAGAGAATTTAACAGGCAAAATACTGATGAACAATAAGCGCGTTTTACAGCAATTAACAAAGATATTAATTATTCTTATGCTCTTTTTTTTCTGCGGCTGTTTTCCAGGCATAAGAGAGGAAATCACTCAATTTAATTCATTAAAAAAAATTAGGGCGGCAAATTATCCATTGTTTATGGACACCCTTGATTTTCAAGGTTTTGAAGCATCTATTGATTATAGTCTTGAATATTTTAAACGGGTACCGCTTGACAGAAAATATCAATACGGAAAACAGATGTATTCCTCAGCTCATCTGATTGTATCTTTGGAAACCATGAAAGCGTATCTGAAAACCCATCCTTCCACAAAAGACCTGAATAAATTTATAAAATCACGATACCTGGTATACGAATCCGTGGGCAATGAGGATGAGCAAGTCCTTTTTACCGGTTATTACGAGCCTACTTATGACGGGTCTTTGGTCCGGACAGTTGAATATATGTATCCCCTCTATTCTTATCCTGATGATTTGCTGGAAATTGATTTATCCGTCTTTTCAGACACGTATAAAGGGCATAAGCGTCTTAAGGCCATGGTCGATGAATCAACCAAACGGGTGGTGCCCTATTATTCACGAAAACAGATCAATAACATCAAAGATTTTCATCTTCGCAGTGAACCGATTGCCTGGCTGAAAAATCGGGTGGACCGGTTTTTTCTTGAAATTCAGGGGTCGGGGCGGGTTCGTTTAAGCGAGAACGAGGAAATACAAGTGCATTATGCATCCAGCAATGGAAATGCATATCAGTCAGTGGGACGGTATCTGATTGAAAAACAAGAGATTTTAAAACAAGATATGTCCATGCAGGCCATTCGAAACTGGCTTGAACAAAACCCTGATCGAATGGATGAAGTCCTTCATCACAATGATAGTTTTGTTTTTTTTCAGAAAGAAGAAGACGGTCCTGTCGGCAGCCTGGGAGTTAAAGTCACACCCTTTCGTTCCATTGCCACGGATTCAGGATTGTTTCCCAAAGGTGCCTTGTGTTTTATGCAGACCCGGTTGCCGGATAAAATCAGTCTTCAACCCTTAATTGAGTGGGAAAACGCATCCATCTTTGTCATGAACCAGGATACGGGCGGGGCCATCCAGGGGCCGGCACGGGCAGATCTTTTTTGCGGAAATGGGGCATATGCTGAATTTACTGCCGGTCATAAAAATATATATGGCAGATTGTTTTTTTTAATATTAGATCCGGATCAGCCCTAGCTTTTTGTCACTCTTAGATTTTAAAATAGAATTATATCCATTCAACATCATCTGCTTTGAAAGATACGATAACTTTTTTGCCAGGAAAAAGAGCTTCCCGGCTGATCTGATCAAATGTTAAGCTCAATTCAAATGTCAGGCCGCTTATGGCAATTTGTACCATGATTAAACCGTGTTTTTTTTCAAGATGCATGGAGACAATATAACCCCATAGCTGGTTTAAATCGGGCTGATCGGATTTCTTTGTAAGTTCAAGCAAGGTTTTCTTTTTTTGGATAACAGCCATGCTGCTATTCAAGGAAGATGCGGTTAAGTAAATACATTGTTTATTTTCTAATTTTTTAATGAGCCTGTGGTTATCCAGGCGTTCAAACGGACCGGGAATGATATTTTCAATTCCAGTGGAAAACAATTTCCCGTCAAAGATAGACACCTGTTGGTCAGTGACAGAAAAGAGCCATGAAAGGTCATGGCTGGCGATCACCAGAGTCGTTCCCCAGTCGTTTCGGGCTCTAAGCGAGGCATTTCGGATCAACTTGGCACTTTTAGTATCAACGTTTGCCACAGGTTCATCAAGCAGCAGGATGTCGGGTTTTAAAATTAACCGGGCAGCCATGGCTACCCGTTGGGCTTCCCCGCCGGATAACTCATGCCACATTCTCTGGGCAAATTGTTCAAAATCAAGCCCGACATATGACAATGCTTTTGCAATTCTCTGATCAAGGTTGGTTGTATCTTTTCTGATTTTAAGTCCGTAGGCAATATTTTCGAAAATAGTCCGCTTTAAAAGATAGGGCTTTTGAGTCAGGAGCGTTACCTTTGATCGGATGAAGGGTGAAAAAGGAAATTCTTGTTTTCCATGATACAGGATCTGGCCTTTTGTTGGTTTCTGAGCAAAGGCCAATAGTTTTAAAAGCGTTGTTTTTCCACTGCCGTTGGGGCCGATTAAACCAGTGATCGATCCTTTTGAAATTTCAAATGCTTTAATGTCCAGCACTTGTTTTTTTCCATAATAGTGTTGGATATCCTTTAACTGGTATATGGGGGTTTTGTTTGTCATTTTTTCCTTAAAAATGAAAGCGAAACATTTACAATAAAGGCGATAAAAATGAGAACCAGTCCCAGGGCAATTCCATCGGCAAATTGACCTTTGCCGGTTTCAAGTGCAATGGCTGTTGTGATGGTTCGAGTATGGTACTTGATATTGCCACCCACCATCATGGAGATACCGACTTCGGTCATGACCCTGCCATAGGCTGTGACTGCCGCCACAAGAATGCCGAATCGAACTTCCCACAGACAGGTGGCAAGAATGTTGCGTTTGCCTGCCCCAAGGGAGACAAGCGTTATTTTCAGGTCATCGTCGATGCTTTCAACAGTGGCAGCGGTGATGGCTGTGACAATGGGAAAGGCTAGAATGGTCTGGCCGATGGCAATACCGGTAAGGGTGAATAAAAACCCAAACTCTCCCAAAGGGCCCTGTCTTGAAATAAAGGCGTATACGGCAAGGCCGATGAATACCGTTGGCAGGGAAAGCAGGGTATCCACCAGGGTTCGCAACTGCTTTTTACCCTTAAAATCAAAGTATCCGAGAAGAAAGCCGCAGGGCAGGCCTGCTCCGATGCTGAGGAGCATGGAGCAGGTCGATACTTGAAGGGTTGCCCAAACGGCTGTCCAGGTGGACTTGTCGCCGCTCATTAAAAGCTCAAAGGCTTTGAAAAAGCCTGCAACAAGAAAATCCATAAATCCCTTTTTTATTTTGCGTTAGGTGTAAATAATGCCTGGCCCAGGAGCCTGAAGTCTTTTATCAGTTTCTGGGCACTTTGTGAAGCCATCCAGTCTGAGAATTTTACAGCCAGGTCATATTTCGCATTGGGGCAGTTTTTGGGGTCCAGTGTCAGGACAGCATATCGGTTCAAGAGGACTGCATCCCCCTCAACCAGAATTTTCAAGGGTGGATTGCCTTTATGGTTGTTGCTGTACTTAATATAAGATCCTCTGTCAGTCATTGTGTAACCGTCTTTTTCCTGGGCCATGTTAATGGTTGCCTGCATTTTTTGTCCACCCTGAACATACCATGCTTCACCATCCGGTAAAGGGATTTTGGCACTTTCCCACAGGCTTTTTTCTTTTTTGTGGGTCCCTGAGTCATCCCCGCGACTGATAAAAAGGCCTTTTTTATTTTTGATGGCAGTCAGGGCATTTGAAATATTTTTACCTTTGATGCCGGCAGGATCGCTTTCAGGACCGATGATGATAAAGTCATTGTACATGATTTCTCGCCTGTCTTTGCCAAACCCGTCTGTAATGTATTTTTTTTCAGCAGTTGGAGAATGAACTAAAAGAACATCCACATCACAGTTTTCGCCAAGCTTTAGGGCCTTACCCGTCCCTGTTGATGTCCACTTTAAAGAAATGTTGGTTTCTTTTTCAAAATGGGGGATCAGATAATCTAGCAGACCGGTGCCGTCAGTGCTGGAGGTGGTTGCCATCATTAATGAATTGTCGCCTGCCTGTACGACGTTCAGAGCAGGGATTATCAAGAAAGCCGTGACAAGAATATACAAGGCAATTTTTTTAATCATTTTTCAATCTCCATTTTATAGCTTATCAATTTAAAATGGGATTGAGATATGTCAAGAATGGTTACTAGTCAATAGTATTGTGGATAAACAGAAAAAAAAGGATCAATGGCAACTAAAACAAACCAAAGCTAACACCGCTTGCGATGGATTGTACAAGGTCTGCTTATCGGTCCTTTAAAAAAACCGTGTGATATTCGTGTTCAGATAAATGGCGTTTAAGTGTTTTGTTGATCATCAAATAGATGTCTTCAATTTCTTCGTCTAAGAGTCTTGGAATCATCAGATTTAAAAGAGAATCTTCAGAGAATTTTTGAAGATAAAACATCAGGGTTTCTTCATCGGTTTCCCGGTCAAATCCTAATGCGCCAAGGCCTTTGTATTCGTGGATAAAATGATGCGTGTCTTTTTTCATAATGTTCTCGTTAGGTTTTATTCGTCAGGGTCAAACCCTTTCTCAGTGATAAAATGGATGGAGCACGATGGCCGGTGTTTGCAATACAGTTTGCGATCTTTGCATTTTAAACATTCTTTGCAAAGGTATATTTCATATTTAGCACATAGGTAGGGTGTTTCCCGGTGTGGATGGCGATTGCATTTTCCCAATGATTGTCAGCCCAGGTTGAAACAAGTTTAGGTGAAAGCTATGTTTTTTATAAAAGCATTTTCAGCGGCAGTGTAAAGTGTTTCTAACGAGAGGGGCTTTGAAAAATAATCACTGAATCCTGCAGTCTTGCATTCAAAAGATTTATAATCACAAGAATACCCTGTAACAGCATATGCAATGGTTTTTGGCTGTTTTTGTATGATTTTTTTGAACAAATCGATCCCGTTTATTCCCGGAAGGTTCAGGTCCAGAAACATGACCTGAATACATTCTTTGTCAAGCAGCTCAAGGGCCTTCTCACCGGACTCAGCACTAAAAACCACATAGCCTTTTTTTTTAAGAGCAGTTTTAAATAAGAAACGGATTGATTCTTCATCATCAACGATCAATATTTTTTTCTCTTTCATTTAAGGCCCCATTGGTTAAATTTGGAACCCTTTTTTAAACTGAATTTTATAAAAAGGCAATACATTTTTTAGTATAAAAGGTTTACATTGGACAGAAACTTCTCTATTATTTACAATAATTATTTCTTATCTTATTCAACATTCAAACAAGGAGACCTTATGGATTTCAAAGAGCTTGGGTCACGGCTGGGGATCGACGAAGAAGATTTCATGGAGCTTGTTGAACTTTTTGTTACCACTTCTCTTTCAGATATCGAAAAAATTAAAACCGGGGTCGCCCAAAACAACCCGGGTGATGTGGCGGCAGCGTCTCATTCGATAAAAGGTGCTTCCGGGAATATGGGGTTTGATGATATTTTTGCTCTTTCCAAAGATATGGAAATGCAGGCTAAAAACGGCAGCCTTGAAAATTTTGATTCCTATATCAAAGATCTGGAAGCTGGTGTGAATTCGTTAATCAATGATTAAGTCGATTTATTAAGGGGCTTTCCATGGGAAAAAAACAACCCTATACCGTTCTGGCGGTTGATGACAATCTGTTGAATTTAAAGTTGATTGAAAAGTCATTGTCCAAAGAAGGGTATAAGATATTTAGTGCATCAAATGGTCCGGCTGCCAGAGAAATTGCAGAAAAGGAAAAGCCTGATCTGATTCTTTTGGACATTGAGATGCCCGGAGAAAATGGGTTTGATGTGATCGAAAAACTTAAACTTAATTCAGAAACAAATCCGATTCCGGTGATATTTTTAACTGGTGTCAGTGAAGTGGATTCAAAGCTGAAAGGATTTGATTTAGGGGCAGTGGATTATATAACAAAACCGTTTCACCCTCTGGAGGTTCTGGCGCGGGTAAGGATTCATCTAAAGCTTTCCATTGCCACCAATTCCTTGATTGCCGATCAGGCCAGCAAACTCAAACAGCTCACCGAGGCTCAGGTTTCTATGCTGCCGTCACCCCGGGATTTTCCTGAAGCCAAGTTCGGGGTTTATTATAAAGCGCTTGAAGAGGCGGGTGGCGATTTTTATGATATATTAAAAATCTCTGATAAAATCACGGGTTATTTTGTTGCGGATCTATCAGGACATGATATCAAGACAAGCTATATGACCGCTTCGGTTAAAGCCTTGCTGGCTCAGAACTGTACACCGGTCTATTCTCCGGCAGAGAGTATGAAAATGATCAATGATGTTTTAGTTGAGATCATGCCTGATGGGAAATATTTAACTGCCTGTTATATGCACATCAATCGGACCACCCGGAAATTAACCATTATCAATGCCGGCCATCCGCCGGTCGTTTGTCTGCCCAAAGAGGGAAAACCGTATTTGATAAAAATCGATGGAGATATTCTGGGAATGTTCAAGGATGCCCATTTTGGTATCAAGAGTATTGAAGTGAATGAAGGCGATAAGTTTTTTGTCTATTCTGATGGGCTTGTGGAATCAGCAGAGCATCAGATTACCTGGGCCAGCGGAGCAGACAGCCTTTTGCCGGTGTTTGAAAAGATTAAGGACAATACTTACGAAAAGGCGCCGGTCGCCTTAATGGATTATTTGTTTAATGAAAACACACTTCCTGAGGATGATATTGCCATCCTTTGTGTAGAGGTATAAATTTATGAGTATTGAATATGATAAATTCGATGTTTTGGAACAAGCCGATTCAGTATGTTTTATATTTTCTTCCACCATGGATAATATTGACCGGGTCATTATTGAGGCCATTGATTATTTGTATTCCAGAACAGATGGGATAAAACAACATGCATTTGCCATTAACCTGGTTTTAAGAGAAGGCCTGACCAATGCCATAAGGCATGGAAATGACAATGATCCAAGAAAAGATGTCAAGCTCACTGTTGGCGTCAGTGACAACAAATTGATCAAAATTGCCATTGAAGACCAGGGTCAAGGATTTGACTGGAAAGAACACCAGGATGCTGACCTGCCCGAAGACGAAGATCACGGGCGAGGCATTATTATCATAGATACCTATTTCACCAACCATTTTTATAATGATAAAGGGAATATCCTTTACCTTGAAAAAGAAATTTTATCTGGATTTTAATTGGGGTATGGAAGATTGCCGATATGCAAGGCAATAATTGATGAAAATTTTTCACACCTCGGACTGGCATATCGGCCGGTTGCTGTATGGCCGGAAACGCTATGATGAGTTTACGGCATTTCTTGACTGGCTGGCTGAATCTATTAAAACTCAAAGTATTGATGCTTTATTGGTGAGTGGTGATATTTTTGATACCAGTACTCCCAGTAATCGGGCCCAGGAATTGTATTATCGGTTTTTGTGCAAAGTTGCAGCATCCTCCTGTCGTCATGTGGTGATCATTGCAGGCAATCATGACTCCCCTTCTTTTTTAAATGCTCCCAGACAATTATTACAAGCACTGAATGTTCATGTTGTAAGCGCCATTACAGACCGTCTTGAAGATGAGATCATTATTCTAAACGGGCCTTCAGGCCTGCCTGAAGCCATTGTGTGTGCCGTGCCCTATCTTAGGGACCGGGATATCCGACAGGCCCGGGCCGGAGAAAGCATTGATGATAAGAGCACAAGGCTTATACAGGGGGTTGAACAACATTATGCAGATGTCGGCAGGATGGCCCAAGAAAATCGTGAACGTTTCGGAGATATTCCCGTCATCGGCATGGGGCATCTTTTTGCAGCAGGTGGTAAAACCATTGATGGTGACGGCGTAAGGGAGCTTTATGTCGGGTCACTTGCCCATGTGAACAAAGAGGTGTTTCCGTCCTGTATGGATTATGTGGCACTGGGGCATCTGCATGTTCCCCAGAAAGTGGGTCAAAAGGATCATATCCGGTATTCAGGATCACCCATTCCCATGGGATATGGAGAAGCAAACCAGGAAAAAAAAATCATCCTGGTTGAGTTTGCCGGTCGTATTCCTCAAATCAGTGAATACCCCATTCCCTGTTTCCAGGTCCTGGAAAGAATATCCGGCGGGATGGAAAAGATCACACAACGCTTATTTGAACTTAAAGCCAAAGGCAGCTCAGCCTGGCTGGAGATTGAATATACAGGATCCCGGATCGCGGCAAATTTAAGATCACTTGTTGAAGAGGCCATTGCAGACTCGGGCATGGAAATCCGGCGTATTCAAAACAAACAGCTGATTGAACGGGTTCTGGGTCAGGTGAGCATGGAAGAGACCCTGGAAAATCTGGATGTCAATGATGTATTTATTCGCCTGCTGGATACTTACCGGGTGGAAGAACAGGAACGACCGGCTCTGATTCAAGCCTACAAAGAAACCATCACAATGCTTTATGAACTCGACATTAATGCGGAATAAATGGATGGATCATGAGGATTCTTGAACTCAGGTTTAAAAATTTAAATTCCCTTTATGGTGAATGGCGGGTTGATTTTACAAGTCCTGAGTATTTGCTGGATGGGATATTTGCCATTACAGGTCCCACTGGTGCCGGGAAGTCAACCCTTCTTGATGCAGTCTGTCTGGCCCTTTACGGCAGAACACCACGATTAAAGCTGGTGACTAAAACCAGCAATGAGATTATGTCCCGGCAGACCGGGGAATGTTTTGCTGAAGTGACCTTTGAAACCCAGGCTGCAAGATTTCGATGCCATTGGAGTCAGCGCAGAGCCAATCAAAAATCAGACGGCAATCTTCAAGAATCCAGGCATGAAATGTCTGATGCCGCAAGTGGTCAGATCCTGGAATCAAAGAAACGGGAGGTGGCAACACGGATTGAACAGACAACCGGTATGGATTTTGACCGGTTTACCCGCTCCATGCTGTTGGCCCAGGGCGGATTTGCCGCATTCCTTGCAGCAGCCCCTGATGACCGGGCACCTATTCTTGAACAGATAACCGGAACCGTTATTTACAGTGATATCTCAAAACAGGTTCACCAGCGCAAGACAGATGAACACAAAAAGCTTGAACTGCTCATGGCAGAAACCAGCGGGATAGTTCCTTTAAGTGAGGAAGAAGAATCTTTGATCCATCAGGATCTGGTCAAAAAAAAAGAAGTTGAAAAAAATCTTGGAGAAAAAAAAGATGAACTTGAACGTTCAATTCTCTGGCTGACGGGAATGGAGACCTTAAAACAGGAGCTTTGTTTGATCGATAAAGAATCCAAAGCGCTGGCAAAGGAATTAACAGGATTTGAGAATGATCGAAACAGGCTGGCCAGGGCCTGGAAAGCTGCCGAGCTGGACAGTGCTTATGCCACATTATTGTCCAACCGTCGGCAACAGGCGCTTGAGATTAAGACCCTGGCAGATTTCCAGGGTCGGCTTCCGGATCTTAAGAAAACCCTTGCGAATCGACAATCGATTCTTGAAAAGGCGGATGCAACAATAACCCGGCTCAAAGATGATCATAAAATTGAGCTGGCACTGATCAAAAAAGTCAGGGCTTTGGATTTTTATATTTCAGAAAAGCAGGCGGCTTTGAAAACAGCTGCAATCGATTTTGAAAAGATAGAACGCAAGATTTCAGAAAAGAAAAAACAAGAGCAAACCGGGTTTGAGAATCTGGCCTCGGCCGGCAACGCACTTTTGCAGGTTGAAACCTATCTGTCCGATCATGTCCGGGATGCTGATCTGGTGGCCCGACTGACCGGAATCACAGAACAGATTAAGACTTTCGAGGCAGCCTTGACAAAGAAGATCGAAGCCGGCTGCCGGATTCTGGATTTTAAAAAACAGCTTGAAAAACAGAAAAATTTTTATAAAAAACAGTTAACCATAAACAAAAGCCTGAAAGAAAAATATGCTGCGGCCATTAAACAGGTGGCCCAGACAAAAACAGCAATCCAAGACCGTTTAGGAAATCGTCTTTTGAGGGAATACCGGGCTGAACATGACAGCCTGTTGCGGGAAATGGCATATTTAAAAAAGATTGAAAGTCTTGAGGAACACCGGAATACTTTGACAGACGGCAGCCCTTGTCCGTTATGCGGATCATTGCAGCATCCCTTTGCCCGGGGCAATGTCCCCAAAATTGATGAGGCTGAAGAAAAAATTAATACGATTGCCGGTTTGATTCATACGGTGGATCGCCTGGAAAAAGAGCTTAAAGATCAGGAATCCGTTGAAAAAAACATTGGAATGGCTCTGTCGGAAGCTGAAAAACAGCTGGTTCAGATTTGTCATGCACAAGAGGATGTTGCGGCCAGTGTTCTGCGAATTGAAACAGAAAACAAGACAGCATCGGATCATTGCGACCACTTGAGACAAATCCTTGTCCATGCCCTGGCGCCTTTCGGCATTGGCTCGTTCCAGGATTCGGCCCTGGATGGTGTATTGCAAACTCTGACACGTCGGCAGAACGACTGGCAGAATCATCAAAAACATAAGATTGAAATCGAAAAAAAACACAATGAACTGGCCGCTGCTCTGTCAATTCTTAAGGAGGGACTGAAAACCCTTGATGCTTCCGGAAAAGAAAAACAGGATATCCTTATGGTTTTTCAAAAGGATCTTGAAACACTGATCCATGATCGCAACACACTTTATGGTAAAAAAAATCCTGATGAAGAAGAAATCCGGCTGGAAAAAACGCTTTCTGAAGCTGAAAAACAGGCAAAAACAGCAAGGCAGGGCAGGGATGAAATTCAACAGCAATTCAATAGCATGGCCACCCGCATCACAGCCCTGAAAGAAAGCACTGCCGCGCGGCAGTCCGATTTAAATGACCTTGAAACATCTTTTGCTGCAAGTTTGAAAACATCAGGATTTGATAATGAGTCAATATTTAAAGCCCAGCAGCTCAGTGTTGATGAAAGGATGCAATTAAACCAAAAAGCTGAAAATCTGGATAAACGGCAGGCAGACATTGCCATCCGGAAAAAGGACAGGGAAACCCGGCTTTCCATGGAAATCGCCAAAAAGATAACCCAGGTTCTCCCCGGGCAAAATCCGATTGATTTTTTGAAACACGAACAGATTCAGATCCGGGAAGATTTGAAATCCATGGGTGAGCAAATCGGGGCCGTTAAACACAAATTGTCTGACAATGCAATGGCAAGGGCAAGGTTGCAGGAAAAAAAACAGCTCATGGATAATCAGAGAATTGAATGCACACGCTGGGATGCCCTGCATGGTCTGATTGGGTCGGCAGACGGAAAAAAATACAGAAACTTTGCCCAGGGCCTGACCTTTGAAGTGATGGTCTCCCACGCCAACAAACAGCTTGAAAAAATGACTGACCGGTACCTGCTGGTCCGGGATGAAAAACAGCCCCTGGAATTGAACATCATGGATAATTACCAGGCCGGCGAAATCCGATCCACTAAAAATCTGTCCGGAGGTGAAAGTTTTATTGTCAGCCTGGCCCTTGCCCTGGGACTGTCCAATATGGCCAGCCGCAATGTCCGGGTGGACTCGCTTTTTCTGGACGAAGGCTTTGGGACCCTGGATGAGGATGCCCTGGAGACTTCTCTGGAAGCACTTTCCGGGCTGCACCAGGAGGGTAAATTGATCGGGATCATTTCCCATGTTCCCGCCTTAAAGGAAAGAATTCGTACTCAAATCAGTATTCTGCCGGTTTCAGGCGGCAGGAGCACAATTTCCGGTCCCGGTTGTAAGGTGTTGAATTAAATTGTTGACTCGATTATTATTCCCCGGTCGTCTCTATTTTTAATTGTGCCATAACACAAACCTAATCGAATCCTAACACATCAATTGTAAAATCTTTTCCCATATAGGGCGTTGCATAAAATGCGTCCATACAATTTTAATTATGAGGAAAATCATGAAAAAAAACATTTTGTTAATATCTGTGCTGATCATCTGTCAAGTGTTCATTTTATCTTTGGCCAATGCCGGAGAACTGGTTATCAAAGGGTCAACCACTGTGTTGCCCATTGCCCAGAAAGCGGCTGAAGCCTATATGCTCCAGAATCCGGATGTTAAAATATCCCTTTCCGGTGGTGGGTCTGGAAATGGAATTAAAGCCATTATCGACGGAACCGCTGATATTGGGGATACCTCTCGATTTATCAAATTAACAGAGGTCAATCTGGCAAACACAAAAGGGGTCTACCCGGTTCCTTTCCGAGTCGCTCTGGATGCCATTGTTCCGGTTGTTAATCCTAAAAATACAATCCTGGATCTGACCATGGCTCAGTTAAAAGACATCTATATGGGTAAAATCAAGGACTGGAAAGAAATCGGTGGAACACCCGGTCAGATTGTTGTGGTGTCAAGGGACAGTTCATCCGGAACATTCGGGGTCTGGAAAGACATGGTCATGAAAAAGGACCGGGTTATCCCCAGTGCCCTGACCGTTCCGTCCAACGGCGGTATTGTCCAGGCGATTGCAAATACACCCGGAGCCATTGGATACATTGGCCTGGGTTATCTGACCAAGGAGATCAAAGCAATCAGTGTAGAAGGGATTGCCGGAACAGAAGAAAACACAATTAACGGGTCATTTCCCATCTCCAGAGGATTGTTCATGTTCACCAATGGCTGGCCCCAAGGAGACACCATGGGGTTTATCTCCTTTATTCTCTCTAAAAAGGGTCAGGCACTGGTAAAAGAAGCCGGTTCCATTCCACTCTTTTAAACGGAGCATATCTTTGAAACGTCAAAATATTGATAAAGGTGTGCAGTCGGTCTTTTTACTGATTGCACTCTTTTCCGTCACGGTTTTATCTTTGATCATGGTCTTTCTGTTTAAGGAAGGCATCCCGATTTTTGATCATATTTCCATCAAGGATTTTATTTTCGGCAAATACTGGTACCCCACGGATGAGCCCGCGGATTTTGGTATCCTCCCTCTTATCCTGGGCTCCGTTTATGTGACATTGCTTTCCGGTGCGATGGCTATCCCGTTAGGGATTATGACAGCGGTATACCTTGCTGAAATTGCACCGGCGCGGGTGGCCCAGATTGTTAAACCCATTGTAGAGATGATGGCCTCCATGCCATCGGTTGTTATCGGGTTTTTCGGCATGGTGGTGGTGGCACCGTTTATTCAGCAATTATTTGGTATCCCCGTGGGTCTGAATATGTTTAATGCGTCTTTGATGCTGGCATTCATGGCAATTCCCACTATTTGCAGTATTTCTGAAGATGCCATTTACTCTGTTCCCACTGCATTGAAAGAAGCCTCTTTTGCCCTGGGCGCCACGCACTTTGAAACCATTATTAAGATCATTATACCCGCATCGCTTTCAGGAATTTGTACGGCTGTTATTTTAGGGTTATCCCGGGCTGTGGGTGAAACCATGGTGGTGCTTATGGCTGCCGGTGGTGCGGCCATGATTCCCGGTTCAATATTTGATCCGGTCCGGCCCATGCCGGCCAGTATTGCCGCAGAAATGGCTGAGGCACCATTTCGCAGTGAACATTACCATGCATTGTTTGCCATTGGCCTTGTTTTATTTGTCTTCACCTTTTTGTTTAACCTGTTGGCTGATTATATTTCTTACCGGTTCAGACAGGTGGGGGAGGCGTCTTTATAATGATTAAAAAACGCCTGATGATTCAACGATTATTTTTTCTTGGTTTAAAGATGGCAGCAGTGTTGAATGGCCTGGCTCTGGCAATTATTCTGTATTTTATGGTATCTCGCGGATGGCGGGCCATATCCTGGGAGTTTTTAACCCAGGCACCAAAAGATTCCATGACTGCCGGCGGAATCTGGCCCTGCATTGTGGGTACCATCAGCCTCTGTCTGATGACTATTCTGGTGGCTCTGCCCATCGGGGTGTCTTCAGCCATCTACTTGAATGAGTATGCCACCCAGGGAAAAGTGGTGCGGCTGATCCGTCTGGGTATCAATAATTTAGCCGGTGTGCCGTCCATTGTTTTCGGGTTGTTTGGCCTTGCTTTTTTCTGCATCGTCTTGAAAATGGGGGTGTCCATTGCCGCAGGAGGATTAACCCTGGGCATCATGACCCTTCCAGTGATTATCGGCGCATCAGAAGAGGCATTAAAATCAGTGCCCCAAACTTATCGAGAGGCTTCGCTTGCCATGGGAGCCACCAAATGGCAGACGATTGCCCGGGTGGTCCTGCCGGCAGCATTCCCCGGGATTCTTACCGGCTCCATCCTGGGATTGAGCCGGGCAGCCGGTGAAACCGCACCCATCATGTATACCGGGGCTGTCTTTTTTACCCCGGATCTGCCATCATCCATTCTGGATGAAGTCATGGCCCTGCCCTATCATATTTACGTTCTGGCCACAGCCGGGACCAACATCGAAGCCACCCGACATCTTCAATATGGAACAGCCCTGGTTTTAATTGCCCTGGTATTTGGGATGAACTTTGCCGCCATTGTATTGCGTGCAAAAATGAGAAAAAAGTTAAGGATTTAGCTGTATGGAACCCCATATTAAAATGCATACAAAGAGCCTGGATTTTTATTATAACAAGTTTCAGGCACTTTATGATATTTCCATTGAATTTGAACAAAATAAGGTAACAGCATTGATCGGCCCGTCCGGTTGTGGCAAGAGTACATATTTAAGGTGCCTTAACCGGATGAATGATTTGATTTCAGGCATTCGGGTCAATGGTCAGGTCATGTTGGATGATCAAGATATTTACCATAAAGATTTAGATGTCGTGACCTTGAGACGTCGGGTGGGAATGGTTTTTCAAAAACCCAATCCTTTTCCCAAATCAATTTTTGAAAATATTGCCTATGGGTTGAAAGTCAATGGATTAAAGGATCGGGCAAAAATGACCAGTATTGTGGAAGAAAGTTTGAAACAGGCCGCGATCTGGGATGAGGTCAAAGACAGGCTTAATGAATCAGCCTTGGGATTGTCCGGAGGACAGCAGCAGCGGTTGTGTATTGCCAGGGCTTTGGCGGTTGATCCTGATGTATTGTTGATGGACGAGCCAGCCTCGGCCCTTGATCCCATTGCCACCCAGAAAATCGAAGAATTGATTTCACAACTTTCAAAGAAACTGACCATCATTATTGTGACCCATAATATGCAGCAGGCAGCCAGAGTGTCTGACCGGACAGCTTTCTTTTATATGGGTAAACTCATTGAAGTTAATAACACAGATACATTGTTTACCAAACCTGAACTCAAACAGACAGAAGATTATATTACCGGAAGATTCGGTTAAGGAGAAAATATGCCCGGCCATTTACAACGAGAAATTGATAAGATTAAAAGAGAGATTCTTTCGCTTGGGGCAATGGTGGAAGATCGGTTCCAAAAAGCTATTTTAGCAGTTAAAACCGAGGATTTGGAACTGGCCCAGAAAATTATTGATACTGATTATCAGATTGATGAGCAAGAAATTGAAGTGGAAGAAGAATGTTTGAAGATTCTTGCACTATACCAGCCTGTTGCAACGGATTTGCGTTTTCTTATTGCCGTCATTAAAATAAACAATGACCTTGAACGAATTGCAGACTATGCGGCCAATATTGCCAAACGATATAAAATCAGTTCCAATGATCCTAAAAGATTTAAATATGATTATTCAAGAATGGCAGATCAGGCGTTGAAAATGTTGAAAATGAGCCTTGATGCCCTGGTAGATATGGATGTGGATATGGCCTATGATGTCAGGGCTATGGATGAACAGGTGAATATCATGAGAAATGATGCTTATATCGCCATGAAAAAGGATATTCAAAGAGACCCCGCAATGGTGAGTGAAATTATCAATATGTATCTGATATCCAGACATATTGAACGGGTGGGAGACCATACCACCAATATTGCAGAAGAGGTGATCTACCTGATTGAAGGAGAAATTATCCGCCATACCTGATTTGTATAGTAAAATAATTATATTAAATTGACAAATCAAGCTTAGTTTATAAAATACTGAATAAACAATAATCAAACAAATTTTCAGGAAACCAAATGTCAAAAGAAACGATTTTGATTGTAGATGACGAAGAAGATATTATTGAATTGATTAAATATAACCTGAAAAACGAAGGATATATGGTATTGACAGCGCTGACTGGCGAAAAAGCCATTCAGCTTGCCAGGCAATCCCAGCCGGATCTCATGATCCTTGATTTGATGCTGCCCGGGATAGACGGACTCGAAGTTACCCGTTATCTGAGAAATAATGAGGCAACCCATGACTTGCCCATTGTCATGCTCACGGCAAAAGGAGAAGAATCAGATGTAGTCACAGGTCTTGAACTGGGAGCCAATGATTATATTTCAAAGCCATTCAGCCCAAAGGTGCTGGTTGCCAGGATTCGATCCATTTTAAGGCGGCGCAAAAAAGAGGGTGAGCCGGCCAACAAAATCAAACACGAAGGAAACATGATCATTGATCAGGCCAGGCACCAGGTCACTATTGAAGGTGAAAGATTGGATTTAACCGTATCAGAGTTTGACTTGCTGTCTTTTCTGGCCGATAAAAAGGGCTGGGTCTTTACCCGGGGTCAGATTGTTGATGTCATCCATGGCGAAAATTATGCAGTGACAGAACGGAGTGTTGATGTGATTATTGTGGGATTGCGGAAAAAATTAAAAAGTTATGCATCCTTGATAGAAACAGTCAGGGGCGTTGGCTACCGGTTTAAAGAATAATATGAAAACTAAAAAAAAATTAATCTGGCAGATTTTTCCTTCTTTTTTGGTTATTATTGTTTTATCGCTTTTCGTTGTGACTCTTTATTCCACCAGGTATGTAAAAAAAGTATTTCTTAAAAATTTAGAAACAGAACTGACCATTCGGACAAAAATACTGCAAAACAAATTTACAGATAGTCTTCAATCCAATTCTGACCAGATGTTCAAAATTGATCAGCAATGCAAGGAAATCGGTGATCAAACCGATACCCGGGTAACGGTGATTATGCCTTCCGGTATTGTGGTGGGAGATTCATTCGGGGATATCAAGGTCATGGAAAATCATGTGAAGCGACCTGAAATCAGTCAGGCCCTGAAAAGGGGAAAAGGGGTTTCCATCCGATACAGCGAAACCCTGGGCAGAAACATGATGTATATTGCATTGCCGGTTATTTCTGATAATACGACCATTGCGGTTGTCAGAACGGCTGTTTCCATTTCTGCCATTGACCGGGAAATTAAAACGATCCGGAATAATATTCTTTTGGCCCTGGTGCTCACCACTCTGGCAGCCGCCATTGTCAGTCTTTATGTTACCCGAAGGATCACCCGTCCCATTGAAGAAATGAAAAAAGGGGCCTCGGAATTTGCTAATGGAAATTTGAATGCAAGGCTTGCTGTACCATCATCCGAGGAATTGTCAGAGCTGGCCATTACCATGAACCGGATGGCGCAAAATCTGGATGAGAAAATAAAAGAGTTTAAAAATCGGAGCATGGAGCTTGAAGCAGTGCATACCAGTATGCAGGAAGGGGTGATCGCCATTGACAAGGATGAACGAATTATTACGGTCAATTCGGCTGCTGCCCGAATATTTGATTTCCCGCCCGCCCGGTTGAAAACCCGGTATATTCTGGAAGTTGCCAGAAATGTAGAATTTCAGTCGTTTATTCAGCGGGCCCTGGCAACCCATGAGCCGGTGGAAGATGATATTGTCATCAAAAAGGGAGAAGACCTGATCTTAAATATTCATTCCACAGCATTGTATGATACCAACCGGCTGCGGATGGGAACCTTGATCATCTTCCATGATATCACACGGATCAGGCGGCTTGAAACCATGCACAAGGATTTTGCAGCCAATGTGTCCCATGAACTGAAAACACCGTTGACCACGATTAAAGGGTTTATTGAAACACTCCAGGAAATGCTGGTTTCAAAAGATACCGAGCAAAGTGAACACTTTTTAAGGATTATTGATAAAAATGTGAATCGGATGATCGATCTGATCAATGACCTTCTGGCTCTTTCAAAGCTTGAACGGCTTGAAGGGACTGATATCCGGTTTGAACAGCAGCCGTTGCTCTCCTTGATCCAGGCAGCAGTCAATGCCTGCCGGCCCGGCATCCAGGAAAAAAAAATTATTCTATCGGTTGACTGCTCTCAAGATTTGATCGTGAAAGTGGACCCGGTTCTTATGGAGCAGGCCTTTATCAATCTTGTGGATAATGCGGTAAAATACAGTTCTGAAGGTTCTTGTGTTAATATTAATGCAAGGTCAAATGAAACCAGCATTGATATTAACATTCAGGACCAGGGCCGTGGCATTGATCAAGACCATCTGCCAAAAATTTTCAACCGGTTTTACCGGGTGGACAAGGCTCGAAGCCGGCATGAAGGCGGCACTGGATTAGGCCTTGCCATTGTCAAACATATTGTTCATTACCACCAGGGAACCATTAATGTCGAAAGTGTTAAAGATCAGGGCACATCATTTATAATCAGATTAAACCGGTAAAAAACAAGAGTTTTTCTGTTTTCCCGTATTCTTTTTCAACAGAAGGAAACATTTCTACCATACCGGATACCACAACACCGGTTTCCAGGTTTGCTCCAAGATCGATCAAGCCCTCTTTCTGTTCGTCGCTCTGGGCTACATATCTCAGGGTCATCAGAACATACCTGGTATTGATCCGGGGGAAGCAGTTTTTCTGCCTTAAGGATGTTGATTATGGCCTTTCCCGGGTTCTCGTTCACCATATAGTCCCCGGCAAGATACAGGTAATATTCCCCCCGGTCCATGGTGGCAGTCCTTTTTTTTACACTCTTAAGCTGCTTTAAAGACAATCCTGCCTTGCGTTCTTTGAGCGAGCCCTTAAGGCTTAATCACCTTGCCGGCCAGCTGCACGGCTATAGTGTTGCTATGAATTCCAGGATCTTGTTTGTACCGGCCACATCCCCCATTGCCATGATATGAATGCCGTCCGTATGGCTGTAAAGGGTTTTTATCAGGTCGCATACAATCTCGATTCCTGTGGCTCCCTGGTTTTCCATTCTGGAAATAACCGCTTGGGGGACGTCAATCCCCTCCACATTCTTGTTCATGAATTGGGCCATCTTAACACTTTTTAACGGCATGACCCCGATGAGGACAGGTTTGCCCAATGGCCTGGCTTTTTCCAGGAAGCCAAGGGTCCTCTCCGCGTCATAGACCACCTGAGTTTGGAAAAAATCTGCGCCTGCGGATATTTTTTTCTCCATTCTCGTGATCTCGGCATCAAGGTTTTTGGCGGTGGGCATGGCTGTGCAGGAGATCGAAAAATCGGTATTGCCGCCAAAAGCCTTGTCATTGTAGTCGAGTCCAGAGTTCATCTTTTTGATCAGTTTCACAAGATCAAAGGTATTGTAGTCATACACCGCCTTGGAGGGATAGGGACCGTATTTTGGCGGATCTCCGGTTGTTACCAAAAGATTCCTGATTCCCAAAGTATGGGCTCCAAGAAGATCGGCCTGGGTTCCAAGAAGGCTGCGGTCCCTGCAGGTGAAGTGGGGAATGGCTTGTGTTTTCAACTCATTCTGGATCAGGTTTCCCATGGCAATGGCATTGATACGAAGATTTCCCATGGGGCAGTCATGGATATTGATAGCGTCCAGTTCTTGGTAATCCTTTGCTTTTTTTAATGATTCATCAGCCATAACTCCGTTAACCGGCCCCAATTCCGTTGTAACAACAAACTTTTTTCCCATTTTATCGAATAGACCCATTTTTAGCTCCTTTCCAATGAATTTAGATGGTCATGAGTGTTTATTCCGGCTTTTATGTGCTGCTGATTTATATGAAAGTCTTGGCAAATCAAACCATGACTTTCATGCTTTGTTGTGGGCAAACCAAGATTAAATACCAGGTCTGCCCATGGCAGTTATTAGCAGAGAAACCACTTAGCTTACAAGAGAAAATATAGCGTTATTCTGCCGGGCTGTTTTTTACATATAGGGCGCCACTGCTGTGTAAAAGTGACGGGCCATGATGGCATAACCTTTATCATTGGGAGGGATAGTCCGTTCCTTTTCTGGTTCTGGCACCCGTGTCATAGGTGAGGCTGTCTTGGAGTAAATATTCAAATTTTTTAAAATTTTAAAAAAAATTCAAAACACGAGTAGATAAATTTGCTATAGTATCTTTCGAATATTTTCTGTCCTTTTTTTGTTAAATTGTATTATCATAATACAATTATGTTGTTTTAAACGGATAACCGGATAAGATACCGTTGGAATTTTTAAACGGCAGCTCATAATGACCTGTTTTATCAACTGTCTATCGCAGAGAGGCTCTATGGCCCTGTACCATACAAATATGGATAAAGAGAATTGCGGATTCGGCCTGATCGCGCACCTGGAAGGCAAAACAAGCCACAAGCTGGTCAGGACGGCGATTTCATCCCTTGCCCGCATGGCTCATCGAGGTGCCATTGGAGCGGACGGTAAAACCGGTGACGGATGCGGTCTGTTGCTGCAAAAACCGGATTCATTTTTTCAGCAGATTGCCAAAGAAAAAGGATGGCACCTGGGCAATCGGTATGGCGTAGGGGTGTTGTTTTTAAATCAGGACCCTGAAAAGAATCAGCAGGCCAGAGCTCTGGTTGAAAAAGAATTGATCAAAGAGACCCTGATGGTGGTCGGATGGAGAAAGCTGCCAATGAACCCTGATGTTTTAGGGGATCTGGCAAAAAAAACGCTCCCATCCATTTTTCAGGTGTTTATTAATGCCCCCTTTGGCTGGGGATCAAGCGATCTGGAAAGGCGGCTGTATATTGTCCGCAGACGGATTGAAAAGCAAATGGACCATGATCCGGAATTCTATGTGGCCAGCTTTTCAAACCGGGTGGTAGTGTATAAGGGCCTGTGTCAGCCCAAGGATCTGGCGCTTTTTTTTAAAGATCTTGCTGATTTGAGGATGGAATCGGCCATCTGTCTTTTTCACCAGCGGTTTTCAACCAATACTCTTCCCAAATGGCGTCTGGCTCAACCCTTTCGATATCTTGCCCATAATGGAGAACTCAATACCATTACAGGCAACCGGCAATGGGCCCGTGCCAGAGCCTATAAATTAAATTCCCCGTTGTTGCCGGACATGGCTGAGGCAGCGCCTTTTGTCAATGAGTCCGGGTCCGACTCCTCTGCTCTGGATAATATGCTGGAATTATTTCTTGCCGGTGGCATGGATTTGTTCAGAGCGTTCCGGCTGCTGATTCCGCCGGCATGGCAGAACCACCCGGATATGGATGAGGATCTTAGGGCCTTTTATGATTTTAATTCCATGCACATGGAACCATGGGACGGGCCAGCCGGCATTGTCATGAGTGATGGACGGTTTGCCGCCTGTGGCCTGGACCGGAACGGACTTCGCCCGGCCCGGTATGTGGTGACAACCAATAAATGGATAACCCTGGCATCAGAAGTGGGGATCTGGGATTATGAGCCTGACGAAGTCATTGAAAAGGGCAGAGTCAGCCCGGGAGAGCTTCTGGTCATTGACACTCTCAAAGGGAAACGCTGGACATCCTGGGAGATTGACCAGGAACTTAAATCCCGCCACCCTTATAAAGAATGGATGACTCAGTGCTGCAGGTTTTTAAAGGATGCAAAAGCGGATGATCCCAATTTTATGTCGGGTACTATATCGGGTGCAATAGTCGGCCGGTTTTTTGATGACGATAATTTGCGTTTGTATCATAAGATATTTGGTTGTTCCAATGAAGAAATCCAGGCGGTTATAAGGGTGCTGGGGAATCTGGGCCAGGAACCGGTTACCTCCATGGGAGATGATGCGCCCATGGCTGTTTTATCCACTCAAATCCGGAGCGTTTTTGATTATTTCCGCCAGATGTTTGCCCAGGTTACCAATCCCCCCATTGATCCGTTGCGCGAACGCCATGTCATGAGTCTTGCCACATGCATCGGGCGGGAACGAAACGTATTCAATGAGACCCAGGGCCATGCATGGCGGGTTTCCTTTCAATCGCCGGTGCTGGTGCAATCTGATCTTGACCAGTTGTTATCCCTTGATCCCCAATATTATAAACATGCTGTGATTGGCCTGAATTATGACCCGGCAATCGGCCTTGAACAGGCAATTAAAAATATTTGTGCCAAGGCCCTTGAACAGGTAAAAAACAGGACCGTCCTTTTGGTCCTGTCGGATCGGGATGTTTCAAAAACAAGTCTTCCTGTTCCGGCTGCCATGGCTGTGGGTGCTGTTCAGCATGCCCTTGTGGAAAAAAATTTCAGGTGTGATGCCAATATTATTGTTGAAACAGCCAGTGTGCGTGATCCCCATCATTTTGCCGTTCTTCTGGGTGTGGGTGCCACTGCTGTTTTTCCCTATCTGGCCTATGAAACATTGGCCCATCTCAAAGAGAACAATTATCTGGAGATCTCATATGGGCAGGCGGTTTTAAACTATCGAAAGGGGATCAATAAAGGATTATTAAAAATCTTATCCAAGATGGGTATTTCCACCATTGCATCCTACCGGTGCTCCCAGTTGTTTGAAACTTTGGGAATGGCCAACAACGTGGTTGATCTTTGCTTTAAAGGCATTGCCAATCGGATCCAGGGAGCAGACTTTCATGACTTTCAGCAGGATCAACAGACCTTGTCTGATCAAGCCTGGAATCGGCCAGACCAGCCCGTGTCCCGGGGCGGGTTGTTCCGGTACATCCATGGAAAAGAATATCATGCCTATAACCCGGACGTGGTTCAGTCCCTGCAAAAAGCGGTTACCACCAATGATGTTGCCGCTTACCGACAATATGCCGATATTGTTAACAACCGGGGGGTGGCCCATATTCGTGACTTGTTGACGCTTAAAAAAATAAAAAAAAGTATTTCCATAGAAAAAGTAGAGCCTGAAAAGCATTTTTTCAAACGCTTTGACTCTGCCGCCATGTCCATTGGCGCCTTGAGTCAGGAAGCCCATGAGGCCATTGCCATTGCCATGAACCGGCTGGGCGGCTTTTCAAACTCCGGGGAAGGCGGGGAAGATCCAGCGCGATTTAATACTCAAAAAGTGTCCAGGATCAAACAGGTGGCTTCCGGTCGCTTCGGGGTAACCCCGCACTATCTGATCAATGCCGAAGTGCTTCAGATCAAGATGGCCCAGGGAGCCAAACCCGGTGAAGGCGGGCAACTGCCCGGCCACAAAGTGACCGCCCAGATTGCAGCCCTTCGTTATTCCACACCCGGCATTACCCTGATATCGCCGCCGCCTCACCATGATATCTATTCCATTGAGGACCTGGCTCAGTTGATATTTGATCTTAAACAGGTCAATCCCAAAGCCCTGATCAGTGTCAAGCTGGTGTCCGAACCCGGAGTGGGTACCATTGCCACGGGTGTGGTCAAGGCGTATGCCGATATGATCACCATCTCAGGATATGACGGCGGCACCGGCGCAAGCCCCCTGACCAGCGTGAAATATGCGGGCAGCCCCTGGGAACTGGGTCTTGCAGAAACCCAGCAGGCCTTAGTGGAAAACGGGCTTCGGCATAAAATCCGGCTTCAGGTGGACGGTGGTTTGAAAACCGGCCTTGATATTATTAAAGCAGCGATATTAGGGGCGGAAAGTTTTGGCTTTGGTACAGGCCCTTTGATTTCTCTGGGGTGTAAATTTTTACGGATCTGTCACCTGAACAATTGTGCCACAGGGGTTGCCACCCAGGATGAAACCTTAAGAAAACTTCATTTCAAGGGGCTGCCTGAACAGGTGATCCAATACTTTACTTTTCTGGTTCAAGAAACACGGACAATTATGGCTCAGCTGGGTATCACACGCCTGACCGACCTGATCGGCAGAACCGATCTGCTTGAAGTCCTGAAAGGTGCCACGCCCAGACAACAAAAACTGGAATTATCAGATATTTTGCAAGCTCCGGTACCGCAATCTGGATGTGGTCTTTATTTTAAAGAAAAAAATATTCCCAGGGATAAAGGCCAATTGAACCTTCTGTTAAAAACAAATTTTGAAGAAGCGGTTAAAACCATGGCAGGCGGAGAAGGACACTTTCATATTCAAAATACGGATCGTTCAGTGGGCGCACTTTTGTCAGGCATTATCGCTGAACACCATGGGAATCATGGTATGGAAAAAAATCCAATCACCCTTTATTTTGATGGCAGTGCCGGTCAGAGCTTTGGTGTCTGGAACTGCGGCGGTCTTGAAATGATATTGGCCGGTGATGCCAATGATTATGTGGGCAAAGGCATGGCTGGAGGCAAACTGGTGATCCGGCCGCCTGTAGGAGTCTCCTATAAATCCCATCAAGCTGTGATTGCCGGCAATACCTGCCTGTACGGCGCAACCGGCGGAAGACTCTACGCCGCAGGCCTGGCAGGAGAACGATTTGGTGTGAGAAACTCCGGAGCCAGGGCAGTGGTGGAAGGCATTGGTGATAATGGCTGTGAATACATGACCGGCGGGATGGTTACTATTCTTGGCCCCATGGGGGTTAATTTCGGTGCCGGCATGACCGGCGGATTTGCCTATGTGCTGGATGAAAATAACTGGGTATCCCAACGGACGAATCAAGAGCTTGTGGACGTGGCCAGTCTTGAAGATCTGCCTGTGCTCCAGGAACACTTGAGGGGTATTATCAATGAACATTATGATGAAACCGGCAGCCTTCGTGCCGAAAGAATCCTATCCGGTTTTGAAGATTATATCACCCTGTTCAAATTGGTAAAACCAAAGACAACTGAGATTTCAACACTGCTCGGGCATCAAGGGACCTTACCAAACGAGACCCTGGCTGTGATTCATTAGGAAATTATCTTATGACCCGGAATATCTTTCAATTCATTGAAGTGGATCGTGTCGAGCCAAAGAAAAAAAAGATCCAGCTGCGCAAACATTATTTTGTGGAAATTTATGAAGCGTTTAAAAAATCCCAGGTTCAAATGCAGTCAGACCGGTGCCTGGATTGCGGTAATCCCTATTGTGAATGGAAGTGCCCGGTACACAATTATATTCCAGACTGGCTTGGGCTGGCTTGCGAAGGTAAAATAATAGAGGCGGCCGAGCTCTGCCACCAGACCAATAGTCTGCCGGAAATTTGCGGCAGGGTCTGTCCCCAGGATAGACTCTGTGAAGGTGCCTGCACCATAAATACGGGATTTGGTGCCGTTACCATCGGAAGTATTGAAAAGTATATTGTGGATACAGCCTTTGAAATGGGGTGGGTTCCGGATTTATCAAAGGTGGTTGACACCGGTAAAAAGGTTGGGGTGATAGGAGCGGGTCCGGCAGGGCTTGCCTGTGCTGATGTTTTGATCCGCAACGGTGTTTCTCCGGTGGTGTATGATCGTCATCCTGAAATCGGCGGACTCTTAACCTTTGGTATCCCAGCCTTTAAACTTGAAAAACGGATCATGGAAATCAGGCGCAATATTTTTACCCGGATGGGGATTGAGTTTCAGCTGGGGATTTGTATCGGAGAAAACATGCCATTTAAAACCCTTCTCAATGATTATGATGCCTTGTTTGTGGCAATTGGAACCTATGGAAATATCCGGGCAGGTCTTGAAAATGAGGATGCACCAGGCGTATACGATGCTCTGCCGTATTTGATTGCCAATGCGGATTATCTGATGAAAATCAGGCGCACGGATTATCCGTATATCGACTTAAATGGTAAAAAAGTGGTGGTATTGGGCGGGGGAGACACGGCCATGGACTGTCTGCGTACTGCTGTCCGTCAGGGAGCATCCCAAGTGATCTGTGCCTATAGAAGGGACAAAGACAATATGCCTGGATCAGTCAAAGAGGTGGTCAATGCAAGGGATGAAGGGGTCAGGTTCTGTTTTAATGTTCAGCCCACGGGCCTTATTATTGGAAAAGAGGGTCAGGTGTCAGGAATAAAGCTTATTTCAACTTGTCTGGGAGAACCGGATGAAAAGGGGCGCCAGCGACCTGAAATCGTGCCCGGATCAGAAACAATTCTTTGTGCCGATGCCGTGATCATGGCATTTGGGTTTAACCCCAGCCCGCCGTCATGGTTAAAGACCAACAAGATAAAACTGACCAAAAATAACTTGATTGATGCACCTGAGCAGGGTAAATTTCCTTTCCAGACCACTCACAAAAAAGTCTTTGCCGGAGGAGATGCCGTGCAAGGATCAGATCTGGTTGTCACCGCCATTGCCCAGGGAAGACAGGCGGCTTTGTCTATTCTGGATTATCTTGGAGAAAAAATGCGTGTCAGATGAACCCTTTGAAAATTATGAATTAAAACTGGCCAAAAACTTTGTCAAAAACACGGGCAGTCACCTTTTTTTAACAGGAAAGGCTGGTACCGGTAAAACAACTTTTCTCCACAGCCTGAAAAAAGATGCATTCAAACGCATGATTGTCACAGCTCCCACTGGCGTGGCTGCCATCAATGCCGGCGGGGTCACGCTTCATTCTTTTTTTCAATTGCCCTTTGGCCCCTTTATTCCGGGAAGCGAATCATATGAAAACAATCAACAGCGCCAGTTTCGGTTCAGCAAAGAAAAAAAACAGATCATCAAGGGTCTTGATCTGTTGATCATCGATGAAATCAGTATGGTTAGGGCTGACCTTCTGGATGCCGTGGATGTGGTGTTAAGGCGGCATCGGCGTAATGAACAACCCTTTGGCGGTGTGCAACTGCTCATGATCGGTGATCTGCATCAGCTTCCTCCGGTGGCCAAGCAGGATGAATGGCAGCTGTTGCAGCAATATTATGAATCGGTTTATTTTTTCAGCAGCCAGGCCCTTAGGCGGACACAATTAGTAACCCTAGAACTTAAACATATTTACAGGCAGTCAGATCCCAAGTTTATTGGGCTGTTAAACCGGGTGCGGGATAATCGGCTGGATGAATCCGCCGTTGCAGAGCTCAACCAGCGATATATTCAAAATTATATGCCAAAAGAAGGTCAAGGGTTTATCACGCTGACTACTCATAACAACAGTGCCCAATCCATTAATCAGAAAAGGCTTAAGGCCTTGCCGGAAAAAGAGGTTCAATTCAATGCCAAAGTGATTGGGGAATTTCCTGAACATACGTTTCCTACTCCGGCAAACCTTGTGCTCAAGCAGGGTGCCCAGGTCATGTTCCTGCGTAACGACCCAGGCCCGGATAAACTATATTACAATGGAAAAATCGGTAAAATTAAAAAGGTCTCATCGGACACGATCAGTGTTGTCTGCCCGGACACGACTGATGAAATTATCGTAAAGCCTGTGGACTGGGACAATATTAAATACACCATGGATCCTGAGACCAGGGAAATCCGGGAAGAGATCATTGGCAAGTTCAAGCAGTTTCCTCTGAAACTGGCCTGGGCCATCACCATCCACAAAAGCCAGGGCCTGACCTTTGACAAGGCAGTTATTGATGCCAAAGCCGCCTTTACCCACGGACAGGTATATGTGGCCCTGAGCCGGTGTAAAACCTTTGAGGGGATTGTGTTCAGCTCGCCTGTCCCGTCTCATGGTATCCAGATTGATGATGCTATCCTTGACTTTGTTGAAAAGGCCAGAGAGAATCCACCAAGCGAACAAATGCTTGACGCTGCCAGAATACAATTTCAGCAGGAATTGCTCATTGACTGTTTTGATTTTAAATTGCTGCACAACCGCCTGGGTTATCTTTTACGGCTGGTGCGGGGAAACAAAGGCATCATCCAGGTTTCAGGAGTTACTGATATGGATCAGATAGAAGAAACAGCCGGAAAAGATATTTTTACAGTGAGCGAAAAATTCAATCACCAACTGCGCAACATGTTTGTTAATCAAGCGCTTCCGGAACTTGATCCCCATATCCTTGAGCGGGTCAGCAAGGCTTCGGCCTGGTTCCAGGATAAATTCTTAATGGTATTTTATGACCTTGTCCAGAAAATGGTTGTGGAAACAGACAATAAAGAACTGGGCAAAAGGATCAACAATGCCCTGGACAATCTCAAACAGGAGATTGCCGTCAAACAGGCCGGTATTCAAAGCTGTGGAAACGGTTTTTCCCCATCCCGATATCTGCGTGCCATATCCAATGCCCAGATTGATGCCATCCCTTCCAAAACAGGTACAAGTGTAAAAAAATCTCCCATGCCCGAGTATACCCAGTCGGACATTGATCATCCTGAACTATTCCAGGTGCTTAAGGACTGGCGTGCTCAAAAAGCCAAGGCACAAGGACTTGCCCATTTTAAGATCCTTCACCAGAAAGTATTGGTCCAGATTGTGGTCTGCCTGCCCGACAATGAGACTGATCTTGCAAAGATTAAAGGCATGGGCAAAAAAACCATGGAAAAATATGGTCAAGACCTGCTGGAAATCGTAAAAACATATCGAAAAAAACAGGGCATTAAAATAGTAAAATTGCCTGAGCCAAAACCAGAACCTGAAAAAAAAGCCGCCCCTGAAAAAAAAACTACAACTGAAAAAAAGACAAAAGGTGCAGACACAAAACAGATCAGTTTTGATCTGTTCAACAAAGGATTGACCCCGGCTCAGATTGCCAAAGAACGCAGCCTTGTGGAAAACACCATCCTTGGCCATCTGTGCTTTTTTGTGGAAAAAGGAGAATTGGATATTAACAAGTTACTCTTGCCTGAAAAACAAAGTACCATTGAAGAGAAACTATCGCAAATTCAAAAATTCCCAAAGGCCTGGAGCGCCATAAAAGCCATAAAAAACGAATTGGGCAGCAATTTTTCCTACAACGATATTAATCTTGTACTGGCCCACCAGACCTGTCTGGCCAATAAAGAGTAAACCCTTTTGTTGTCATGTTACCATCACCAGATGCAGATGGTTAAAAGTTTGAGCGTTTTTATTTGTGCAAGAGGCTCGTTATAAGTTGATTTATTACAAAAATTGTCTACCAGTATACATTTTTCAGATAAAACCCGGGATTTACTGTTCACTTAACAAAGCATAACAGCATTTAAATATGGATTATGGACTCTTGGTATGTTTTTTGCTGTTTTTATAGATATCAAAAAACGGAGGCTTTATGAAAGCATCAAAAATTGTTCATATCTGATAAATTTTTTATTTCAACACTTAATTGGCAATACTATCCAGAGAAAAACACTTATCTTATAAAAAGAAATATTAAGGGAAGCCGGACATTTGCTTCAATGGGCCCGGATATGAAACTGAAAACAGGTATTGAGAAAACAATATCTCCTTCTGAAACAATTGTTTCAGGTGATAAGTCAAAGATACCCCAAAAACCTGCTGTTGCTATAAGTTCAACAACCCAATCCGGTTTCAAAAAGGACACAAAACAAGATCAGGTCGCGAATGCTTTTCTTTCTAATGAAATAAAAAAACCAGATATAAAGACATTAAATGACAATGCAAAAGTCTCAAAAGTTATACCCAAATTCACTATTGTGAAAAAAGAGCTTAATACTAATGAAAAATTTTTACTTACTTTTGATCGTTCCAAGCTTTACATTTGGAAAACCAATGAGGGGGTAATCGGGTTTAGCGATATCCAATATCCGGAAAAGAAGGATTTGACCATTTATAAGGACAAAAGCTGGATAAAATATCAGGATAATCAAAATTCCAGCGAGCCAGAATAGTGACTTCTAAAATTAAAGAGGATATATAAAAAATGATATCATTTGGAAAGAATATCAATAATCCTTTAAAAGGCCAGAAAGGGTTTACTTTGATCGAGGTATTGATAGTGACTGCCATTATTGGTATTTTAGCCATGATAGCCATTCCTAACTTCAGACTTTTTCATCAAAAAGCGTTTGACACTGTAGCTCGTTCCGATGCCCGTAACCTTGTTGAAAGTGTAATTAATGCGGTGTTGGCCCAAGAAGATGTTGATTACACTAAAGTCAATACTGGAGGTGCTGTTGGAGCCTTAGAATCTGACGGGATAACTGGAAGAAATCCTGTGTACACTTTGTCTTCAGGCGTAGCAGCATTCATCATAGGAGATACTGCTAGCGGTCCAAATGGAAACGCTACTTATTTTGAGGCTTATGTTTATCATACGAATGGAACACTGGATGGTGGTGTTACCGTTTCTGGTGCTGGAAGAATTGAATATCTTTGTATGGTTGATGAGATCAATGGTATCACCATTGTACCATTTTAATCTACATGAGAAGATTGAGCCTCACTATTTTTTTTAAAAAATTTGTCTATAAAATCAAAACAAAACCAGAATTATCCAAATAAGAAACTAGCATTTCCCCCAAGAACCATGTCTTTTTGAAGCTCAGATAGAGTAGTGCTTTCAAGGTCCTTATAGTACCGGTCCGGTGACAGCAAAGGATAATCCGTACCAAAGAGAATTTTATCGATCACTCCTGCTCCAAGAGCCAGTTCATAAATTTTCGGATCATATAAAAATGGTGAGGCAGCCGTATCATACCAGATATTTTTTAATACCGATTTGGCTTCTTTTTTCATGATATTATAAAAAAGGATCCCGCCCCCCCAGTGGGCCAGAACAATTTTATTGTCAGGAAAGGTTCTGGCAAGGGTGTAGATCTGTTCAAGCGTAACCGGAGTTTTGCCGGGATAGGAATGCCCCACAGGTTCATTGGTGTGGATCATACAGGGCGGGTTGTTATTCTCCTTTAAGACCGCCATGATTGGTTCAAGCTGGGCAAGTGCTGTTTTATCAATCCCTGTAAGATAAAAAGCCAGCTCACCTGCACCGCAAAGGCCGGCATCCAGGCATCTTTGAGTTTCATCGGCTGCACCATTCCAGGTGACGTCAAAACAGGCAAGGCCTTTTAGTCGGGTCGGGTATTTGATGACAGCTTCAATCACAACGTCATTGTTGGCTTTTGTATGGTCAGGATTTCGCCAGGGAAAGCCGAAAACCACACTGATGTCCACCTGATGTTTGTCCATGGACTCAATAAGCTCTTCTGCACTGCAGACAGCAGATTTGGGGGAGTCGTAAAGCAGTTTGAATTCAGGCTCATTGTCAAAGTATCTGGCGCGGTCCTGTTTGACTGATTCCTGAAAAATATGGGTGTGTATATCAATAATCATTTTAAGCTGTCCTGTTGAGTCTGGTTTAGATATTGAAAAATATCCCTTAGCAATATATATTAATTCATTTATGCCCACAAGGGTTTAAAGGGTTTAACCAAAGGATAAAGATGAAATATTACCCCATATTACTGGATATTGAAGGCAAGGACTGCCTGGTTGTAGGCGCCGGTCCTGTGGGGGCAAGAAAAGCGGCAACGCTTGAAGCATGTGGTGCCAGGGTAACCGTAATCAGCCAGACATTTTCAGATCAATTTAATGCATTAAAGACGAATTCGATTTTGTGCAGGCAAAAAGAGTATGAACCAGGGGATCTTTTGGGGATGTTTCTTGTGTTTGCTGCAACCAATAACGCGCAATTGAACCAAAAGATCAGGCAGGATGCAGCACAAGGCAAGATTCTATGTAATGTGGTTGATGCATTGGACAGCTCTGATTTTATCCTGCCGTCCATTGTGCAAAGAGGAGATCTTATCCTGGCTGTTTCAACATCCGGTGCCAGTCCGGCGCTGGCTAAAAAAATCCGGCAGGATCTGGAAAAACAGATCGGGCCGGAATATGAAACCATTCTTCAAGTGATGGGAAATATCAGAAAGAAACTGCTGGCATCCGGGCATGCCCCGGATGTTCATAAAAAAATATTTTATACCCTTATTGAAGCCGGTTTATTGGAAATGATCAAAGCAGAGGATGAGTCAAAAATTAATTCAGTCTTAAATGACCTGCTTGGGAAAGAATATAATTATCAGGAATTAGGGCTCACTCAAAAATAAATTACCAGTTATTTTTAAGTGAGCACTTAGTGTTGCTAAAGGAGCAATAAATGAATCTTCAGACCGCTGATATGGTGTCGCAGCTTTCAACTGTATTATATTTTTCAGGGATGGCAGGATATCTGTTATTTTTGTTTAAGCAAAAAGATGTATATCAAAAAGCTGCTTTTTCTCTGACCTGCGCCGCCGTTGTCTGTCATTTTATCAGCATGATCATTTACACCACAAGTGCCAGGCATCTGCCCATACAAAATTTATCCCAGAGCCTTTCCATTGCTGCCTTTTTTGTAGGCTGCATGTTTGTATTTTTTCAAGCCAGGTTTGACCTTAAAATACTGGGGGTTTTTGCTTCTATTTTATTGTCAGCCATTATGCTGAGCGTAATGATATTGCCTGATGCCGTGGTTGAAAAGAATATAGTATTAAAAGGCTTCTGGTTTTATTCCCATATCATTCTGGTATTTTCAGGTGATGCTGCCCTGGCATTGGCTTGCGGGGCAGGTATGCTTTATCTGCTGCAGGAAAAAGGAATTAAAACAAAAACGCGTGGCTTCTTTTTTAAACGCCTGCCATCGCTGGATTTTCTGGACTATGTGGGATATACCTGTATGACTACAGGATTTGCCCTGCTGACCATTGGGCTGGTGACCGGTTTTATTTATGCGAATGCCATATGGGGAAGGTTCTGGAGTTGGGATCCCAAAGAAGTTTTTTCTGTGGGGACCTGGCTGATCTATGCCATCCTGCTGCACCTTCGTTTTCGTTCCGGATGGCGGGGCAGGAAATCTGCCATCATGACCATTGTTGGTTTTTTAGTGATCGTGTTCACCTTTCTTGGAGTTAATATGCTGTTGGGCGGGCATCACCAGGATTTTACAAAATAAAGAATATACCATGTCAAACATCATATTGATCGGCGCTAACCATAAAACAGCACCTGTAGAACTCAGGGAAAAGCTTTCTTTTTCCGAAGAAGAAACATTGGCCGGTCTTGAATTTTTTAAACAAGACCAGGATATCAAGGAATGTATGATTTTTTCTACCTGCAACCGGACCGAGATTTTATATATCCCGGAAACCGGAGATCAAGTGGATAAGGTCATTTCTTTTATTTCAGATCATAAACATATTGATATTTCAGAGTTTAAAAAAACCTTGTATGTCTATAAAGATGAAGAGGCGATCCAACATTTGTTCATGGTGGCATCCAGTCTGGATTCAATGATGGTGGGAGAACCTCAGATTTTAGGTCAGATCAAACAGGCCTACCGGGTAGCGGTGAGTACCAAATCATCGGGTGTGTTTTTGAATCGGCTGATGCACAAAGCCTTTAGTGTGGCAAAACGGGTTAGAAAAGAAACCGGTATTGGTGATAATGCAGTGTCCATCAGTTATGCGGCCATTGAATTGGCCAACAAGATTTTTTCGGATCTGTCCCAAAAAAGTGTGATGCTGCTGGGGGCAGGGGAGATGGCAGAGCTTGCTGTTGAACACCTGATTTCCAACAATGTAAAAGATATCATCGTGGCCAACAGGACCTTTAAAAATGCAGTGGAACTGGCCCAGAAATTTAACGGGCAGGCCGTCAAGTTTGAAGAACGGCAAGAGGTTCTCATTGACGTGGATATTATTATCAGTTCTACGGGTGCAACCGAGTATGTTCTGACCTATGAGCATGTGAAAAAAATTATGAAACAGCGGAATCATAAAACCATTTTTTTTATTGATATTGCAGTTCCAAGAGATATTGATCCAAAAATCAATGATATTTCCAATGCCTATGTCTATGATATTGATGATTTGAACAATATTGTGGAGTCCAATATTGAACAGCGGGGCAAAGAGACAATCAAGGCCCAGCGATTCATTGACGAGGCAGTGGTGAAATTTTGCAAATGGCTGGAAAGTCTGGCCATTGTTCCAACCATTAAGGCGTTGAATGATAAAATGACTGCCATTGTAGAAATGGAGTGCAAAAAAACCCTTTCAAGCTTAAAACATCTGTCTGATGAAGATGTTGAGGCGATTAGACGAATGACCCAGGCCATTGCCAGCCGGACGATTCATGACCCCATCTTATTTTTGAGAAATATCGGTGATCACAGGGATGATTCTCTTTATCTGAATGTGACTCAACAATTGTTCAATATCAAGATGCCGGAAAAAAAATAGCCATTGGTTTTGACTGTCATTGCAATTGATATAGATCTGTGAGTCTGTACCCTTTTCAGGCGGTTGTGCTATTTAATTGTTTACAATTCCATGGGTTTTAGTATAATGTTCATGTTTCGATGTTCTTAATATTATAGATGAAGGGCAAATGCGATGAAACAAGAAGATTTGGATTTTTTTAAAAATCTTTTACACGATAGACTTACTGAGTTGCTTTCCCATGCTGACAGCACTGTAACGGGAATGACACAGCCCAATGAGAATTTTGCTGATCCAACAGACAGGGCTTCCCATGAAGCAGATAGAAGTTTTGAACTCCGTATTCGAGACCGGGAGCACAAGTTGATTAAGAAGATTAAAAATGCGCTTGAACGTTTTGAAAATAAAACCTTTGGGATTTGCGAAACCTGTGAGGAAGATATTTCTATCAAGCGTTTGAAAGCAAGACCAGTTACAACCCAGTGTATTGACTGCAAAACACGTGAAGAGGATATGGAGAAGTCTCTTGGCATTTAGCCGGTGCGTATAGTTCATTGATCGATCTTCACATACATTCAACTGCCTCGGACGGATCATTCCCACCGTTAGAAATTTTGGCTCTGGCTATAAAAATCGGAGTCAAAGCGATTTCCATTACAGACCATGATACCATTGACGGTATCAAAGAAATATTAAAAAACCCCCTGCCGCCATCCCTGGAATTTATCACTGGTGTTGAAATCAGCTGTGAGCCCCCATCTGGGTTTGAAAATGTGGGAAGCATCCATTTATTGGGATATGGGTTCAGTGTCTATGATAAGCAGCTGAATGCCATATTGAAAGGTGCAAAAAAAGCCAGGACCAATAGAAATCCACAGATCATTGAAAAATTGAACCGTCTCGGGTTTAACATGAGCATCGAACAAGTGGAAAGCCGGTTTGGTGCGGACCAGACCGGACGGCCCCACATTGCAGAGTTCATGAAGGAAAAAGGATATGTAACATCCTTTAAAGAAGCGTTTGATAAGTATCTGGGCAAAGGCAAACCCGGATATGTGAATAAATACAAGGTGTCTTGTCAAGATGGCATTGGGGCCATTCATCATGCAGGTGGCCTTGCCGTTCTGGCCCATCCGGGTCTTCTGACGTTTAATAAAACCGGACAGGTTGAAGACTTTATCGATAGTTTGACAGGATATGGCCTTGATGGCATGGAAGTCTTTTATTCTGATCATAATGCTGCGTTGACCAAATTTTACAAGGATCTTGCCCGACAAAAGAATCTTTTGATGACCGGTGGATCAGATTTCCATGGCTCTTTTAACCAGGGCGTCAGTTTAGGCACGGGTAAAGGTGATTTGTACGTGGATGTGTCACTGTATAAAAATATCACGGATCGATTGGAAGAGATCCAGGGAAAAAATACAGATTTAAGTATTTTAGAAAAAAATATGGGCCATTTGTTTAAGGATCGGTCTTTGCTTGAAAATGCTTTGTGCCATCGGTCTTTTCTGAATGAAAACCAGAATTCCTGTCCTTGTGATAATGAACGTCTTGAATTTTTAGGAGATGCAGTTATCGGTTTGTGTATCGGACAATTGATCATGGATGAAAGTCCGCTGAAAAAAGAGGGGGAACTGTCCAAATTAAGGGCTATCCTTGTCAGCGAGCCAGGTCTTGCCGCAATAGCAAGAACAATCGATCTGGGTCGGTTTATCAAGCTTGGAAAAGGAGAGAGTCAATCTCGAGGCTTTGAAAAGAATTCGATTTTGTCAGATACATTTGAGGCTCTGATTGCTGCGGTTTATCTGGATTCAGATTTTAGTACGGTATATTGCCTGGTTAAAAATCTTTTCCAACAATCATTAGATAGAATCCTTTTAAAAGAAAAAGTGGTTGATTATAAGAGCCTGCTCCAGGAATATGCCCAGGAGCATGGGACGCTTATACCGCAATATCAGGTTCACAATGAAATCGGTCCGGATCATGATAAAACCTTTGAGGTTCGGATTTACCTGTTTGATGTCCAGGCCAAAGGGTCAGGCAAAACCAAAAAAGCAGCAGAACAGGATGCTGCTAAAAATGCCTTAAATCTTCTTGAACAAAAAAAGAGTTGATTGTCCCTGTTATGGACACAAGTGAAAAACCTCTTGTAATTCCTATTTTTATTCCCCATTCCGGGTGTCCCCACCAATGTGCCTTTTGTAATCAATCTATTATCACCAATGAAAAACCCGGCCTGCCGAATAAGGACTCAATCAAAAAGATCATCAGCCAGTATTTGAACTACAAGGGCAAGCGCAAAAAGGTTGAACTGGCATTTTTCGGCGGTAATTTTTTAGGGCTTGAACATGATGAGATTACAGAGCTGCTTGGATTGATATTTCCGTATATCAAAGAAAAAAAAATTAATGGTATACGGTTTTCCACCCGGCCGGACACCATTTCCCAGGCAAGCCTTGACCTGATACGCCCGTTTCCCATTTCTGCCATTGAACTGGGTGTACAATCTATGAATAACAGGATACTTTCTCTTTCAAAACGCGGACATACCAGTGAAGATACCATCCTGGCTATTGGATTGTTAAAAGAAAATAGGTATAAAACAGGTGTGCAGGTTATGGCAGGATTGCCGGGTGACAATGAAACGTCTTTACTGGACAGCACAAAAAAGGTGGCAGACCTTGAGCCTGATTTTGCAAGAATCTATCCGTTGCTGGTGTTAAAGAAAAGCCTGTTGGAACAATGGTTTAAAAAAGGAGACTATGTCCCTTTGAGCTTGGAAAAGAGTATCCATCTTGTTAAAAAAATGGTGCACATCTTTGAGAGCCGGAAAATTAAGGTGATTCGGGTGGGATTGCAGGCCTCAGAAGTCATGGAAGATGACTCCATGGTGGTGGCAGGACCCTGGCACCCGGCTTTTGGCCATTTGGTATTTACTCAAATAATGGTTGACCATGCCTGTGTCAAGATCGATCAATATCTGGCAGAAGAACAGCCAGATGCTAAATCAGATGCCCAGCCAAATGATAAGCCAAGTGCTAAAATTGCCCAGTTGATCTTAAATGTTCATTCCAAATCAGAATCCCGGCTCAGGGGAGATAAAAACATGAATCTGAAACAATTGAAATGCAAATATCCGGATGTGAATATTTCAATCCTGAAAAATGATACCATTCCTTTAAATCAGGTTCAGGTGAAAAGTCTTTAAATTATTTTTATTCAAGATCTGTAAATTGAGTATAATGATAATTTATCGATGCTTTTTACTGGCGAATCTCTGTAACGCCCGATTAATACTCTTTTTGAATAATTCTGCATTTACAGGTTTCTCAAGGAAGTCAGAGGCACCTGAACGGAGTGCTCTCAAAGACCCTTCCTTACTACCGTATTTTGCAATCATGATAACCTCACTTTCCGGATGAATTTCTTTTATCATTTTGGTGAATTGAGCCCCGTCTATCTCAGGCATGTCAAGTTCTATGATGACAATGGGAAAAAAGTTTTTGGAAAAAGCCTTTAACGCCAAGCTGGATTTTGTATGTCCGATCGGCTTCAGCCCTTCAATTTTTAATTGTATGCTGATCCCCTTTACTATCTCGGGATCATAATCTACAACCAGAACGCGGTTGTCATCAAGGCGCAGAACACGGTTAATGGCCTCAATCACTGTTGCATCGTACTTGCTTTTCAGCCCGTTGGACAGTTCATTAATGGCATCTTTAATAGGAAGACCTGGTCGGTAGGGTCTGTGGCTTGTCATTGCGTCAAATATGTCGGCCACTGCGATTATCTGGGCCCAAGGATGTATCTGATCTCCCTGGAGTCCCAATGGATAGCCCGTGCCATCCAGTCTTTCATGATGCTGATGAACAACATCGGCTACAGGCCAGGGAAAAGGAATACGGCGTAATGCTTCATAAGCGGTGACCGGGTGTTCCTGAATAAATCCCCATTCATGTTTGGATAACTTGCCGGGTTTGTTCAAAATGGCAGCCGGGATGGTCACCTTGCCGATATCGTGTAAAAGGGCACAAACCTGTAGACCTTCCAGATCTTCCTTGTTCAGTCCCATCTCCTTCCCCGTTTTGACCGCCAGTTCTGCCACATGGGTGGAATGGCCTGCAGTATAGGGATCTCGACTTTCAACCAAGCCACTTAAAGCTTCGGTGATGCCTTTGAAACTGGCAGCAAGATCTTTACTCAGCCTAACGGATTCCAGTTCATTCTTTCTTGATTTTGTCACATCGCTGATTACTTCAACCGTGTGGGTGATATTGCCTTTATCATCTTTAATGGGGGAAGCACTAAAATGTAAAAGGCGGTCAAGATGCGTTTCTTTTTCTTCTGCTTCACAATAGATTCCACTGGATTGTGCTTTTAAATGAGGACAATATTCAGGCGGTGTATCAGTGCCGTGAAAAAGCTGATAGCAATGCTTATCTATGACTTGACTTATATCCATTTCCAGAATACGTGACGCAGCAATATTGGCACGGCGTATCTTGAAGTCAGGATTTATCAGCAATACAATATCGTCAAGCGCATCAAAGGACTTGCGCCACTCTTCAGAAGCCAAAGTCAGTGCTCTCATCATGGCCTCGCGTTCACTTATGTCACGGACCATACATATGATTACATCCTGTCCCTCCATAACCATATGCTGGGCAATAATTTCCACAGGTAGAATTTTATTGTCCCGATTCTGGCACAAATTCCATGAAATAATGCCACCATGGTTTTCTTTAAAGCGGAAAAAACTTTTTTCAGCTTCTTTTTGAAATTCAGGGGGCTGAAGGTGCCAAAGCTTTATGTCCTTCAGTGCACTCAAAACATAACCGGATTGGCGCTGAAATTCCATATTGGCGTCCAATATACTGCCATCCACATAGCTGGCGATAATAATACCTTCCCTTGCCAGTTCAAAAATCGATCGGTATTTTTGTTCTGATATCTTTAAGGCTTTTTCTATCTGTTTGGTTTCAGAAACATCCATAAAATGGCCCAGCGTTGCCAGCTTACCCTCATACTGAATTGAGGCTACGGTTTCCATTATCCATCGAATTTCACCGGTTCGGGAGATAATCTTAAATTCGTAGGGCTCATTTCGTTTCTGTTTTAACATCTGAACGGCATATTTTTTTACTAATTGCCTGTCTTCAGGAACGATAAGATCCATTGGATTTTTTTTATCTGTTTTAAGGTATAAGACATGGTCGATATCCTCTCTTAATATATTCTTATCTTTTTTTTGCCCTAAAAAAAACCGAAAGAAAAATATTTTCAGACTGACATACAATACTAAAAATCATATAAATAACAAGGAGAAGTGTATTCTATATCAGGTTCAGGTCAAAAGTCTCTAAATGATTTTTATTCAATGCCTTTTTTGAATAATTCTTCAGAATTCGCAGCTGTATCCGGTTCCGGTGTATACTCTGTGGGAACGGTACCTTCTTTGAAACATTCAAAAGTTGTTTGTTCGCTTGATTCAATGGGGAGCAGTCCGGTTTTGGCATCAATCTTGGCAAAGACAATGCCTTCGGGTACATTAAAAGCCCGGACCGGTTTACCGCTCAAGGCATTCTGCATAAAATCAAGCCAGATGGGACTTGCCGCCCTTGATCCGGTTTCACCTTTTCCAAGCGGGGCTTCTTGATCAAGACCCACCCAGACGCCTGTGGTATATCGAGGTGTATAGCCTATAAACCATGCATCATACAAGTTGTTCGTGGTGCCTGTTTTTCCGGCGGCTGGCCGTTTCAGTTCTTTTATTCTCCAGCCTGTCCCTGATTTGATAACACTTTCCATGATATTGGTCATGATATAGGCTGTGCTCATATCAATCACCTTTTTACGAACCAGCTTTGAGGTTTCTAAAAGCTTGTCGTCACGGTCATAGATTTTGGTGATAAACACCGGCTCTATCAAGTAACCCAGATTAGAAAAAACAGAATATGCATTGACAAGCTCAAGCAAAGAAAGACCACTGGACCCTAAAGCAATCGAAAGGTCCTGGCTGATATCTGATGTGATTCCAAGTTTTCTGGAATATTCAGTGACATAGTCAATACCAATATCTTGAAGAATTTTAATGGTTATAATATTTTTGGATTGGACAAGGGCCTCACGGAAAAGGGTGGGCCCAAAAAATTTTTCTGTGTAATTGCGGGGTTTCCAGATAAAATCACGTTCTGTATCTTCGTAAACCACAGGTGAATCTATGATGACACTGGCAGCTGTATATCCTTTGTCTAAAGCTGCAGCATAGATAATCGGCTTGAATGCAGACCCGGGTTGGCGCCGGGACTGGTAGGCCCGGTTAAACTGACTGTTTCGATAATCTCGACCGCCAATCATGGTCTTGACATGGCCGGTCTCAGCTTCAATGCTCAGCAAAGCGGCTTGGGCAACCGGTTCTTGTTCTAATGCAAATTCAAGTTCATTATTTTCAGTCGGTTCATTGATAAGTTTGACCAGGATCACATCGCCGACCTTAAGGACATGGGAAGGTTTTTTAACACTGGCTTCAAAATAGGCAATTTCAATATCAGGTTTACGGGCCCAGGTCATGGTTTCAAGTTTGATAATCCCGCGATAATCTCCCACTCGAACATGGGTGACTGCATTTTCATCATCAATATCAAGGACAACCCCTTCGTATGCACTGCCTTTCTCCAATAGTTTATTGTCGATTTTTTCTGATACAATTGAACAAAAATTTTCAATTTGTAACGCAGGAATATTTTTTAATGGCCCTCGGAAACCAGTTCGCCTGTCAAGTTCAATAAGACCCTTGTTTACCGCGGCTCTTCCAAATTTCTGAAGTTCAATATTCACAGCGGTATGAATTTTTAACCCTTGTTTGTAGAGAGCATCCTTGCCATAATTTGTTTCCACATATCGCCGGACATGTTCAGTGTAGCATGGGACGCGTTCAATAAACCAGTTTACCCTTGGCTTGATGTCCAGTTTTAAGTCAATGGCTTCAGTGGCTTCAATATTGGTGATCAAGCCGTCTTCTTTCATTCGGTTCAATACATAGACCTGTCGCTGTTTTGCGCGGTCAGGGAATCTGAACGGTGAGTATCGACTGGGTGCCTGGGGGAGGCCTGCCAGGATCGAGCATTCAGCCAGGTTCAGGTCTTTGGCATGTTTGCCAAAATAGTTTTCAGATGCCGCTTCAACACCATAGGCACCGTGACCCAAATAAATCTGGTTCAGATAAAGAAAAAGAATTTCATCTTTGGTGAATTGTTTTTCAATCCGATAAGCCAAAATGGCTTCTTTTATTTTTCTTTTATAGGTCCGTTCCGGAGTGAGCAGGAAAGATTTCGTCACCTGTTGAGTGATCGTAGAAGCGCCTTGAACAATGGTTCCGGCCTTGATGTTTTTTAAAGAGGCTCTGATAATGGAGATAATATCAATGCCGGGGTGTTCCCTGAATCTTGAATCTTCGGCAGCTACAAATGCATTTTTCAGGTTGTCCGGCATTTCGGTCAAAGGAATAACAATTCGACGTTCTTCATAAAACTCCCCGATTTTTCTGCCGTCATCAGAAAAGACACTGGTGACCGTAGCAGGCTGATAATCCTTTAATGTATTGATTTTTGGTAAGTCGTCACTTAGGTAAAAATACAGTCCGGCAAGTCCTGCACATCCCAGCAAGGCTAAAAAAGTAACCAGTATAAATAACCATTTAATAACTGAGAGAATGATACTTTTTTCTTTTTTTTTGCGTCTGTATTTTAATACTTCCGACTTGCTTTTTTGTTTTGTCATAACACCCTGGAGTATGATTCATATTGTAATTGTTTTGTTAATCGTAATTATCAGATTAGCTATCGGATAGCAATACTTATGGAAGAGTGGGATATCATAGCAATGGTTTCTATTATTATTTTAAAAGTTGACTTTTTCAGCAATATTGGGTATTTAGTAAAGTTTTGATAATAGGTTCCAAAGGAGTTGTCACACGTTATGGTAAAACTTGATTTTAAAAAAACAAATGGTTTGATACCAGCCATTGCCCAGGATTATAAGACCGGTGAGGTGTTGATGCTGGCATATATGAATGAAGCATCCTTTGAGGAGACATTAAAGAGTGGGAAAGCCACCTATTACAGCCGGTCGCGAAACACATTGTGGAAAAAAGGTGAGACCTCAGGCCACATGCAGGAGGTCAAAGAAATCCGGGTGGATTGTGATAATGATACCATTCTTTTAAAGGTGGACCAGATTGGTGGTGCAGCCTGTCATAAAGGATATAAAAGCTGTTTTTTTTCACGTGTGGAAAACAATGATCTTAAAATCGTAGATTCAATAATTTTTGATCCAAAAGAGGTATATAAGTAATGGAAAAAATAATTAAGCTGGGGATTCCAAAAGGAAGCCTTCAAAATGCAACAATCGATCTTTTTAAACGGTCTGGATGGAAAATAAATGTCAACGGCAGAAGCTATTTTCCAGATATCAATGATGAAAGTATTGAATGCGCACTTTGTCGTGCCCAGGAAATGTCCATTAATGTTGAAAGCGGTATTATTGATGCCGGTTTGACAGGGCTGGACTGGATTGCCGAGCACGAATCTGATGTTCATGTGGTAACCAATCTTATCTATTCAAAAGTGAGTGCCAGACCAGCCAGATGGGTGATTGCAGTGGCCAATGATTCTCCCATGGAAACCCTTGAGGATCTGGAAGGAAAGACCATTTCAACTGAGCTTGTTCAGTTTACCAAGCGGTTTTTCAAAGAGCGCAATATCAATGTTAATGTAAAGTTTTCCTGGGGTGCAACAGAAGCTAAGATTGTTTCCGGGCTGGCAGATGCCATTGTAGAGATCACGGAAACCGAAAGTACGATTCGAGCTCATAATTTAAAGGTGATTCACGTGGTCATGGAAACCAATACCCAGCTGATTGCCAATAAAGATGCCTGGAAAAATCCTAAAAAAAGAGAAAAGATTGAGCAGATTGCCTTGTTGTTACAGGCAGCCCTGGTAGCAGATAAACTGGTGGGTATTAAGATGAATGTGCCGAAAAATAAAATCGACCAGGTAGTGATACTTTTGCCCAGCCTGAATGCGCCAACCATTGCACACTTATACCAGTCTGACTGGTTTTCTGTGGAAAGCATTGTCGATACCAGCCTTGTCAGGGATTTGATTCCCGAGCTGCTCAAAGCCGGTGCTGAAGGAATTATTGAATATCCATTAAATAAGGTGCTTTAATTGAAACCAGCTGTTCGGTGTGAAAATATAACTCCATTTATTGTGATGGAGATCCTTGAAAAGATCCATAAGATGGAAGCCAGAGGGATTGATGTCATTCATATGGAGATTGGTGAGCCTGACTTTAATGTGCCCGAATGCGTTAACCAGGTCAGCATGGACGCCTTGTCACAAAAACAAACGCACTATACACATAGTCTTGGAGATATCCGACTTCGTGAGGCGATAAGTGAGTACCATGCCAACACATATGGCACTTTTGTGGATTCGGATCATATTATTGTGACATCAGGTACCTCTCCTGCCATGCTCCTTCTTTTCTCAGCGCTGATCAATCCAGGGGATGAGGTAATTATTTCTGATCCGCACTATGCTTGTTATGCCAATTTCATTAATTTTGTTCAAGGCGTTCCTGTAACTGTTCCGGTTTTTGAAGAGCAGGGATTTGTCTATACACCTGAAGCCATACAGGCAAAGATTACGCCGAAAACCCGGGCTATTTTTATCAATTCGCCATCCAACCCAACAGGAACAGTGATCCCCAAAGAGCGGATGCAGCAGATCGTGGATATTGCAGTTGCCAATAATTTATATATCATTTCCGATGAGATCTACCATGGCCTGGTCTATGAAGGCAAAGAGCACTCTATCCTGGAATTTACAGATAAAGCATTTGTGTTGAATGGATTTTCAAAACTTTTTGCAATGACCGGTTTTAGGCTTGGATACCTGATTTCACCGCCCCAATTTATCCGGGCAATACAGGTGCTTCAACAAAATTTTTTCATTTGTGCCAATTCCATTGCCCAACTTGCCGGTGTGGCTGCCTTAAAAGATTCAGGCCAGGAGACATCGGCCATGAAAGAACGATACAATCGACGTCGCATCTATATGATTGATCGACTCAAAAAAATGGGTTTTCATATCAAAGTTGAACCCACGGGTGCGTTTTATGTCTTTGTGAATGCTAAACATATTTCCAATGATTCTTACGCTCTTGCCCTTGATATTTTGGAAAAAGCCCATGTGGGTGTGACTCCTGGAATTGATTTTGGAGCCAATGGGGAAGGGTTTTTGCGGTTTTCATATACCAACTCAATGGCAAACCTTAAGATCGGCCTGGACCGAATGGAAGGCTATTTAAAAGACTTATAATGATTATTAAAAATGTAGAATTTGTGAAAAGTGCAGTCAAACCCGACCAATATCCTTTATATAGTTTTCCCGAGATTGCCTTTGCCGGTCGGTCAAATGTAGGTAAATCCTCTTTGATCAACACATTGATTCAAAGAAAGGATATGGTAAAAACAAGTTCTAAACCGGGTTGTACCCAGTTGATTAATTTTTTCCTGGTTAATGAAGGTATTTCATTTGTTGATCTTCCCGGATATGGATATGCCAAGGTGTCTAAAAAGATCCGGGTCCAGTGGCGGCCCATGGTTGAATTATATTTACGCTCACGTGACAGCCTGTTGGGGTTGGTTTTATTGATCGATATTCGAAGAGATCCGGAAAAAGAAGAGTTTGAGATGATGAGCTGGTTGGAAAAATACCCCATACCTTATCTTGTAGTGTTAACAAAAGCGGATAAATTATCCAGGACAAAACAGCAAAAGCGGGTTTCGTCCATCTGCTCCCAGTTGAATCGGGAAAAAAGCAAAGTGATCCTTTTTTCATCAAAGACCAAAGAAGGGCGGGAATCGATCATTTCAGAAATACAGGATTTAATTGGGGTGTATGATGAAGAAAAATGATCAAACTAATATCTCGCCAGAGACTATGGAGCCAGATACTATGGGGCCCGACAATATGGAATCAACCAATATGCGATCAGGTTTTGTCGGTATTGTTGGAGCACCCAATGCGGGCAAATCCACGCTTCTAAATCAGGTGCTGGGGCAAAAGATTTCCATTACTTCTAAAAAACCCCAGACCACCCGGGATCGAATTTTAGGGATTGTGAATCGGCCGGCTGCCCAGATCATTTTTATTGATACGCCTGGGATTCATAAAAGCACGTCGCTTTTGAATCGCCGCATTGTTGAACAGGCAATACTCGCCTTGGAAGATGTGGATGTGATTCTTTTTATGGTAGATGTGGATGCCAGAAATTATTCTGCTGAAAAAATGATTATCGCTGAATTAAAAAAAACATCTAAACCTGTTATTCTGGCGCTGAATAAAATCGATTTGGTCAAAAAAAGCATTGTATTCAACCTGGTCGACGAGTTCAGCAATTTGCACGATTTTAAGGCGATTATTCCGATCTCTGCCCAAAAAGGCACTCAGATGGAAACCCTTCTTACTCAAGTTGAACAATTTCTTCCAAAAGGTCCCAGGCTTTATCCTGAAGAAACCTTTACCGATGTTTCTGAAAAGTTCATGGTTAAAGAGATTATTCGTGAAAAAGTTTTCAGATTGACCGGAATGGAAATTCCTTATTCAAGTGCAGTGACGGTTGATGATTTTAAGGTGGAAAAAAAACTGATTGTCATTCATGCCAGCATTCACATTGTCAGGGATTCTCAAAAGGGTATTATTATCGGTAAAAAAGGGGCGATGTTAACTCAAATCGGTGCCAAGGCACGAAAAGATATTGAGGAAATGACCGGTCGGAAAGTGTTGTTAAAGTTATTTGTAAAAGTGTCTAAAAACTGGAACAGCAACCAGAGAATGCTGGACGAATTCGGGTATTGAAGCGATGAATCAATTCTCTTTTAATGATGATTCATTTTTAAAAAAAGAGAGAAACAAGGCAAGGCTGTTACGAGCCACCCAGTGGTGGAAGAGAAAACGATCCACAGGTATTTGTCATTATTGTCAGCAAAGATTTTCTCCCAAAGAGTTGACCATGGATCATGTCATTCCAGTGGCCAGGGGCGGGAAGTCAGAAAAATTTAATCTGGTGCCCTGCTGCAAGACATGCAACACAAAAAAAAAGCAGCTTCTTCCTGTTGAGTGGGAGGGTTACATGGAATCGCTCAAATAAAACCCCCTGTAGAAAAGGCATCTTTTCTACAGGGGGGTGTGTTTTAAAGGTAATAAAAATTATTTTTTACTGCACAGCCTGTGAATGGTCTGGGCATGCCATTCTCCACGACCGGAAAACGTGGGTTGTCCCAGCTCGATTAAGCGGCTGGCAACTTGATCATATGTGGCACCTTCTTTACGCATATTTTGAATAATATCCATGATGACGTCCCGACCGAGAAGTTTGGAATCAGTTAATGTCGTTTCCGGGGCCTTTGCGGCAACGATTTTTTTTCTTCTTCTGATAACGGATTTCGCAGGTTTTATGGGTTTTATAGGTTTGGCAACAACAATTTCAGGTTCAACAAACGCCTTTTCAGGCTCTGGATCAATATTCTGGCTTGGGGATGTCACATAATGGTGCTCAAAGGGTTGTTGCGACGTATGCTCTTTTGAAGGGGCAGTTTCCTGAAGAGGGGCAATATTTAAGTGATCAACAATTCTTTCAATGGCAATGGCCTGGCGTTCCAGCATATCAGCAGTTCTTTCCTGAACAGCTACCATGTAATCCTGATTTTTTGCCAAAGTTTCAATGTGTCTGCTCAAACCTTCAATGGCTTCGGCCAGCATGGATGTTACCGTGACGTCATCCATCATAGGTGCCTGGTTTCCCGGCTGTTGGGATATGGGAGGTCGTCTCATTTGTTGATTTCGAGAATTTGAGTATCCACCACCATATGACGGAAACCGGGGCGCGCTGGTATAATGATATGAGTTGTCGGAATTTTTTCGCGTTTTGGGTGTTTTGGGCTTTTCAGCTTGTCCATTGCGAAGACTTTGTAAAAAATCGTTCATTTATTTTAATATCCTCCTGAGGATTATTTAATCATATCAAAAATGGCTATTCCAAATTGAATGATGTGTTGCTCTTTAACTATTTGAATGTAAAACAGTATTGTAACAAATTTTAAGCAGTACCGTACTCAATTGTATTGTAAATTATTACGATTTGACAATCATCCTTGTTTTAAAAATAATTGTCAAGCTTTTTTTTATGGTTTTCTTTTCCGACAAGTGGGGCGCGTATCGTAGGTTTTATTCGTTTGAAACCGGATTGTTTTATGATAATATTTAATTTTTAATAATTATAAATGCTCCAAGGATAAAGAAGATGACAAATAAAATGATCGAAAATAAAGCGTATAAACCCCACTATAAAATGGATGATCCAAGCGTGGTGAAGGCCAATGTTTTAGAGCCGATTCCCTATGCTTATAAGTCAAAAAGAAGCATTGATATTACAATTAATCAACCAGAGTATACATCAGTGTGTCCCATGACCGGATTACCGGATAACGGGTGCATCACTATTCGATATCGACCGGATCAAACTCTTGTCGAGCTTAAATCATTAAAATATTATCTTCTTCAGTTCAGGAATGTGGGGATATTTTATGAGCATGTGGTCAACCGCATATTAGATGACCTTGTGCAGGTTTTAAACCCGTTAAGAATGGAAGTTACAGGAGAGTTTACCCCCAGGGGTGGGATTAGTTCCATAACCACAGCAGTCTATGAAAAAGAATAGAGGTTATTATCGGATATCTTGCTTGTCCTTATACAAGGAAAATTAAAGATCTATTTTTAAAAGACCTTTTAAGCTGAATCTGAGTTCAAGATTTTTCATTGAATCCGGCTTCAAATTCGTGAATCAGGTTTAATATATGATTTTTTGATTGGGTTTCGGACAAGGCCTTTCGAAACACAGATGATCCGGGCAATCCCTTTACAAACCAGGAAAGTCTGCCGCGAAGCATTTTGCAGGCAGGCTGTTCTTCAAAATTATCCACATACAACTCAGTCAGTCGTTCCATTTTTCTGAAAATATCTGAAAGAGAGGGCGTATGGTATGAACCGGTTTTAAAATATTGATCAATCTGGGAAAGAATAAACGGATTTGCCATGGCAGCACGGCCCACCATGACAGCATCGCAGCCGGTCTGTTCAATCATATGGATTGCATCTTCCACGGTATTTATATCCCCGTTGCCAATAATTGGGATGGATGATTGTGATTTGAGCTGTTTTATCAATCCCCAGTCGGCATGACCTTTAAATCCCTGGGTTGCTGTCCTAGGATGCATGGCAATGGCATCCACACCTGAATCCTGGGCAATATTGGCAATATTCAAGGCCTGTTGTCCGGATGAGTCCCATCCTGATCGGATTTTAATGGTCAGCGGCAGGTGGGTAGCGTTTCTAACCGAAGTTAAAATGGTTCTGGTCAATTGAGGGTTTTTCATTAAGGCGACTCCAGCCCCTTGTTTGACCACTTTTTTAACACTGCATCCAAAATTGATGTCGATCAGACTGGCAACGTTTAAATCCTGTACCACTTTTGCCGCGTCAGCCATGGATTCAGGGTCAGATCCAAATAGTTGAACCGATAAGGGTGCTTCGTTTTCCTGACTGCGCAACAGGATCAAGGTTTTTTTACTGTTATAAAAAATGCCTTTGGCACTGACCATTTCAGAACAGACAACCGAACAACCGCATTCTTTCACCAGGCGCCTGAAAGGCAGGTTGGTAATGCCGGCAAGCGGTGCTAAAAATGTTTTGCCCTCTATTTGTAAATCTTTGATTTTCATTCTTTGATCTTCATTGAACGTTTATCTTTTTAGTCATGTTATCAATATCAGGGTTGGCATAGCAGAAAAGACAATTGTGAAAACAGGGATGGCGGTCGTAAGAGCCGATATCAATAGATTTTGTACATTGGCATCCCTTTTTTGGGCGTTGTCCATAATCTCTTCTGACCTCAGGGTTTCCTTTGAAAATTGATTTTAAGCCTTTGCCGTCAATACAGGCATTCTCCTGTACACCGCAAAGATCTTCAAGATGGGTAAACACATCCCGTTCACAGCACAGAAGAAGAGATATTCCCTTTGATGTCAACTCATTTGTCATTTTTTGAATCACTTGTTTCTTGTTGTCCATGGTGGGTTGCGTAAAAACAAGGTTTATCTTTTTTTGTTGTTTTAAGCATTCAAGCCGTCGGTCTATTTTTTTATAAGGGTCAAGAAAACTGGTCACACACTTTTGGATACCCAGGCTGGCAGAACAATCAGCAATTTTGCTAAAGTCCGAAAGATTGTTTCTGGTTAGTGTGTTTTCATTTGTGTGAAAAAAACAGATGGGGTCGAATCGCCAGGAAATGGTTTGCGGACCAAATTTTTCCGATAATTGTTTTAATTGATTCAAACGGTTTTTTAATGGCGGTATGTTGGGTTCCAGAATCAAAGATTCTGAATTGATGGTAAAGTTAAAATACAGGTGAAAGCCTTGTTCCAATAATTTTTCTCCAGCCCGGGTTTGAATAAATTCATCATAGTTTTTGGACCAGAACACAATGGAATGAAAGTGTGCAGGCTTTACCTTTATTTTTTTGGTCTTCCGGGTATACGGGTTGGTCACATTAAAACTTTCTTGTTTGATGTGATCCATGAACCAGTCCAGGTAGAATGCAGGAATATCGGTTCGCCTTGAGGCTGATAATACAAGTTCTGGGCCTGGATGCGGGATCATCTTTTATTTCTGGCTTTTATTATGGGATTATTTTTTTTTATCTTTATTCTTCAAATCGGCAAAAGAGATAATTTCCCCTGTATCTTTTGATCCTGATTCAATCTCTTTAATTAATTGCTTTTTTTTTGTTTGCCCTGACAGGGCGGCAGGGTTTGACGGTGAAAATTCTGATAATTCTTGAATGGGGCATTCAACTTTTTTAAGCTTCATCTGTTTGCCGTTCATGAAAAATTCATCCCCATTCAGATACTCTTCTTTCAAAATCCATGTCACTGCCTGAAGCGGGATCTGAAGCATTAATAATCTTATATGATACCAGTTCTTTTTTGCATCCGGTAGGATACTCTCAATTCTGGCAAAAGAAACGGGTGTGTCTTCAAGGTGTATGAGTACAATATCATTGATAGTGGCCATAGTCTTCCCATGCTTTAATTTTTCTTGTCAATTGACTTATCATATAACATAATCTTTTTATTACTTAAAGAATGGAATGATTTTTTGGTCTCCCAATAATAAAAAAATAGAATAAAACAAAAATGAAGAAAGAAAAAACTGATCATATAAAAATCAATGATATCAAAACCAGATGGCTTGATAAAAAGTGGGGCATTTTTTTTCTTGTTGCTGTTTCAATCTTTATGTCCACTCTGGATTCAAGTATAGTCAATGTTGCGCTGCCATATATGATGCAGGATCTTGGGACAGATATTCAGACAATTCAATGGGTAGTCCTGCTGTATCTGACGATAGTTTCATCTCTGCTGTTAACCTTTGGCAGGCTGTCTGATATCAAAGGACGAAAATTGATCTATATTCTGGGATTTACTGTTTTTGTGGTGGGATCCTTTTTTTGCGGGATGGCCGGAGTGCCATGGGTTTTAATACTTTCACGGGCCGTACAGGGGTGCGGGGCAGCCATGCTCATGGCCTGTTCTCCAGCCCTGATTGTGGATGCTTTCCCGGTTCAGACAAGGGGGAAAGCATTGGGAATGATTGGTGCGGTCGTGGCCGCCGGCCTGACCACTGGCCCTGTGGTGGGCGGTTTTCTTTTAGACTATTTTTCCTGGCGCTATATTTTTTATATCAATATTCCTATTGGTATTGCGGCAAGTCTTGGTGCCATGGTGATTTTAAAAAATGTTCATGCGCCGCAGCAGACCCCCGAGCCCATGGACAAAAAAGGTGGTCTTTTGCTTATAGCTATTATCTCCTCATTGATTGTATTTTTAACTCAAGTATCTGATCAGGGATTATTCTCTGTTTTTAGTATCTGTATGTTTGGAACCTTTATTTTTGCAACAATTGCGTTTGTTCTGATTGAAACCCGCATTGATTATCCTTTGTTTGATTTCAGCCTGTTGAAAATTAAATTATTTTTATTTCCTGTGATCTCTTCAGGTATTTTGTTTGCAGCATTATTTGTTATTGTATTTTTGATGCCGTTTTATTTGACCTATCCTTGCGGATTTTCTGCGTCCAAAACAGGGAGTGTCATGGTTGTCCCCTTCCTTTTTCTTATAGTTGTCAGCCCCATATCCGGAATCATGTATGATAGTTGGGGGTCACGAAAAATCTGCATGATTGGAATGAGTTTGCTTGCCTTGTCCTTGGTTTTTTTAACCACACTTTCACCATCCATGGGGGTTGCATCAATTTTGTGGCGGTTTGCGCTTGCCGGAATCGGGACAGCCTTGTTTATTTCACCAAACAATACAGCGATCATGAATTCAGTTCCTTTAGCCCGACGGGGAATTGCTTCCGGGGCTGTGGCAACGGCTCGGAATCTTGGGATGGTGTTGGGTGTGGCTCTGGCAGGCCTTGTCTTTACCCGTTCTTTTTTATCTCTCACCCATGGCGCTGGTCTTGAAAATTATTTACACAATATGGAATCCTTTTTTATGATCAGTTTTAAACGAACAATGGGTATGGGCTTTTTGTTAGCTTTGATTGGATTGTTTGTTACTTTTTTGTGGGGAAAAGAACCCCGAAATATAATTAAAAAGGAGGAATTGCCATGACAGCTTTAGGCGAATTCAATTATTTGGTTCTGGATCAACCTGAGGTATTAAGAAGCCTTTTTCATCCCAGACGTGAAGATGAATTCAGGCCGGCAAGGGAGAACCGGGATGATTTAATGATTCAAGTTGAAAAAGATGTATATCTTTCCGCCTCCTGTCATTTTGTAAAAAAGGAAGCACCCATGATTCTTTTTTTTCATGGCAATGGAGAGATTGTTGCCGATTATGATGATTTCGCTCATTTTTATAATGATCTTGGGATCAATTTTTTTGTAGTGGATTATCGGGGATATGGCGGATCCAGCAGCAGTCCAACTGTCACAGCCATGATGAAAGATTGTCATATGGTTTTGGATTTTCTTCTTTTATACAGGGCAGAAAATAAAATGACAGGCCCTGTTTGTTTGATGGGACGATCTCTTGGCAGCGCTTCTGCCATTGAGCTGGCAGCAAAAAGACCTGATGATATTTTCTGCCTGATCATTGAATCCGGTTTTGCATATGCCGGTCCTTTGCTTCAAATCCTTGGTATTGATCCGGACAGGATTGGTTATCGTGAAGAAGGGGGGTTTGAAAATATAGATAAAATAAAAACGTTCTCAAAACCCTGCCTGGTGATCCATGCACAATATGACCACATCATTTCTTTTTCAGATGGTCAGGCCCTTTTTAATGCATCCGGTTCAAAAGAAAAATTTTTTTTAGAGATTAAAGGCGCCAACCACAATGATATTTTTTTCAGGGGCATGACGCCTTATCTTGAGCATATTCAACAGATTTGTTTTTTAAACCCATGAGCGTATATCGCATTTTTGTAAAGGCATTATCGTTATTATAAAAACGTGAGGCCTTGCTTGAAAAACTGGTCAACATTTTGTAAATACATTGGGATTGAAGTGCTTTTCAATAAGTGTTTAAGCGGTTTTTTGCTGTGTTCAAACGAAGGACCAAGATAAGTCCAGAACCCTTTCATCCGCCCAACTAAATGGGCTGGTCCTGAAAAAATCTTTTGATATTTGTCAAAAAGATCATCATGGAATGCTTTAAGCCGGTTTATCCGGTCGGTTTGCACAACAATGCCTTTAATCTCTTCTGCCAGAAAAGGATTGGCAAGCATTCCTCTGCCGATCATGAATCGATGAATATCAGGGAATCTTTTTTCAGCGGTTTGAAAAGACGCTAAATTAATTATATCACCATTGTAGGTAAATTGGTGTCTACTGTTTGCACAGGCCTTTTCAAATGCATCATGATCAACCGTGCCCGTGTACATCTGAACTCCGGTTCGGGGATGTAAAATAATCTCCTCTATCGGATATTTTTCAAAAACAGGCAAAAGATTTAAAATTTCCTCACAGGATCTTCTGCCCAGCCGGACTTTTACTGAAAGGGTGTTGGAAAGATGGGGGATAACCGCATCCAAAAATGCATCAATTTTATCTGGATGGCATAAAAGACCGGAGCCCCTGAGTTTTTTAGCAATTTTTAAATGGGGGCAACCCAGGTTCCAGTTGATTCTTTTATGTCCTATTTTAAAAAGATGGTCAGCCAGGAAAATGAAATCTTTTGGGACATTTCCCAAGATCTGGGGGATCACCAATAGTTTTTTGTTATTTTCAAAAAGGACATCTTTTATTCTTGACGGTTTTAGTCGCTTCTGGCCCATGGTTGAAATAAACGGGGCAATGGCTTCATCAAGACCTGAAAAATGATCACAAAAGACATTCCGATAGGTAGCATCGGTAAAACCTTGCAGCGGGGCAAGAATGATCTGTGTTTTTTTTTTAGTCATTTGTTTTTTGGCAAAAAGGATTGCTCATTCGGTCTGATGGGTCTTTTGAATAAAAAGTCAAAAAAAAATTCTTTGACAAACATTAATCTGATCAATTATACACTCATAGTATTTTGGTCTCTGCTTATATATAACATTATTAGAGAATGCAAGGAGTGTTTTAGGGTATGAAAGAGCTTTTCAAAGAGGTTATCCGGATAAATATGTTAGAAAATGCCTTGGATGCTGAACGCAGTGCCGATCAGTTTTTTTCCCGATTAAACACAATGAAAATGCCTGAATATTTCAATTGGGCCAAAGAAATATATGAAGATCTGCATGTGAGTGAAAATCCGGATAGGATCGCATTGATCTGGACAGATATGGCAAAGTTGGAAACCCAGACCTATACGTATAAGAATGTATTGGAAAAAGCCAATCAACTGATTAATTTTTTACGGGGGTCAGGAGTTGTAAAGGGCGATAGCCTATATATGATAACGCCGGTGTTGCCTGAAAACTGGTTTGCAGGGTTGGCATCAATCAAAGCGGGTATTATCAGCGTTCCTACAGCCACAACAATGACACAAAGAGAGCTGGAATTTCGGTTTGAAACCTATCGTCCGAATATAATCATTGCAGAGCCAGAATCTGTAGAGCTTATTGATGCTGTATTAAAAGAACTTGCCATTGAGCCAAAAGTTAAGTTGGTGATTGGTGAAAGCCAAGGCTGGATATCCTTTGATTCCATTAAAGATCAGAAAACAGAAGCTAAAGCGGCTCAGACACGATCAGATGACATCTTGTTTTGTTTTTTTACATCCGGTACGACCGGGCTTCCCAAAAAAGTGGGTCATACGGCTGTATCCTATCCCATCGGGCATTTGTCCACATCATTGATGATGGGCCTTACCCAGGATGATATTCATAATAGTCTGGGTGAGCCGGGGTGGGCAAAATCAGTCTGGTCTGGTTTCTTTGCCCCGTTTAACGTGGGTGCCACCACCACTGGATTTAAATATACGTTTTTGGATGGCGAACAATATCTGGATGCGATTTCACAGCATAAAATTACCAGTTTTTGTGCCCAGCCAAGAGTCTGGCGAATGTTTGTTAAAATGAATCTGGATTCGTTTGACCTTTCAAACCTGAAAGAATCAGTCAGCATTGGTGAACCATTGAGCCTGGGCACAAGTGAGAAATGGCAGAGCCGCACTGGAATTCCTATCAGGGACTTTTATGGGCAGACAGAATCCAGCGCCATGATTGGCAATCCTCCCTGGATGAAAGATAAAATCTGTTCTGGATCTTTTGGGGTACCCTTTGGCATGTATGATCTGGCCCTGGCCGATAATGAAGGCAATGAAATTACTGAACCTGACCAGGAAGGCCATATTGTTGTAAAGCTTGATCAATGGCGGCCCATTGGTCTTTTTTCTGAATATATCGGTAATCCTGAAAAGATGAGTTCTGTCTTTGTGGATAATTACTATTATACCGGAGATCGGGCCAGCTTTGATATCAAAGGATATTGGCGATTTATGGGGCGGGCAGATGATGTGATCAAATCTTCTGATCACAGGATCGGGCCGTTTGAGGTAGAAAGTGCCCTGAATGAACATCCGGCTGTTGCAGAAGCAGCTGTGATAGGGGCACCGGATGCTAAGCGATATCAGCTGGTTAAAGCCTATGTGATATTAAATCCTAATGTTCAGGCATCCAGAGAGACAGCCCTTGCATTGTTTAAACACGCGGTTGAGATCCTGCCCAAATTTAAAATTCCACGGCTGATTGAGTTTGTTTCAGAGGTGCCAAAAACCATCAGCGGTAAGGTCCGACGGATTGAACTGCGGCAGATTGAAACAACTCGGCAGGACAGCACCCAGGACAGTACCATTGATGAAAGCATTAATGAATATTTTTACTGGGATTTCCCGGAGTTGAGCTCAAAAAAGAAGGGGTAAGCCCTTTTTAAGAATAAGTTTTTAAGGCTTATTGTTTTTATCCATGTCAAAGCGCATGATCATGTCTATTTCACCACTGCTGCTTCTCAGCTGTTGTGCCAAAGGATATCGTTTCTGGAAAAGATTGATCATTTTTTGGTTTTCCGCCAAAACCGTCGCATTGAATTGTGTATACTTGTTTTCTATTGCAATGGTTTCTAAGACCTCGAGCAGATGAGACGCAATACCCATTTTTTGAAGTGATTCTTTGACAATAAAAGCCACTTCAGCCGATTGTTTATCCGCTTTTGCATAAGAGCCAATGGCCACAATCTGTTTGCGCTTGCCCACCTGCAATAGACCGATAATGGTCATATTCTTTCGATAGTCAACTTTGGCCCATTGCTTTTGAAGCATATTCCTTGAAAAAACTTTACGCTTGTTGAAAAATCGATAATAAATGGAGTCTTCCTGTAAAGAATAATAAAAGTGTCTGGATTCAAATTCATCAGACGGCAATAATGGTCGAAACTCTATATGTTTGCCATTGGCAAGTGTTAATGAGGACTGGTATTGATCCAGAAACATCAGATCCTGGGAGGATGGCGGCAATTGATCCGGGAAGATGTAATGCCTTTTTTTCGCTTCCTCTATCAATTCTTTTCTGAATTTTGGATGACTGATCTTGGCAAGTTCCATGACCCGTTGATAGATGCTTTTTCTGCCCATTTCAGCAATTCCGTATTCTGTGACAATAATATCAATATCACCCCTTGTGGTGGCAACACCTGCTCCTTCACTTAAATGAGGAACGATCCTGGATACCGTGTCATTCTGGGCTGTGGAGGGAATGATGATAATGGAAAAACCACCTTTGGACATGGCAGATCCCCTGATGAAATCTACCTGGTCACCAATACCTGAGTAGAACAAATATCCTTTTGAATCTGTACAGACCTGGCCGGTCAGGTCTACCTCAAGAGCAGAGCTGATAGAAATAAAATTGTCGTTATTGGCAATGATATTGGGATCGTTTACAAATTCAGAGGATTTAAAATAAAAGATAGGGTTGTTGTCCACAAAATCATATAGTTTTTTTGACCCCATGCATAGAGATGCCACCACCCGGTCCGGGAGAAATGTTTTTTTTTTGTTGGTGATGACCTTTTTATCAAAAAGTGGCAAAAGACCATCTGTGATGACCTGGGTGTGGATACCCAGATTCTTTTTATCTGAAAGATAGGGGAGCACTGCATCGGGAAGGTGGCCAAAACCGATCTGTAAGGTGGCACCGTCATCCACCAGCATATTGACATAATGACCAATTCTTTCAACAACTTTTTGATTTTTAGTTTCGGGCAGGGATTCAACAAGGGGTTCATTGTATTCGACAAGGTAGTCTATTTCATCCACATGGACGATAGAGTCTCCCCAGGTTCTGGGCATATCGTGGTTGACCTGGGCAATGACCAGATTTGCGTTTTTCATGCCTGAAAGGGTGATATCCACAGAAATTCCCAGTGTGCAATATCCGTGTTTGTCCGGGGGGCTGACCTGTATCAGGGCAACATCTATACCGATTTCACGGTTTTGAAAAATTTTTGGAATCTGGGAGAGATACACGGGAATGTAGTCGATTTTTCCTTCAAATGCTGCCTGCCGCATCTTCCAGGAGATGAAAAATAGTTTTATAGAGAAGCGCGATAAAAAATTTTTATCATTCACGTATTGGGCGAGAGTAGAAGAAAGCATCTGGTAGATAACAATATCCTGGATGGAAAGATCTTTCACCATGGCTTTGATGAGTTGCTGGGGTTCACCGCAACCTGTTCCGATAAATACCCGGGAACCATTTTTGATTTTTTTGACACTCTGTTCTGCCGTCAGTGTCTTTTCAGGATATCTTGCCCTCAGATCCATGCGCATTCTCCTGTGGTGTCTAATATGATAATAAAACTTACTAATTATTAAATAATTTTTTCATTAAAGTACACATAAAAATATGTAACAGCCTGTTGAAAAGGTTGGTACAAAAATTATTTTGTATTTTCATTGATCCAGTCAAGATAATTGTCAGAACCATCTGTTATGGAAAGCATGACAATCTGGGGGACCTCATAACCGTGATGCTTTTTGATGAAGGTTTCAAGAGCCTCATATAGAGACTTCCTTGTTTTGATGGTTAAGCGGATTTCAGGGTCGATACAGGTATTGCCTTTCCAAGTGTAAAAACTTTGGATCTTTGACAGTTGAACACAGGCGGCTAACTTTTGGGCAATGATTTTTAAGGCAAGATCTTTTGCTTCTTGCTCATTGGGACAGGTTGTTAATATGATGGCATAATCCATGAGTTTGTACCTTTTTATTGGAGGTGTTTTGTGTTTTACTCTGAACGTTCTATTAAATGCCAATTAAATATTATGGTTGTGATTATAGATTAAAAGATTGCTATTTTGGGTTCAAAATTCAGGGTTGAAAAATAATCATCCATGGTTTCCGCTCGCCTGATCAGTTCTACGCTGTTGTCTTCTCTTAATAGCAGCTCTTTTGGTCGTAAATGGCCATTGTAGTTAAACCCCATGGCATGGCCGTGGGCACCGGTGTCGTGGATGACCAAAAGATCCCCTTCCCGGGTTTGGGGCAGGTCTCGTTGGACAGCGAATTTATCATTATTTTCGCACAAGGCACCCACAACATCAACTGTTTTTAAAATGGTTTCATTCTCTTTGCCATGGATGTGAATGTGATGGTAGGCGTCATACATGCCGGGCCGCATGAGTGAACTCATGGATGCATCCACACCCACATAATGTCGGTAAATCTGTTTGTGGTTGATCACTTTTGTGACCAGGACACCATGGGGACCTGTGATGTAACGGCCGCTTTCCATGTATAGCCTGGGAACCCAATTGTTTTGATCTTTGAATGAATTAAACAATTGTGCGATGTCGCAGGCCATGGAATCAAGATCAAACGGTTTTACGTCCGGCTTGTAGGGGATGCCTAAACCCCCGCCGATGTTAATAAATTCAAAGATGATATCCAGTTTTTTATTAATCTCTTTGATAATATTTAAAAGCATCCGTGCAGTTTCTACCATATATTCATAATTGAGTTCATTGGAGGCCAGCATGGTGTGAATTCCGAATCGTTTAATGCCAAGGTCGACGCATTGTTGGTAAGCATCGAGAATTTGGTCATGGCTGACGCCGTATTTAGCTTCTATGGGGTTGCCGATAATGGTATTGCCTTCTCTTCTGGGGCCTGGATTGTATCTAAAACAGATCAGATCCGGAGTGTGGGTCATTTTTTTAATCAAAGAGATATCATCTAAGTTCAGGATACAGCCGCCGTCAGCCAGTGCTGTTTCAAACTGGGCAAGGCTGGTGTTGTTTGAGGTGAACATGATCTCTTCTTTAAAGCTGCCGAGCTGTCTGGAAAGAGTAAGCTCGGGAACAGAACTACAGTCAAATCCAAAGCCCATCTCCTTCATGATTTTCATGATTGAAGGATTGGGCAGGGCTTTAACTGCAAAAAATTCTTTGAATCCATCAATTTTTTTAAAAGCAGTATTTAAATGCCTGCATGTCTCCTTGATTCCCTTTTCATCATAAATGTGAAAAGGGGTTCCAAATGTTTCCACTATCTGTAAAAGATTTTTGGACAGTCTTTTTTTATATGGTTTTGACATTGGCATGGCAAGTATGGTCCTTATTTAATAGTTTCGGGTAACATTATCTTAGCGCTTTCTTTATATTCGTCAAGAATATAGTTTGGATATTTGTTTTAAATAACGAACTATATTCAGCTTGACTATGGCAATCAGCATGTAATGGTTTTTTGTTGATAAAAAATAATGTTTGAGTTACATTTATTTGACATAAAATATATTGCAAACAAGGTTGATACTAAGCAGATGAAGAAAAATGACTCGATCAAAGTTCTGATTGTTGATGATGAAGAAGGTATCCTTGATGTTACAGAAGGATATTTCCAGAGAAAGGGTTATGAAGTCTACACTGCTGCCAACGGTGTACTGGCTCTTGAGGTCATGAGCCGGGTGACCATGGAGTGTGTCTTTACAGATATCAATATGCCCCGGATGAATGGTCTGGAGCTGGCAGAAAGAATCCGTCAGATCGACAGCACCCTTCCTGTGGTCGTTATGACTGGTTTTCCTTCCCTTGAAAATTCGATACAGACACTGAAAAATGGTGTTGTGGATTATCTGATCAAGCCGGTTAACCTTGAACAGATGGAGTTGACGCTTAAACGAATTTTACGGGAACGTGAACTCTTTGTTGAGAATTTGATTTTAAAAGAAGAGGTGGGACGTCAAGAGCGTCTCAAACAGCTCAATGTTGAATTGCTTGATCGAATCGAAGAAGTCAACACCCTGAATCGAGTCATGGAAGACTTTTCCAGCACAGACTCCAGTTATAGCATTTTCAATAAGGTTGTCGATTTAGGAGTTGATGAATTAAAGGCAGATAAGGTTTTTTTCCATATTTATTCAGACCAGGATAAATCATTAGTTCAGGTGGCCAGCACGGATTGTGGTATTCAAGATGAACAGGTCCGATCTCTTTTTGGCCGGGATTTATCCCAAAAAGCCAACACTTTTATTCTTGATATTTTACAAGGAGATCACAATCCGTTTTTGATATCAAAGTCCAGAAAAAATGACCGCCTTGATGACGTGGTTCACTCATTGATGGTTGTTCCCTTGAAAATCAGGGAAAAAACCTTTGGTATTGCCAGTGCATTCTCCTTTCATGAAGAAAAGCTATTTAATGAAAAAGACATTTATTATATGAGTTTTATCACCCAGAAGGCGGCGTCTGCCATTGAGAATATAGCTCTTTATGAAAATATATATGATAATCTTTTTGCTACACTCTATGCATTTGTAACCGCTTTAGAAGTCAGGGACCTGTATACCAGAAAGCACTCCACCCGGGTGGCAAAATATGCCGATATGATCGCAGCAGAAATGGGATGCAATGAAGAAGAAATGGATATTATCAATTTTGCCGGAAGCCTTCATGACATTGGCAAAATTGGTATTCGGGATGATATTCTTTTAAAACCGGGGAAGTTGACTGATGAAGAGTATGAAAAGATAAAAGAACATCCTGTGATCGGAGCGGATATTATCAGTAAGCTGGGGCTATGGGACCGTGAAATGGAGATCATCCGGCACCATCATGAACGCTTTGACGGTGATGGATATCCGGATAAATTAAAAGGGGAGAAGATTCCTAAATTGTCCAGGATTTTATGTGTGGCGGATTCATTTGACGCCATGGCATCAGACAGATCCTATCGTAAAAAGATGGATAAAAGTAAGGTGCTTGAAATTATTAAAGAAAATTCCGGCACACAGTTCGATCCTGAAGTCGTAACAGCGTTTTTGAGCATTGCATATCAGGACTTACCAGATGATTTTTAATGGGTTGAGCGTTGGTTTAAAATGTGTTACCTTAATTTTGAAATATAACAATATAATAAACAATGCATGGAGTAAACGTGGTTGCTGCTAACAATGATGAGAGACGTAAGCATGCCAGAGTAGGGTTTACAACGGCCATTCAAATTTTGCTTGATGTTGATGGAAAGCAAATTAATTTACAGGGAAGCTCTAAAGACTTGAGTCTGAGAGGATTATTTGTCAATACTGATACAAAATTCCCGGTTTTGACAAAATGTTTGGTGAAAATCAATCTAACGGGTGGCGCTAATAAAATTGAATTGTTGATTAATGCAAAGGTTGTCAGGGAAATGGAAAATGGCATGGGAATCGAATTTGACTCCATGGACGTGGACACGTATTCTCATCTTAAAAATATTGTGTATTATAATAGTGTTGACAAAACATCTTAAAAGTCGATTAATATTGCAAAAAGGATTATGAAATGGATGTTAAGCTTGTCAATCCTTTTATTAATGCAACAATTAATGTTTTGGAAACCATGGCATTTATGACTGTGGATGCAGGACAACCTTATCTTAAAAAAGATAATGTTGCTGTGGGTGATGTGTCTGGTGTTTTAGGATTGACAGGGGTGGCCAATGGAACCATTGCAGTTACCTTTGAAGAACAATGTATTTTGCAGGTGGTTTCCAACATGTTTGGTGAAACTATGAGTGAACTCAATAGTGAAATAGCTGATGCAGTCGGCGAATTAACCAATATGATTTCAGGCCAGGCAAGGCGGGAGCTCGAAGAGATGGGCAAGGTGTTTAAGGCAGCCATTCCTTCAGTGGTCACTGGCAGGAATCATAGTATTACCCATTATTCCAACGGGCCTAAAATAGCCATTCCTTTTTACACGGATAATGGTAAATTTACAATTGAGGTTTGTTTTGAATGATAGAGCGGAAGTCTTAATCTATAGAAGGAGGAAAATGTGGCAATGGACACATCCATCAAAGTTTTGATTGTTGACGATTTTGCTACCATGCGCCGTATTCTTAAGAATATTTTAAAACAGCTTGGCTTTAAAAATCTTGTAGAAGCTGATGATGGTACAACCGCTTGGGAAATATTAGAAGGACAGAAGATTGATCTGATCATATCAGATTGGAATATGCCTAAAATGACAGGGCTTGAGCTTTTGAAAAAAGTTCGGGCAAGCGATAACTATAAAACGACTCCTTTTTTAATGGTTACTGCAGAAGCCCAAAAACAAAATGTCATTGAGGCTGTCCAGGCCGGTGTTTCAAATTATGTTGTTAAACCGTTTACAGCAGAAGCCATTTCAGACAAACTTGTAAAGATTTTAAGATGATTACAGCCCCTATATCTGTTAGTGACAAAGATGCCCGGACACCTGGTTTCATGCCAATGCCTGCAACCGATTTTGATCGGTCCGGCATTGCCGGTAACAGCAGGGGGATTATGCAGGTTCTGGAGACTGCAAGAAAAGTGTCTAATTCTGATTCATCTGTTTTAATTACAGGAGAAAGTGGAACCGGCAAAGAATTGATTGCCAGAGCAATTCATAATAATTCAGCCAGATGTGACGGCCCCATGGTCATTATTAATTGTGGTGCAATTCCAGGGGAATTGCTCGAAAGCGAGCTGTTTGGACATGAAAAAGGGGCATTCACCGGTGCCCACCGTTCCAGAATCGGGCGGTTTGAAATTGCGGATCAAGGCACAATTTTTTTAGATGAAATTGGTGATATGAGTCCGGATCTTCAAGTCAAGCTGTTAAGAGCTATTCAGGAAAGGCGATTTGAAAGGGTCGGAGGAACCGTAACCATAACCGTTGATATTCGGGTAATCTCCGCAACCAATAAAGATTTGCCCCAGGCCATTGCAGATGGCGTTTTCAGAGAAGACCTGTATTATCGATTAAATGTGATTCCCATCCACATCCTGCCATTGAGGGAGCGAAAAGAGGATATCCTGTCATTGACTGATTATTTTCAAAAACTATTGATTCAGCGAGTCAAGGGATACCAGTTCAAAACATTTTCCCAACCGACCAAAGAGGCCTTGTTGAGATACAACTGGCCCGGTAATATCAGGGAACTTGAAAACTTGATCGAACGGATTTCAGTTCTCGTGGAAGATCCGATTATTGAATTAACAGATTTGCCGGATTATATGACCCAGAATTCTTCTAAAAGCCAATGTGTCAGTGTCGCCTCGGTTTTTAACAGCCAAATTGGCTTTAATGATGCCATGGATCAATATCAGCGAGCATTGATTGTCCATGCCCTTAATGAAACCGGTTGGGTAAAGGCCCGGGCCGCAGAGCTTTTGAAAATGAACAGAACCACTCTGGTGGAGAAGATTAAAAAGATGAATGTCGAGCCGGAAAGTCAGATGCCGGTTTTTTAATTAAGCATATCGTCATTTTTTTGACAGCTTAGCATCGCTTTTTATCGGTATTATCCTTGCCCTTATCTATTAAAAATTCCTTAAAATCTTAATCTTTGCTTTAATTCTCTTAATTGTTCTGCTATCATGGAAATACTTCATGGAATGGCATACTAATTGCTTTAAATACTTTAAAATGGTCAATTTAAAATGGTCAATTTTGAAATGATATCAATCCATAAAGCAAAGTAATGATTATGAGCAACTCACATCCAAAAATTTACACCATTTTGCACAGATGCATCATATTGTTTTTTATCCTGTTGGTTTTGCCTCATTTCGTATGGGCAAAGCAGAGCGGGATAAAAAAAATTAAGATTGGTCATGATCCATTATCTGTGCAATTTTATGTCACCGGCCATATTCCAATAAAAGTGGTTAAAGTCGAGCCAAGAGAATTATTGGTGGCTTTAAAGAATGTCACTCTGGAAAAGGGATTTACCATTGAAGGGGAAAAAGGATCTGGTATTGCCAATATTGCTGTTGAAAAGCTTTCCGGCAATGTGATCGCTGTTGTATTGACATCCAAACAGCCCTATGGATATATTCAGTCTAAATTTAATTCTGCCAATTCAATTTTTATGGTGGATCTTGAAGAAAAAGGATTGAAAACCGCACTCCAATCCCCATCTATTGTCACACCACCTGATATTGAGCCCGTGCCTGTTGAGCCTGTGCCTGTAGATCCTCAGGTCAGTACAAAAAAAGAAGCATCCATACCAGATGTGGCTAAAAAAGCAGCACTGCCTGATCCTATTACGATAAGTGATGTTTTAAAATTTTCCTCGGAGGCTAATAATAAAGAAAGAAGTCTTAGCCCCCAGGCTTTAAAATCTGTGAATATCCCCACTCCTTCAGTTTATGTGCCGCCGGTCAGGGAAAAAAGTAAATATCAAGGGGATATCAATGATATTGTTCAAAAAATAGATCAATCCGATTGTGGCTCTTTGCAGCTCGAAAAAATTATAAATCTATTGAGAACGAATTTATATTCAAAAGCCTTTGAGCTTTTAGATCAAAATATTATGCAGGAAAATTTTACCTGCCTTGAAGAAGCCTTTTTTCTGAAAGCGTATGCATTTTTAAAATCAGTAAAAAAAGAAGATTACGCTCAATTGATCACCGCAGAACGCCTGTTTCAGGATGCATTGATTTCTTATCCCAAATCAAACTATACGCCCTATGGATATGCAGCCATTGGCCTTATTCAAAAAAACCTTAACAATATTTCTGCTGCTGAAGGGTATTTTAATATTATTAAGCAGGGTTACCTTGAATACAAAGGCCTTGCCGAGATCATGTATCATCTTGCCGATATTTATGATGCAAAAGGCCATCAGGATAAAGCATTAACCTATTATAAACAGGTCTTTGAAGATACACAGGAAAATTCTTATATCGCCAATGCCGGCGTGGGCTATGGTAAAATGCTTTTTAATAAACGGCAATACCTGGAGTCATTGGCCATTTTAAACTACGTGGTCGAAGCCTTTCCTAAAAAAATATATGGCTCCAGTGATGTATTATTGTTTATCGGGAATGCTAATTATGAAGTTGGATTAAGCCAAAAAGCCCGCGAAAGCTTAAATCGCGTGTTGAATCTTTTTCCTGATATGTCCGGGCGGGATGTGATTTTAAGCAGGATCGGCGACACCTATGGCATGGAAAATAATGTAGAAAAAGCCATCAAGGTCTATGAACTGACAAGAGAGAAATTTCCAGATAGTCAAGGGTATATTGCAAGCTCAATCGGCATTGCAAGGTATTTAAAAAAGGACAAAGAGAAAATGGAAATTTATCAGATGATCAAGACTAAATTTCCTGAAGATAAGTTTTCCAGAATTGCCATGATGCGCATGGCTGAAATATATCAAAAGAATGGCGAGTACAATAAATGCATTAGAGAGATTGAAGATTTATTGTCTACCCATCCAAGAGGCCTGCGTTATGAGGCAGTAAAGCTCATGCAAAAAGCCTATGAGCAATTGTTTAAAACACAATTGAAGAAGGATGAGTATACACAGGTTCTTAACAGGTACGAGCTTGAACATAACAGGATTGATAGAATGGGAAGCCGACAGCTTGAATTGTCTGTGGGCCTGGCTTATCTTGAGGCAAAATTGTATGAAGAAGCATTTAATCATTTGATTAATGCATACAAACAGTATAAAAGATCTTCAAGGTCGTCGGAGCTGCTTTTCGGGCTTGGCGTGGCCATGGACGAGTCTGGGCGGGATGATGATGCACTCAAATTATTTGATGCATTTGCAAATCGGTTTACAAAAGACAAACACCGGGTGACCGCGCTGTTACGGGCTGGAGAGATTTATCGTGAAAAGAAAAAATATACACTATCCTCCAAAAAATTTGATCAAGCCTATAAAGCGGCCAAAACCAGTCTTGAAAAAGGAGAGATTTTAATGTCCCATGCCAATGTGTTTGAAAAAAAAGGGGATTTTAAAACCGCTTCAAGTTTACGAGAGAAAGCCGTTAAAGAGATTGCACTGGTATCGGGTGAAAATTATGAGGCATTATCCCTTGCTTATAAAGAATTGGGAAGAACATATATTGTTTTAAAAAAATATGTTCAATCTGCAGATGCCTATGATAAGGCATTGAATTTTTCAAAAAATGAAATGGAAAAGGCAAACCTTGGATTCCTTCTGGGGGATGCCTACCAAAAGGGGAATATTCTTTCAAAAGCCAAAGAAGCATATAAACAGGTGGTCGCATCATATGATTCAGTCTGGGCAAGATTAGCACAGCAACGATTGAGTACACTCGAACTGGCCCAATCAGTTCAGAATTCCTAAAAGGCCTTTAGGGAAAAAAAAGGAATATGCCGGGACATAGAATTTTTATCATACTTGAAAGTCCTAAAGAGAGAATGGAATATGTCCGTTTTTTTGAGGATCTTGGCTTTCTGGTTGATGCAGTACCGGATGGATCAAACGTACTGCCGGCACTTATCGAAAAAAAGATTGACCTGGTTATTGCTGATATGGCAACACCCGGTTTTCTGGCAATTGAATTTTTAAAAACAATTAATCAGGAAAAAATTCCCTGTCAGACTATTTTATTGGCAGCTGAGCCTGTGGTCGAACATGCGGTCAGTCTGATGAAGTTGGGGGCAATGGATTATCTGGTTAAACCTGTCCCATTAGAACAGCTTGAGCTTTGTGCCAAAATAGCTTTGAGTACATCTGAAAGAATAAATTCAATAAAACAAATCGTTGTTTCGAAAATCAGAAAAGTCAAAATAATTACCCGGGATAAAGGGATGCAGCAATTGCTTGATCTTGCAAAAAGAGTGGCAAACTCCAGTGCATCTGTATTAATTCAGGGCGAGAGTGGGACGGGCAAGGAATTATTTGCTAAATATATCCATGAAAAAAGTAATCGATCGGACAAACCTTTTATTGCCATAAACTGCGCAGCCTTGCCGGAAAATCTTTTGGAAAGTGAGCTTTTTGGCCATGAAAAAGGCGCTTTTACAGGAGCGATTTCAAGAAAAATCGGTAAATTTGAACTGGCAGATAAGGGCACGCTTTTTCTTGATGAAATCACTGAGATGCAGTTTCATCTTCAGGCCAAATTGCTCAGGGTTCTCCAGGAAAAAGTAATCGACCGAGTGGGCGGGGTTGAACCGGTGGATGTGGATGTCAGGGTGCTTGCCACCACCAATAGGGATGCAAAACAGGCCGTGGAAAAAGGGGATTTTAGAGAAGACCTTTTTTATCGGTTAAATACAATTCCTCTGGTCATTCCTCCGTTAAGAGACCGCAGTCATGACCTTGAACTGCTTTGCGATTTTTTCATCCAAAAATATTGTAAAATTGACGGTTTACATGTCAAAGGAATGACAAAACAATCCATGTCATTGTTAAATCGCCATTATTACCCCGGCAATGTAAGGGAACTTGAAAATATTATACACCGGGCAGTTCTTCTGGCAAATTCTGATTTGATTGAACCCAACGACTTGATGATCGATATGGGTGATCTGCAAAAAGAAATGCCTGAATCCTCTGGAGAACAAAGCACAGGGCCTGAACCCAGCTCACTGAGGGCGATGGAAGAAAAGATGATTTTTAAAACCCTTGATCAGACAGAGGGCAATAGAACCCATGCTGCAAAAATTCTGGGAATCAGTGTTAGGACCCTTCGAAATAAACTTCACGAATACAAAACAAATACCTGACCCATTTTCGGCACACAATTTGCAATCATCAATAATAGCGATTCTTTTTTAAGATAGTTTTTTGATGATAAACACATATTGAGAGGAAAAATGGCAGACTCAAGAATTTTTGGGCACACGGCAAAAGTGATATCAAAAGCGCTGGATGTCTCGGCCCGGCGTCACAATTTGATTGCCGGCAATATTGCCAACATGGATACCATTGGGTATAAGCCTTCTGATCTTGATTTCAATCAAACTCTCAAACGTGCAATGGATGAACCAGAGCCGGATTATCTGGATAAGACCCATATCAAGCATTTGCCCTTCAATGGTGATGAACAGCTGTTTAACATGACAGGTAAAAACTCAGAAGAGGTTGATATTTATCATCTTGATTCTGTCAATATCGACAGGGAGATGATGAACCTGACAGAGAATAATATTAAATACCGGACAGCAACTGAATTGTTGTTACGAAAGATGAAAATACTCCAGTATTCTATTGACGAGGGAGGAAAATAATTCATGGATTTATTAAATGCAGCTAAAATCAGTGGTACAGCTCTGGCAGCCCATCGGACAAAATTGAATGTTATTGCTGAAAACCTTGCCAATGTGGATACAACAAGAACCAAAGAAGGCGGACCTTATCGAAGAAAAATGGTGGTTTTTAAAGGGGATGATATTGATTCGTTTAAAAGTGTGATTGAAAAGAAACAATTGAAAAAACAAAATTTTGGAATTGAGTTGTCCCCCATTGAATTTGATTCTCAAAAAAGGCCAGACAAGGGAACCGGTGTTAAGGTTGATCAGATTGTTAGATCCCAGGAAGATTTCAGGCTGGTCCACAATCCATCTCACCCGGATGCTGATCCGGTTACCGGGTATGTAAAAATGCCCAACGTAGATCATTTGACGGAGATTGCCGATATGCTGGTGGCCAAAAGAAGCTATGAGGCCAGTGTCACTGCATTGTCTGCAACAAAGGATATGGTTTTAAAAGCGCTTGAGATTGGTAAGTAAATAAGATGATCATAAGAAAGGGAGAAAATCATGGATGGCATTAAGGGTATTGGCAGAATTTTTTTAAATACAGAATCCTTGCCAGATAAGATTGGTCGACGAAATCCTGAATTTGCCAGAAGAATTCAAGAAGCGGTTAAAGATGTCAATGCAAAACAGCATATTGCAGATGATTCAATTGAAAAGGTGCTTCTAGGAGAAATGGGAATTCATGAAGGAATGATGGCCATTGGGAAGGCAGAAACATCTTTAAAAATTCTTGCCCAGGTCAGAAATAAAGCCATGTCAGCATACAATGAAATCATGCGCATGCAGTTATAAATGGTTGTTAAGACCAAATGGAGTGATTAAGGTTTATGAATCCTGTCATTGAAAGAATAATTACCACTTTAAAAGAGTTGTCTTTGTCCAGAAAAATTGCGTTTGGACTTGCTGCAATGTTCATTGTTGCAGGGTTTACCACACTGTTTATCTGGGCCAATAAAACCCAATTCAGGGCGGCTTATTCCGGGTTGACCAAAGAGGATGCGGCATTGGTTGTGGATAGTCTTAAAGAATCCAATACTCCCTATCGGCTCACCGGGGATGGTACCACTATTATGGTGCCAGAGGCCGTGGTTTACGATGTCAGGCTGACAATGGCAAAACAAGGAATACCCAAGGGTGGTGGTGTCGGGTATGAAATTTTTGATAAGACCGAATTCGGCACCACTGAATTTGTTCAAAAAATTAATAAGACAAGAGCCCTTCAAGGGGAGCTTTCCAGAACCATAGCTGCATTTGATGAAGTTAAAACTGCCCGGGTAATGATAGTCATGCCGAAAGATTCGGTTTTTGTTGAAGAAGTGAAAAAACCGTCTGCTTCCATTCTTTTGGAACTTAATTCTGATCTTGACAGAGAGAAAGTCACAGCGATTGCCCATTTGGTGGCAAGTTCCATCCAGGACCTCACTCCGAAGCTTGTGACCATTGTGGATACAGCTGGAAGAATCTTATTTGAGGGAAAATCTGAAGAAGAACAGATCAAGATTAATGAAAAGAATCTGGCTGATACCCAATATCAGTATAAAGTCAGGTTTGAGGAAAACCTGACCCGAAGAATTCAGACCATGCTTGAAAGGATAGTGGGAAAAGATAAGGCTATTGTGCGGATAACCACAGAGATGGATTTTTCGAAAAATGATATGAATGAAGAAATCTATGATCCGTTTGAACGGGGTGGAGAATTTGTTCGCAGCCGGAAAAATCGAGCAGAAAAAATCAACGGCATGACCGAGGAGGTTCCCATACCCTCCACTGTTAACCCCATTGTCGGTAATGAGGGCCTTTCAGGAGAGCAAAGCAGCGAGCGGGTTAACAAAAGTGACGATACCTTTAATTTTGAAATCAGTAAACGGGTCAGGGCCGTAGAAAAACCTATGGCCGTGTTAACTCGCCTGTCTGTTGCGGCTGTAGTGGATGGAAATTATGAGTACAATACTGATGAAAACGGAAATAAGAGAAAAGTCTATGTGCCAAGATCAGCTGAAGAGATGAAACAGTTCCAGGATATAGTCATTAAAGCCATGGGTTATAATGAGGAACGAAGTGACCAGGTATCCATGGAATGCTTTCCATTTGCTTCTATTGATGAGATGGGCCAAGAAGCTGTTGCAAAAGGCTGGAAAGTGTATCAGAAAGAATATGGAAGGCTTGGGGCCAATCTGTTGCTGGTTATTGTTCTTTTCCTTCTTGTCATCCGGCCCATTATAAAAACAGTTAAAGATATCAGAATAACAGTTGCACAGGAGGCCTTGCCGGCACCTGAAGATACAGAGCTGCTTGAGGAAGAGGAAAAAGAACTTAAATTTATACAAATGGATGGCAAACAACAAAAAGAATATCTTGATTTGATGACCACTGACCAGAAAGATGCTTTTGTTAAGAAGATGAGTGCAGTAGAGCGTGCCTCCTATCTTGAAAATATGTCCGTAAATGAAAAAGCCAGGTACTATGCCCAAAAAGATTTTAATAAGACAATCAATATACTTAAAGGCTGGGTAAGCGATGCTGAGGAGGATGAGGAATAGCCATGAGTGATGTTTTAGACCCTGCAAACATATCCGGACCCAAAAAAGCAGCTATTTTTCTCATGGCAATGGGAGAGGAGTATGCCACAAAAGTTTTTGAAAGAATGAATGAGCATGAAATTGGTGAAGTAGCATTTGAAATGTCTATGATTGATAATATTACGCCTGAAATGCTAAAGGCAGTGTCTTTGGACTTTGTTGATAAATTCGAAGGCGAATCTAAAATGATTATTGAACCCGACTCTTTTATTAAAAATATTGTTAAAAATACATTGCAGGATAAGCAAGCCAATGCCATTTTGAGTGATCTTGAAAAGAAAAAGCAGGATAAGCCGTTTATCTGGAGTCGAAATATCAATGTGGGAACTCTTGCCGGTTATGTCGTGGGTGAGCATCCCCAGACCATTGCAATGATTCTTGCCCATATGCCATGTGAAATATCATCGGAAATCTTGATCGCCCTTCCAGACGAACTCAAAGGGGATGTTGCCATGAGAATTGCAAGATTAGGCCAGATTTCAGAAGATGTTGTAAGGGATGTTGACAGGGCATTAAAAAGCGAACTTTCCGGTGCTGTTGGTCCTGGAGGAAAGGCAGGAGGCTTGCAGGTCCTGGTGGATATTATCAATGGTGTGGATAAGGCAACAGAAGATGCGGTCATGGAATTTGTTGAAGAAGATAATCCTGAGATGGCCAATGATATCCGTAATCTGATGTTTGTATTTGAAGATCTCACCAATATTGATGATTCAGCAATGAGAGAAATCCTTAAAAAGGTTGAAGGTCAGCAGTTGACCTTTGCACTCAAGACCGCCACCGATGAAATGAAAGAAAAGATATTCTCCAATCTTTCCCAGAGAGCGGGCGAAATGCTTAAAGATGACCTTGATGCCATGGGCCCGGTTCGTCTGGCAGAAGTTGAAGCGGCGCAGCAGGCTGTTGTTCGTGCTGCCAAAGAGCTTGAGGCTGATGGAACCATAACATTGGGTAAAGGAAAAGATGATGTCCTTGTCTGATACACGCACAGATCAGTTTAAACCGTTGACAATCCATTCTTTGGACAGTTTTAATGATGAAGTATCAAATGCGACTAAAGATTCAGAACCTGATTTTGATCGGTTTAAATTGTTGATAGAAAAACCCAAGTTTGATCAGGAGGAAACTTCTGATTTTCAAGCCTTATACCGTGGCCAGGAAGAAAAAGAAGAGGTCATTTTTAAATTATTGATTGAAAAAAAAGAAAAACCACTTCAAACAGGACGAACCAATGAAAAAATAGCCAGCCAAGAAATGGTTGCCCAAACTCAAGAGGAAACCGAACCAGAGGAAACGTCTGAAGAGCGAGGGTATAGGGAAGGGTTTCAAAACGGATTGGCAGCAGGTACAAAAAAGGGATATGAAGAAGGCCTTGATAAAGGATTTAAAGAGGGCGAAGTAAAAGGGTTTGAACAGGGCCGGACAAAGGGAATAGAAGAGGGGAAAACAAAGGGAATGGAACAGGGGTTAAAACAAGGCGAGACCAAAGGATTGGAAGATTCCAAAGAAAAGGTCCTTGAAATTGTAAATTCACTTGAAGATGCCTTAAGCAAGACCGATCAAACCCTGGAAAAAATGGTGGATATTTATGAAGAACGGATCATTCTTTTAATTCAGCAAATTGCTCAAAAAGCGGTGATGGCCAAAATAGAGATGGATGACGAGGTTGTAAAACCCATGATCATTGATGCTTTAAAACACCTTATTAAGCCTGAAGAAGTGGTTTTAAACGTCTCAACCGAGGATTATGAATACATTGAAATGGTTAAGGATGAGTTTTTTGACCAGATTGAATCTTTAAAAAGTGTTTCAGTCCGATCAGATCCATCCATAAAACGGGGTGGCTGTAAAATTCAAACCAAGACAGCGTCTGTTTCTACAGATGTTGAATCCAGGCTGCAGACCATTTTTAATGCCATACAAAAGGCCGGAGCGGTTTAGTTTGGGACATATCTTAAAACTTGATTTTGACAAGTATGTTGCGGCTGTTGATCAGTCGGTTCTTGTTAAACCTGAGGGCAGGATTTCCCAGGTGGTGGGAATGATTGCACAAGGAGACAGTTTAGGTTTGGGAATTGGCAGTCTTTGTAATATCATTAATGATAATGGTCAGGAAATCAAAGCCGAGGTTGTGGGTTTTAAAGAGGAAAAAGCTTTGTTTATGCCCTATGGTGATATTCGAGGGATTAGTCTTGGCAGCCGTGTTATTCCTGTTTCAAGTTCTCCGGTGGTGGGGGTATCAGACCAGTTGCTGGGAAGAGTCTTGGATGGCATGGGGCAGGTTATAGACGGTAAAGGCGAGATTGAGTATACGCATGAATATAACCTGTATGGAAAACCCATGGGTCCCATGGACAGAGAAGCGATTAAGGAACCTTTGGATGTGGGGGTAGCTGCTATCAATAGTATGATCACTCTTGGAAAAGGTCAGCGGATTGGAATTATGTCTGGTTCCGGGGTTGGTAAAAGTGTGTTAATGGGGATGATGACCAAACACACAAAGGCAGATGTGGTTGTTATTGGTCTGATTGGTGAGCGGGGAAGAGAGGTAAAAGATTTTATAAATGAAACTCTGGGAGAAGAAGGCTTAAAACGGGCAGTTGTAGTGGCTGCCACATCTGATTCGCCACCGCTTGTGAGAATCAGGGGGGCCTATCTTGCCACGACCATTGCCGAGTATTTTCGAGATCAGGGAAAAGATGTCTTGTTGATGGTGGATTCAATCACCCGATTTGCCATGTCATCAAGAGATGTGGGACTTGCGGCTGGTGAACCGCCAACGTCCAGGGGATATACGCCTTCTTTTTTTATTCAGATTCCCATCCTTCTGGAACGGGCAGGAAATATGGAAAATGGGGGATCTATTACAGGGATTTATACGGTTCTGGTGGAAGGAGACGATTTAAATGATCCGGTTGGAGACACGGTCCGTTCCATTGTGGACGGGCATGTGGTATTATCAAGGGATCTTGCCAACCGAGGACATTATCCAGCCATTGATGTGCTGGCAAGTATCTCAAGGGTGATGCGGGATGTCAGTGAAAAGGAGCATATGGCGCTCAGGGATAAGGCAGTGAGTGTACTTTCTGCTTATCGAAGTGCCGAAGATATGATTACCATTGGCGCTTATATTGACGGGTCAGATCCAGATGTAGACGAGGCAAAACATTTGATGCCGGGAATTGTGCAATTTTTAAGGCAGGACATGCACCGCAAAGTTGATATGGAAACCAGTGTCAGTGGGTTAAGAAAGGTATTGGGAATTAAAGCCAGGGAGAAGAAAACTCCATGAAGAAATTTAAATTTAAATTGCAGCCCCTTTTTACATACAAAAAGTATCAGGAGCGAATCGCTCAGCAGAAAACAGCCAAAGCCCATTTGGATGTGAAAAATTGTGAGCAACAGATTGTTGATTTGGAACAAACCTGGGACCAGCAGGCAGATATCATTGAAAATGCAATAGAAAAAGGGATTCCGGCATCACAATTCCAACGATACTATCAATATCTGGCGGCAGTGGAAACCAGCATTGTAGAAGAAAGATTTCGAAAAATTGGATTAGATAAAACCTTGAATGAAAAATTATTGGAACTCAAGAAAAAAAGTGTGGATAAAAAAGCAATGGAGCTTTACTGCGAAAAAATGAAAACCCAGTATAACCAGGAAGTGATCCAGATTGAGCAAAAAGAATTAGACGAGATTTCAATCCTGAAAACAGCAAGGACTAAGGCGCAATGAAACAATATCATAAAATAATGGCTCTGTGTATGGTCGGGTGGTGTTTAACCCTGTTTTCAGGAAGCTCTTTTTTTAATCAAATCAATGGCACTTTAATTGTGGGCCAGGTTTTTGCAGCAGATGAAAAACAAGAAAATTCAGATAAAAATCAAGATCAGAAATCAGATCAGAAATCAGATCAGAAAGATGGTGAAAAAGCATCAGGGCCGGATGAAGCAGCTCCCTGTCCGGAATGCCCGGAATGCCCGGACCCTGCCAAGGTTGTGTTAAGAGGCCTTGAAGAAAAAAAGACCATGGTTGAAAAAGAACAAAAAATCATGTTGGAACAAAAAAAGCAATTACAAGCTTTTGAAGAGCAGATTGACGAAAAAATTGAAAATTTGGAAGCCTTGAAAAAACAGATCGCAGAAGATATGGCCCTTCTGGATAAAAAGAAGACCCAGAAAGAGCAGGAAAAAGAGGCCACTTATGAAACCCAGATGAGACGGTTGGTTAAAACATATGAAAGCATGAAACCCAAAGCTGCCGCTCCAATTATTGATAAAATGAATCTTGAAGTGGCCCAGGAAATTTTTTTGAGAATGAAGGAAGCTGCCGCCTCTCAAATCTTATCCTTTGTGGACAGTGAAAAGGCTGCCAAAATCAGTGAGCGATTGGCCTTTAAACGTAAATAACCACGCAAGTGCCCAATTGTATTAGAGCATGAGATTAATTTTATCGCTCGTCGTTGAATAGTTTTTCTCATATTATTACTTTTTTTACTCATTTTAGCACATATATTTCTCACACGCATATATTCAAATCCTTGAATCCATTGGGAATAGGGCACTGAATATTGTGTATTATCTGGCATATTTATTGCAAATGAAGTCAAAATAAACTAAAGGAAATTATGAGGTTAAAGACTTTCTTGTTGTAAAACAGGGGACGGAAAGACACGGGTTCTAATGATAGCCGGGTTGCCATTCAAACGAGTAGGTTTTTATTTTGGAGAGGAGACAAGATGAAACGATTTTTATTAATGTTGGTGTTTTTATTTTTTTACAATATTGTTCAGGCAGTACCAATTGCTACCATTGAAATGGGAGATGGCCGCAGAACTGAAGGGGGATTGGGTGTGGCTTTAGGATATACACTAAATGCTGAAAATTTTCCAGATTCGTTTACGATCTTTTCTGGTTATGCTAAAGCTCCAGATGTTGGTGATTTGTTTATTCTTAATAGCGGTGATGTCTTTGATGCAACAGTGGATTTCTTTTCAAACTCAGAGGATGGGTGGTTAAGTTTTTATAGCGGTGGTGATGGTTTGACTATAAAGGAATCTGATTTGTTTAGTGAGGTTTCAATAAATGGGATTGATTTGGAGGGTTTTTCAATTGGATTTATATCTTTAGAAATTACTGGATTTACCGAATGGAGCAATGGATATGGGGATGGTCAAAGGAGTATGAGTGTTATGTTTACTATAGATGATGGATTGCCCCAATTACCAGAACCTTCAACAATTTTTCTGTTCGGTCTTGGTCTTCTCGGCCTTACAGGAGTCAGCAGAAAGCCGTAAACGTGGAGTGGAATATGTCATAAGACCCACCAAGGAATTAAAAATCCATAGATATAGCTTTGAACCAATGAGGAACTTGCTTTTTTAACCAAACCATAAAAACCCTCCAAAATTTGAAATATTATCTCCATCCTGATACAAATACAATATGTTGTGTCTGTATCAGGGTAAAAAATTTAAGTGATGTTGAATAAAAAAATAACATCATGGAAATCGGTACCTACTATATATCCACTTTGGAAAAACAAGTAAAAAAAATTCAGGAGTGGACAAACAAAAACGATGACCGAATCTGCAGCATATCCGTTCAAATATTTTCCCGACTTTCTCGTTCTATAAACAAACCCAGCCGACGGCACTCTATTTTAACAGAATATGTGGTCTCTTTTTCGTTTTTTTGGATTCTTTGAATTCATCAGGTAATATTTTCCCAGGCATTAAGAGCCAGAGGGAAATAAGTTCCAAAAAATTCTGTGTTTTAGTGAAATGATTTTATTCAATATTTATAAGTCACTGAACTATATGGTAATTTTTCATAGGTCGTTCAATGGCATGATCATTGCTCATTAAGCTGGCAATAGAAAACTATATTTAGGTGACTTATGAATTTTACTTTTACAGATGTCAGCAGCTCGATTTTGAATATGGTTCAATCCGAACTTCCACAGAATGCGATGCTTGGTGCAGGCAATCAAGATTCCAAGAATCAATTGTTTGCCCAGAAGTTAGGTAAAATACTTGAAAAAGGAAAGGCCTTAGAAGATCAGGCCCTGTCAAACAATGCACTTGAAACGGTACCTGAAAAATCAGGTAAAATGGTTGATTTTATAACCGAAAAACTGGGTAATAAAAAAGGGGTGGCTTTTCTTTCAGAATTGAAAAATATTTTTTTGATGTTGTCAAAAGGAGATCTGAAAAATTTTTCAATAGACGTCCAGGGGCTTGAAACCATAAAGAAATTATTGTCTAACGCTGGATTTGATCTCGCAGAACTTGATGAACTGATGGCTGAACTAAATGGGGGCTTGGAAGAAAACAAGCTGACAATGGATGATCTTTTTGATCAATTATTCGAACTTGGCGTTGACACGATTTGCGATCTTGAAACCCAACCAGAGCAATTTATTGAAACATCGGCGCTCCCATTTGTAGAAACAATTTTGAATGCGCTTGAAATTCCGCAAGAAAAAGTCCAGGAGATCCTCTCGGCAGCAGATAAAGGTGATAAAGGCATCAGTCTTGATGTTGTGATTGAAAAGCTTCAAAATATTCAGAAAAAAGCCTTTTATACACATACTCAATATCAGACCCAAGACGGTGATGATCAGTTTAAGTCACTTTTAAAACAGCTCGGTCTTGAGACAGAAAACTCAAAACCGGCGTCATTGACTCTTAATGACCTGGTCAAATCTTTTGAAAAAATGCGTAGCACTCTGTCCCGGCAAAACCTTACACAGTCTCAGTTAACAGCAACAGATCCGAAAGCGGTTGCAACCGAAAAAACAGCAGATCTTGTTAAGGATTTGTTCAAAGGGTTGGAAATTCAGAATATGCCAAAAGAAAAACAGATCTTTGAATTTTCCTATGATGGGGTGAAAAATCAGTTTAAAAATGATTTGCTGGATCCGGAAAACGGGAAAATGGGCCAAAAGGGATTATTTTCAACGCCAAAACCCACAAAAACGGAATTGATTAAGGACGGATTAAAAGAGACGGCTTCTTTATTGGATGAAAAAGGTTCTAAAACTTCAGGTTTGAAAGAGGCTGCCACCAATGGTAAAGAATTTGTAAAGCATTTAAAGACAAGGGCTTCTGCTTTAACAGACCAAAGCCAGGTATCCTCATCCGATAATAAATCATCTGAAACTTCAACCAACCAAGGTATTCTTAAATCAACAGCATCTTTCAGGAACCTGCCCAATTTTGTTACCCAGCAGGTGAGCAAAAGTATTGTCAGGGCCATTAACCAGGGTGAGAATACCTTGAAAATTCAATTAAACCCGCCGGAACTGGGAAGAATAATGTTGACCATTGATAATACCGGCAACAGCATGAAAGTCAGTATTATGACAGAAAATGCAGCAGCAAAGGACATTCTAGTATCTAATGTAAATGAGCTTCGCACGGTTTTATCTAATTCAGGAGTGACTCTTGAACGGTTTGATGTGGATATGAATTCTGATTTCAGGCAGTCCATGGCCGATGCAAAGAACCAGGAAAACCTTAACAAAAGACAGAAAAACACAGGAAAGCAAATACTTGATCCTGTAAATGACATTTTGAATAGTGGTTTAGGATTAAACCTGACGGATGCGGTTGATCAGGGTGACTCACTTCATTTTGTCGCGTAAAAGGAGATAATCATGGCCGTTTCATCAACAGGGAATAGTTCACTTGATCAGATTACCAATTCCTATCAATCAACCAGCCAGGGAAAAACTGAAAAAGATGATGCCCTTGGGCAGGATGCGTTTTTAACCATGCTGGTGGCACAGCTTCAGAACCAGGACCCCTTAAATCCCATGGATGGAACTGATTTTTCATCCCAGCTGGCACAATTTTCCCAGTTAGAACAGCTGATCAATCTGAACGATTCAATGGCAAATATGGCCAGTGCATTTTCACAGGATTCTGAAAAAGATGCATTGTCATATATCGGCAAACAGGTCACAGGTAAGGTGGATATCATGAATGTGGATAAAGGATCAGTATCCGGCGGTTTTTATAATCTTTCCGATCCTTCTGATGTCATGATTACAGTTACAGATGCAGATGGGAAAACCATAAAAACTCTATATGACGGCCAACAGGGCGCAGGCGCCCATCTTGTTTCATGGGATGGGACAGATAATGCCGGAAATGCAGTCGGCGACGGAACATATCATTATTCAGTCATGGCCAATAGTGGCCGCGGATATTTTGAAGTACCTGCAAGTGTGTCTGGAACGGTTGAGGGTATAACATATAATAATGAAAAACCATATCTGGTTGTACAGGGTATCCTTTTGGATCCAAAATCCTTAACCTCAGTGATTGACCCGGAAAAGACCACCGGAACAGGATCTGTTGACTCTGCCTTAAGCTATCTTGGCAAAATAGTTTCTTCAAATTCACCCATTGTCCTGGTCGAGAATGATGTGGTTTCAGGCAGCGAATTAACCTTTAATCTCAGTAGTCCGGAAAGTGCCACCATTAAAATATATGATGCATATGATGAGCTGGTTAAAACCATAGCTCTTACAGCAGATGATACAACAGGAGGACAAAATTCTATTGATTGGGATGGGCTTTCTAATTCTGGTTATAAAGTGCCGGACGGCATGTATTATTATACAGTTAAAACAGACTCAGGCTTTGCCAAAACACCTGTGTCAGAAGAAGTTTCAGGGATTAAGTACATGAATGGAAGCCAGTATCTGGTGCTCGATGAATCAGGACGTCTGGTTTCATTATCCAGCATCACGGGAATTAACTGATGTTGCAGGGCCAATTTTGCATAGCGATCAACAATGTTGAGTTTTATTAAATAGGAGAGGGATTATGTCATTATCAAGTTCACTTTTTACAGGTACCAGTGGATTGAAAAACATGGGGAATGCGTTACAGGTTGTAGGTAACAATATCTCTAATTTAAATACCATTGGATTTAAAAAAGGAAGAACAACCTTTGCAGATACCTTGTACGAAAGCGTGGCCACCCAGGCCGGTTCCGCCCAGATGGGACGCGGTATGGCTGTGGGGGATGTGTCGCAGAATTTTGATCAGGGTTCATTTGAATCCACGGGTAACACAACCGATCTCTCTATTGGTGGGGATGGTTTTTTCATCATGCGCCAGTCCAGTAGTGAAAATACCTTTTATACCCGGGCAGGCAATTTCTTTTTTAACAAAACAGGTCAATTGGTTAACCCGGAAGGATATATGGTCCAGGGATGGAATCTGGATGAAGAGACAGGCGATGATATCGGGTCTATTACTGATCTGGTTCTTGCTGAGTTTACAAGTCCTCCCAAAAAGAGCGAAGAGCTTATCGCCATAACCAATCTGGATGCAGATGCCAATTCAAAAGCCGTTGTCCTCTCAAATGTGTGGGATTCAGGAGAAACCACCTATATCGGGACAAGCAGTTATGAATACCAGACCGTCATCAAAGCCTATGATGCTCTGGGCAGCACCCATGATATTTCTATTTTCTATGATAAAAAAACAGGAACTGAGTGGGAATATATTGTGACCATGAATCCGGATGAAGACAATCGGAACCTGGTTCAGGGGACTGATTCCAAGGGCCTTCTGGCAAGAGGAACCATTCTGTTTTCCCAGAGCTCAGGGGACATTCTTGATTTTACCATGGATAAATTCACCGGCAGGCTTGGAAATTTTGCAGCCAATGGGGTGAACACTGTGGAAGATATTGACTATGAAATTCTTGATTATGATGCCCTGGCTCTGGATGGATACGGCTTCAGCCTTTATTATGATGGTTCAAGTTGGAATTTTTCAGACCTTGATGCTGACCTTATCATTAACACTGATCCTGATGATCTGCCGTTAAATTATGGTAATGCAAAAATTGTCTATTCTGACAGCCAGAATATTTATCTGACCTTAACCCCGGATGATTCTGCTGATGTGGATCCGGATTTAAAAATAAAATTAGCCCAGGCAGCCGTGGCAACAGATTCCATTGGATTTGATATAAATGAAAAGAATGATCTTCATATCCAGGGGATTGAGGGCTTGTCTTATTCAGGGGATACGGCCAATGATAATACCACTCTGGCAATCAATGATCCTGGTGTCATGACGGATGATGCAGCCGATCTGGGTATTATATGGAATCCCAAAGACGAGAAATGGTATTGGAGCAATCCTGCTTCAGCTTTTTCAGCCGGGACCCTGGTTTCAGGAGTGGCTACCAACAGTACAGGCACGGTTGATACGACCGCTGCAAGTATAACTTATTCAAATGTGACTGATATGACCATGGTGGCTAGTGATATCAGTGTAATGTATGATGCAAGACAAGGAACATGGGACTGGAACATGCCGTTAAAGGATGCTGATTTTATATCCGAGACCTTTACCTTTTCTCCTACCAATGACCCGGTATTGAGTGTCATATCTTCAGGTGGATCAACCATTGGTACGGGTGCAATGATGACGGCCACAACTGCGGGTGTTGCCACCTCTGTTACCCTTCAATGGCTGGGTGATTCCTGGACGGTCACGGGTGGCGCCGCTACCAGCGCAGTTCTTGCCGTTATCACTAGCGCAAGCACCAATACCCAGGTGCAGCTACAGATATATGACAGTACGAATACAGCCAGTTCAAATGTTATCCGGTATACATTCGGTTCAACCCTTACCACAACCGGAGGTCAGACAATTTCATTCCAGATCGACCCGTCTCCTCCCGAAGAATATCCCAATGCTGTCATAGCAACCAATGGTACTTTTACTACAGGCATCACCATTGATTTTGATGCAGATTTAACCAATGACATTGAATTTAATGTGACATCCGGTGGCGGAACACTGGCACACACTAATGTTTTCAGGTTTACATCAGATCCCAACAGGGTTCCTGTTGAGTATGCAAATGCGACATTAAAAGGAGATCAGACAGAGGCGATTATAGATTTGGACGGATCGGGTAATGATTCAGATGATGATGATATTGTTTTTACTTTCGCAGATTCGTTAAAGTTTGGAACCAGTACTCATCCGTATAATGATCGAAGTGTAATTTCCTTTGACATCAAGGGCTCAACCGCCTGGACAACGATCTCAAAAGATAAAATAAAAACATCTGGTTATTATAGTTTTACTGCAGATTTTCTGGGCGGGGAATTCGGTACCACAGAGACAGATATTGCACTGAATGTTGGCACCAAATATGACGGGACCAATTTCGTAAATGATTCTTTGTCCAGTACCCAGTATTCAAAATCCTCTTCAACCATTTTCCAGGATGCTGACGGATATGCAGCCGGGGATCTGCAGGGGGTTGATGTGGCAACGGACGGTATTATTACAGGTGTCTATTCCAATGGTCAACTAATTCCACTTTTCCGCGTCGGACTTGCCAGGTTCTTGAATAATTTCGGCCTTTCCAATGAAGGTGGAAACCTGTTCAGTGAAACCCGAGACAGTGGCAGCGCCATAACCAATAAGCCAGGTGAAAACGGCCTTGGAACTCTGGCTCCCAACTCACTTGAAATGTCAAACGTCGATATTTCTGAAGAGTTTGTTTCTCTGATCACCCAGCAGAGAGGATTCCAGGCTAACTCAAAAATAGTAACAACGGTTGATGATATGATGCAGACCGTTATTCAGATGAAACGATAAATCTGCTAATTTACATACCAGCGGGCACAAGAGCTATCGGCTTTTTGTGTCCGCTGTCATATTTATGACATATTTAAGCCTCCCCGCCATGCAACCTTCTATTCTTACCGATTCTTTTTTGTTTTTTGTTCAAAATAAAATCCTTTGCAAATTCTTTGAACACTATTTATACTTGCTTTTAAGCGGATCTTCTTGAATGAGAGTCTGATCAATTAAAAAACATGACATGCTTGGCACAAGGCTTGCTTTTCATATAACCAGCAACACCAATTAACCTTTAATATCAGGAGCTGTTTTGGCTGACAATACCTTTGATGAGATGGAAGATGATTTTGATGACCATATGTCTGATATCTTAGATGACTCTCTAGAAGAGGTTTCAGAAAAGAAAGAAGAGATAAAAAAAACATCTTTTTTAAATAAAATTATTTCACCCATAAAAGATGTGTTTAAAAAAGCCCTTGGATCAACCCGGACAATTATCATCATTGCCGTTTCTGTTGCTCTGTTAATCGGTCTTGCACTGGTTCTCTGGTTTTTTGTATTTAAATCAAACCCGGATGATATTACTCAACCGCAGGCGGGGGTTGTTCAAGGAGAGATTCAGGGCAAACCTGCCGGGGAAAAAGAGATCCTTTTTGATGATATTGTTGAGTTTGAACCATTTGAAAGGATTGCATTGAAAACAAGTTCAACCATGGGGAAACTTAGTTTGAAATTATCTTTGGAATTGACAGATGCAAGATATCGAAAACAAATTTATACCATGGAAGACCAAATAAGAAAGATTGTTACAGAGCAGGTGGCAAATACAACCTGGTTGGAATTAAGAAATTCTGAAGGAAAAATCATGCTTAAATATAATCTGCTTGAGCGGATTAATGCACTTTTTCCAAAAGCCACGGTCAGAAACGTTTATTTTACATATTTTATAATGCAGTGATTCAATTATGAGTGAAATACTATCACAGGATGAAGTTGACAGTCTATTAGACGGATTGGATTCGGGAGAAATTGAGACCGAAGCCGATGTAGCAAAGCCTGAAGCAGTTGAAGGTATCATTGCTTATGACTTTACCAGTCAGGACAAAGTTGTCAGGGCAAGGATGCCTACCTTTGATGTCATCAATGAACGTCTGGCCAGGGAAGTTCGGGCCACTCTGTCCTCGTTGCTGCACACCAATGTGGATGTCAGTGCCAACCCTTTTGACACATTAAAATTTTCTGAATTTGTTAGAAGCCTTCCCGTTCCCACAAGCCTTCATGTTTTCAGGATGGACCCGTTGAGGGGACATGGACTGATTGTTTTTGAAAGTCAGCTGGTCTATAACCTGATCGATACTTTTTTCGGTGGAGAAGCCCTGGGGAAAGCCAGGGTGGAGGGGCGTGAATTTACCACCATTGAAGAGGTCATGGTTAAAAAAGCAGTTGTGGCTGTCTTGAAAAATGTCGAAGCGTCCTGGGTTCCGATAGAGCCTGTTAAAGCGACCTTGATCCGTTCGGAAATGAACCCGCAGTTTACAGCGATTGTTTTGCCCACAGATCTGGTGATCGTGACCCGGTTTGAGATTGAGCTGGAGCAGTCAGCCGGTAATCTGGTTGTCTGCTACCCGTATTCCATGATTGAGCCCATGAGACATAAATTGGCTTCCGGTGTCCAGGCTGAAACTGAAGAAATCGATATCAACTGGCGACGGCGGATCAGAGAAATTATTCTGGAATCAGAAGTAGATGTTAAAATCCAATTGGGCAGAACGGAAATTACCGGAGAACGATTGCTTTATATGCAAAAAGGGGATGTGATCCAACTGGATCGTGACGCCAGTGACCCCCTGATCTCTTATATAAACGGTCTGGAAAAATTAAGAGGATATGCAGGTGTACAACGAGGGTTTCAGGCGTTTCAAGTCAACGAGAAAATTTTAACCGATTGTGAGAGATAAACATGGCCGAAGAAAATAAGAGCACTAAGACAGAGGTAGAAGCAGAAAAGACTGAAGCTGTTGATGAGGCAGTCGAGCATGAGCGTGGTGAAAGGGAGCTGGATTTTATTCTGGATATCCCTTTAGAGCTTTCTGTTGAATTGGGTAAAACCAAGATGCTTGTCAATGATCTCCTTCAACTGGGGCAGGGTTCCATTATTGAGCTGAACAAGCTTGCCGGTGAACCTTTAGAGGTTTATATCAACCGGAAATTGATCGCCAGGGGTGAAGTGGTGGTGGTGAACGAGAAATTCGGCGTTCGTCTGACCGACGTGATCACTCCTATTGACCGGGTGAAATCCTTGGCTGCAGAGAATGAGTAATACACCTGATATATGGTTTGCCTTTGCCAGAACCTTTGGTATGTTATTTTTTGTTCTCGCGCTTCTTATTTTTGCTTTTTACCTGGTTAAAAAATTTTCCCAGGCAAAGGGTGTTAAAGGCCATAAGGATTTTATCAAGATTTTGTCGGTTCATCATCTTTCCCCAAAAGAGAAACTGGTTCTTTTAGATGTTTTAGGCCAGACCCTGCTTGTGGGAGTGACCCCGTCTAATATTTCAAAAATTTCATCAATAGATCAAAAGATTAATCTTTCAGATGACAACCCCGTCCAGACCTTTCAATTTTCAGACTTTTTAGCTAAAAAATTAGGCCGTTCCTTACAAAATAAAGATAACGATGTGGTAACAAAAGAGCAAAACCAATGAAGAAGATTTCATTGACATCTTTTTTAAGGCTCAAGACCATTGGTCTGGTTTTGCTTTTATTGGTTTGTTCCGCCGGGGTTTCATATGCGGCAGTGAAATTTCCCATTCCTTCTTTGGAACTCAATGTTAAAACAGCAACAGAACCTGAAGAAGTAGCAGTTGTCCTTGAAATAATTGCCTTGTTGACTATTCTGGCCCTGGCACCGGCTATTTTGATTTTAATGACACCGTTCACGCGGCTGATAGTTGTATTCCATTTTTTAAGACAGGCCATGGGGACCCAGTCAAGTCCGCCGAATCAAGTGATTGTGGGGCTGGCGTTATTTATGACTTTTTTTATCATCAAGCCGGTGGCCCAGGAAATATATAAAGATGCTTTGAATCCTTATCTTGAGCGTCAGATTACTTATGATGTGGCCTTTGAAAAGGCACAATCACCGATTCGAAAATTTTTATTAGTCAATACCCGGGAAAATGATCTGGCGCTTTTTGTCAAAGAGGCGGATATTCAAAAACCTGAGACACGGGATGATGTTTCTTTGCTGGTGTTGATTCCAGCCTATGTGATCAGTGAGCTGAAAACAGCGTTTATCATTGGTTTTGTTCTTTATATTCCGTTTCTTGTCATTGATATGGTGGTGGCCTCTGTTCTGCTGGCCATGGGGATGATGATGCTGCCGCCGGTTATGATCTCTTTACCATTTAAATTGATGCTTTTTGTTCTGGTGGACGGGTGGAACCTTATAACCGGTTCCTTGTTAAAAAGTTTTGGAGTATAACCATGACCCCTGAATTTGTTGTTGAATTTGCCAAACAAGCCATTATGCTGACCATCTATCTTTCCATGCCCATGCTGGGACTTGGGTTGATTGCCGGTTTGATCATCAGTATTTTTCAGGCAGTCACTCAGATTCAGGAAATGACCCTGACCTTTGTGCCTAAAATCATTGCTGTTTTTTTAGGGCTTTTGTTTGCAGCTCCCTGGATGCTTGGAGAAATAACCTCTTTTACCGTCAATATCATTGAAAATATTCCCATGTATATCCGGTAGGTGGCCCAATGGATATTCTTAATGTGATTGACCCGATGGAATTTCGGACCTATCTGCTGGTTCTGATTCGGCTGAGTATTCTTATCTTCATGTTCCCTATTTTTTCTTCTTCTGTTTTTCCAACCCAGCTTAAAATCGGGTTTGCGCTGGTGACCTCCCTTCTTTTTTATTCTATTGTCCATGTGGATCTTAATCTTTTTCCCATGAGTGTCCCGGCGACAGGGCTTTTGATCATGGCAGAATTATTGATCGGTCTGAGTCTGGGGATATGCTTGCGGATGTTTTTTGGATCTGTCCAGCTTGCCGGCCAGATTATCGGATTCCAGATGGGATTTGCCATGATCAACGTGGTGGATCCCCAGACCGGATCCAATGTTTCTATTATGGATCAGCTGGGGTATTGGGTCTGCGTGGTGGTTTTTTTACTTTTAAACGGTCATCATATTATTTTTATGGCCGTGATTGAGAGTTTTAAGCTGGTTCCCATGGGATTTTTTATGATGCAGGAAGCCGTGCTGGTTAAAATCCTGGATCTTGGCGGTCAGCTTTTTGTATTGGCCATAAAAATCGGAGCGCCCGTGATTGCATCATTGGCATTTGTCAGTACGGCATTTGGTCTTGTGTCAAAATTTTCACCCCAGATGAATGTCATGATAGTCGCCTTTCCTTTAAAAATTGTTGCAGGACTCCTGCTTTTTGGCCTGACCCTTCAGATTATAGTCGTCATGACCCAAAACTATATTGGTCAATTCAAGCAATTATTAATGACCTTGCTTTTTTATGCAGGCGGGGGATAAGAGAAGATGGCTGAAGATCCGGAAAGTGGCGGAGAGAAATCAGAAGACGCATCGGATAGAAAACTTTCCAAGGCCAGAGAAGAAGAAGGCCAGGTTGCGAAAAGTGTTGAAATTCCATCTGTTTTTGTTCTTATGGCAGGTATAACTGCATTATACGCGTCTGCATTTCATATCTATAAAAATTTGTTAAGTGTTTTTCATTTTAATTTAAATTTTACAACCATCCCAATATTTACTCGGTTGGAAATGGTAAGGCTTTTAGCCTTCCATATTGAAAAAATACTGATTGCGATTATACCCGCTCTGCTGGCTATTGTCTTGATTGCCCTGCTATCCAATGTTGCCCAGGTGGGATTTGCAGTATCCTGGAAAGCCATAGAACCCAAGTTCTCCAAGCTTGATCCCATTCAAGGGTTTAAACAAAAGTTTACCTCAAGAGCGGTGATGGAATTTGTGAAAACCATGTTAAAGATTGCTGTGATTTCCATGGTGGCTTACTATTCCATAAAGAGCCAGCTTGGTGAAATCGCACAACTCTATGATTACAGCATAGGTCATATTCTTTTATTTATTGTCAAGGAGGCTTTCTGGATTTTTATCAAGGTTTGTCTGATCATGATCATTGTCGCCATACTGGATTATGCTTACCAGAAATGGAAATTTTTAGATGATCAGAAGATGACCAAAAAAGAGGTAAAAGATGAAACCAAACAGACCGAGGGTGATCCTATTGTCAAATCCAGGATCAGACAACTCCAGCATGAAGCAGCAAGAAAACGGATGATGGCTGCTGTCCCGGATGCAGATGTGGTTGTTACCAACCCCACCCGTCTGGCCGTTGCATTAAGGTATGATAAGGACCAGATGGATGCACCGTTTGTTGTTGCCAAAGGGGCAGGGTCTATTGCTGAAAATATTCGAAAAATAGCCAGGGAAAATGATGTCCCTCTGGTTGAAGATAAACACTTGGCCCGGAATTTGTATAGTAGTGTTGATATTGGAGAAGAAGTTCCATCGGAATTATACCAGGTAGTAGCGGAATTACTGGCTTATGTGTACAAATTAAAGGGAAAATAAAGGGAACCTGAGCGGCAATAATTTGGCAGACAGTGTCAAGGTAAGCATCAATATTTAGATTGGGAGATTCAATGGCAGCAAGTGGATATTCAGTAATAGCTGGGTTAAAAAGAGAATCATCTGATATTTTGATGGTTGTTGCTTTTATCGGCATCCTCATGGCAATGGTCCTGCCGCTGCACCCGATTGTTCTGGATTTTTTTCTGGCCTTGAATATCTCTCTGGGCATTGTTGTCCTGATTACCACCATGTATACCAAAACCCCATTGGATTTCTCAATTTTTCCTTCGCTGCTCCTTGTTTTAACGCTTTTTCGACTGTCTTTGAACGTGGCATCCACCCGCTTGATTCTTCTTCATGGATCGGAAGGCCCCCAGGCGGCCGGCTCTGTTATTATGTCATTTGGAAATTTTGTGGTTGGCGGTAATTATGTGGTGGGCCTGGTAATTTTTATTATCCTTGTTTTGATCAACTTTATGGTTATCACCAAGGGTGCCGGCAGGATTGCAGAAGTGGCTGCCCGCTTTACACTGGATGCCATGCCTGGAAAGCAGATGGCCATTGATGCAGACCTGAATGCCGGTATGATTGACGAAGTACAGGCAGGAGAGAGACGTCTGGCCATTGCAAGAGAATCTGAATTTCATGGTGCCATGGATGGCGCGTCCAAATTTGTCCGGGGAGATGCCATTGCCGGTATTGTTATTACCTTGATCAATATTGTGGGCGGATTTGTTATCGGTGTGCTGCAGCAGGGCATGGAAATGAGAGAAGCCTTAGCCAATTATACGCTTTTAACGGTTGGTGATGGTCTGGTGTCCCAGATTCCGGCACTTTTGATTTCAGCTGCGGCAGGCCTTCTGGTTTCCCGGTCCGGATCAAATATGAAAATGGGACAAGAGTTTGCCAAACATCTTTTTTCAAGCGCCACCCCGGTTTTTATCGGTTCAGTGATTATTTTTTCCATGGGTCTTATTCCCGGGCTGCCGTCTTTCCCTTTCATGACCCTTGGACTGGTCATGGGAACCATGGCCTGGTATTTTTTAAAGGAAGAAGAGACAGCTAAGGTTGAGAAAAAAGCAGATGAAAAGGCCATGGCTGAACAAGAGGCAACCGGCGCCCCAGAGGATGTGGATCATCTGCTCAATCTGGACACCATTGAACTTGAGGTGGGATATGGATTGATCCCATTGGTGGATAAACAGCAGGATGGGACGTTGCTGGGAAGAATCCGGGCCATCCGGCGGCAGTTTGCCACAGAGATGGGTATTATCATTCCTCCCATCCATATCAGGGATAATTTAAACCTGAATCCTGCACAATACCGGTTGCTGATCAAAGGGGTTGAGGCGGCAGGAACCGAATTGATGGTCAATCATTTCCTTGCCATGGACCCTGGCGGAACTGCCGGAGAAATTGAAGGAATTGATACCATTGAGCCGGCATTTCATCTGCCGGCCAAATGGATTCCCACAGACCGGGAAGAAGAAGCCAAATTTGCCGGGTATACCGTGGTGGATAATTCAACGGTCATTGCCACTCATTTGACTGAAATTGTCCGAAACAATGCCCATGATCTTCTGGGAAGACAGGATGTCCAGCATCTCATGGATAACCTTTCCAAGACCAATCCAAAAGCAGTGGAAGAATTGGTGCCGGGTCTGCTTAGTCTGGGGGTTGTACAGAAAGTACTTCAAAATTTATTAAGAGAAAGAATTTCTATCAGGGATCTGCTCACCATTGTTGAGACCCTGGCAGATTATGCCCCCATGGGAAAAGACCCGGATCTGTTGACCGAATACATCCGGCAGCGTATCTCAAAAGGGATGTTGACACCCTATCTTCAAGAAGGAAAAGTATTGCAGGTGATTACCCTTGATCGGAACCTGGAAGAAATTTTAACCAAGAATATCAAACGTACCGAACATGGGTCATACCTGGCACTGGATCCAAAGTTGATTGAAGAGATTGTTAAGGCAGTTTCAAAACAGGTCGAGCATCAGATTGCATTAAATACACAGCCGGTTATCATGACGTCTCCTGCTCTTCGCAGGCATTTAAGGAAACTGATAGAACCGTCTTTACCCACTGTTTTTGTTGTCTCACATGCAGAGATAGTGGATGATATTAATTTACAGGCAAGTGGAAAGGTGAGTTTGAAGAATGAACAGGAAAGTATTTAAAGCCAGTAATATTCAACAGGCCATTGCGAGTATCAAAGAGGAATTAGGTTCAGATGCCATGATACTCAATACCCGAAAAATTCCACGAAAACCTCGTGATCCCTATGGAAAGCAGATGTTTGAGGTTGAAGCAGCTATTCCGGATATGGTTGATTCAAATATCGATTTCAGAAAAGATACCAGGAAAAATGCAATTGACTGGTTGGATAGTGATTATAAGACCCAAACCCGTAAATATCAAAATAGAACGCCCCAAAGAAATGGAATCAGGCAAAATGAATTCAAGCCAAATGAATCCAACCAAGATGAAACATTGGCAGCTTCTATAAAAGATGATATTGCAGATATCAAGGATATGATATCCATTGCCGGTTTTGGAAACGGAATGCGAAATATGGTGTGCAACCATTTTGAATCTGTTGGAATATTGGCATCTTTATTGCGGGCCGGTGTAAGTGAACATCTGGCAAGTTTTATTATTCAAAAAGCCAGCCACTTTATGGACGAGACTGCTGACCCGGGCGTAAAAATTAAATCCTTAAAAAAACAGGTGATGCGATTATGTCTGGATCAGATTGCCACCCAGGATTACTTTAATCGGGATAATCATTCCGGCGTTCCTCATGTGGCCGCTTTTGTCGGTCCAACAGGGGTAGGCAAAACCACCACTATAGCCAAGCTTGCTGCAAACTTAAGTTTTACAAAAAAAATGAAAGTCGGCTTGATTTCCATTGATAATTACAGGGTTGGCGCATTTGAACAACTCAAAGCATATGCATCCATTATGGGATTGCCCTGTGTTCCGGCTTTCAGTTCACAGGATCTTGCCTGTGCGTTGGACCGGATGCGATCCATGGATATGGTCTTGATTGATACTGCCGGTCACAGTCATCTGGATAAGCCTAAAATCGATGAGATATTAGGCTTGATCAAAACTGATTTCAGAATTTCTACTCATTTGGTCTTGAGTGTTACATCTGAATCGATTATTATGAAAGACGCGGCATCTGCATTTAGTGCATTTAACCCGGATACTATAGTTTTTACAAAGATAGATGAAACAAAAAGATGCGGTAAAATATTGGATCAGATCAGTGCGATGCGGTTGCCTGTTTCATTGATCGCAAACGGACAAAGGGTTCCTGAGGATCTTATTGTTCCCGACAAACAGCAGTTGTTAAAAATTATTTTGGGAACCAGACCCTAGGGGGAAATAATAAGTTGGATCAAGCAAAAGGACTTCGAGAGGCTGTTAAAACCAGGGCGCTTTCAAGGAGAAGCTCTAATATGAGATCAGGCAGAAAACCATTACCAAGGGTAATCGCAGTGACAAGTGGAAAGGGAGGTGTCGGTAAAACCAACCTTGTCGGAAACCTGGCGGTTGCTTTGACTCGTAAAGGACACAGGGTTGTTATTATTGATGCTGATGTGGGACTTGCCAATATTGATATTATTTTTAACCTGCGGCCTGAATATAGTATAAGGCATGTAATCAATTCCGAAAAAACATTAAAACAAGTGTTGGTAGAATCAGATCATGGAATTAAAATCCTTCCGGGTGGCTCAGGATTTGCCGATATGACCCAGCTCAATGAAGGTGAAAAACTTAACTTGCTCAGTGAGTTTGAAACTCTGGCAGACCTGGCAGATATTATATTGGTGGATACCGGAGCCGGTATTTCCTCTAATGTATTGTATTTTAATTCAGCCTGTGACGAATGCATTGTGATTGCAACAAGAGAACCCACATCTATTACCGATGCCTATGCCATGATGAAGGTCATGTCCCAGGAACATGGGACAAAATATTTTAAGCTGATCGTCAATATGGTGGATTCCGAAGGTGACGCTAAAAGAGTGTATGCGTCTTTGAGCAATGCTCTGGATAAATTTTTGGGAAATGTTGTGTTAGAATATGCAGGCTATATTCCTTTTGACAGACAATTACAATTGTCAGTTCAAAAACGGAGCCTGATAATGGATAATGCCCCAGATTCAATAGCGGCAAAAGCCATAGAAAAGATAGCGGCTGATCTTGAGAATCATTCCTCTAAAACCAATTCAAACGGGAATTTAACTTTTTTTATGAGTAAAGTATTTCAGGCGGCAACCTGAGGGAGAACCTTATTGCCATATGAAAAAAAAGTATCCGGTAAATAAAACTCCAGGCGACTCATGGCGCGAAAACAGCATTGTTGAGTATGCTTATCTGGTCAAACACATTGCAGCACGATTTGCCATGCGTCTTCCATCCAGTGTTTTTTTTGATGAGTTGGTTTCAGCAGGCTCACTTGGCTTGATTGATGCGGTGGATAAGTTTGACCCATCTAAACATGTCAGTTTAAAAACCTATGCCCAATACCGGATAAAAGGCGCTATTCTTGATGAACTCAGAAGTATGGACACCTATTCGAGGTCTCTGAGAAAAAAAATTCAGGATATTACCAAGGCTGTGAAAGCGGTTGAAGGAAAGACAGGATTATCTGCCACGGATGATGAAATTTGTGCAGAGCTTGGCGTCAGTCTTCAGGCCTATCATGATATGCTGACCAATATTCATGGTGCATCTGTTTTAAGCCTGGACGAGTTTATAAAAACAAAGAAAAATGATACCTATTCACAAACAAGATTTGAGTCCGGTATTAAAGGACTTGATAATCCTGCCGATTGTTTTGATCAGGAGGAACTTAAATATGTTCTGGCTGAGACTATTAAAACCCTGAGCAAGAAAGAACAGATGGTAGTCTCTCTTTATTATTATGATGAGTTAACTTTAAAAGAGATTGGTGAAGTCCTTACCTTGACTGAATCGCGAATATGTCAGATTCATACAGTGGTTCTAGTCAAATTAAAAGCCAGGCTTCAAGATTACGATAATTAAAAATGAGGTCAATATATGTCTGATTCAACTATAGAAGAAGAAAGTTTAATTTCCCAGGATGATATTGATAAGCTTCTGGACTCCTCATCCATTGAAGAAGCAGAAGATCTGATTTCACCAGATGATTCAACTGATGATGCAGATGATGACTTAGGCGAACTTTCCCAGGATGATATTGACAGTTTGATGAATTCAAATGGTTCTGGTGATTCAGCTTCGGAATCAAAAGTGGATATAGATGTGGGTGATGATATGGAACTGATTTCCCAGGACGATATCGATAACTTGATGAATTCTTCAGCAACAGATGAACCAATAGAACTTGATACGGGTGATGCTGTCGATGATGAATCGGGCGAACTTTCTCAAGACGATATTGACAATATGATGAACTCAAATGGGCCTGTGGATTTTGATCCTGAGCTTGAAGAAGATTTGGATGGCGATGATTTTGAAATGATTTCCCAGGATGATATTAATAATTTGATGAGCGGTCAGACACAGGAAAGTGAGGTTGAGTCCCAGACAATGGATGAAGGGGAACCTGAACCAGAAGCCGAACCAGAACCAGTGGCGGAAGTGGAACCTGTTGCTGAAGATGAACCAGAGTCCGAACCTGATCCGGTTGCAGACAGTATTCCTTCAATGAATGAAACTGATATGGAAGAAGATGATTATGTGATTGATGAATCAGAGGCCATGGATGTCCAGGATTGTTTTATTGCCCAGGAAACCATTGATGATTTGATTCAAAATTTTGATTCTGCTCCTCCTGATGAACCTGTTGTACTGGACGAAGATCCTTTGGCAGATGATGAATCAGCTGTTGATCTTGAGCCAGAACCTGAAGACCCTTTAGCAGATATGTCCCTGGATGAAACGGTCTCATTAGACAATGATCTGCTTGATTTGGATGATACTGAGGACCTTTCGGACTCAGAGTTAGATGATGTGACGGCCCTTGATTTTGACGAAGAAGAAGATGTCAGTCAGGATGATATTGATGCGCTTTTAATGGAATCGGATGAAGAAGAAGATGATATCCTTATTTCTCAGGATGATATTGATACGCTTTTAATGGCAGCGGATCAGGATGATGAAGATGTCCTCGGTGACATGATGGAAGATGATCTGGGGGATGACCTTAATGATTCTTTCGATGATGAAGATATTCTGGAAAGCGATGATGGATTTGATGATGAAGATATCCTTGAAAACGAGGATTATGACAATGATGAAGACGAGGATCAGGTCGTTCTGGAAGGAGATGATGAGCCTGTAGCCAAATCTCAAAAAAAGAAGAAAAACAAGCAAAAGAAACAAAAACGAAAAATTAGTTTTGCCTGGGCAAAATCAAAGCTGGTGATTGCCTGTGTGTCTGCATTGATTGTCCTGGGGATTGCTGTTCCGTCATCTTATTTTTTATTTTTTTCATCAAATCCGGAACAAGAACCTGTCGCAGAAGTCGAACCAGCACCCATTGCTCGTGTGCCGGTTAATACCCAAAGAGAGGTTGAAATTGAAACCGTAAATATTCAGGTTCAAAAAGAAAGGATTGATAAGAAACCAGGCAATATGATTCTAAAAGATTTTCTTATACTGACTTCGGATCAATCCAAGGAATTGGCTTATATTACAGCAGATATCTCTATTGATTATTCTGATCAAAGGGCTTATCTTGAAATTACAAGCAACCTGTCATTCTATCGGGATTTGATTTACGATTCTTTGAGCAAACGTCTTTTAGCAGATAATGGTTCTGAAGCAACTGAAGCGGGTATGTTGGAGATTGTTGAAGCAACCTTAAAAAAAGTATTGCCCCCGGAATATATCAGCCGGGTCATTTTTAAAACCTTTAAGGTCAGCTAACAGAGGAGTAAATGACGACTATACCTGGATATAATGTTACCATCCAGCAGTCCAGCGCAGTGCAGGAATTGACGCACCAGGCACATTCGCCCAAGCCGTCTCCTGAGCAGGCTGCTGCTCAAGCTGAGGCCAATGCTCGAATAACAACGTCAACGGTTCAAGAATTCGAAGAACCGGAAAAGCTTAATGCAAAAAAACAAAAAGATGCATATGAGCAAAGTGAACAAGAAGAAAGAGAAAAAAAGAAAAAAAAGCAAGAAGAACTGGAGCTTGATCCTGATGCAACCGGCAGGCTGGTGGATACAACTATATGATTGAATTGTTTTCAAATGAATTTTGGATTGCTATTCTTTTTTTGGTCCAATTTTTTCTGGTTGTCTTTTTGTTTCTTTTGGTTAAAAAAATAAAATTTCTCAATTCCAGTGCAATGGATCAAGTTCAATTTGATGATGATAATGACAATGGTATTGCTGCATCCCGATCTGCATCAGGTGTCATTGAGATGCTTGAACCCCTTGTGAGAGAAGCCAGGAAAACCGCCATCCGTTTTGACGAACAGATCAAAGAAAAAAAACAATTGTTAAAAGAGCTCAACAATGCCCTGGATACCCGAATTATTAATATCAATCTTCTTTTATCCCGGGCCCAAACCCAACAAAAAAAACTTGTGGAACAACTCAATGATGTTGCTCGTGTTTCTCCCGTGCTTTCTCCCGCTTTTAATCCGGCAAACTCAAATTATTCAGCCGATATGGTTCCTGATCAGCAACATCAGATTATTCAAATGCATGATCAGCAATTTGACACAGATACGATTGCCCAAAAATTATCAATTCCCAAAGGTGAAGTCCAGATGGTGATTGATCTTAAAAAAAAGTTTCTTGAAATGGAGAAAAGCAATAGATGATCACCGGTGTCCATATCTCATCCTCTGAGATGGTCATCAACAAGGACGATAGCAAAAAAAACAGTCTTCCCAAATTGATTAAAAACCAGGTTGTGAGCGCAAAGGTTATCAGCTTGATGCCTCATGGGAAGGCTCAGTTGCTGGTCAACGGGAAAATATTTGTGGCAAAAACAGCCATGCTGCTCACCCCTGGTGAAGAGGTTGTGCTCAAGGTGGTCCAGGAAAAAGATGCCATTGTGTTGAAGTTGATCGGACCTGGACAGAAAATGACAACCAGCCAGATCACCTCTCTTGTCAGTTTTTTTTCAAAAAATGAATCCATACCTGATATTACCGGAACGCGATTGACCCAGGTTAAAAATCTGTTAATGGAGATGTCACTGAAATCCGACAAACCCGATATTGATTTTTTACCCCGGTTGATCGATAAAAGCGGGTTGATTATGGAAAAGAAAATCGCCCAGGTATTATTGAATGAAAAATCTTCAATTGATATAAAAACAGCGCTCAATGTATTATTGGATCAGGATGTCAAAGCCAATATTTTCAAAGAATGGTTCAATTCTGGCTCAGGTAAATCAGATGCCCTTAAAACAATAGCCGCTTTTTCTGAAAGCCTGGAAAATTTTCAATTACTCAATCATCGCAGTTCAGAAACGGGAAGATATTTGCTGCCATTTCCTATTTTCAGTGAGTCTGCTTTTCGGTTCGGACAACTCTTGATCAATACAGGCGACAAAACCAAATCAGGTGGTAAAGACAAGGATAAGCTCATCACTATCTCTTTTTTGCTGGAAATGACCCGGTTGGGACCTTTGCGAGCAGACTTTTCAATATTGAAACAAGAAATTACCGGTCGGTTTTTACTTTGTGATCAGGATACCTGCGATTATGTCAGGTCTTTGATTCCTGATTTGAAAGGCCAATTGGCTGACAGGGAATATCATGTCCGTCAGATTGAATGTGTCCTGGCAAAAAAAGAAGAAGTTCAGCCTGGCAGCCTGATTGAGTCCCTTGTAAAAGCCGGTGATGGTCAAGTGTTGAATGTAGTGGTGTGATTCAATATGGATAAAGAATACCCCAAAAAAGCGGTTGCGTTACGGTATGACCGCAAAAAAGATGATGCACCTACCGTGGTGGCCAAAGGCCAGGGAAAAGTTGCCGAAAAAATTATTGAACTGGCCCAGAAACATGGTATTCCCATAAAAGATGACCCGGATTTGATTGAAGTATTGTCCTCTCTTGATATTGATGAAGAAATTCCATCCCAAATTTATGTGGCCGTGGCAGAATTATTGGCTTTTGTCTATTCTGCAAATTCAAAAAGACCGTTAAAATAAAGAATAAAATTTTTTATCATTCTGGATAGGAAAATATTTCTGACCTCTGTCAAAACCAAAGCGAATTGATGTTGATATTTTGGCGCCCAAATGTTTTTTTATAAAAAACATTTGTTTTGTTTTAGAGTGGATCTGATAGAGCTATTATTAAAAAATACTATAAAAAACAATTGGTTATAAGAATATTAAAAGTTTTTCATGCTTTTGTTTTGTTTGTTTTTAATCTTGATTGTTTCTTAATATATGGTTTGATTTAAATGGCATTCATATTGCAAGCTTGGTGTGTAAGGCAAACCTTACAGGAGAAGATTATATATGATTCTTGAAATGACTCGGCCGGTTCAGGGAGGTTTAAGGCAGGAAAGAAAATTGGAGGTGGTTTCCAATAACCTTGCCAATTCAGATACAACCGGGTTTAAAAAGGACAGTGTCAGCTTTGATGACAAATTCAAGGCACAGATCAATAAAGATTATTCCCAGGGAAGTATTATAAGAACGGGCAATCCTTTGGATTTAGCACTTTCAGGCGAGGGTTTTTTTAAGATCGATACCCCTGAAGGCCTTAAATATACCCGAAATGGTAATTTTACTTTAGATTCCAATGGGATTTTGGTGGATCAGAACGGAAATTCGGTTATGGGGCAGGGTGGAGCCATTGCTATTAATGCCGCCAATGTTGAACAGGACTTAGGGATTAATCAGGCCGGTGAAATCACCCTTAGTGGAGAAATCATTGATACATTGGATATTGTGACCTTTAGTGATTTAAGAAAACTTAAAAGAGATGGTCAGAATCTGTTCTCTTTTGAAGGAGAAAGCACCCAGGAAATTGCAGCAGATCGAGTCAGAGTCGAACAGAAATCTCTTGAAAAAGCCAATGTCGGCGTTGTGGAAGAAATGGTTCGAATGATTGACTATCACCGGATGTTTGAAACATATACAAAATCAATGATGACCTTTGATGAGCTGGATTCCAAAGCCATTAATAATGTTGGATTACTCAGATAATGAAATCGGACAAAAAAATAGGAGACAGAATATGATACGATCACTCTGGTCAGCTGCTACCGGCATGAATGCACAAGAAATGCAAACCAGTGTTGTGGCCAATAATCTGGCCAATGCAAGCACAACCGGGTTTAAAAAATCACGGGCAAATTTTGAAGATCTCATGTATAAAACCATGCAGGTCGCCGGTCAGACAACGCCAGGTGGCGGTCAGGTCCCCACCGGGATTCAGATCGGTTTCGGGGTGAGACCCACCAGTGTGCAGAAATTGTTTTCCCAGGGCGATTTTATCCAGACCGATAATCAGCTGGATATAGCTATTCAGGGCAAAGGTTTTTTCAAGGTGACCCATGGGGATGAAGATCTGTATACCCGGGCTGGCAATTTTACCCTGGACAGTGAAGGCTTTATTACGACGGCCTCCGGGGATCGGTTGCAGCCGGAGATATCCTTGCCTGTTGAAACCACGACCATCACGGTTCAAGATGACGGCACCCTGACCGCATTCGGTGCTGATGAAGCCATTCTTGCCACGCAAAATATTTTGATTTCCACCTTTGTTAATCCGGCAGGGCTGTTTGCCGTGGGCAATAATCTTTTCAGAATCACTGAAGGCTCAGGTGATGCCACAGAAAGAACGCCTGGCCAGGACGGGGCAGGAACTACGGTGAATAATTTCCTTGAAGGATCCAATGTCAGCGTGGTTGAAGAATTGGTTGCTTTGATTTCAGGCCAGAGAGCGTATGAAGCCAATTCAAAATCAATTCAGACAGCTGACAGCATGCTCAGTACGGCTACAGGATTGAAACGGTAATCCATGAGAATGATTTTTTTAAAACGCTATATTCAGTTTTTCTTTGTTTTGTTTGTGGCCAATCTTTTTTTCGGGCAGATCAGCTTAAGAGAGGGTGTTGCCTTTGAGGGGTCAAGTCCTGGTCAAGAAGTAATTATCTTGATCAATGAAAATAGTTTTGTGAACCATGAACAAGTGTTGTTAGGCCAGATATCTCATATTGAGGCCAATGATTTTCTCAAACAAGCATTGGAAAAAGTGAGCCTGGGTAATTCTCCTAAACCGGATAAAATAAGGGCCTTTAGCAAGGCAAAAATTATTGCCATGATCCAGTCACAAAAGTATCTGCCTGAAAATACAATTATAAAATCGCCGGACCGGATCTATGTGAAACGATTGAGCCAGGTTGTGTCAAAACAGGATGTTCAGAAATTTGTGAATCAATCTCTTTTTGAGTATTTTCCCAACAAAGATTTTGAATTGATAGATTTTGATGTGAGGGGGCTTAAAGTCTACCCGCAAGGTAAGGTTGTTTTCAGGGCTGATCCGGCAGATATGGTGGATACAAAGGGGCGTTTGTCATTTTTTTTAGATCTCCTGATTGATGGTAAAAAAGTTGACCGGGCAACTGTAAAGGGATCTGTAGCCATATATGAAGATGTTCTTCATACATCAAAGCCTTTCAAAAAAGGCGAGGCTATACCCAGGGAAGATCTGTATGTTGAAAAGAAAAATATTTTCGATCTGGACAGCGATTATACCAGCAACTTTCAAACCATTGATAAAAAAATTTTAAAAACAGGCATAAAAAAAGGAGATTACCTGAAAGCAAGTCTTCTTTGTGAACCTTTTTTAGTAAAAAAAGGAGATATGGTCACCCTGGTGGCTCGAAATGAAAATCTGCTGATTTTAACAACAGGTATCTGCAAAGAAGATGGGTTTGAAAATAATCTGGTAAGAGTTGAAAACCTCAATTCAGGGGAACTTGTCAGGGGAATTGTAAAAGACAAATCAAGAGTGGAGGTTGTATATTAAAAAATGAATAAAAACCATGTGTTTAAAATAATAGGCCTGCTATGTCTGTTGGTCGGGTCTCTGGGGCTTGCTGGATGTTTTTTCAGTTCTCCGGCAAATAATACCGGACTTGTGGCACCACAGGACCTTCCCACTGAACCCACGCTGCAACCTCAATTTACATCACCAAGAGCAAGTGAAGGATCATTGTGGGCCAATGAAAAAGGGTCAATGTTCGAAGATTCCACAGCCTCCCGTGTTGGCGATACCGTGATTGTTGATATTATTGAAAATACCTCGTCCAGTATGGATGTAAATACGGAGACGTCTCGAAAAACCGCCTTGGATATAGGCATTCCCACAATTAATATGTTTGGAGATAAGAGTATATTTAGTTCTTTAGGCGGTGAAACCAAGTTGCTTGGCACGGATTTTACAAACAGCATGACAGGTGAGGGTAAAAGTGACCGTACCGGCCAGGTGACGGCATCCATTGCTGCAAGGGTTACGGAAGTATTACCCAACGGGAATTTAAGTGTTTTTGGCAGACGGGCCATGAAGGTGAATAATGAAGTCCAGTATATTACTGTATCCGGAGTGGTCAGGCCCCAGGACATCTCTGCCAGTAACCGGGTTAAATCGACTTTTCTTGCTGATTCACGGATTGAATATTATGGCAAAGGCGCTCTTGCGGATAAACAGGAACCCGGCTGGGGTACCCGGTTGATTGATAATTTATGGCCCTGGTAAAAAGGAATGCATCATGCAGGATATAAAACGATTTAAGATATTGGCCTGGACCACCCTGTTCTTTATGGCAACCCTCCTTTTTTCACAGGCCCATGCAGCAAGAATAAAAGATCTGGCAGCCATCAAAGGGATTCGTTCCAATCAATTGACTGGCTATGGCCTGATTGTCGGGTTAAACGGCACTGGAGACAAGGATGGCGTCAGTTTCACCAAACAGGCGCTTGCCAATATGATGGAAAAGATGAATATCTTTGTGGATAAAACCAGTTTAAAAGTAAAAAATGTTGCTGCAGTTATTGTCACCAGCCAGATTCCACCCTTTGCAAGGATTGGTGATAAAATTGATGTGGTGGTTTCTTCTTTAGGAGATGCTAAAAGCCTTAAAGGGGGGACATTGTTAGTTACTCCTTTAAAGGGGGTAGATGGGAATATTTATGCTTTGGCCAGCGGCGCTGTTGCTCTTGCCATGCCAAGCAGTGCCGGAGACAGAGACAGCCATCTTCAGGTGGCCAGGATTGTGAACGGAGGGTCAGTGGAACAGGAAATTCCCTTTAAGCTGGATGGGAAAAGAAAATTAATCCTTTCATTGTTCAGTCCTGATTTTACCACTGCCAAACGCATGGCAGAGACAATTAATGCGTCCATCGGAGATGGGGTGGCCAAGGTGATTGATTCCAGTGCATTGGACTTGAGGGTGCCTGATAATATGTGGCAGAAAAACGTCGCTGAATTTATAGCTGATATTGAAACTCTTTCTGTCATTCCCGACACCGTTGCCAAAGTGGTGATTAACGAAAAAACAGGGACTATTGTGATGGGCAGTGATGTCACCATTTCAAGAGTGGCCATTGCCCATGGAGATCTCTCCGTGACCATTGATGAAAACCCGGACAAAGTAACTAAAGAGAATGTCATGAATCTGCCGGGTACATCTACAATCGGCGAATTGGTCAGAGGACTTAATTCTCTTGGGGTTAAACCCCAGGATCTGATCAGTATTCTGCAAAGTATTAAGGCTGCCGGCGCGCTTCAGGCAGAGTTGTTAATTATATAATCTTTTTTTTTCACCAATGAGAAGTGAGACGTTATGGATATTGATATTGTGAATCAGAATCTGTCCAAGGCAAATCTGGACAAAGTGAAAACCAAAACAATGGATTCTGCAAAAGATAAGGAATTAAAAGACGCTTGTGCCGGTTTTGAAGCGATTTTTATAAATACCATGATTAAATCCATGCGCCAGTCTCTGCCGGGCAATGCCTTGTTCAAGGACTCCAATGCCACCAAAATTTATCAATCCATGCAGGACCAGTCCATGGCTGAAAAATTATCCCAGGGTGAAACGTCCATTGGGTTAAAAGACTATCTGTACGAAAATCTAAAAAAATAGAGCCCCCTTTTTTTTCTTTCCTGAAACCCGATTTGATCAAACCTGTTGTTGGCATAGTTGTTGCTATTTTAATTCTTTAATAGAACCATAAGCGATTAAAAGGGAAAATAATTCCCTTTATAAAAATTCAATGGATTGGATTTAAAGCAGATCCCAGCAAAACAGGATCTGAAAGCAAAAAGGAGTCAACATGGAAAATTTTACCGCGAATATTGAAAACCTGCTCAATAAAAAACTTTCTTTGTATCGACAGATAAATGACCTGTTAAAAGAGGAACGCGAATATATTGTTAGCATGGATGTCACTTCTTTATGGAAAAGTTCAGATCAGAAAAAACAGCTTACAGACCAGATTCAAGCGGTAAAAAAAGAGGTCCTGACCAGCCTGAAAGGTCGATTAAATATTGATAACCTGGATATACGGTCTTTTTCTATATCCTATCTGATTCGGGTCATGCCTTTGTCAAAACCGGAAAAAAATAGATTCAGGCAGGTTAAGTTGGCCATTGACATTGAAAAAGATGAATTAAAACAGGTGGCCATAGATAATAAAAAGTATGTCCAGGAATATTTATTGGTGATCGATGATATCATGTCTGTATTTGTAGACAATTCCAAACAAGCACAATACAGCCATACAGGAACCATGCCCAGCACAAAGAATTCCAATTGTTTGATCCATGCAGAGGTGTAGGAAATGAGTGGAATAACCTCGACTTTAAATATTGCTAAATCAGCCATTGCAGCTCAGCAATATGGCCTGAATGTTACCGGTCATAATATCGCCAATGTAAACAACCCTAACTATTCAAGACAAAATGCAGATCATGTCAGCAACAGGCCGGCACCGTATGCAGGATTTTTGTTTGGAACAGGCGTTAATGTCCAGCAGGTTGAACAGACAGTGAACACGCTGCTTGAAAACAGATTGACAGATGAGAAATCGACCCAAAGTATGTTTGAAGAAGCAGAATCCTATATGAAGGTGTTGGAAGGATTTTTTGATGAAAACTCCGAAGCCAGTATGAACGGCATCATCAGTGACTATTGGAATGCATGGCATGATCTGAGTGATAATCCTTTGGGCGTTTCGGAAAGAGTCCAGATTTATGAAAAGGGGATCAAGCTTTCAGATAGATTCAATTCTTTAAGTTCAGATCTTGATCGGATTTCTTTAGAGATTACGTCTGAGATAGAATCTGCTTTAACCAGTATCAATTCACTGTCAGATCAGATTGCTGATTTAAGTCGTGAAATACTGGGTCTTGAAGCAGGTAAAACTGCAAATGATCTAAGGGATCAAAGGAATGCTCTGGTTGATCAATTAGGCGAATTAATCAATGTTGATGTGATTACCCAGGGAAACGGTTCGCTTATTATTAATGGTGCAAATGGATCAACCCTGGTAAATGGCGTGGACAACTATAGTTTGACCATGAAGAATCAGCAGGTCATGTGGCAGGGTTCTTTTGGCAGTACATTTGAAATCAGTGATAATATCAGTGGCGGTAAACTTGGCGGCTGGCTGGAAATCAGGGATGAGGTCATACCCAAATATCGATCCCAGATTGATGAATTATCCAGGGAAATGATATGGGCATTAAACTATCAAAATTCCCAGGGGGTCGGCCTGGAGTATTTTACCGGAGAGTTAACAGGCAGTTATAAAGTCGATGAAAGCGGTTGGTTGTCAAGCTATGACTTTGGCGATAAAATCGATTATACAAAAGATTTTACCATGTGGACTCAGGATAATTCCACTTCTGAAGCTGAATTTCGAAAAATTTTAATAGACATGGGTGTTTCCGAGGCCAGTCTTTCCAACTGGCAGGGCATGGCTCCGGGAGCCAGCCAGTCACGGTATGAACTGACCGTTGTTGATGGCGGTTATATCGGGGATCAAATTGTTACCCAGACAAATGGCGATCGACTTGCAGAAATCTGGGGGACATCGTCTGGTGGTGCAACAACGGCTCTTGATAATGTGCTGACCGATCAGACCCTCACCATTTATGGCGGTTCAACCGGAACGAATAAGATCAAAATCCAGGATTCAGGCGGTGATGCAAAAAGGTCTGCAGCATCCATAGCCGAAAGCTTAAACAATATTGACGGGATCACAGCATATGCCTCAAAGACCGAAGCCGAGTTCGATATTTCTGGTATAACCAGTGCCCAGGATGGAGACGAGGTAAAATATTCCTTATATGTGGACGGATATGTCTATGATAAAAGCTTTGTCGTGGATTCAAGCCTGGCGACTTCAGGCGCAGCAGCGCTTGCCATTCAATTTGAAGATTCGCTGGTTGAAGCGGTTAATGCAATTAATACCCTGAATTTAGACAGTGACCTTTATGCAGACGGTTTGAAATTTTCAAGTGATAAGGGCGCCACATTAGGTGTCCAGGATTTTGATGTCATAGATAATACAGGAATTCAATTAGATACATTCTCAAATTTTAATAATACAGATACAGTGACGTTTAAGGTCACATCAGATGGGGTGCCAACCACAAGTACGACTGTTACAGTGGATCTTACCAGTGTGTTGGATGTGACCGACCAGACAGAGGTTTCCACTGTGTTTTACAATAAATTGACCACGGCATTGGCTGGTAAGCCATTTACAGTCGAATGGGGAACAACAACGGCAGACTCCATTCTTATACGCAGTACAGATGGATCAAATATTACCTTTAGAGAAGCCGGAGACGATACCGGAAATGATGCAACCATTAATCTGACATCTTTGTCAGGTTCCACTTCAGCCGTTGGAAATACAAGTTTTGAATTTACAGTCGGAGCGACTGATGTGGAAACATATAATTCCTGGACAACCAGTGGAGATACGGTTACTTTTGGTATGCCGTCAACTATTACCACAGCAGTTACCGGCACTTCAGCCATTATAACGGAAAGTACCTATACTGCAGCCGGTGCAACAACAGCAGCGGTTATTACCGGGACTGTAACAGCCCTTTTAGATTCAGGGATGTCCATCCAGTCGGATTCAAAAGCAAATACAGGCCTGTTCGGTACAGCCGGAACGGCAACCACCGGCAGTTCAATCATTACCCTGGGCGGTGAAGACGGTTTTATCAATTTTACTAATGGAGATACCATTTCTTTTGATCTTGACGGCAATACCGTGAGTTTTGCAGTGTCCAGCGGTACCGGCACAAGTGAAATAGAACTTGCCCAGCAGCTTTACAATGAACTTGTTTCAGATATTTCAAGTACAGACTATACCTTTATCCGCAACGGTAAATCCGTATCTATTCTAAAGAATTCTTCCATAGAGGCGCCTATCAGTATTACAAATTTTTCAGACAGCGTGGGAAATGATGCAAAACTTGTGGTTTCAACAGGAACCGGTGAAGGGGCCAGTGATCCTGAAAATGATCTTTTAGAATCCGGTAATACATACAGGAATTTTACAACCTCTTCATTATATTCAGATAAAGCAATTATCAAGTGGACACGCCTGGATAAGAATGGAGATTCCACCGGCAGTTCAGGCCTTCTCACCATTGAGGATGTGGGAACAGTCAATATTGTTGAAAACGGGTCACAAACCCTTTCTTTTGATATTTCCAAAGGTATGCTGGTGGAAGGAAACACCCTGACCGTTAATACAGACACTTCAGGCGTTGCTGATCCTATGGACTTGAGGATTTTCAGGCAGGCTAAAAGTATTAATGATATTTATCATTTTAAAGTTATCTCAGGAGGAAAAATTGGGAGTGAGCCTGCCACAGGCGTGGATGAGTTGACAATTGAATGGTATTCATCCGTATCTTCAGGCTCTTTTGAGATAAAAGGGCATACCCCGCCGCGCACACCGGCTGCACCCGTGGAAGTTAAACTGGATGGGATGATATTGGATTTTTATGACGGCACTTTGTTTGCAGGGGATGTGTTTACCATTACCACAGATGAATCCGGGATTCCTGTTTCAACAACAGCATCTGGAAAATCTACAGGTGAGTTGATGTCGGACTGGCATTGGACGCTTGATTCTTTTAAAGATCAGTTTAATAAAATGGCTGGTGGAATGAAAGCCACCGTGACCTCTGAGAATCAATTAAAACTGCAAAGTTCTGATAAATATTTTAATATTGAAAATCTGGAGTATTCCGGTGCAAATGGTTTCAGCAAAGAGAACACTGCAATAACGGTTCTCGACTGGACAGCCTTAGATTTTAAAGCGCTTGATTTCCAATTGGTCCGGACATCTGGAAACTGGGGGATATTGAACGATGCCACAGGTGGCGTTGCACAGATATTGCCTGCCGGAGGAGATGATAATGGGTTTAAAGTGGATTTAGATGGTAATGGTGTGGGGGATATTGAAATTAATTTTGCTAAAAAAGTCACTGGAGATGGTTCTGTCCGGTTCGACCTGCTCAAACACGACGCCAATGATATCCAGTATGCGTTTGGCGATGATTCATCAGGCCCGTCTGCCGGGATAATGGCAGCGGCCGGGATAAATACATTTTTTAATGGATCAAAAGCCGTGGATATGGAAATCAATGATAAACTTGGTGATACAAAATATATTGCTGCTGGAAAAGTTGATGGTACAACAGGATCCATTACCCAGGGAGATAATGAGAATGCCATTGCCATGGCAGATATTCAGGATCAGAGTATTACAATGAAGCACTGGGAATTTATCCGGGGCAGTGAGGCGCAATCCAGCATTGTTGAATCCAGTCTGGATGATTATTATAACACCATGGTGGGAACGCTTGGGGTAAAGGCGAGAAGCATTAAGACGTCAAGGGAATTTGCAGATATCATGGTCAGCCAGATGACAGAACAACGAGATGCGGTGTCTGCCGTTTCTTTAGATGAAGAAATGATACAGCTGATGAAATATCAGCATGCATTCTCTGCAGCATCCAAACTATTGACTGTTGCAGATGAGATGTTAAGTACACTGATATCTGTAAGATAAAAAAAGGAGAATAACCATGAGGGTCCCCAATATTTCCCTTTATGACACCTCAAAATATCGGCTCAATACATTGACAAATAATTTAAGAGATGCCAATGAGGTGGTCAGTACGCAAAAGAGAATCAATAGTGTGTCTGATGACCCCATTGGTTTGGCCCAGGTTCTGGATTTAAGACTGTCCATTGAAAACCTTACCCAATTGGATAAAAATGTTGATATGGGCAAAACATGGTTAAATGGTACTGAAAGCGCTTTGCGATCCATATCTGATCAGATCATAACAGCAAAACTGTTAAGCACACAACTGGCCAATGCCTCGATGAGCACGTCTGAAAGGGCCGATGCAGTTGAAACGGTAACTGGAATTATTGACCAGGTTCTCAGTCTGGGAAATATACAGGTTAACGGCAGCTATATTTTTTCAGGTACAAAAACAGATGTCAGAACCTTTACCTATGATGATCAGAATAATCCCACATCAGTTGTTTACAACGGGAATGACTCTCCCTTTTCGATAAAGACAAGCCAGGCAACAACCACACAGGTTGGGCGGAGCGGTAAAAAGGTTCTCACCGAAGATGAAATCACGATTGATGGGACTAATAATAAAATATTTTTCAGAGAGGATCCCGGATTAGGGGAGAATTCCAAGATTGTACTTGAAGGGACGATTCCCGATGGGACCTATGCCCCTGAAAGACTTGCCGTGGTCGTCAGGAATGCCATGAATCAGGCATCAAAAGAGAGTGGGTATGAAATTAATTATGATGTCTCTTATGATTCAACCGCACAAAAATTTACCATTGCCAATGATGGTCGATTTGATGGTTATATGGGATTTGATCTATTGTTTGAATCCGGGGAAACACCCCGTATCGGCGGATTGAACACTGAAGGCATTATCAAGGAAGGGGTAAATGTTAATGTAGTGAATGATGCTGCACTCATCTATGATACACCAGAACCATCTGGCACAGCGCCTTTGCGGCTGACCTGGAATGGCGAAGGCAGATGGAAGGTACTCAATGATCCGGGATATGGATTGCCATTGGAAATCGACGGATCTGCATCAAAAGTAGATTTGGACCTAGACCAAAACGGCATTTCAGATATAGTCATATCACTGGAATCCGAAGCTGCCAGCGGGGGCTATCTTGAATTTGACATTGTTTCAGAATCAGATGATCACAGTATCGGTCCGGATTTGGGATTTAACGGGGATGTTTCTTATAAGCCACCGGTCAGCGATTCTCTTGTGGCTCTTAAAACCTTTGATTTTACCAATAATGTTATTGATTTCCAGGAAAATATTGGTGCCGGGCTGTCAAGCCAGTTAAGCGCAGCCATACCGCCGGGCACATATTATGATATGGATATGCTTGCCAGTGATATAGAAACGTCCATGGAGAGTGCATCAGTCAACAATATTGACTATGCGGTAAGCTATAGCCGGATTTCGCAAAAATTTACCATTAAAGAAAACAGTACCAGTCTGACGGATTTAAGACTTCTGTGGAACAGTGGTACCAATAATGCAATTAACGCTTCAACACAATTAGGGTTTGATAATACTGCGGATGATACTGCTGTAACCAGCTATGTCGGAGATAATTCTGTCACTCTTTTTACGATTACAACCGGAACAAATGATTATATCAATTTTAAGGAAATTCTTTCTGGGAGCAGCAAAGATGAAACTTCTGAGCTGACAGCCCAGATTCCGCCAGGGACATATTCAAACCCGGATTCCCTTGCCCGGGCAATTGAAGATGCCATGGAAGATGTTTCGGAGCAGGAAGGAAACAGGGTTGACTATGAAGTGTCTTACAGCTATATAAGTCATAGATTTACTATTAAAGAAGATGGTGAACTGGGGCGGAAATTGTCAGACTTTCAAATTTTATGGGGCACTGGATCCAATGTTTCTACCAATGCAGCTTCAATCCTTGGTTTTGACCAGAAAGATATTGCATCAACCCCTGTGGAGAGTAAGCAGGTAACCTGGGGACTGTTTGAAACCTTGTTTGAGCTAAAGGAATATCTATCAAATGACGATGAGGATGGTATCCGTAGAACAATGACCCGGCTTGATACACACTATAATAGTATTACATCAACCCTTTCTGATGTGGGTATAAAATATAATAGATTAGAGGTGAGAAAACAGGTGAATGCAGAAAGCAAACTGACAATTACGGAAAGAAAATCTATGATAGAAGATGCGGATATTGTGGAATCAATCATGAATTTAACATCAATTCAGACAGCCTATGAAGCTTCACTGAATTCAACAGCCAAGGTCATTAATATGAGTCTGGTTGATTTCTTATAAAAGATTATGCTTATTTTAACACGGAAGATCGGCGAGAGTATAATTATTGGGGATGATATTGTTATCAAGGTGGTTGAAATCGGAAAAAACAGTATCAGAATTGGAATAGATGCGCCCAAGGAGATAACAGTGCTAAGACAGGAAGTCTATGAATCTATTCAACGAGAGAATATTCTGTCATCTCAGGGTGAAAAATCCGATATTACAAAAGCTGCAAAATTGTTTGGAAGCAAGGAGCCTGAAAAGAAGTAATGAAAATAAATACAAGACAATTCGGAGAAGTCGAAATTGATGAACAGAAGATAATCGACATACCCTTGGGAATTCCTGGATTTAGAGATAAAAAGCGGTATGTTGTCTTGCAAAAAGAAGAGACCATACCCTTTTTATTGTTCCAGTGTATGGATGATCCAAACCTGTCTTTTGTAATTTTAGATCCGGTTCAAATTTTTTCCGATTATACTATCGAAACAACAGATATTGAAAAATTAGTATCCTGGGATCTGGAAAAGGATGAGATTTCCTGTTTTGTTATCGTGACAATACCCAGTGGGAATCCTGAAAAAATGACAGCAAATTTTATGGCACCATTGGTCATAAACAACAAAAGAAAAGAAGGTCTTCAGCTTATTCTACAGAATAGCTCATACTCCCATCAGCACCAGCTTTTAAAATAAAGACAGGAAACCAATCAATAGCCATCAGCCCAAATTAAATGTTTTCGCTGAGAAGAAAACCAGTCAGATCCTGCATTTTTTCCTGAAGTTCCAGCATGGCTTCCGGTGGAATCTGCCGGATCACTTTGTCAGTACCTTTGTCAATTATTTTGACAACAATGCTGTTTGTCCCTGCATCAACACTAAAATTTAATTTGGTCTGAAGGGTTTGTGTCAGGTCTTTTAGTGCATCGACCATGGCTTCAACATCTTCTTTTTTGATTTCAGATGGTTTTAAGACCTTGGAAAGATCAAGCTGGCCGGCTTCTGTCACTTGAACATCGGTTGTTTTTAATACAACAGGTGCCTGTTTTGCCCCAGCGACATCCATGTTTACTTGTGCATTACTTAACACATTCATTTCTATTACCTCCCTGTAACAGTTTTTTATCTGTTCATACTCAATACCCGTGGAGTCCGGGAGCTTGACACAGCATTTTTATAGCCGTTCATTGCGTTTTTTCCCTTTTTCATACGGGTGAGATGGATTTTAAGATCTTCTCTATGCCTTATTATTTCAATTTTTATCTTATCGTCAAGCATCATCATTGACTCAAGCCTGTTTTCGAATTTGCTCAACGTTGCCAGGCTGTCTGATCCATGGCGCGTGCCAGCATCGGATATGAAAGACTCAACTTGTGCGATCAGTGTCTGAAAGAGATCAGAACGTTCCTGAGTCATACATTCAAGGTCCGGCATGCTTTGAGTTTCCATGGCTTCAAGATGCCGGGCCTGGATTTTTTCATACCGGTCAAAGCAATCTTCTATGTTTGATATGGTTTGCATATTTTTCATATGGGCTTTCCTCCAAAGTTAAATTGCAATGGAGCTGTTTTGATATGTCTGGGTCTGGCTGCTTGCTGTATAATTTTTCAAACCATGGTTTGTTAAGGGTTCTGTTTTTTTAAGCTTTTGCTGCTGTTCCTGATCTGTCGCGTTGATCACAGTTGTTACCCATATCCGTTTTAACTCTGTCAGATATTTCATTGCCCGATCAAGAGTGGTAATGTCTCCTGTGATATTGACTTTTGGTAATTCTATCAGCATTGCTGTATAAAAGCTTCGTAAAAAGATAATTTCTTCAGTATTGTTTTTCGGATCAAGGCAGGCATTTAATTCGGAAATAATGGCTATGGCTTTGCCAAGGTTTTCACCTCTTTGTTTTGGATCAGCCTTTTTTATCCCTTTTTTTGCAAGAACAATTCGTTTGATTGCTCCTTCATAAAGCATCAGTATTAGTTTTTTGGGGTCCATTTCATCATATACCTGTGCTTTGTGGTATGAATTAAGCGCGTTGCCATGAACCATAGAATTAATTCCTTTATTCTTTCTTTTCGGTTGCACTGAAAATCTGGCTGACGTAATTTTGCTGTGATTCCATTTGTCTCATATAAGAATCCAAACGAACAAATTGCGTTGCCATGGTTTCATATCTTTTATTCAGCAGTTCAGTATCGCTTTCTATCTGTTTTTCTATTCGGGTAATCCTGTCCTCAATGGCATTTGCCTCGGCGTCTATTAAACCGCTGGACTGGGTATATGTTCTTATCTGATCGTTTAACAGATCACCCATGCCGGTGACACCGGTTCCGGCAGTGGTGCCGATAAAAAAGGTTTTAAGTTCAGCATAATTAGATGTAAGCTTGCTATCCAGAACAGACTCATCAAGGGTGACAGATCCATCTTTGTTAACTTCAAAACCAAGGTCAAAATAGGTTTGAATCGTATCGTTTGCTGCAATTGATGTTCCAAGAATAGACAGAAGAATATCTTTTGCGTTTCTGATGGAGGGGGTCTTTGCCAATGATCCCCAGACCTCGGTATCTTCATCAAAATCATCATTGGCATCGATTTCAGTGATGATATCGTTAAACACGGTAATAAGAGAGGTGATGTGTCCTTTAATGGCCGAGGTGTCTTCTGTCACATTAATAGTGGTGGTTCCGGCCCCGATCAAAGACAGGGTGATACCTGAAACAACATCTGTTATTCCTGTATTCTTTGTGCGTTGATACTCTACGCCATCAACAGTGATGGATGCGTTCAAGGAGGAGCCTGCCGGTGTGGTAATGGCTTCTGTATTGCTTGTAAAGCCCAGAATATCTCTTGCATTGGATGTTGCCTGATCCCATCTCATTTTTAGATTGGTCAGGGTTCCTGCTTCCTGGATTTCAAGTTTGCTGGTATTTGAGTTAAAGGATACCACATAATCCTTGCTGTTACCACTTGCAGCAGAGGCGGTTTCTAAAGCTTTTTCAACAGCAGCAGCAAGATCACTGCCCGTCTGGTAAACGCCGTCTGCAATGGTTGCCGTAATATCAGAAGAATAGCCACTGCCAGTGTCCTCCTGAAACACAATATCATTATTTGAGTCAGATTCGCGGATAACCAGGGGATTGGTAAAAGACAATGCTGCATCGCTTTCCATGGTAAATCCTGATCCATTGACTTCTGTTACGGCAAGATCAGTGAGTTGACTGGTGATGACAATTCTAGAGGCTTCTCCTGCAGCATCTGCGGTTAAAAGCAGTTGGTAAGGAGAGTCTCCTGATCCGGTATTAATGATGGATGCGGTCACGCCTGGATTGTTGGTATCATCATTGATCTGTGTGACAAGATTGGCAAGACTTGTATCAGCGGTGATCGACAGGGAGATAACATCAGAATCTCCCATGGTATAGGAAAAAGTTGCCGCATCAGCTGAAAATCCTGTTGTTGCAGGCGGATACGTCACCATGACTCTGTTGTCTTCACCGGTTCCGCCGGAGGTTGGCGCAATTTGCAGATGATATTCGCTGGTTGTGGCATCCTGAAAGGTTGTGGCTGTCAGGTATGTGCTGGCCCCGTTTACATTTTCCGTATCATTGGTAATGAGCGTTACAATATCATCAAGGGTTGATCCGCCGGCACCGCCGGTAATGCTGATGATTTTTCTGTTGCTGCCATACCCATATGTCATGGTCATGACTTCATCTTCAGCCAGGACAACAGCAGCATTGGTATCTGCAAACCCATTGGCTGATTTCTGGACGGTTGGAACATGAATTGAATTGGTTGTTGCCGATTTACCCGAGGATTTAAATGAACTGCTGGTGGTCAGTCGGTTTACTGTTGCTGAATATGCGCCGGCATTCGTACCATTGGCTACGGTTGCACTTAAAATGGTTGTGGAAGAGACAGAGACCTCCCGGTCAAGGAAGTTCGAACCCAGAGAAAGTGATAAGGCACTTGATTTCATGGTGAGCAGTTTTGAATTTATGGTATTAAATTCATCTCTAGTGGCTTCCAGATTTGTTTTTTCAGTTTGTTTCAAGTTTATGGAAGTTTCATCAGCTTTCCTCAAAGTATCAAGAATCCCCTGAAGGTCGAGACTTGATCCTATTCCCAATGATGTTATGGTTCCTGTAGCCATTTTTTTACCCCGTTCATATACTTGAAGTTAATATAACTATCGACGCTTAATATTCAAAACTTGAGACGAATAAACAATAAGCGCCCTTGGGACTTCCCAGGGGCGCTTAATTTGATACATGGTATTTTTAATCAATCAATTAAAAAATTATTGCAGCAGGTTCATGACATTCTGGGCAGATGCATTTGCCTGGGCCAGCGCATATGAGCTGGTCTGGGACAAAAGCTGCATCTTGCTGAATATCATTGACTCTTCTGCAAAATCAACATCCCTGATGGAGGATTCAGAGGCCTGTATGTTGGTTCTTGTAACTGACAGGTTGGATATGGTGGAAGACAACTGGTTCTGGACAGAGCCCAGTGTGCTTCGTACTTCATCCAGACCCTGGAGTGCAGAGTCAGCAATGCTGATAGCCCTTTGGGCACTGTCCTGGTTAAGCACAGAAAGATCAGATAATCGGTATGTTTCTGTGTCGCTCAACCCAACGGTTCCGGCATTGGCCGTGTTGACCGATAAAATGGATCCTGATTTTATGGTACTTTTTGCTGCGATCATCATATCTTCAGAAAGCGTTGTATTGTCATCCACATAGAGGTCGGTTGTCAATACATCGCCGGCTTTTACCTCGATTTCTGTAGCACTGCCACCGCCGGCAACACTGTTTAAGGTCATGTCCTGTGACAATACAGTGCCGGCCTTGAGAATGGTATCTTGAGCAAGTATGGTTCCTGCGGTGACGCTCATGTCAGAGTCAAGTTGTTTGTCTGCCGCCACTGTGATCGATCCACCAATGGTAGAGCCTTCGGCCAGAATACTGCCGCTTTTAAGGGTGGAGCCGCTTGCCAGTTCTGTCCGGGCATATGTGGTTGCATCAGTGGCAGTAGAGGATAGAGAACCTCCCATGACATAGGTTTGATTCCCAAGGATACTGCCGGCAAGCAGCTTGCTTGCTGCTGCAAGCTCGGATCCTGCTTTTAAGGTCATGTCATCGGCCATGGTTGCTGTGGCAAGTGTTGTGGTTTCTCCACTGCCGCCGGTTGATATGGTTTCGATACTGAATCCTGTGGTGAGCATAGATCCTGTTGCAATCATGTAGGAATCGTAAGCTGTTGCGCCGTTTACTGCGGTTACAATATCCCCTGAAATGACCTGGTCGCCGGATAAAGTATAAACCTGGCCTCTTTGCACGCTATCGCCATATTCAATTACCCCTGAATCCGTCACAAGTGTGGGACCGGTCCAGGACATGGTGCCCGTGGAATCAGATGCCAGAATAAGTGTTGTGTCGTCTGCCAGAAGACTTCCTGCCTGAATGGTGGCGCCGCCGTCCGATAGTCCTGTGAGGGCTTCTGTAATAAAAAGATTAGTTGTGGTTGCAGCAGCCGTGGTGATGGAGACATTTGCGGCATTGGAATTAAAGGTTTTCCCGATTTCAAGTTCCACACCCAGCTGTGATCCTTTGGCAATAACTGATCCTGCCTTTATCAGGGTATTGTCAGAAGCAGTGCTGTCATATTTTAATACCATACTGGCATTTACTGTCAGATCCCTTGTTAAAAGGACAGTGGAGGTCAGTGTGGTTCCAACATTATACGTAACAACAGAACCCGAGGCTGAAGATGTAAAAGAAGTGGTTACAACCGTACCTTTTCCCAGGGTGGAATATGTTTCCAGAGTTGTTCCGGCTGTTATCAGCATATCCTGTTCAAGGGCTGTGGTGCCGGTGGAGCTGCTGGCAATGGTATCTCCGCCCACAGTGATGGAACCGCCTATGACCGTGCCTTTTCCAATCTGGGTGGTGGCATAAAGTGTTGATCCGGCTCTCAGGTCATAATCAAGTTGTGTGGTAGCAATACTTGATTCCACAAGAACATCCCCGCCTACAATGGTTCCAGCGGCAAGTCTTGAACCTGTTTTTATGGTTGATCCTGATGCAAGAATAGAATCTTCAACCGTATCCATATCGCCTGTAATGGTTATATCCCCGCCGGTTGCACCAGCCCCGATACCATTGATCTGGAACTGGCTGACACCGCTCTGGGTGAGTTTTAAAAATCCCAGTGTTGACATCTGGCCTGCTGTGCTGCCCATGACATCGGTTACAGAACCGGTAACCTTAATGCTTCTGCCGTCAGTGGATTGCATTGTCAGTCGGCCATCAATGGTTAATGAGGCCTGGACCCCTGTTTCAGCAGATTTTTTATTAATGGCATTTACAAGGGAGCCGGAGTAGTCATTGGCTTCCACGGGAATTGCACCGATTGTGACTCCGTTTATGGCAAAATCAAAACCGGTTACACCGGCCTGTATCGAGGTGGTTGTAGTGGTCTCGATAACAGCCACGGCACTGATCCCGGTGATGGATGTATACCGGTTTGCTTCATCGGCAAGTGCCCCTATTCCATTTTCTCTTTGGTTATTGTATTGGATGTCAATGGTATTTAAGGTGAGTTGTTCGCCGGTGATTGAGCTTGTTATGGTTAATTGAACCTCACCGCCGTTATCTCCGGCAAGGCTCAAGTCAGCCTGGGAAATGTGACCGACTTTATTGGCTTCGGTGGATCCGATGGAGATGCTGGCTGTTTCATTGGCAAAGGCGCCTATTTGAATATTTTTATCTGTAAAGGCACCGGATAGTAGTTTTTGACCGTTAAATGAGGTTGTTTTTGCAATGGCATCCAATTCTGTTAAAAGCTTATCGATATCGTTTTGAATCGCTCTTCTTGTGGCGGTGGTCTGACTGTCTGAAGCCGCCTGGATGGCTTTGGTTTTAATTGTATTAATGATATTGATGGATTCTTGCAATGCACCGTCAGCGGTTTGTACCATTGATATACCATCACTTGCGTTCCTCATGGCCTGGCCGATACCAAGAGACTGGGCACGCAGAGAATCTGCAATTGCCATCCCTGAAGAGTCATCAGCCGCTTTGTTGATTCTCAGCCCTGTTGAAAGCCGTTCAAGAGAATCCCCGAGCATGGTATCGTTTTTAATCATGCTTCTATGGGCATTGAGTGCTGCAATGTTTGTGTTGATTTTTAAAGTCATGGTGCCTTCCTCCCTGAAATTAGTATTCCTTTTTTTCGATCTTAAAAAATTAGTGACCGTCGGGTAGCGGACAACTATCATCTTAGTTTAAAAGTATCTTTGTGGAATAGTAGAGGGCAATAAATGTGCCACGGGTGGCATGACAGATGTATGTTTAATTAATACAATATGTTATGAGATGATGGGTGGTTTGAAATAAGGGGAAGAAAAGTTATTTACTAAGATATTTTTTCCCGTAACCACCTGAAAAATGGAAATATTTTCCTGCAAAAAAAAACCCTGGAGAGAAAACTCTCCAGGGTCTGGTTTAAAGGTTAATGATCAGGCTGTTATTGCAGCAGACTCAATATGTTCTGAGAGGCGGCATTGGCCTGGGCTAGTGCGTAAGATCCTGTCTGGGAGAGAAGCTGGAGTTTGGAGAAATTCGAGGCTTCTTCCGCAAAGTCAACATCCCTGATGGCAGATTCTGATGCCTGGATATTGGTTTTGGTGACAGAAAGGTTGGAGATTGTAGATACCAGCTGATTCTGTGTAGAACCAAGCCCACTTCTTGACTTGTCAAGATCGGTCAGGGCGGCTTCAGCAATGTCGATGGCTCGCTGTGCACCTTCCTGGGTCAGAACGCTCAGGTCGGAAAGTCTGTAGGACTGGGTCTCGCTTAATCCCACTGTTCCGGCATTGGCAGTATTGATGGCCAGTATGGAAGCACTTGCAATAACACTGTCTTTGAGTAATGTCATATCCGCAGACAGCGTAATGGTTGCGTTGCCGCCTGCAGTTGTAACATAAAGATCCTCACTGAGAATATCACCTGCACTCAGGTTATAGGCTGTTCCACCTGAATCAGAAGAGTTGGCAAGAAGCATATCCTGGTTCAGGATGGTTCCCTGCTCAATCTTTGTCCCTGCTGCGAATACTGTTCCAGTAGTGACTGTCATGTCATTGTCCAGGGTTTCATCCAATGACAGGGTAATGGCCCCACCAATGGTGGACCCGATATTCAAAGTACTGCCTGCCTGAATCAGGGAGTTGGCTTTGAGCTCTGTTCTGGCATAGGTTGTGATATCCGTTGCAGCAGAATCCAGAGAACCACCCATGACATAGGTGTTGTCTCCAACCACTGATCCGGCGATCATTTTACTGCCGGCCGAGAGTTCAGAACCATTTTGAAGGGTCATGTCACTGGCCAGAGTTGCCGTGGACAGTGTTACGGTTTCTCCGGAACTACCCCCGCCCAACGCACCCGACTGGGCTATTAATGCCCCGGCTTTCAAATAAGAGCCGTCGGCAATAGCAACAGTGTCAGTTGCACCACTGGCCTGTCCGGTTGTCAGATCTTCTGAAAGAACCTGATCTGCGGAAAGGGTGTATAGCTGACCTCTGTTAATGGTATCACCATATTTGAGGGTTCCTGCATTGGTCACAAGGGTTGCCCCTGTCCAGATACCGGTTGTAACCGCAGCACCCCCACTGATCAGGAGGAGCGCAGTACCGGATTTAAGCAGACTTCCTGCTTTGATGACATCACCACCGTCAGAGTTGCCTGTCAAAATTTCAGTAAGGATGATGTCACTGGCGGTGGCCGTGCCTGCAACAACCACTGCGTTTGCAGCACTATCATCATAGGTGGCACCGATTTCAAACTTGGCACCTGCTATTGTCCCTGAAGCAAGAGTAGAACCGGCTTTTATGACTGAGTTTTCAGCGGCTGTGCTGCTGTACTTAAGGGTCATATTGGCGCTTAAGGTAACATCCTGGGTCAGTGTAACTGCTGCAGACAGGGTATCGCCTATAGAGTAATTAACAACTGAACCTGTGCCTGTGGATGTAAAAGCCGTGGTTACCACTGTGCCTTTACCCAGAACCGTTCCGTCCTGCAGGGTCGATCCGGTTGCAGTCAACATGTCCTGCTCAAGGGTTGCAGTTGCAGCAGAGTTGGTATTTCCCGCTACAGTAACAGAGCCACCCAGAACAGTTCCTTTTGCAATTTCTGTAAAAGAATAAAGGGTTGATCCGGCCTTAAGCTCAAAATCACCGGTTGTGGCTGAAATAGAGGATTCAACAAGGGCGTCACCGCCCAGGATGGTTCCTGCAGCAAACATGGATCCGGTTTTTATGGTCGAACCTGAACCAATAACAGAATCATTGGTGGTGGTCATGTCAGCGGATAGGACAATATCTTCTCCAACAGCACCGGCACCAATACCATTAATCTGAAACTGGCTAACACCTTTCTGGGTTAAAGCCAGATAACCCTGGGTAGACATCTGGGAAGCTGAGTTCCCAAACACATCAGAAATGGAGCCTGCGACAAGAATTGCCCGTCCGTCTGATGAGGTTAATGTCAAGGTACCATCTGCATTGGTTGCTGCAGTTATGCCATGTTCAGCAGTTTTTCCATTGATGGCTGACAGGAGAGCACCGTCAGAATCATTTGATTGAACCGTGATGGCACCGATATTGATACCATTGATGGCAAAATCACTTCCTGTGGTACCCGCAACAATGGCATTGGTAGTTGATGTTGATACAACAGCAGTCGCTGCAATTCCAGTTAATGACGCATACCTGTTGACTTCATCCGCCAGAGCACCCATACCGTTTGTTGCACTGTTGTTGCTTTGAATATCAATCTTGTTCAAAGACAATGTCTCGCCGGTAATGGAACTTGTGATGGTCAACTGGACTTCACCGCCGCTTGCACTGGCAAGTGACAGATTCGACTGGGTGATATGGCCGATTTTTGTGGCTTCACCGGAACCGATGGAGATGGCAGCGGTTTCATTGGCAAATGCACCGATCTGAATCTGTTTGTTGGTAAACGCACCGGAAAGAAGTTTCTGGCCATTGTAAGAAGTGGTCTTTGCAATAACCGAAAGCTCTTCCATCAGTTTATTGATATCATTCTGGATCGCAGTTCGTGTGACTGTGGTCTGGCCATCGGATGCTGCCTGGATGGCTTTGGTTTTAATGGTGTTGACAATGTTGATGGATTCCTGAAGGGCACCATCAGCGGTCTGAACAATGGAAATTCCATCATTGGCATTACGAATGGCCTGACCAATACCCAAGTGCTGTGCCTTGAGAGAGTCGGCAATAAACATACCAGATGAATCGTCTGCTGCTTTTGTGATTCTTAAGCCTGTTGACAGACGTTCCAGGGATGACGATAGCATACCGTCGGTTGCAATCATGTTTCTGTGGGCATTTAATGCAGCCACATTGGTGTTAATACGAAGTGCCATGAATAATTCCTCCTTGAATTAGTGAAAATCGGCGTCAATGCCTTTTTATGTAGTTAGTGCGGTGTTGAAAAGTAACCCTTCCTCCTGTTTTAAGTGGTTATTATATAATTAAGGTATCGGAAGGATATCAGGGAAGCTTTAGAAAATATAATGGGTTAATGTGAAAAACTAATTATGTATTTTAAATCAATGACAATTGGGCGGGTCATTATTTTAAAGACGCAGTTTCCATTGCCCTTGTCATCCTTGCAGCTTCCAGCTGAAGACAGGAAACCCCATCCTTTTTATAAAACAGGTCTTCATTTTCCCAGAGCTCTCCATGCCAGCGTGAATGGAAAAATATGGAATCTTCATCTTTATGGGGGACAAGATTGTTTCCAGGTTGGAGAAGCCGAAGTTTTGGAAGATATATGACAGCGTCCGGATCCTGGAGGATATCCCTTGTTCTCAGGCAGAAATCTAAAAATTTGTATTTTCCGGTTTTTGTATGAAACCCCCCTGTTTTAAAAAACAGACTGCGATTCATGCAGAGGAAATGATCCACCATTGGAAAGGGGCGTTCGGTTAATGCCGGGGGGAAATTTTCATCCAGATGGGCATAAGCAGACATGGCTTCATTATTGGGATTAACAATTATTCCTGCATGAACAATATTTTTAAATCGGTTGATAACTCGGGCGCCAAATATTTTTTGGGTGCCATGCGTGGCAAATCCGTTTTTAAGCTCATCCAGCCATGCCGATGTCGGTGTCAGGCCCTGATTCATGAAAACAAGGTGCTGTCCCCGGGATTCAATGGCGGCACGATTCATAAGGTCTGAAAGCCGGTCATCCTGATTTCTGGTTAAAATAGAGATGTTCCCTTCAAGGCTGTCAAGTATGGTTTGAATATCTGAAGGAATATTTTTTTCCCGGATAAGGATGACTTCGTATGCTGCTTCACCTGAACAGACTGCCAGGGCTTCAAGTTGACTCAGTAAACAATGGGGGTCGTTGCAGACAGGAATGACCATGGTCCATTCAAGCTTTGGTGAAATTTTTGATTTTAAGGCTTTGGGCTTTGAATCCTGGCTTCCGGATATGCATAATTTCATAATGCTGATGATATTTTCAATACTTTTCTCTGGCTCATGAAGTTCATTTTCCAGATAGGTTTTTACAGCAGGTTTGTCCATGAGGTCGTAGAAATCGGTCTGGTTTATCAGGGCGGCTGAAAATGCTTCAGGTGTCATGGATATGGATGCTTTCTGGGCGTCATCAGTAGATTTATATCGCACAGGTGTGACAAATTTGAGCATCACCAGGGGTTTTCCGATGGCCAGGGCTTCAAGCCCTGTGGTGCTGCCTTCTGTGAGAACGCAGACATCACTCATGGCTATCAGATCATAGGTGTTTTGCTGGGAATGAATATAATCAATGTTTTTATTGTCTTTGTTTGGAATTCGGTCTGTCCACCCGTCAATCTGGGCTCTGGTGGTGGCGGGATGGAATTTTATAAAAAGTTTTTTGGGATCGGTTTTTGGAAATGATTCAAAGATATGGATGATTTCGTCCATGGGGGGCAGCACTGCTGAAAAGAGCAGAAGAACAGCCATATCTGTGCATTGGTATTCCTTTCTGAGGAGTTCTCTTCTATTCTCTTCTTTTAGACGGATGACCTCATGGGTTAAATGGGTATTGCCGGCAGAGATGATTCTGTCCTTAGGTGCTTCATATCCGCACAGTATTTTTTTTGAAACCTCTCCCCAGACAAGACAAAGCGTGCTGTATTGAACATGTCCGGTTGTTGTGAAATCAAGTTCTGAACCTGCGGATGACATCAAACCTTCCTGGAGTGTGATGCACGGAACATTGGTCCGTTTTGAATGATAAGCAAATATTTTTCCCCAACGATTTACCTCGTGAAGCGCAATACAAAGATCCGGCTTTACTTTTTTAAAATAGTTTTTAAAGCCGACATATTCCTGGGCAGAGGCATAAAGTGTTTTATCAGTTACGGTTGGCACCTGAAGGCTTAAGGCTGTATCTTTAAGCATGGCCTCACCAAAACTTTTTCTCATGGTGTGATAGTTGGCCTGGATTTCTTCATTATCAGCCTCTGACAGATAGTCAAATATATGGGAATAGTCAATTCCGGTTTCAATGGCAGTAATTTCCTGGGATCGTTCAGCCTGGGCAACCAGATAATGAACCTTTGCCCCAAGGGCATTAAGATCATTTAAAATGGGAATGATAAATCTTGTATGGTGTTTTAATGCCACATATGCAGTAATTTTTTTGTTTTTCCAGAACCTGTTCATAAAAGTCTGCCTGATTAAACGTTTATTTTAGCTATGTTACCTGATATGAGTTCATAAATAATATTGACAATATCAGTGGTTTTATTGTGGGCATCGATTACGTGTTGAATTAATTTACGGATGTCCGAGTATTTGTTTGTAATTGTCAGATACCCTGACGCGCCGGGCGGCACAGAGTCGTCCATGACATAACAGGGAATTCCATTGCTTTCTGCCATGGTTGTTGAAAAACAGTGGGCGCAAGCCAGGACGGCATCGGCCATGACCATTTCCCATGGGCAGTTGATATCATGGAAGGAGTAAGAATGAAAATATTCCAAGGTTTTGCTGGAGATGGTTTTTATAATCTCTTCATGGCTATGGGTTCCTCTGACCTGATCTTTTCCAATACAGAACATCAGGTGAAGCTGGTCGCCAAATTCTTGTATCTCTTCTAAAAGTCTTCTATATTCATAGCTCATGGCAACATTATGGGGAATAAACAGGATGGATTTTTCTTTGGGTATATTTAACTCAATACGATAGTGGTAGGGGGCCTGTATTCCGTTTTGCCACAGATTGCTGGTTCCCGGTCGTAAAGATTTGCCTTCGTTCCTGGGAAGTTTCCAGATTTTCCCTTTAATTTTTTGTTTGTCATCGGATAAATATTCATAACTTCTGACTCTGTTGGTAATGATGCCGTCCAGTATGGAAGGAATGAGTGTCCATTTTGTATCAAGTGGCAGCAATTCATAACCGGCAATAGGGATATTGTTTTTATGGGCCAGGTGAACCCAGGCTATAAAAATCATTTCTTCTTCAATCAAAGATCCCAGCGGGGTTGGGATCTGGAGTATGATGGCTTTTACATTTTTAAGCGGTGGTAGTTGTAATGAGGTTTCAGACAAAAGACCGCCGCCAAAATCATCCAGAACCAGGGTTCGCCAGACTTTTAATCCGTCTGTGTACTCTGTGTCATGCAAAAGGTTTCTTTTCCTTGAAAAGTTTTCATAATAGTTTTCATTTTTGTTTAGAACTGCCTGGAATGTTGTGGGTTCAAGTACTTGAACCATTTCCAGAACAGCCTGGCTGGATCCTGGAACCATAAACTGGAGGTTAATCTTGCCCAGTCCTTTTTTTAAAAGCTTTAAAAATTCAAGAATAATGGGCGTCACCTGATTGTTCTGAAGAATCCAAAGTACGGTTGGTTTTGTGTTTTCTTGATTCATAGCTTATTCTTTATCTGTCAGATTCGCGCTGCTGGGGATGTTGACAATTCGATAGTTTAAATTATCGGCAGTATCCAAATTCACGGCAGTGTAGTTGTTATACCCGGGCAATGTGTGTATCAGCTCCCATATTGATCTGGTCTGAATAATATTTTTATTTGTTAAGATTAAAATAGTTTCTAATGTTTTTTTGTCTGGTTTGTCAAGCTCAAGCGTATCAGAATATCAGTAGACAATGGTTTCATATATTGTAATGGTCAGATTTGTACATGGCAAGATTGTCTTTATTCAAAAACCAGTTAATGGTTTTTTCAAGTCCTTTTTCAAATCCGTCTTTATCTTTAGAATTCAGGAACCCATCCGTGTTTTTGGCCCTGGCAGCAGCAATAAATCCATCTGCTCCGGTCACCAGAACTTTTTGTTTTTCCCCCATTTGCCGACATGCCTTTAGTTTAAGTGTTGAGGTCTCGATAATATATGGTATAACACAGAATGTACTATAGAAGCCAAAGCAACGTCTTGTCAATCATTTAAGAGGAGATTATCATGCTTGAGAATCTGATGATAACACCGGATGTTTCCATTTCCAAAGTCCTTGAACAATTTAACAAAACCGGAGAAAAAGTACTTCTGGTTGTGGATCAAAAAAAGCTGGTCGGTGTTATCACGGACGGGGATATTCGGCGGGCTGTTTTGTCTGGCAAGTCAATTGAAGAACCTGTGACACAAATTTATAATAAATCGCCGTTTTATATTGATGAATCAGCATTTGACATAGATGCTGCAAAAAAAATCTTTTTAAAACAGAAAATTGATCTGCTTCCGGTTGTCAATGGTGCCATGGAGGTCAAAGATTATATCACCTGGGACATGGCTTTTTCAGAGCATGGTTTCCATGTCAAAAAACTTGGAAAGATAGACATCCCTGTGGTGATCATGGCAGGGGGCAAGGGCACACGTTTAGAACCGGTTACCACTATCATACCCAAGCCGCTGATACCGGTTGGCCCAAAAACCATTGTCGAGCATATCATGGAACGGTTTATGAACAATGGGGTTCAAGAGTTTTATTTTACGCTTAATTATCTGGGGGAAATGATCAAAGCCTATTTAAACAGTATTGATCAAGAAAACAGGCTTCATTATGTTTTTGAAAAAGATTTTTATGGCACAGCAGGCAGTTTAAAGCTTATTGAGATGGATTTGCCTGAAACATTTATTGTGTCCAATTGCGATATCCTTGTAAATGCTGATTATGCAGATGTCCTTAAAACTCATCAGGTAAATAATGCTGATCTGACAATACTTTCAGCATTTCAACGCCATCGTATCCCCTATGGGGTGATTGAGTTTAAAGAAAACGGCATTGTGACCATGATCAAAGAAAAACCTGAAAAAACTGTGGTGATCAACACGGGTGTTTATGTGGTGAACTCTGAATGCCTTAAATATATTCCCGATGGAAAAATGTTTCACATGACCGATTTAATAGAAGCATTGATGAAGGACAATAAAAAGGTTGCCACCTATCCGGTTAATGAAAATGATTATATTGATATCGGCCAGTGGGATGAATACAGAAAAGCGGTGAAATTGTTTACCTGATACTAAAGAGTGATTGTGGAAAATAAGATTAAAGAATCAATTGTCATTGGATTTGGATCTATTGGACAGCGGCATGCCCGGCTGCTCAAAGAACTGGGTCTTGGGGTAAGTCTTGTTACTAAGAGAAAAGTATCACAATTCCAAACTTTTACGGATGTGGGGGCTGCGCTTGCGGCAAAAAAAGCGGATTATGTGATTGTCTGTAACCAGACATTTGAGCATTATCAAACCTTAAGGCAGCTTGAAGAACGTTCTTTTTCAGGTATCGTGCTGGTGGAAAAACCTGTTTTTGAAAAAGTGTATCCTTCCCATTCCTGGCCTTTCCAGGTTGTTGTAGGCTATAATCTCAGGTTTCATCCCATTATCAAACGTGTGGCTGATCTGGTGAAAGATAAACTGCTTTATTCTCTGCATGTTTATTGCGGGCAATATCTGCCATCCTGGCGAAAAGACAGAGATTACAGATCGTCTTATTCTGCTTGCCAAAAAAAAGGGGGGGGGGTTCTAAGAGATCTAAGTCATGAACTCGATTATGTAACCATGATTGCAGGACATTGGCAACGGCTTGCGGCAACAGGAGGGAAAGTCGGCAACCTTGAAATTGACAGTGATGATTTGTTCGCGTTTTTAATACAAACAACAAAATGCCCTGCTGTGACCTTGCAGGTGAATTACCTTGATCTTGAACCCAGAAGAGAAATTATTCTTAACGCATACAATCTGTCTTTAAAAGCAGACTTAATCGCGGGAACCATTGAGTGGGGAAATATAAATACAAGAATGGACAAAGAAACGTATCCTGTTTTACCCGACCAGACTTATATAGATCAGCACACGGCTGTTTTAAATAAAGATTTTAATCGACTGTGTTCAATTTCCCAGGCAAATGGCATTCTTAAACTCATACACGCGTCAGAAGAGGCATCCGAAAAGAAGGTATGGATAACAAACAATTGAATATAATCGGTTTTATTTTTGCCCGGGGCGGCTCTAAAGGGGTGCCTGGTAAAAATATTAAAAAGATTGCCGGTAAACCGTTAATTACCTATTCCATTGAAGCCGGGCTTGCAAGCCAGTATATCAACAAGATTATTGTATCAACGGATGATCCGCAAATTGCACAGGTTGCAATTGAGGCTGGTGCACAGGTGCCGTTTATGAGGCCTGGAGAACTGGCCACAGATCAGTCACCGGAATGGCTTTCCTGGCAGCATGCCATAAGGCAGGTACAAGATCAGGGCGGTCAACTGGATATCTTTGTTTCCATTCCGGCAACAGCACCGCTCAGGTTATCCCATGATATAGATCTGTGCATAAAAACATTGATCGAAGATGATAATGCCGATATGGTTATTACAGTGGCAAAGGCGCAGCACCATCCTGATTTTAATATGATAACAATGACCACTGACGGTTATGCAAATCTTGCAGGGAACCTGGGAAAAACAATTTGTCGAAGACAGGACGCAGCCGCCATGTATGATATGACAACCGTGGCCTATGTGGCACGACCCGGGTTTATTATGAAGTCCAGATCAATGTTTGATGGCAAAATAAAACCAATTGTTATTCCAAGATCAAGGGCATTGGATATTGATACTCAATTTGATTTTAAAATTGCCCGGTTATTGATTGAGGATGAGCAGAAAAGATAAATTATTGGTTTGAAAGGGATATTTTCTTGAAAAAAAATCTTGTATTGATAGGCGGTGGCGGTCATTGTGAATCCTGCATTGATGTTATTGAAGAACAGGGTATATATAAGATTGCAGGCATTGTTGATCTGGCTGAAAAAATAGGCAATATAATTGGTGGATATAAAATCATTGCATCAGATGAAAATCTTGTTGAATTAATAAAAGACTATGATTTTTTTTTAATCACCATGGGGCAGATTAAAGATCCTTCAAGGCGGGTTATGATGTTTGATCTGCTTAAAAAACATCATGCCCGGCTTCCTGTTATTATTTCTCCTTTCGCCCATGTTTCAAAACGTGCAAAAATCGGTGAAGGCAGTGTGATTCACCACTTTGCCATGGTCAATACAGGGGCCTGGGTGGGTGCCAATTGCATCATCAACACCCGGGCATTAATAGAGCACCACGCAAAAATTTACGATCATTGCCATGTGGCAACAGGGGCAGTGATTAATGGGGGTGTTCAAGTGGGGGAAAAAAGTTTTATCGGCAGTCAAAGTGTGTGCAGGGAGATGGTCAAAATAGGTCAGGGGAGCATTGTTGGCGCAGGAATGCGGGTAATGGAGTCTATTCAGGCAGGTTCAGTGCTCAAATCATGAGAAACATATAAATTGTTTGGATGACAGGATCAATGGATCAGGTTTTTATCATAGCAGAAGCGGGCGTGAATCATAATGGTGATATCCGTATTGCTGAAAAAATGATTGATGCAGCGGTTGCAGCGGGTGTGGATGCTGTTAAATTTCAGACATTCACAACAGCAGCCCTGGCGTGCAGTACAGCACCGAAAGCGGCATACCAGAAAAAACAATCCAGTGATACCCAGACCCAGTTTGAAATGCTAAAGGCTCTGGAACTGGATCGAAAGGCTCACGAGCATCTTATTTCTTATTGCCTGAACAGCAGGATCAAATTTTTATCAAGCCCCTTTGATGTGGACAGTATTTTTTTACTCCATGACATAGGGCTGAATCTTTATAAAATACCATCAGGGGAAATTACCAATCTGCCATATCTTGAGGCGATTGGATCTCTGGGAAAACAGGTCATTATGTCAACCGGGATGGCAGATCTCAATGAAATCCAAGCCGCAGTGGATGTGCTGGTTAAAAAAGGGATTTCATCCGATCAGATTGCATTGCTTCATTGTTGTTCAGAATATCCCACACCACCGGACCATGTGAATTTACGAGTCATAAAGGCAATGGAAAAAAGATTTCCAGGTTTTAAAATCGGGTATTCTGATCATACAACAGGTATTCAAATTGCTGTGGCAGCTGTGGCAGCAGGAGCACAAATTATTGAAAAACATTTCACTCTGGATAAAAATATGGAAGGCCCGGATCACAGGGCCAGTATTGAACCTGACCAATTGTGTAAAATGGTTGAATCCATCCGATTGGTCGAACAGGCTCTGGGAAATGGTATTAAAACTGCCACAAAAGCCGAACGTGAAAACAGGCAGGTTGTCAGAAAAAGTATTGTGGCATCAATCCCCATACAATCAGGAGAGATATTCTCAATTGATAATATCACGGTGAAACGGCCGGGAAACGGATTGAGTCCCATGAAATGGTACAATGTTCTGGGCCGGAAAGCCACAAAAGCATATGCGCCGGATGAACCAATAATCGGATAAGCTAATAATCAGATGAGCCAATAATCATATGATGGTCATGGAATACGTAAAATGAAAAGAATCTGTGTTTTTACAGGGACCCGAGCTGACTATGGACTTCTTAAACCTTTAATGGAAAAGATGCGTGACGACAACCAGTTGGATCTGAAACTTCTGGTCAGCGGAATGCATCTTTATCCTGAGTTCGGCTTGACCGTCAATCAGATTGAAGAAGATAGTTTTTATATTGATGAACAAGTTAGGATGCTGGTTGGTCCTGATACATCAGCAGGTTTGTGCAAGTCAATGGGGTTCGGGCTGATGGAATATGCTGATGCCATTGAAAGAATCAATCCTGACGGCATGGTTATTCTGGGTGACAGGTTTGAGGCGTTTGCTGCAGCCATTGCCTGTTTTACTTTAAAAGTTCCCATTTTTCATATCCATGGCGGAGAATTGTCCAGTGGTGCCATGGATGATGCCTTTCGTCATTGTATAACTAAAATGAGTCATCTGCATTTTACCTGTGCCGCAGCCTATCAGACAAGGGTTATCCAATTGGGGGAGCATCCGGGTCGGGTCTTTAATGTGGGCGCTTTGGGTGTTGAAAATATAAAAAATATGTCATTGCTGAGTGAAGATGACATAAAAAAGGACATGGGGCTGAGTATTCAAGACAAATATCTGTTGGTGACCTTTCATCCTGAAACCCTTGGACAAATGGATGGGAAAATACAATTTCAGGAACTGCTCGGTTCATTCGCTGATAATAAGTGTGACAATTATAAGATTGTATTTACAAAAGCCAATGCAGATGTGAGTGGCAGACGTATCAATCAAATGATTGACGGGTTTGAAACAAAAAATAAAAACAGGGTTCGTTCTTTTGCCTCCATGGGCCAGTTGCGTTACCTGAGCGCCATGAAATATGCCTCGGCAGTTGTCGGCAATTCATCCAGCGGAATTATTGAAGCCCCCAGCTTTAAAGTTCCTGTCATTAATATCGGGGACCGGCAGAAAGGAAGGATACGAGCGGATAATATCATAGACTGCAGAACCTGTAAGACAGATATTGAACAAGCACTAAAAAAAGGGTTGTCCAAAGAATTTAAAGCGTCTTTGTTAACAATGGAAAGTCCTTTTGAAAAAGAAAATACCGCGGAAAATATAAAGACGATTATCATGGGCTATGATTCAATGGATTTGAAAAAAGAATTTTATACGGTTTTCAATGGTATTGAAATAAAATCATAGGGTATATTATAAGGGAAGCCTTAATTGTTAACACGTATTGTTGATGGCCTGAATTCAAAAAAAGATTTCCCATGGGTGATTGTAACGCCCCTGTTGTATGCGGTTGGAAATGCAGCAGAAGAAGTATATTTCGGGCACTTAAAAGCGCGCAGGGAAAATCGCAGATTGATTCTGATGCGGCCGTATTATATCCCTTTTCTTTTAGACTATCGGTTATGCAACAAGGAATTATTTGATCTGGATTCTGAATATTGTCAATTCCATGGCAACGGGATAATGGTTCATGTGTTCAGATTGCTTTTAACGGTTTTGTTTACCCCGTCAAGGCTGCTGTCTTTGTTCTTTAGAAAAACAACAGGATTCATTCTCAAGGAAAAGTATAATTTCCCCAGAATGGGATTTGCCTCAATCTGGCAAGAAAAATATACTCAAGCTTTTTCCTGGGAAACGGTTAACGCCCTTTCGTGGGAATCTCAGTTTTCAGCATTTCTGGACATCAGGCTCAGGCCTGTCAGGAATGAACAAGCAGTTGCAGCTTTTAAGCAACTGGGGTTAAAAGATTCTGACTGGTTTGTCTGTCTTCATGTTCGTGAAAGCGGGTTCCGCAATGATGCAGAGAAAAGGCCCTATCGGAATTCTGATATCATGGGATACCTTTCGGCAATTAAGGAAATCACATCTCGTGGCGGATGGGTGATCAGGATGGGAGATGATTCCATGAAAAAATTACCTGAAATGGAAAGAGTGATCGACTATCCGTTTTCAAAATATAAAAGCGCATTGATGGATTTGTATTTAATCAAGAATTGCCGGTTTTATCTGGGCTGCCAGTCAGGTATTTTAGATGTCGCCTTTATGTTTCAAAAACCGGTTGTCATGGTGAACATGTATAATCTGACATTCGGATATCCCATGAAACGAGGAGATGTGGGTATCATTAAACATTTTTATTCAAAATTAAAAAAAAGGTATCTGTCGAGTAAAGAATTGCTTTCAGCAGGATGGGAAGTGCAGAATACGGAAGGGTTTCTTGACCATGAATATATTTTAAAAGAAAATTTGCCGGAAGAAATAAAACAGCTTGTGATTGAATATTTAGACCACAAAACCCTGTCGCATGAAAGCATACAGATTAAAGCCAATAAAATGAGGGTGATCCAGGCAAAAAAGAGTTTTAAAAAATATGATGCAAGTCAGGAGAGCATCACAAAGCTCCCAGTGGCTGAACAATTCAGGTATGCGTCCAGGCTTGAAGCGGTTAACGGTTGCCTGGGGTTGGATTATTTAAAAAAGACATGGGATCATCATTATTTAAATAATAAAGGCAACGATCCGGGTACAAAAACTCAATAAAAAATATTGGTATAAGGGCTGGGTTTGATTTATAAAAGCTGTGGGAAAGCCACAATAAAAGGAATACGGCATGTTTTGTGCATATTTTGTAATTATACAAAGGTTTTGAATACAGACAATGGTTGTAATGATTATACAGGATGAAAAAAGATTGATTAAAAAAGAAAAACTTGCCGATGAATATAAGAAAAGGTGGAACATTTTTCTCTATTTTTAATGAAAATAGACGCGAGCAAAGATTATGATGAACACACAAAAAAAAGTTCTTGTCTGTGGTTTAGGGTCAATGGGAAAAAGGAGAATACAGATTTTGTTGTCTGAATACCCTGATATTGAACTATGTGGTGTTGATTTTCGTTATGACAGAGTCCTTGAAACCAAAGAAAAATATGGGATAAAAGTTGATACAGATTTTGAAAAAACATTTCACACATTTAAACCACACGCTGTTTTTGCCTGCTCGCCTCCGTTAACCCATAGTGGAATAGTTGTGTTTGCTCTGGAAAATAAGGTGAATACGTTTTCTGAAATTAATTTGAATACCAATGGGTATGAAAAGATTATCCATCTGTCCAAGAAGAATGAAACCATTGCTTTTTTATCTTCAACCTTTCTTTATAGAAAAGAGATACTATGGCTGATTAATAAAATAAAAGCCAATAAAAAAGTTTCTTACAGATACCATGTGGGGCAGTATCTGCCGGACTGGCATCCATGGGAAAAGTACACGGATTTTTTTGTTGCCGACAAACAGACCAATGCGATCAGGGAAATTATGGCCATTGAATTTCCATGGATGTTCAAGGCGTTTGGCAAGGTAGTTGAGTATCATGTCATAAAAGGCAGGGTGTCGAAATTGGATTTTGGATATCCTGACATGTTTCATTTAATTTTTAAACATGAGACTGGTATCATGGGGTCAATTTGTATAGATTGTGTCAGTGTTAAGGCAACCCGGAAACTTGAAGTGTATTCTGATGAAATTTTTTATCAATGGGGTGGTGCACCGGACAATCTTGAAACATACTCAGCAGAGCATAAAAAAATGATTCCAGTTTCATTGTATGATGCGGTAAGGCAAAATAATCAATATAATGAATTTATAATTGAAAATCCTTATGCGGAAGAAATAAAAGACTTTTTTTCAATGGTTCAAAACAGGCCACGCTCCTTAAGATTCAGTTATGAAGATGATATGGACGTTATAGAATTGATAGACAATATTGAAACCTGTACGTGAATTGTAAAGGTCATGGATCAGGGATCTTTTATTAAAGATCGATCAGATTTTTTTATATTTAAGCAGTGATAAAAGAGTAATAGAAAGGACGCTATGAACGATCATCTGGAAGCGAGATATGGACTGGACCCGAATGTAAAATTTTGTGTAAAATGTGTTATGTCAAATCAGAGGCCTACCTCTGCAATTGAATTCAAACATACCATTGAAAGCAAGAAAAAGACCCTGAGGTTTGATGAAAAAGGTGTCTGTGACGCCTGTAGAGTTGCCGAGCAAAAAGAAAAAATTGATTGGGAAAAAAGAGAACAAGAATTGCTGGAACTTCTGGAAAAACACAGGCGAAGCGATGGTCAATATGATTGCATCGTTCCCGGAAGTGGTGGCAAAGATAGTGGTTTGCAGGCTCATATTTTAAAATATAAATATGGCATGAATCCGTTAACAATTACCTGGCCTCCCATATTATATACAGAATACGGGTATAAAAATTTTAAAAACTGGATTGATATCGGCGGGTTTGACAATATCAGTTTTCATCGAAACGGAAAGGTTATGAAACTGCTGACAAAACTGTCCATTGAGAATCTATTGCACCCTTTTCAAACCTTTATATTGGGACAAAAAAACCTGGCTCCAAAACTTGCGATTAAATATGATATTCCTTTGATTTTTTATGGTGAGAATGAAGCAGAATACGGCAATCCCATTGCAGATAATCAGGTGTCGTTAAGAGATAAATCCTATTATGCCATGAAAAATATTAAAGATATTTATCTTGGGGGTGTCAGTATTGATGAATTGACAGATAAATATGATATTCGTTTAAATGATTTAATGTCATTTTTACCGGCTGATGTTTCAGAACTGGAACAGTCTGATATAGAGGTCCATTATCTGGGATATTATTTAAAGTGGACACCCCAGGAAGCCTATTATTATTGTGTTGAAAATACAGGTTTCAAAGCCCGGCCTTTCAGGACCCAGGGGACCTATAGCAAATATAACAGCATTGATGATAAAATTGATGATCTGCACTATTATACAACCTATATAAAATTTGGCATTGGTCGGGCAACCTATGACGTATCCCAGGAAATCCGGAACAGGCATTTGACAAGGGATGAAGGCAGGGCTCTGGTCAAACGGTTTGATGGTGAGTTCCCAGGAAGATATTTTGTCGAAATAATGGATTATATTGGCATGGATTCCGATCATTTCATGGACCTTTGTGATACATTCCGATCCCCCCATCTCTGGAAAAAAGAAAATGGGGACTGGCGCCTTCGCCATACCGTTAATCTGGATGGAACCAATGACGTGTAGAATTATTCCAAGGCTGGATATCAAGGGGCCGAATCTGGTAAAGGGGATCAACCTGGAAGGGTTGAGGACCCTTGGCAAACCTGAACTGTTTGCCAGGCAGTATTATGAGCAGGGGGCAGATGAACTGATCTATATGGATATTGTCGCCAGTCTTTATGAGAGAAATTCCTTAACAGATCTTATTTCCCGAACTGCAAAGCAAATTTTTATCCCTTTGACAGTGGGGGGGGGATTGAGAACCCTTGATGATATCAAGGCTGTTCTGGAAGCGGGAGCAGACAAGGTTGCCATCAATACAGCAGCGGTTCGGAATCCTGATTTTATTAAACTGGCTGCCCAGCGGTTTGGTTCTTCCACTATTGTTGTCTCCATTGAAGCCATAAAAAAAAATAACGGTTCCTATGAGGCGTTCACAGATAATGGCAGAGAGGAAACAGGACTGGACGTTTTTGAATGGGCAGAAAAAGCGGTCTGCCTAGGAGCTGGAGAATTGTTGATTACGTCTGTTGATCGTGAGGGAACAGGGCTTGGGTTTGATCTGGATCTGGTGAAAAAAATGTCAGAATCAGTATCTATTCCAGTCATCGCTTTAGGCGGTGCCGGTAGCATGAAACATGTTCTTGAGGCCATTGAAAAAGGAAAGGCAGATGCGGTGAGTATCGCATCTTTGCTGCATTACGATTGTATAAAAAACAATGATATGATGGGCAAGGATTATTCTGAAGAAGGCAATATCGATTATTTAAGATCAGGAAAGGTATCTGGCAGAATTCAGCATGTATCTTTACTTGAACTCAAACGTTTTCTGGCTGAGGCCGGTATTTCCTGTCGACAGCTAAAGGCGGTTGCATCATGACTTCATTAAACCATAAAATTGCCATCATTGATTATGGGGTTGGTAATCTTTTCAGTGTTAAACATGCATGTGAGGCTTTTGGTATGGAAGGAGTGATTACATCGTCTGTTCAAATCATACAGAACTCTGATGCTGTTATTCTGCCCGGAGTGGGTGCGTTTGGCTCTGCCATGCAGTCTCTTGAAGATAATGGCCTTGTGCCGGTCATCAAGGATGCTGCATTCTCAGGAAAACCGTTTCTGGGAATTTGCCTGGGAATGCAGTTACTATTTGAAAAAAGCCATGAGTTTGGCTTATTTGACGGTTTAGGGATAGTCAAGGGTGAAGTTGTTCGATTTAGTCAGCCGTATGGATCTTCAGAAAAGCATTTTAAGGTCCCCCATGTGGGGTGGAATAAAATAAATCCTGCTCAGGAAAAAACATGGGAAAACTCATATTTTAAAACATTGTCCAAAGGGACCTATATGTATTTTGTCCATTCTTATTTTGCGGTTCCAACAGATCCTGAAATTATTTTGTCCAATACAAGATATGGGGATCAAACCTTTTGTTCAAGTTTTCAATATAAAAATATTCTTGGTTGCCAGTTTCACCCGGAAAAAAGCGGGCCCGAAGGGTTGGAGATATATAAAGCATTGGCATCTGAATTAAATTTTAGATAGCTCAGCATCTGATGTTTAAATCATAATATTAGGAGTTTTAAGATGGCTATTAATAATCCAAAAGATTGGCTGAGGCAGTTGAGTGTTGTCCTTGATAAGACCAAAAGCAAGGTGGGTCGAGCAGAGGCCTCCTTTGATGTTGCATCAAAAGAAGTGATGGCTTTGTTAAAAACTTCAATTACCGGTAAACGTTCAGTTTTCTGGGTTGGCAATGGTGGCAGTGCTTCGATCTGTGCACATCTTTCCCAGGATATGATGAACAAACTCAATATTAAATCTTTATATTTTGGAGAGACCTCTCTTTTGACCTGCATGGCAAATGATTTTGGCTATGAACAGGTATATGCAAAACCGTTGAAACAATTTGTCCAGAAAGAGGATATCCTGATTGCCATATCAAGTTCGGGAAATTCTGATAATATTCTAAATTGTGTGAAGATTGCGCAGGATACGGGAATGAAGATTATTACACTTTCAGGAATGAGAGAGGACAACAAATTGTGGAATTCACAAAGTGATGTGTCTTTTTTTCTTTCTTCTGATCTGTACGGCATTGTGGAAGTTGGCCACGAAGCATTGCTGCATGGTATGATTGAAACATTGTGGCTTCAAACAGCCTTATCATAGCGCGAGTTTAAATTAAAGGTAATGAATGCATAAAATTGTCGTAATCGGGAGCAATTGTTTTTCAGGGTCTCACTTTGTCAATATGGCAATTGAACAGGGTTCTGATGTGATTGGCATCAGTCGTTCTTGTGAACCTGCCTCTGTTTTTTTGCCTTATAAATGGAAGGATCGTCCCGGTTTGGGTAATTTTAAATTTTTTCAATATGATATAAATCATGATATTGAAAAAATTATTGATGTGATAAAGGATCAACAGCCGGAATATGTTGTTAATTTTGCAGCACAGGGTATGGTTTCAGAAAGCTGGAATAACCCTGATCAATGGTTTCAAACCAATACGCTTTCAGTGGCCAGATTAATAAAATGTCTTTGTGAACTGTCTTTTTTGAAAAAATATGTTCAGGTTTCAACTCCAGAGGTGTATGGATCAAATAATGGGTCTATTGTAGAGAATATTAATTATTGTCCCAGCACACCCTATGCGGTATCCAAGGCAGCAGCGGACATGACCTTGACGGCCTATTATCATACTTATGGTTTTCCTGTTGTTTTCACAAGGGCTGCAAATGTCTTTGGACCCGGCCAACAGCTTTATCGGATCATTCCCCGGACAATTTTGTACTGTTTTCTTGGAAAACAGCTCCCTCTTCATGGCGGGGGGTATTCCATCCGCTCTTTTATCCATATAAAAGATGTGATCAATGGCACGATTAAGGCAATGCTGAATGCAGAACCAGGAGAAATATTTCATTTTTCAACACTGGAAACCATAACCATAAGAGATCTTATCAAAAAGATTGCAAAAATGATGGCGGTTTCATTTGAAGACCTGGTTGTTGAATCCGGTGAAAGAGCAGGTAAGGATCAGGCATATATTCTGGATTGCAGCAAAGCAGAGCATAAATTAGACTGGAAACCCAATATCGGCCTGGAACAGGGTATTGTTGAGACGATTAAATGGGTTTCGGACAATCTGGATGAATTAAAGAAAATACCGTTTGATTATGTGCACAAGAAATGAAGGATAAAAAAATGGATAAATTTCGAATCGACAGCCATAAATTAATGTACCATCCCCAGAGGGTGGCAGACTGGCAGAATAATAAGTTGATTTATCCCATTTATATGGAGATCAGCCCTGCCGGGGCGTGTAATCATAGGTGTGTTTTCTGCAGTGTTGATTTTATGGGGTATAGAAATGATTTCCTTGATGCACAGGTTCTCAAGAATCGGATCACTGAACTGGGCCAGCTGGGTCTTAAAAGTATTATGTTCGCAGGAGAAGGGGAACCTTTTTTGCACAGGGGATTGCCTGATATTATTACCCATACAAAAACCGCAGGAATTGATGTGGCCATCACAACCAATGGCGTATTAATGACACCGGACATTTCTGAGAAAATATTGGGATCCACTGAATGGATAAAAATCAGTTGCAATGCAGGCACACCTGAAACATATGCTAAAATTCATCGTACCAAGCCGTCTGATTTTGATCGAGTGATGCAGAATATGGCAAAAGCAGTTGAAATACGGAAAACAAATGGATTTTCCTGCACACTGGGACTGCAGATTATATTGTTGGATCAAAACAGTGAGGATGTTGAAAAACTGGCTCAGACAGCAAAAGATATTGGTGTGGATTATATGGTGGTTAAACCCTATACCTTTCATCCGGATAATGAACACAGATATGATATCAAGTATGAAGCCTATTCTCAGCTGGATAAACAGCTCAAAAGATTTAACGATCAAGCGTTCAGTGTGGTTTTCAGAAGAGATACCATGCAAAACTGGGATCGTGGGGAAAGGGGATATCAAAGATGTTATGCCCTGTCTTTCTGGTCATATATTGATTCCCGGGGCAATGTCTGGGGCTGCTCAAGCCATTTGCATAATGATACTTTTAATTTTGGTAATATTCAGGATAAAACGTTCAAGCAGATCTGGGAAAATCCTGAAAGACTTGAAATGTTAAAAAAGTTTGAAAATGAATTTGATATTAAGGTGTGTAAGTATAATTGCAGAATGGATAAAATAAATCAGTATTTATGGGATTTGGAGAATCTGCCGGAACATGTTAATTTTATTTAACAGCCGGGTTAAGATAGGTTTAATAATAATTGTTTTATTGATGCGAAAGGGCATTGCAGGGTATGGATAAAAAACAGGTGACAATTTCGATTGATATGCACAATAACAATATGGTTGTGAAGTGCAGTGTGAATGCAAAGGCCTATTGGAAAGAAGAGAAGATTGTCAATGATCATATTTTAATAGATATGACAGAGATGATTACGATGTGGGTCTTGAATGCTGTAAAGCCGGTTTTTTTTCAAATGCCGTTTGATAAGATTGATATTGTTTTTCCACATGTAATAAAAGAAAAATATTTAGATGTTGTCACTAACTTAAATGCCTTTTTGCAGCGGACAAATTCTGAGATTCAAAAATACGCGAATTTAAAAAAGTGTGCAAAATCTCACGACAATATTTTGTTTTTCAGTGTTGGGCATGAAGAAAGGGCAATGAACCTTTACAATAAAATGAAAGAATGTGAGCCTGATAAAATCAGGTATAAGAATTTTGACCCTGGATTCAACGGAGTTAAAAGGGTCTGGGAGGATTCAGATGTACCCATGTCTGTGGATGAATTTGTCCGGTATATCCAGACCGAAAAGATCCATAAAATTGTAAGCATTAACATGTATATGCTGGAAAAATATTTAAACAAGACCGGTGTATATATGATTGCCTTGTTCGAAATGCTGGGGGTTGAATATATCATCATGGATATGGATGAATATGATATGACCCCTTCAGGATACCTTAAAAAGAATTTTTTAAATCATGCCTCTTTTTTTAGAAGTTCCCACATTGCCTGGGGACAACGATATTGGGATAAGCGATATGGCATGGACAATGTCCATTATTCGAGTATGCCCCAGCGATTTGATGAAAGCCGGACACCGCAGCTGTTAAATGATGACTATGGTATCATGGTGCTCACCCATTGCCGTCTGAATACGGTTCAGCCAAGACTGAATCCTATTATTTTTTTATTGGATAGAATGAGTTCAGATGATTTTTTTGTTGAAGTTCAGTCCTGGTTTGCATCCATGCACTATATGATATTGCATATCATGGGCTTGACCGAGCTTGAAAGGCTGTATTATAACGGAAGCATGGTTAACTTTTTTTATCAGGTTACCAATTTCCTTAAATATGAAGTGATCCATCAGATCCAGTCACAACGGAAGATAAAGATTTTTGGTGATGTTGGCTGGAAAACTATTTTTCCTGAATATTACCAGGAACAATATCTGACAGTTGAAGAAAAACACAGGCTCATCCAGGAACGAAAACATCTGTTTCTGCTCTTGAACTGGACCCATTTCAACACCACTCCCTGTGGGCCTTTTTATGATGTGATCAACAGCAATATCCCTTTTTTAAATTATTCATCCCTTGTGAAATCTAAGGCCTTGTCAGGTTTTAATCATTTTGAATATAATTCGTTTGAAGATCTTAATCATAAAATCGACTCGGTTAATGATATTTATCAAAATAAAGATCTGCTGGATACGATCAAATATTATAAGCGGGTGATCAATGATGAACAGACAGCCATTGCCGATAAAATATTATATGATCGCGATATTGACAGTTATCAGGGGGAGTATGGCCGGCTGTGCAAGGAAGAAAATCAGATAGAAAAAGAGATCTGTCTGGATTATATCAATAAGAATGAGGCCATGCTCAGGGAAACTTTTGATGTGTTGTTTTTGGGCAAACAGATTCAATATGATCTTGCGTCCTCACAATATTTTACCCGACCTTATGTGCAACGGATTAAGCAGGCGACTGCTTAACCTGGAAAGGTGGTGTTCAAGATGGTTGAAAAAAAGATCAAACTTAATTTGTATCAAAGCGTGCTGCGGATCAGGATGATTGAAGAGGCGGTTGCACACCGATATACGGAATGGGAAATGCGCTGCCCTGTTCATCTGTGTGTGGGCCAGGAAGCTGTCGGTGCAGCCGTGGGCATGGTGCTTAGAAAAGAGGATTTTGTGGTGAGCACCCACAGATCCCACGGACATTACCTGGGCAAAGGCGGCAGCCTGAATCAGATGATTGCTGAATTTTATGGAAAAGCCACCGGCTGTTCTTCAGGAAAAGGCGGGTCCATGCATTTGATCGATATGGATGCAGGGTTCATGGGCAGCACGGCCATTGTGGGCGGTACTATTCCGGTGGGAGTGGGCTTAGGCTTGTCCATTGCGCTGAATGGGACAGACCAGGTCAGTTGTGTTTTTTTGGGAGATGGGTCCACTGAAGAAGGGGTTTTTTATGAAGCAGTTAATTTTGCTGTATTAAAGAAATTGCCGGTTTTATTTATCTGTGAAAATAATTTGTATTCTGTTTATTCCCATGTTAGCAAACGGCAGCCAGAGGGCAGGAAGATCCACAGGATGGTTGAGGCCTTTGGTTGTCGTGTTGACAGCGGAGACGGCAATGATGCATTGGATGTCTATGTTAAAACAAATCAGGCAGTCGAACATATCCGTACACAGGGAGGGCCTTATTTCATAGAGTTTTCAACCTATCGATGGCGGGAACATTGCGGACCGAACTATGATAATACCTGCGGGTATCGATCCGAGGAAGAGTTTTTGGAGTTTAAAAAACAAGATCCTGTAAAAAAACTGGAAGATAATCTCATGGATAAAGGTGAGATTGATCAGATCGGGATCAACAATCTGACAGCACAGATACAAAAAGAGATTGATGCGGCATTTGAGTTTGCCCAAAAATCTGATTTTCCGGATGGAACGCACACCTTTAATCAACTATTTCATGAATAAGGCAGGTGTAAAGTGAAACGTATTTTATCATTTGCTGATGCAATTAATGAAGCTCTCCACACTGCCATGGAAATGGATAAAAATGTTATTTGCTATGGCCTTGGGGTGGATGATCCCAAAAGAATATTTGGAACCACACATGGATTAGTGGAAAAATTCGGGGAAAAAAGGGTGTTTGACATGCCCACAGCGGAAAATGCCATGACAGGGATTGGAATCGGGGCATCCTTGAACGGGATCAGGCCGGTGATGATCCACCAGCGACTTGATTTTCTGTTTGTGGCAATGGACCAGATTGTAAACAATGCAGCCAAATGGTTTTATATGTATGGCGGTCAAAAAAGTGTCCCCATCACCATCCGGGCCTGCATTGGAAGGGGATGGGGACAGGGGCCGACTCACTCTCAGAATCTGCAAGCGTTGTTTGCCCATATCCCGGGATTAAAAGTGGTTGCGCCGGCCTCTGCTGCAGATGCCAAAGGGTTGCTGATAGAAAGCATATTTGATGATAATCCAGTGATTTTTCTTGAGCACCGCTGGCTGCACAATATAGAAGGCCATGTCCCGGAAGGGGATTATAGAGTGCCTATTGGGATTGCTGAGAAACGAAACTCCGGAGATGATATTACCATAGTAGCGTCCTCTTATATGACCATTGAAGCCTTGCATGCCATTGGTGTGCTGGAAAAACATGATATCGGCTGTGATTTAATCGATTTAAAATCTTTGAGTCCCATTGACTGGAAACCGATTATGGCATCGGTATCCAAAACAGGCCGGCTGCTTGTTTTGGATACCGGATATCAGACCGGTTCAATTGCAGGTGAAATCATTGCCCGGGTCAGCATGGAATGTTTTGACAAATTGACAGCCCCGCCCCAAAGAATTGCTCTGCCTGATTTTCCAACCCCAACCAGTATTGCGTTGACAAAAACTTATTATAAACGGGCTGAAGATATTGTATCCATGGTGGCCGGTATGTTTAATAAAAAGATCAATACAGATGAATTAGAGGAAAAAAGAGATTTCCCCCATGATGTTCCAGGCAACTGGTTCAAGGGCCCTTTTTAATAAAGAATATAATTCAGGAGCTGTTATGAATTTATCAGATAAAGAAAATAAACAAAAAATGGATGGCAGCGACCATGATGAAAAGCGCGGGTTGATCCTGGACGGGACAAAGGTTCATTGGCACAAAAAAAGAGTGGATGCCTGGCTTCGAGGAGAGAGGATTGCCCCAATTACCATTGATATGGCCTTAACCCGTGCCTGCAATTTTAATTGTGAATTTTGTTATGGTAAATTACAGGAAAACCCAAGAAAAAAAATCACTAAAGAAGTGGGATTCAGGTTTTTAGATGATGCAGCAGAAATTGGTGTTAAGGGGGTTTCGCTGATCAGTGACGGAGAAAGTTCGGTGTCCCCTATTTTCCCTGACTTTATTGAGTATGGGAGTAAAAAAGGGCTTTCCATGGCCATGGCTTCAAACGGTTATCTGACAACAAAGGATAAACTGGAACGGATTCTCAAACATCTGACCTATTTCAGGTTCAATATTTCAGCAGGAGAACCCCGGAGGTTTTCTCAAATTATGGGTGTGCCCGAACCTTATTTCCATCAGGTCTGTCAAAATATCAAAGATGCGGTTGAGATTAAAAACAAATATAATCTGGATGTGACCATTGGCATGCAAATGGTGTTAAAACCGGAATATGCAGATCAGATCATGCCTTTGGCAGAGCTTGGATTAAAATTAAAACCAGACTATCTGGTGATTAAACACACCTCTGATGATGAAAAAGGCTCGCTCGGGGTGGATTATTCAAAATATGAACAATTGCATGGCCTTTTAAAAGAGGCCGAAGCTTTGAGCACAGATGATTATACGGTTAAGGTTAAATGGTCAAAAATCCAGGACGGGGATAAACGGACATATTCTCGTTGTTTTGGTCCTCCTTTTCTAATCCAGTTATCCGGCAGCGGTCTGGTGGCGCCATGCGGTATGTTTTTCGGAGAAGAATATAAAAAATACTGGATCGGAAATATTGTTGATACATCGTTTAAGGAAATATGGCAATCTGACCGGTACTGGGAAGTCATGGACCATATTGCTTCGCCGGAATTCGATGCAAAAACCCTGTGCGGCTGTTTGTGTATTCAGCATAAGGTCAATGATTTTTTGTGGCAGGTGAAAAGCAATCAGATTGAGCTTTCAGAACCTGCCGGTCCGGCACCCCAGCATCTGAATTTTATATGATATGGGTATGTTCAATATAAACAATCTTAAGGGGAACCATGTTACAGGACAGTTCAAGAAATGAAATTATCAAGATAAGGAAAGAAGTCTCTGACGGTATGAGAATCGTATTTGTTGCCGGGTTTTTTAATATTGTTCATCCCGGTCATTTAAGGTTGTTGCGGTTTGCTGCCGAGTGTGGTGATTTCCTTGTGGTCGGTGTTCTTGGCGACAGGATTGGTAAATCACTTCTTGAAGAAAACATGAGGCTTGAAGGGATAAGCGCCATCAGTCTGGTGGACCATGCCTTTGTCTTGAAAGATAAACCAGAGGATTTCATAAAAGAGATGAAGCCTTCTGTTGTTGTAAAAGGAAGGGAGCATGAGAACAGATACAACCCTGAATCTGAGGTCGTAGAGTCCTATGGGGGTAAAGTCCTTTTCGGTTCAGGTGATGTGAGCTATTCCCTTGCAGAACTCCTCCAGGGTGAATCCCAGCGGCTCGTTTCAAGTTCATTTGAGAAAAATGATGTTTTTATGAAACGTCATCAGTTTGACTGGCGGGATCTTGCAAATGTACTCAATAATTTTAAAAAATTAAAAGTAGTTGTTATCGGGGAAATTATTGTTGATGAGTACATTACCTGTGATCCCTTGGGAATGAGTCAGGAAGATCCCACCATTGTAGTATCTCCAGTGGGGGTGGAACTCTATTTGGGAGGGGCGGGGATTGTTGCCTCCCATGCCAGTAATTTGGGGGCTGACGTATCCTTTTTCTCTGTTAACGGTGCAGATGAAATGGTGGGGTTTGTGAATGAAAAGCTCATTTCTGCCGGTGTCAGAGCCCATTTGTTTACAGACGAGAGCAGACCCACCATTTTAAAGCAACGGTACAGGTGTTCAGGTAAAACCCTTTTGCGCGTCAATCATTTAAGGCAGCACCCCATCAGCAAGGAAATACAGACAAAACTGAAAAATAGGTTGTTTGATATCATTGATAACCAGAATCTTGTGATTTTTTCAGATTTCAATTATGGCTGTCTGCCCCAGGCCCTTGTGGATGATATTGTATTGCGGTGTCAACAGAAAAATATCATGATGGTTGCTGACAGTCAGTCTTCGTCCCAGATCGGTGATGTTTCCAGGTTTGAACATATGACGTTGATGACCCCCACAGAAAGAGAGGCAAGATTGGCTGTAAAGGACTTTGAATCCGGCCTGGTTGTCCTGGCTGAAAAATTAAGAAAAAAAGCATCTGCCCGGAATGTGTTTATTACCCTTGATAAAGAAGGGATGCTTATCCATGCAGAAGAATTAAAAAATGAAGAAGGATATGAGACTGACAATCTTGCTGCAATGAACAATGCACCCATTGATCCGGCAGGTGCGGGAGATTCATTGCTAACCTGCTCTGCCCTGGCCCTGGCAGCAGGATCAGATATCTGGCAGGGCGCATATTTAGGCTCAGTTGCAGCGGCATGTCAGGTCGGACGAAAAGGAAACATTCCATTGTCAGTACATGATATGCATATCGAGACCGGCTTGTGAGAGCCCTTCTTCTTGCAGCAGGGTTGGGCACAAGGCTTTTGCCTCTAACAAAGAAAATTCCCAAATGTCTTGTCCCGATAAACGGCAGACCATTGCTTGGATACTGGTTTGACCTTTTATTTGAGGCAGATATTGAGAAAGTCCTTGTAAATCTTCATTATTTGCCGGAAAAAGTTAAAACTTTTATTCGAGAAAGCCAATATCAACACAGGATTAAAACAGTATTTGAAAATCAATTGCTGGGGACAGCAGGGACGCTGCTTGCAAATAAATCGTTTTTTCAAGGACAGGCTGTTCTTCTAGTCCATGCAGATAATTATTCGATGTTTGATGTAAGAGAATTTATGGCTGCACATAATGATCGACCCAAAGGGTGTGAGATGACAATGATGACCTTTGAAACCGACATGCCTGAAAATTGTGGTATTGTTGAATTGGATGAAAAGGGTATTGTTCAAAAATTTTATGAAAAGGTTAAACACCCTCCCGGGAATCTTGCCAATGGTGCTGTGTATATTGTTGAACCATCTGTTTTTTCTTTTCTTCAAGATCTGGGTAAAACACAAATAGATTTTAGCACACAGGTGCTGCCCCACTATCTGGGTAGAATTTTCACCTTTAAAAACAGTCAGTATCATCGGGATATCGGCACATTGGAAAGCTATCAAAAAGCACAGGGGAAATTATAATGGACATAGGCAAGATTCTTAAACAGGCTGTTGAACAGCATACGGCAGGCAATTTAATAGATGCAGAAAAAGCCTATCAACAGGTATTGCAAATAAACCCGGATCACCATGATGCACTTCACTTTATGGGGGTACTTGCCTATAATGTTGGAAAACATGATATTGCCAAGGATTATATCAACCGTGCCATAAAAATTTTGCCCTCCAATGACGGTTGCTATAATAATATGGGTAATATCTATCAGACACAAAGAGATTATGTCCAGGCCATGCAGTGGTATGCCAAAACCATTGAGATAAATCCCGGAAATAAAAAAGCATATAATAACCTGGCTGTTGCATTGACAAAACTGGGCAATCTTGATCAGGCCCTGGAAAATTTTCAAACCGCCTTAAAGATAGACCCCAATTATATTGATGCTAAAAATAATATGGGGGAGACATATCGGGATATGGGGCAATATGATCAGGCTATGGATTGTTTTGAATCGGTATTGAGGGTATGGCCTGAGTATGTGCCGGCAAGATGGAACAGGTCGGTTTTGTGGCTGTTAACAGCTGATTTTAAACAAGGCTGGCCTGAATATGAGTGGCGATGGAAGAGGGCGGCAACACCTCAAAGAGCCATAGATTCAGGAAAAAGATGGGATGGCAGTGATATCTATGGCCGGACTCTCTTTGTTTATGAAGAGCAGGGGGTTGGAGATACTATCCAGTTTATGCGGTATTTGCCCCTTCTTCAAAAAGCAGGATGCAAGGTGATCTTTGAAACGATAACTCCTTTGATAAGACTTGTTGAACCTTTTAAAGGATTTGACAGGTTGTGGGTTGGGATTAAAAATTTAGACACAAGGCCCACAGATCACTTTGATTATTATGTCCCATTATTGTCATTGCCGGCTATATGTGGGACAACACTTGAAACCATTCCCGGCACTGTCCCATATCTGAATGCAGATGAAAATTTATTAAAAATTTGGAAAAAACGTATCAAAAATGACGATTATTTTAAGGTGGGTATCGTCTGGGCAGGTCATCCCAGCCATGCCAATGATATGAGAAGATCAGTCATGTTAAATAATTTTAAATTCCTTAAAAAAATTGAAGGGATCAAAACATATAGCCTTCAGAAAGAGAAATATGAATCCTGGACAGACTATGATCCAAACCAGCTATTTGATAAGGATCTGGGCGAAGAAATTTCTGACTTTGCCGATACTGCGGCTATTATTGAGAATCTTGACCTGATAATTTCTGTAGACACGGCTGTTGTCCATCTGGCAGGCGCCATGGGAAAACAAGTATGGACACTGCTGCCGTTTTCACCGGACTGGCGCTGGATGACGAACAGAGAAGATAGTCCATGGTACCCGACCATGAAGCTTTTTCGACAAACTCAACCCAATGATTGGGATACGGTTTTTAAACGGGTGGAAACTGAACTCAAAAAACATCTTGAGTGATATTTGTAATATATTGTCCGTAAACATGCAAACAGAATTGTGTTTCATCTTGAAGGACCCAAACCATTTAAAATATTTTTACGATTAAAGATAGTCTAGTAAAACGCCGATTGCTAAAGGTCAGAAGAACTTTTTCACAATCGGTGTTTTGTCTTTAAAAGGGGATGCAAATGGAATTGGAAGATATTAGAAGACCCTCGAATCATGACTATCCTGTCCATACAGATATGAATAGTTTTTATGATGAAATTTTGTCGTATCCTCCTGAAAAAAGAAATGATAAATGGTCGGTTTCATGGTCAGATCTGATGATGACCATGTTTATTTTTTTTGCCGTGATGTATGCCTTTCAGACCGGGAACAGGGATTTGTTCTTTGGCGAGGGGCCGGGCAAAAATTATTTATCAGAACAAGGGTCGCAAAAGGTCATAAATATGGGTGTCAATCCAAACCCGTCAAAAGTGTATGATCAGGCAAAACAGGCCATATCCGAAGTCATGGTTGGTGATCCCAATGCCATTGAACTGGTGGAAGACGGTTCGGTTCGTATCATTCTTTCCGGTGACCTGCTTTTTGACCCTGGACAAGCCAAGCTTAAAATCGGGGCCCGGTATCAACTGAACCAGATTGCCCGGGCATTAAATGAAAATGATTTTGCCATTAATGTTGTGGGACATACCGATGATGCACCCACTCGATCTGAAAAATATCCAACCAATTGGGAACTTTCATCCCAAAGAGCCGTCACGGTGGCAAGGTATCTAACCGAGGTTTCAAAAGTTGATGAAAAAAGAATTTTTGTTTCAGCCCATTCTTTTCATCAGCCGGTGGGGTCCAATGAAACTGCCTATAATCGTGCATTGAATCGACGCGTGGAGATTATTCTGGTTAAAAGAAAACCACTTACTACCATCTAGATAGTGACTGACCGGAAACACTAAATAAACAGATGAAAACAGACCATACAAGGGGGCTATATGTTTACACCTGAACAGAGATTGTTCTTAAAACAGACAAAGAAGAATTCCATTGGATTAATCATCTGTGTTTTCTTGTTTCTGGCTGGATTTACCATTCATGGAAACACAGGACTATATATTAATCTGTCAGGATTTTTGATTATTATTGGCGGTACTTTTGGTGCCACATTCTTAAGCTATGATATGAAGCGGATTGAAATTTTGTTTAAGGTATTGAAAACGTCTTACAGCAAGAGAACAAAGGATCCCAAAGAGGTTGTAAAGGCTCTGGTTGATCTGTCAATTAAAAGAAGAGTTAAGGGGGTTCTCGCCCTTCAGGAAGATGAAGATGAAGTGTCTGTCATGTTTTTAAAGCAGGCCATCGGGTTTTTGGTGGATGGATGTTCAAAAGAACAGATCAAGGAATCCTTAGGTGCTGAAATGTATTTTTTCAGAATGAGAAGGGATGAAACCCGCAGGGTGCTGCAGACCATGGCAGATGTGGCCCCTTCTTTCGGTCTGGTGGGCAGTGTGGTGGGTTTGATTGGTATGCTTTCCGGTGCCGGTAATTCCAACGTAGTCATGGCAACAGTCCCCATTGCATTAACATCCACCCTATACGGAATTGTTCTTGCCAATTTCATCTTTCTTCCCTTTGCTGCAAGTATCAGGGAAAGAACGGTTAAAGAATTATTTCTTCAAAAAATTATTGCTGATGGTATTCTTGCCATTCATGATGAAATTCATCCCCGAATGCTGGAAAGAAAACTCAAATCATTTTTAACACCATCAGCAAGACACGGACAGTTAACATCCTTTGAAAATATAAAGGAAAAGATAGATTTTGCACAAATTCATGAAAATGTCTGATTCTAAGGAATAGTCAAAAGCTTTAAAAAACTATTGACATAAATTTTTAATTCATATAGATATCTTCTGTTTTTTGATTGGTCTTGGGCCGTTAACTCAGTTGGTAGAGTATCTCCCTTTTAAGGAGAGAGTCGCTGGTTCGAGCCCAGCACGGCCCACCACCGAAAGAAAGACATTGCGTCCCCATCGTCTAGCCCGGTCCAGGACACCGCCCTTTCACGGCGGCGACAGGGGTTCGAATCCCCTTGGGGACGCCAAACTAAACAGCAAAGGTTTTCAACGGTTCGTTGAGAACCTTTTTTGCTTTGTGGGCATTTTTTGTCCCTGTGACAGTATGCTTAGCCCATTGTAATATAATCTTTAAGGTAAAGACGATTGGGTCTCTGTGGCTGCCATCACTCTTGTCATTCGTGCACCTTCAAGTTGAAGGGCTGATACTCCATCTTTTTTATATAAGGCATCTTCAGTTTCCCATAACCTGCTGTGCCATTTTGAGTAGAAGAAGATAGCATCATCTCTGGGAATATCTAAAGCCCTGAAAACGACCTGTATGAGCTTGACCTGGGGAAGATATTGTACTATCTCTGTGCTGCAAAATATTTCTCCTGCTCTTAGACATATATCCATGAATGCATATACGCCGGCATTATCATTAAATCCCCCTATTTCATAAAATATATCTCTATGGATACAGATAAAGTGATTGACCATCTGAAAAGATCTTTCCGTGAGAGAATGGGGAAAGTTTCCATCCACATACATATAGGAAGAAACAGGTGTGCAATTGGCGTTGATGACCATGCCGGCATGTACAATATTATTGTACTTATTGATAATACGGGCGCCAAATATATTTAATTTATCAAATTTTGATCGCCCTTTTTTTAATGCGCTAAGCCAGCCTGCTGTAGGTGCCAATGTGTTTTCCATAAAAATAAGGTTTTCCCCAAGGGCCTTTAAGGCAGCTTGATCCATTGCCCGGCTGAGGGGTTGATCCTTTTTACTCTCAATAAAAGAGATGTCGCCCTCTAAACTGTTAAGCAAGAGAGAGAGAGTTGGAGAGAGATTCTCTGATTTGATAAGAATGACTTCATATGTTTCATTCTCAGAATGGAGTGAAATTGCTTCAAGAATTTCAAAAAGTAATTCAGGGTTATCAATTACAGGAAGAATGATACTCCATTCAAGATTAGAGTTGACTTCAGGAATCATGGTTTTGGGGCCCTGTGAGAGTTTAACCGATAAAACGCCTGATAGAATATCTATGGCATTTTTAATGCTGTTTTCAGGATCATGAAGCTCATTATGAATATAGGTTTCAATTCCGTTTTTATCCATCAAACTGAACAAATTCTTATGACTATGGATTTGTTCAGCAAACTCATTCGGTGTCATAGGGATTGCAGCTTTTTGATCTGATAAGGAAAATGCAAGATAAACCGGAGAGTTAAGTTTTAATTCGACAACAGGCTTATTCATTACAAGTGCTTCCAAGCCGGTTGTGCTACCTTCTGTTAGTACACAAATATCGCTCATCGCCATAAGGTCATAAATGTTTTCTTCCCCGTGAAAAAAATGAATAGCGGCTTTTATTTTTTGATTCAGAGGGCCAATCCATTTTTCGATAGTTTCTTTTGTGGTTGCAGGATGAAATTTAACGAACAATTGATTTTCTTTATGTTTGCTAAATGATTGAAAAATTGGTTTCAGTTCAGCCAATGGCGGCAGATAGATCGAAGGGAGCAAAAGAGCCACCAAACCGTTTGAATGGTATTGCTTTCTTTTGAGTGTCCGAATATTTTTTTTTGTTATTCTTGAAAGCTCTCCGGAAAGATGTGTGTTTCCAATAGGAAACAGTCTTTCTCCGGGCAGATCACATCCTATCAGCTTTTTTTTTGTGGCATTACCCCATAACAATGCAATCGTGCTGTATTGAACATGGCCCGTGAATTTATAATTATTTTCTTTGCTTGCGGTTGTTAATAATCCTTCCTGTAATGTAATGCATGGCACATCATGTTTTTTTGCATGAAAAGCAAACATTTTTCCCCATCGGTTTACTTCATGAAGGGCTATGCAAATATCGGGCTGGCAAGTTTTAAAAAAATTATTAAAACCAATATATTCCTGAGCAGTTGCAAATAAAGTTTTATCCATAACAGTCGGTACGATAACACCGAAAACTGTATTTCGAAGTAATGTATCACCCAAACCAGTTTTTAACATCCAATAATTATTAAGGATATCTTCAGTATCTGCGTCAGTTAAAAATTCAAATACATGATAGTATTCGAGTTCTGCTTCAATCGCAGTAATTTCTTGAGAACGTTCGGCTTGAGCGACAATGTATTGTGTCGTAGCACCTAATTTAGAAAGCTGTTCCATAATAGGGATAATAAATCGTATGTGATGTTTTAAAGCAACATAAGCAACAACTTTTTTACCTTTCCAGAAAGTATCCATATGTAGTTCCTATGTTAAGGTGTTATTTTTTTTATTTTACCAGATATCATATTTTGAAGGACAGTCGACATTCCTGTGATTGATTTGTGGGCAATAATTGTCTTTTTTATATAATCTCGGAATTCAATATCTGTGTTAACCGTTGTGAGAGCCCTGGAGGCAGTTGGGGAAACATAAGCATCTTTGACAATGCAGGGAATTCCAATCTCCTTTGCAATCAAAGTTGAATAACATGAGCAACAGGCAACTATTGCATCTGCTATTATCATTTCCCATGGTGTGTTAAAATCATGGAATGAATAAGAGTAAAAAGAAGGAAGCGTTTTGAAACAGGTTGTTTCGATAATATCTTTGTGGGTATGGGTGCCTCGAATTTGGTCTTTTCCTATGGCAAACATCAGATGGATATTATCCCCATTTTCAGAAAGTTCCTCCAATAATCTTTTGTATTCATGGTTCATGGTAACGTTGTGGGGAATGTAGAAAATCGTTATTTCTTCCGGAATATCATTCACATGTCGATTGTAATAAGCTGAATTAAGACCATCGTCCCAAATATGACTGGTGCCTGTGCTAAACACTTTCCCTTCATACCGGGGGAGCTGCCATACTTTACCAGGGATGCGATGTCCTTCCATGGTTAGGTACTCATAACTCCTTTTATTGGTAGTGATGACACCATCTAATAATGATGGGAGCATTGTCCATCTGGTATCAAGTGGTAGGAGTTCATAGCCGGCTATGGGCAGGGCAGCCTTTTTTGCAAGGGCAATCCAAGCATAAAAGATGTGTTCTTCTTCTCTTGAAGATCCTAGTGGGGTCGGTATTTGTAGAACAACTGCTCCCACATTTGAAATATTTGGAATTTGGAGCTTTGTTTCTGAGATGAAACCTTCATGAAAATCATCCAGTAAAAGAGTTCTCCAAACTTTTAGACCGCCAGGGAACTCTAAATCCTTAATGAGATCACGCTTCATGCAAAAATTGTGATATGAAGTGTGGGGTTTTTCTTTTGTTGCCTTAAATTTTTTTGGGCCGAGTGGTTTAGCCATTTTATTTGTTTCTGGATATAATTCAGGAATAAGTATTTGAATATCAATGTTCTGAAGCGTTTTTTTTAAAAGGGATAAAAAATTGATGATAATGGCAGACAATTGATTTTCCTGAATTATCCATAAAACTTTAGGTTTGATATTGTTTTCAACCATAAAATTATTCCCTCTTTTAGCGCATGAAATTAAATTTGCTCCAGATATCAATAATCGAATATCAAAAGTTTCATTTTTTGAGTGCTGCCAGCATGTTATGTTTGAAATGAACGTTCCAATGAACCCAATTCTTTAGATATCACAAAAATGTTTTAAAAATGATGGTGCAATGTGTTTAGCGAAAACTTCATATTTTATGTGTCTTTTATCTGCTTTATATGCAAGGGGCCAGCCGATACAATCTGTTACTATCTCCAATGCAGGGAAATAGAAGACATTACTATACGCCATAGTGACGGACTCGGCGACAACTCTTAATACAGATTTGCTATAGCGATTGGCAGTGATCACATCTTGTTCCCGAAAGGTTGATTCAAGCGGTATCGGGGAGACAGTTATGATGATATTTTTTTTTACCCCATAGCTGTTGACGAGATCTATTGATTTACTGACATATTGTAGGCATTCTTCATAGGTTAAAAGTTTAAAATAAGCTCTGTCTTCAAAAGGTTGAACAGGTTTGGTTGTGCCGACGAAAGCTTGCCAGGCACGCCCATTATTTTTGTCGATCCAGGATTCAATCAATCCCAAGGTAAATATTATTGTATCTGATTTAGCAAGCCAGTTACGCCAGTACTCTTCTACTGCATAAAGACGATCTTTTACTTTATTGATATTATTACTGTTTGCCCGTAATTTCATGAACAGGCAATAATAAACTTCTTCTTTTTTAATATAGGCAAAATGCTGGTCATTAATTTCCCATGAATTATTTATGAGTCGGTCAAGGCAGTCATACAAATTTTTAGGGTCAAAAAAGTTGCCCCACTGATGAAACAATGCTTTTAGTTTATTGTCCTCATAGTGATCACCCAGTTGAATTCCAGATTTTTTTAGATACCAACCCATCCGATCAGTAAAACAGCTCCCCATCGCGCAAATCTTTGAATTAGGATTGATCAGTTTTTTGGGAGGCATTAGAGGAAACAGGCAACTATTACTTTTTTCGATATTTTTCCATAATATATTATATTCTTTGGACATAGTAATTTCCTTAAGTCGTTTAGTTATACTAATTTTAAATAATAGCATGAATGAGTATTAAGATCGAGATTCATTTTTTTGCCTTATTTTTTAGTTATTCAAGTAACCTTACTTGTAATTCTTGATTGTTGGTCTTACATTGGGACAAAAAAATAGATTGGTCAATATATAAATGGAACAAATAATGAGGGACTAAAATTAAGAGCGCTAATTTAAATATAATTGAAGTAAGAAATTTGAAAAAAAACTACAACGGGGCGGTCGCCGTGGATGGTATCAATCTTGCCATTGCTGCCGGCAGCTGTTTTGGACTGCTTGGCCCCAATGGGGCCGGCAAGACCACCACCGTGGAAATCATGGAGAATATCATTGCCCAGGATTCAGGACAAATTGTTTACAAGGGTGGGCACAGGGACAAGACCTTTAACCAGGAGGTGGGCATTCAATTTCAGCAAACCGAACTTTTATCTCACTTAACGGTTGAAGAGACGTTAAAGACCTTTGCTGCATTTTATGATAAACATTTGCCGGTTGAGGATGTATTGTCGTTATGCATGCTTGAAAATATCAAGACAAAGTTAAACAATAAAATTTCAGGTGGTCAGCGCCAGCGACTGTTGCTCGGTCTTGCCCTTTTGAATGACCCGGATCTGATTTTTTTAGATGAGCCCACCACTGGTCTGGATCCCCAGGCCCGGCAGCATGTCTGGAAAATTATCCAGGATATCAATAAAAAAGGAAAAACCATTATTTTAACCACCCACTATATGGAAGAAGCCCAGGTTCTATGTGACGCTATTGCCATTATGGATAACGGACGTATTATTGAGCAGGATTCACCTGAAAATCTGATTGATAAACATTGCAATGACAACGATTGTCCGCATAATCTGGAATCTGTCTTTTTAAAATTAACCGGTAAGAGTCTGAGAGAATAGGGATCATGAGCCTTAAACGCATGTGGGCTTTATTTATGGCCCGGAATTATGAGTTTGTCAGGGATCGGGCAGGCTTTGGCTGGAATATCCTCTTCCCTTTTTTAATTGTGGCCGGTTTCGGGATTATATTCAGTTCAGATAACCGGTCTGAGTATAAAATCGGGGTGTTCTCCATCAAACCGGAGTCAATGGTCATCCAAGAGTTAAAGATTCCTGAAAAATTAAAAAATGATAAATATGTAAAAATTGTTTTGTTTGAATTCCGTGATGAAGCCATGGATAAGCTTAAGCATCATAAGATTGATATCCTTCTTGAAACCCCGGACACAGGGCTTGAGAATTCAAAACTTAAATATTGGGTCAGTGACTCTTCGCCCAAAGGATATGTGGTGGAAAAAATGGTTCAGGCAGCCATCATCCCGGAGACTGCTTTTGATGAAAAAATAGTCAAACAAGAGATCGCAGGTCAACAGATACGCTATATTGACTGGCTTTTTCCTGGCATCCTCGGTATGAACATCATGTTTTCTTCATTGTTTGGTGTGGGATATGTGATTGTCAGATACCGGCGAAGCGGTGTGCTCAAGCGTTTGAAAGCGACTCCGGTGACTGCCTTTGAATATCTGACCGCTCAACTGGTCTCCCGGGTCATGATCCTTGCTTTAACATCTTCTCTGGTCTGGTTTGGCTGTGATTTTATATTCTCGTTTAACATGCAGGGGTCATATGTTGATATCTTTGTTGTTTTTCTGGCTGGAACCATCTGCCTGGTTTCTTTTGGATTGATTATAGCCTGCAGGGGAACCAATGAGGAATTGACCAATGGGATTATTAATTTTATCTGCTGGCCCATGATGTTTTTATCTGAAGTCTGGTTTTCCATTGAGGGATCATCGACATGGGTGCAATCCATTGCCAAGAGTTTGCCATTGACCCATTTTTTATCAGCAGCCAGAAAAATTATCAATGATGGGGCCGGCCTTGCTCAGGTGTCTTCGGAAATAACCATTCTTATGGTCATGAGTCTTGTTTTTCTGAGTATTGGCTCGATTTTCTTTTCCTGGACTAAATAAGACGGGACAAAAGAAAAAAGTCATTTAAAATTTGATTTGTAAATAGACCCTATCTTCCATGTTTATAAATCCTTAAAATTATTGTATAACCCTTAACAGATATTGAATATTTTTTTTCGGAGGCAAAACATGAAACCGGTTGTGGCTCTTTTGGGCCGGCCCAATGTGGGAAAATCCACACTGTTTAACAGGATCATCCGTTCACGCAAAGCGTTGGTTGATGATTTCCCCGGTGTTACCCGGGACCGTCATTATGCCGATGCCCAGTGGGATGATATTGATTTCACCGTAATTGATACCGGTGGATTCTTAAGCTCTGATGATGATTATTTTGCATCCCAGATAAAAGAGCAACTAACCGTTGCGGCCAACCAGGCCGATGTTCTTATTTTTATCATGGATGGTCGTTCAGGCCTGTCACCCTATGATCGAGAACTGGCAGATTTTTTGCGCAGGATGGAAAAACCTGTTTTTTATCTGGTTAACAAGATTGAAAATCTTCAACAGCATGATGAATTGTCTGACTTTTATTCTTTGGGGATTGATTATTTTTATAAGATTTCAGCTGAACACGGCATTGGAGTGGGAGACTTTTTAGATGATCTGGTTAAAAGTCTGCCCAAAGATACCAGTGTAAAAGAGGAAAATGACGTACCCATTAAAATTGCCATTGTGGGCCGGCCCAATGTGGGTAAGTCATCTCTTGTGAATCGGCTCTTTGGTGAGTCCCGGGTGGTGGTCGATGAGCGGGCCGGTACGACCAGGGATGCCATAGAGCTGACTGTTGAGCATCGGGGACAGGATTTTATCCTGATTGATACAGCCGGTATCCGTCGCAAAGGCAAAGTGACCAATAAATTAGAGAAATTTTCCATATTAAAATCATTAAAAAGCCTTGATGATTGTGATGTGGCCCTGATCCTTATTGATGCGGATGAGGGGATTACCGATCAGGATATCACCATTGCAGGATATGCCCAAAAAAGAGGGTGTGGTGCCTTGTTTGTCATCAATAAATGGGATCTTCTGGATGAAGAGCGGAAAAGTGTTAAAAAATACATGGCAGATCTTCGGTCCATGGCCAAGTTCTTAGCCTATGCCCCTGCCATTACAGTCTCCGCCAAAACCGGTCAGCGGTGTCATAAGATTTTAGATGAGGTGGTTCAAATATACAAAGAGTATCAGCACAGGATCGGCACCGGGGTGTTGAACCGGATTATAGAAGATGCCGTGTTCAGAAAAGAACCTTCGTTGTACAAGGGTCAACGGCTTAAATTTTTCTATGCCACCCAGGTGTCAACCAAACCACCTTGTTTTGTCTGTTTTGTCAATTTTCCCAAAGCGATCCATTTCTCTTATGAGCGTTATCTGTTGAATCAATTGCGCCAGATGATTCCCTTGAGCAAAACCCCGATTAAACTTTTTTTCAGAGAAAAAACAGGAAGGATGGATTATTCCGGTAATTCAAAAGAAGATGAAAGAATCTTTCAGAAAAAGAAAAAACATTTGACGAAAAGAGCCAAAGAACGAAAAGAGCAGAGCCAGAGCAAAAGAAAGCGGGATACCCAGGGCAAAGTGGGTGCTTCTAAAAAAACAGGCAATGATAAATGAACCGGATAAATGAACCGGATGAATGAACCGGTTAAGCCGGCTCGATAATAAAGCAGACAAACCCAATGGATCTTTTTGAATCTCAAAATGACCAGGCAACTTTACTGAACAGGCCCCTGGCTGACAGGATGCGACCCGCATGCCTGGATGAACTCAAGGGCCAGGACCATTTGATTGCCAAAGGCAGCCTGCTCAGGGAGGCTATTGAAAATGACCGGGTTTTTTCCATGATTTTATGGGGGCCTCCAGGCTGTGGAAAGACAACGCTGGCAGGTATTATTGCCAATGAAACCCACTCAAGATTTATCCGGATTTCAGCTGTTTTATCCGGTGTAAAGGATATCCGTCAGATTATTGATCAGGCCAGGAAACGACAGGCCCTATACAAACAACAGACCATTTTGTTTGTGGATGAAATTCATCGATTCAACAAGGCCCAGCAGGATGCCTTTCTCCATCATGTGGAAAACGGCCTGATTGTTCTGGTGGGTGCTACCACTGAAAATCCTTCTTTTGAGGTCATCCCGGCCCTGGTGTCCCGGTGCCGGGTCTTTACCCTTAAACAATTATCCAAACCCAGTATGGTCAGTATTTTAAAAAAAGCTTTAGTCGATTCTGAAAAAGGGATGGGTTATAAAAAAGACTGCCTGTCTGATGAGGCATTGGCCCATATTGCCAATGTTTCTGACGGGGATGCCAGGATTGCATTGACCAATCTTGAAACCGTTGTCCTTTACTTTGGCAAAAAAAAACAGATCACCATCCAGGATGTCGAAATTGCAGTTGAAAAAAAATCATTGCTCCATGACAAGGCCGGAGAAGAACATTACAATCTGATTTCCGCTTTTATCAAATCCCTGCGGGGCAGTGATCCGGATGCAGCCATTTATTGGCTGGAACGTATGCTTGTGGCCGGTGATGACCCGTATTATATGCTTAGAAGAATGATCCGGTTTGCCACCGAGGACATCGGTCTTGCCGATCCCGGTGCATTGACCATGGCATTGAATGCCAGTGACTCATTTCGAACCTTAGGTCATCCCGAAGGCGATGATGTGCTGTTCCAGGCCGCTATTTATCTGGCCACGGCTCCCAAAAGCAATGCTGTTTATACCGCACACAAGGCAGTTCAAAAAATGGTCAAAGAAACCGGATATCAACCGGTTCCACTCCATATCAGAAATGCCCCAACCACATTGATGAAAACCCTGGATTATGGGAAAGGCTACAAATATGCCCATGACCATGATGGTGCATTTGTCCCACAGTCTTATCTGCCAAAAGAATTTAAAGAGGTTCGGTTTTATCAACCCACGCAAAGAGGCTATGAAAAGATAGTAAAACAGCGACTGGACACCTGGAATAAATCTAAGCCGGAACCCAACTCCGGCCACCCTGAGGAACAATAACATTACTTAAGCGCTTTTCTGATGGCAATAATTCGTCCCATGGCCAGATTATATTCATTCCAGTCATCCAGATAAGAGCTCAACGCTTCCCGGTAATGGTCAGCAGCTTTTTGTCTGTCCAGACGTCCTTCTGCCAGAAGCCCCAGGGCCGTATGCAGTGTGATTAATTTTTCAGGTTGTTGTCCGGCAAGCTTGACCAATCCTTTTTCATCAGGTTTGATGGTCAAGTGCTTGATCATGATGCGATACCATGGGATGTCGATTGTTTTTGAAAATTGTTCCAGAAAGGCTTTTGATTGATCGTCATGCCCCATTATTTTGAGAACCTGGCCTTTGAGCAACCCAAGACTGAGGCTTAATGATGTTTGTCGTGTGGGGTGCGCAAAAAAGAGGTCTATAAAATCAATGGATTGCTGCCATTCTCCATGTGCTGCATGGAAAAATGCAATTTTCCCGACAATACTTTTATTTTCCGGTGCTAATTTGAGGAGTTCGTTGTGGATATTGATTATCTGATCATGATCCAAGGCCTTGGATTCAGATTGATCAATTAAGGTGTTTAATCGGTCAGAATGGACAGAAGCGGCTTCTCTATATTCTTTAGCTTGTTTATAAAAGGCATGGACCTGTTTTTGATGAGCTGTTTTATCTTCAATAGTATCTGAAAATGTTTCCTGGATATGATTGAGCCTTGAAAAGGAAAGATAATACACCCAGTCATTGATATGAGCGTTTAAAATGGATTGTTTGAACATTTTTTTGGCTGGTTCCATTTCATTGTTTTTTTCCAAGATCAGCCCTTCAATGAAAAGGCGCCAACTTTTTTGTGATCGATTTTCATACTCTGAAATGGTTTGGGACATTCTTGTTTTATCCCGTAAAATTCTTGCAAGATATCCGATAAATTCATCATCTTCATGCCATTCCATGGTGAAAAGACTTTTTGTAAAAGAATGACTGCTGTTGTCATTTCGTACCCAGTCGAGAATATAAAGCATCAATCGAGCGTTCATGTTTTCAGGTTCAAGCTGGGAAAGTTTTTTAAAAAATAATCTGGACTTGTCATAGTCTTCGGCGCAAAAGTTCAGCATGCCTGTTACATATATCAAAACAGGGTCATTGCTTTTTTTAAGCATGGTTTCACTTAACCTGGCAGCATCTGTGAACTTATTTTCCACTGCAAGACGATCGATCGCTTCAAGTTTAGCGTTCAAGGAAAAATCAATAACCCCATTCCATTGTGGTTGGCCCATTTTTATTGATTCAATTAGTTTGGCTGGTCGGGATATGGGTAGCACAAGCCCGAAATCTGATAAAGGAGTGGTGATTTTAAGATAGCCTTTTGTTGAATCTATAATCACGCCGGATGCGATCCCTATGACACGGCCTTGTGCATCTATGGCCGGCCCGCCACTGTTCCCTGAATAAATAGATGTATCCACCTGAATAATTTCTGTGGTACTTCTTCTGACATGGCCGCTGGTAATGCTGGTATTGATATAATCGGCCTGGGTACTGTTACCTAAAGGGAAGCCCAAAATGACCACCGGGGAAAGACGTTTGATGGCTGATGGCTGGGTTGAGCTTTCAAGCGGCAATGGTTTTAAGTGTGAAGGCAGATTGTCAATTTTTAAAACCGCAAAATCATTTTTAAACGGGCTTTTGATCAATTGTCCGGTATTTACCGGCGTTCTTGGAATACCGACAATCCTTAAATTTCCCTCACCCCCGGTACTATATGCAGAGGACAGGTGATACACATCAGAGGTTTCAGATGAATCCTTTAATGCCAGTAACCGATTAAAGGCCTTTGCACCCTCAAACCATAAATAGATTTTATAATCAAATTCTACGGATTGGTCCAGATCGGCAGCCTGGTTGAATGCTTGAAACAGTCCAACGTCATCCAGCCATGGGCATGCAACATGGCGGTTGGTTAAAATATATCCATTTGTATCAGCTAAAAACGCAGTTCCTTCAACTTTGTTTTTATAGATAACCTTGTCTGAAGCACTCAATCCATATTCGACCATGACAAATGCGATCGAACCGGCATAGGATTCCACAAATTGACTGAAGGCTGGATCTTTTTTTTGTATATCTGTATTGATTTTGAACCATGATACTGTGCCGAAGCCAACAATGCCTAAGATAATAAAAATTAAGAGAACAACCACCCGTTTGAACCATTGTAATTCAGATATTATGGTCGGCTTTTTAGTTGTTTCTTCTGAATGCCTCCGATTATATGACTGGTCATAGGACTGGTTATAGGTCTGGTCATAGGGCAATCGGTTTAATATGCCGGATAAGACGGAAACAACTTTGGCCATAGTTTGGGGACGAAGTCCCGGGTCATCGGAAAGCATCAGTTTGATCAGGATGATAAGGTCAGGGTCAAGTCCTTTTATATCATCAATTTTGGAAGAAAAATCTTTAAGATTGGGATCAGCACTCAATAGTTCCACAAATATTTTACCAAGTGACCAGATGCCGCTTTTAAAATCAATGGCCCTTTTATTGACAATGTCCGGGTGACAATCTAATAGTTTTTGCAGCATGGGACCGTGGTGGGTGGCTCTTGCATCCAAAAACCGTGACAGCTTATAATTGATTTTTACATGAAGTTCTTTGGCTCGCTTTTTGGGGATAAGAATGTCATCTAAAATCAGGTAGGGCATAAAGTGATCTCGTTTGTGTAAAAGATCAATCACAGATGCGATATTGTGGAACAAGGTGACCATTTTTCGTTGGTCATGGAGCAGGCCGGACATAAAAATGCTTCCCCAGTCTGTAGCATCAGCCCATTCACTGAGTCTGTACCAGTGCCCGTCCCGGCTCTGGTTGATGGAATAATGCCGGATAAAATGCTCACCCGGCAGTTTTTTAAGTTCTTTGAGCTCTTTTTCAAGTCGTTGGGCAACCTGTTCATCAACACCGGAATTTTCAGTAAAAACTCTGATGGAAACCGATTGATTTGCATTATCCTTTTTGGCTTTGCAGACAATGGAAGAGCGGCCTTCATGAATAATTGCTTGAATTCTGTAGTCATCAATATATTTCATACCTTCAACAATATGGCTGCCACAGGCCGGGCATGTGATAATTTTTTCAGAGACAGCCAGGTCACATGAAGGACATTTTTTCATATTCGAGCTCTTTTTTGATTACAAGTCTCAACGAAGAATGGTTGCAGACTTTATTATGACCATTTTAAAATGAGAAACAGTATATTCTGTTAGATCACCGAGAATACCACCCACCTTATTGGCACCTTTTTGAAGCCGCATGACCCTGTGATTCAGGCAGTGCCTTTGACCGATCCGACGATGGCATCCTGCATGGAACGGCAGTTGTACGGTTTTGGCAAGGCCATTTTAAACCCATATGTCTCAAAATTTTTAATGACAGGATCTGAAGAATACCCGCTTGATACAATGGCAATAATGTCCGGGTTTATCTGCTGTAGCCTTTCAAGGGTCTTTAGGCCGCCAAGACCATTCTTTACGGTCAAATCCAGGATAACGAGATCAAATGGATTGTTGGCCAGTAGCGCTTCTTTATACAGTTTTATGGCCATGGTGCCGTCAGTGGCTGTTTCAGCCTGATAACCGAGTTTTTCAAGAATCCTTTTCCCAAGACTGCAGATCATTTTTTCATCATCCATGAGCAGGATTTTTTTTAAAACAACTGGGTCCTGGGCAACTTTTTCTATTTTATCCTGTGCCGATCGGCTGCCGTTTTTTTCAACAGCCGGCAGATAAAGGGTAACGATGGTTCCTGTCTGGTTGTTGGACTTAACGATAATACGGCCGCCATGGTTATGGATAATGGAATAGGTGATGGTGAGGCCCAGTCCGATACCTTTCTGCGCACCCATTCCTTTGGTGCTGAAGTATGGATCAAATATTTTTTCAAGATGGTTTGGATTGATCCCCTTTCCATTATCCTGGATGGTGATTATGACATATCTTCCTTTTGGCAGGGATGTATTGCGGTGGCCCGAATTTTCAGCAGCCACCATATTTTCTGCCCGGACAATGAGTTTGCCTCCATCAGGCATGGCTTCTATTGCATTGCACAGGATATTGCTGATGGCCTGCTTCATCTGAGCCTCATCATATTCAATCAGGAACAGATCATCGGGCAGGTCAAACTGCCAGGCAATGCCCGGGATTTTAGAAAACAGGGAGGCCGTCTGTTGAATCAAAAGCTTTATGGCGCCCTCTTGTTTATCAGGCGAGCCGCCCCTGGAAAATGTAATCAATTGTTTGGCAAGTTTGCCTGCCTGAAGACAGGCCTGTTCAGCATAGGAAAGGGGCTTTAGAATGTTGATGTCTTCTTTAGCCTCCAGTTCTGCCAGAGAAATATTCCCTAAAACGACGGACAACAGGTTATTAAAATCATGGGCAAGGCCTCCGGCAAGGGTGCCGATGGATTCAAGTTTTCTCTGTTCCATTTTTTTTCGTTCTGTTTCATCTCTGTGGATCACTACATTGCCGATATTGATACCGTCATCAAATATGGAAGCCACACTCATGGCCACATCCAGGATTCTTCCATCTTTTGTCAGTCGTTGGGTGGAAAAATTTGTAATTTTCTCTCCTGCCTTTATTCGTTTAATCACTTCCTGGGTTCCTGTTACGGATTGATCTGGAACAAAATCCACGCATTTACCTTTAAGTTCCTCAAATGTCCAGCCAAACAATTTGGTAAAAGCCGGGTTCAGATACTCTACAAGGCCTTCGGCATCATAACGGACAATGGCATCCGCAGATGCATTAAAAAGCTGGGTATACTCTTTTTTTGTTTTTTGAAGGGCATTGGACAGTTGCCGACGATGCGTTTCATCCCGGAGAATCACTACATTGCCCAGGTTAATGTGGTTTGTATCAAAAATTGAGGCAACACTCAAGGCAACATCAAGGATTTTGCCGTCACGGGTTGACCGCCTTGTCTGGAAATTTCTGATTTTTTCACCAGACACCATCCGCTGAATTGCTTCCTGGGTTTCTTTTATGGCTTCATCCGGAACAAAATCCACGCGTTTACCTTTGAGCTCCTCAAATGTCCAGCCAAACAATTTGGTAAAACCGGGGTTCAGATACTCCACAAGACCTTCGGCATCGTATCGGACAATGGCGTCTACCGAAGAATTCAACGTCTCAAGGGAAATTTTGGATGCCTGTCTTAATTCTGAAATCTCCTGTTTCAATTGACTGTTTTCTTCTTTTAACAGCTTAACAGAATCGCTTTCTTCCATCATTTGCTCCTGATTGCATCTCTTGTGAAGATGAAATGGTAATTAAGGGGATTGATGTTCATAAAAATCAGCATGGTTCTCTTTCCTGAAAAATTTGGTATAAAGGTTAGAACTTGCTTTTTGTAGGCCAAATCATAAATAATCCTCTAAAATTAAAAATATTACCTCCAACTTTATACAGGCATAACATGTTGTACCTGTATCAGGTCTAAGCAAGTTAAGGCAAGAAAAAACAGCTATAGTAGTCAACAGCCGGAATCCGGGAGTCTGAATAGTCGTAACCCAAGGTCACACGTAACCCAAGGTCACACGTAGGTCTGCACAGCGATTCTGGCTCAGGGAGCGATATCATCATTGGTAACGAATCATGACTCCTTTGATCCGAACTTATGCCTGGGGTGTAATAAGAAAGTCCCGGTCTGTAAATAATTTGCTATTACCCGGGTCAGGGTAGGTTCGTTCAGTGATCCGCATGTTTCCTTTCTGATTGATGAGCATGACTGTGGATGAGCGGGTACCATAGGTGTCGCTTTGGATAAAGACGGGTGATAAAAGTCTTTCCCATTCAATTCCCACGCCTGTATCCGGTAAAAGCGGGTCCTTTGGGATGTGTTGATCAGCAAGCACTGAGAAAAGGCTTGGGGGGGTGATTGATTTTTTAATGGTTTGTTTCAGCGCTTTTTTGCCGCGTTCCACCTTGGGCCAGGCTGTATTTAAATCCTGATTGCTCAGGCCATGTATGCCGGAAGGGATTTTTTCAACTCTTTTTTGTACATTTGAGAACCAGAACAATTCTCTTATGTTACCAAAAAGCAGGTTAAACCCATTGTATGTGGTCATCTTTTTTTTATTTTCGATAAAGTACAGATCACACGGTGTTTGGGAGGTGAGAAGATCAACAATGATTTCACCTCTGGAGGGAGCATTGGTTTTATCAGACGACGGGTCACGATAGTTTGTCAGGGCAGCAAAACGGCCACTTGTATGAACGCCAAACCATGTGCCACCCTGTTCAAGGTCTTTGCCGGCAAGGATACACGAATCCTGTTCCCAAAAATGCATGGGATCTGTGGGCCGCTGATGGAACTCATCTCTGTTGGCGGCAAAGATCAGAGGGTACTTGTTTGAAACCTGATATCCAATAAGAACCAAACACATGTAAATACAGCTCCCCAATACAAAGGATTAAAAAAATGTTCATTAAAAACATAGTGTTTAATCAAAAATAAATCAATAACCATTATGTTTATAATTCCCTGGTTTTTAAGGCCGAATTCGGTTGTGTAATTATTGTTTTTCCTTTACTTAAAATCATTAAAATGGTAAGAATCCGAATGGTTTTTATCAGAGAAATAATTGGATGCAATTGAATGCATAAAGGAGTGTTTTTATTATGGATATTCCCAGAAAGTTAGGTATATTAATTTACACGGCAGTACCGGCCATTGTTGGTGGTGGTATTGTCTATCATTTTTTTGGAAGTTATGTTCAGGTTATTATATTTGAGATCCTTCTTGTTCTGGCAGCGTTAGGCTTGATCAGGAACTAAGACAAAACGGGCATCTGAATTTATGTAGAATAGTATCTATGAATCTTATACATAATAGGATTTACATAGTTTGATTTTTTTTATCAGCATCTGAATACATGGGTGAATTTTGGAGCAAAATATTTCTCAGAGAGCTGTTTTTATTTTTTTTATTGCTCTGTTCTGCATCGCAATTATTCTTGCAGGAAAACTGATTGCCCCATTTTTTGCCGTTATTCTTCTCGGTATTGTATCCACAGGTATTTTCAGGCCGATTTTCACGTTTTTTTCAAGGAAACTTGCGCCTAAAAACGCATCGAGCCTGACCTGCGTTCTGATTTTTTTTGTGGTGTTTATTCCGGTGGTTTTTTTTGTTGGGATCCTTTCAAAAGAAGCGTTTGACCTTTATGTCATGGCCAAGGATGCTGTTTTTTCCAACCAGTTAAAAAATCTATTGGAAAGCACCCAGGCCCTTGAACGCCTTAATGATCTGCTGGCCCGGGCAAATATTGAAAAAACAATAACATGGGATGCACTGGTCAGCCCTATCTCAGAATTGGGAAAAGTGGTGGGCTATTCGTTGTTTGAACAGGCAAGAGCCATTACAACCAACATTTTCAGCCTTGTCTTTTATTTTGCCTTAATGCTCATCGTTGTTTTTTACATGTTCATTGATGGGGAAAATTTTAAAAAATATATTTATGATCTTTCCCCTTTGCCGGATGAACATAATGAAAAATTGTTTGGAAAGTTTATGGATATGGCAGGGGCCGTTCTTATAGGAAATGGGCTTGGGGGATTGATCCAGGGCTGTGCCGGCGGGTTTGTTTTTGTATTTTTAGGGTTTAATTCTCCCTTTTTATGGGGCGTTATAATGGCATTTTTAGCTTTTTTGCCCATTGTGGGAATCGGTGTTGTCATGATACCTGCCGCAGCAATTTTAATGCTTAAATCCAGAATGGCAGCCGGCATTTTTGTAATTGTTTTTTATGGTTGTCTTTCCTGGGGGATTGAATACTTTTTCAAACCCAAAGTGGTGGGAGACCGGGTGAGCATGCATCCTTTGATTGTATTTTTTGCCATTATCGGCGGTCTTAAGGTTTATGGCCTTCTGGGCATTATTTATGGGCCGTTGATTGCCACATTGTTTTTAACCCTTGCAGATATATATTTTTCAAGTTTTCAATTTATGGTTGAACCTAAAAAGGTTTTTAAAGATAAATAATTGGAGTTGTAACATTGATAATTAACAACGAGCAGAATGTGACCAGCATTGAAAAAGAGATGAAACAATCCTATCTCGAATATGCCATGAGTGTCATTATCGGAAGAGCTTTACCTGACGTTCGAGATGGCTTAAAGCCGGTTCACCGGCGTGTGCTGTATGCCATGCAGCAACTGAGAAATGATTATAATAAAGCATATAAAAAATCAGCCCGCATTGTCGGTGATGTGATTGGTAAGTATCATCCCCACGGTGATTCTGCTGTCTATGATACTATTGTTCGTATGGCCCAGGATTTTTCACTTCGTTATATGCTGGTTGACGGGCAGGGTAACTTTGGGTCTGTGGATGGTGATTCACCGGCCGCAATGAGGTATACGGAAATCAGGATGCGCAAGATTGCCCACCAGATGCTTGCTGATCTTGAAAAAGAGACAGTTGATTTTATACCCAATTATGATGAAACGCTTGATGAACCCGTTGTTTTGCCAACTAAATTTCCTGCATTACTGGTTAATGGCTCAACAGGTATTGCCGTTGGAATGACCACCAATATTCCACCGCACAATATCAAAGAGGTGATCGCAGCTTTAATACACTTGATTGATGATCCTGCAATGGATGTTTATGATTTAATGGAACACATTCCTGGCCCTGATTTTCCAACCTGTGGTCATATTTATGGTTTAAAGGGCATTTTTGAAGCCTATAGTACGGGACGCGGGATCATTACCCTCCGGGCAAAGGTAGAAGTTGAAGAAAATAAGAAAACCGGCCAGGAAACCATTATTTGCACTGAGCTTCCCTACCAGGTCAACAAGGCCAAAGTCGTTGAAAAAATAGCAGAATTGATGCGGGATAAAGTAATAACCGGCGCATCTTATGTCAGGGATGAATCTGATCGTGATGGAATGAGAATTGCGGTTGGGCTAAAACGTGACGAGATTTCCGAAGTGGTCATTAATCAGCTTTTTAAGCATACCAATTTTCAGACCAGCTTTGGTATTATTTTATTGGCGGTTGTGAATAACAGACCCCAGCTTTTGACATTAAAAGAAATCCTGACGTATTTTATTGATCACCGCAGAAATGTGATTGTTAGAAGAACAAGATTTGATTTAAGAAAAGCAGAAGAAAGAGCTCATATTTTAGAGGGATTGAAAATAGCCCTGGATAACCTGGATGATGTAGTAAAATTGATCCGGGCATCCCGTTCCCCGGAAGAAGCAAAAGCCGGGTTGATTTCTAAATTTCAATTATCGATCATTCAGGCCCAGGCTATTTTGGACATGCGGTTGCAACGATTGACCGGTCTTGAAAGAGAAAAAATCATCAGTGAATATGAATCCATTTTAAAGGATATTGCATGGTACAATGAGATTCTCGGGAGTGATGATGTGGTCAGGAGATTGATCAAGGACGAACTCAATGAACTGAATGAAGAATTTGGGGATGAGCGGCGGACAAGCATTATTGAAAGCACGTCAACTATCAGTATTGAAGATCTGATTGCCCAGGAAGATATGGTGGTTACGGTTACTCGAAGCGGTTATATTAAACGAAATCCCATCACTCTTTATTCAAGTCAGCACCGAGGAGGTAAGGGTAAAACCGCAATGGGAACAAAATCAGATGATTTTGTGGAACATCTTTTTGTAGCATCTACCCATTCAACCTTCTTGTTCATTACCAATTTTGGTAAGGTTTACCAGTCAAAAGTTTATGAATTACCCATGGCCGGACGTTCCAGTCTTGGAAAAGCCATTGTCAATCTTTTGAATTTTGATGAGGGGGAAAAACTTGCCACGGTATTGACAGTGGATGAATTTGTGGAAAATAAATACGTGGTCATGGCCACGAAAAAAGGCCGGGTAAAAAAGACTGATTTGATGGCCTATTCAAGGCGACGTTCAGGTGGTCTGATCGGTGTCAGGCTGGCTGAGGGCGATGAATTGATCGCCGCCAGCATTACCAATGGGGATATGAATGTTTTCCTTGGATCCCAGGGCGGAAAAGTCATTCGATTCCATGAAGATGATGTGCGTACGACGGCCAGAGGCTCCATGGGTGTCAGGGGCATGAGAATTGATAAGGATGCCAGGGTTGTCGGTATGGTCGTTTTGGAATCAGAAGCTACGCTTTTAACGGTAACTGAAAACGGATATGGAAAAAGGACCTTGGTTGAAGAGTACCGGATCCAGACCCGTGGCGGGAAAGGGGTTTTTTCGATTAAAACCTCTGCCCGTAATGGTAAGATGGTTTCCCTGCTCTTGGTGGATGATAATGATGAATTGATGATGGTTACAGATAAGGGTAAATTGATCCGGACATCCATTGATGGCATCAATGTCATTAGCCGAAATACTCAAGGGGTTCGTCTGATTAATCTATCTGCCAAAGAGACCCTTATCGGCATTGCAAGGCTTCCTGAAGAAGATGAAAATCAAAAAGAGGACAACGACTCAGAAGAGCCAGAAGAATTTGGAGACCCAGAAAAATTAGGCGAATCAGACGAGTCAAGCAAGACAGGAAAGTTAGAAATAGATAATCTTTCTGATGATGAGGAGAGTATTGACACGGACGAGCCCACCGAATCATAAAGGACAGGGCCACCGGCTCAGATTAAAGGAGCGGTTCCTTAAAAATGGTCTGAATGGATTTCATGATTATGAGGTCATCGAACTGTTGCTGTCTTTAAATACGCCCAGGAAGGATTGCAAACAGAGTGCAAAACAGCTTTTAAAAAGGTTCAAGACATTTCAAGGAGTGCTGGAAGCCAGTATAGAATCCCTTTGTGAGATTAATGGTGTCGGTCCTGCCAATAGTTTTGGCATCCGGTTAATCAAACAAGTGTCTGACAGATATCTGGAAAGCAAGATTGTTGAAAAGGATGTGGTTGAAAATCAATCAGATTTAATCGATTATTTGAACCAGACCATAGGTCATAAAAATAAAGAAGTATTTCTCGCTGTCTTTTTAGATGCAAAAAATAGAGTATTGATATCAAAAATTCTTTTTGAAGGAACATTGACCACCAGTTCAGTTTATCCCAGAGAAGTCATCATCAGTGCTTTGCAGCACAACGCAGCAGCGGTTATTTTTGCCCACAATCATCCGTCAGGAGACGTTGAACCGTCCACAAGCGATATTGGGATTACTAAAAAATTATGTCTGGCATTAAAATATGTGGGTATCATTGTTCACGAACATATGATTGTTGGTACCCAGGGGATCTACAGTTTTGCAGCCCATGGTTTAATCACTGATTTTAATAAAGAGTTTGACAAGATAATATGAGCACAGATAAAAAACCAAATAAGGATGAAAAGCCTAATAAGAACCAAGACCCTGATAAGGATCAAGACCCGAATAAGAAAGAAAAAAACTTAAAGCCAGATTGTTTTGGACATCTTGACCAGGTGTTTCCAATGACTGATTCAGGATTGAGAGAAACACCTGAAAAATGTTTTGAGCAATGTGAGTTAAAGACAGATTGTTTAAAATATGCCATGACAACAAAACAAGCTTGTCAGGTGGAAGAAGAAATTATTGAGCGGGGTTCAAAAACCGGGGCGATTAATTTTTTTGAGCGCTGGTCCAGGAAAAAACAGGTTCATAAAAAAATAAAAGAATCGGGTAAAATTAATAAATAAAAGGGGTACACTATCATGAAATCCATAAGAGATATTGATGTGGCATCGAAACGAGTATTCGTTCGGGTGGATTATAATGTTCCTGTGGACGAAAAATTGAATATTACAGATGATAATAGAATTCAGGCGACCCTGGATTTGATTATTTATCTGATAAAAAACAAGGCTAAAATAATCATTGCTTCACACATGGGCCGCCCTGATGGAAAGCCTGATCCAAAATACAGTTTGATACGGGTGGGTCAGCGGTTATCTCAATTATTGAATCAAGGCGTCGCCTTTGCCCCAGATTGTGTGGGAGACCAGGTGACATCAATGGTGGATCGATTAGAGGATGGTCAGATCCTTTTATTGGAAAATTTAAGATTTCATAAGGCAGAAAAGAAAAATGATGATGTTTTTTCAAAACAATTGGCCAGCCTTTGTGATATTTATGTAAATAATGCCTTTGCTGTCTCTCACCGGGACCAGGCTTCGGTGACAGGTATTCCAAAGTTTGTAGCCCAGAAAGCTGCGGGTTTTTTACTTGAAAAAGAAGTGCAATCCTATTACGATTCTGTGGAACATCCTAAAAGGCCTCTGGTAGCAGTTATTGGCGGTGCAAAAGTTTCCAGCAAGCTTGCGGCATTGGAAAACATGTTAAAATTTGTTGATCAATTGATTATTGGTGGTGCCATGGCCAATACATTTTTAAAAAGCCAGGGCGTTGATACCAAAGGGTCAATGATCGAGGAAAATCTTTTGCAGACAGCATCTGATATCGTTCAAAAAGCTGCCAGCAAAGGGATCAAATTATTGCTGCCCGAAGATCTGGTTTGTGCCGCAGCCTTTGCTGCGGATGCCCAAAATAAAGTGGTATTGTCAGCAGATATTCCAGATCACTGGATGGCATTGGATATTGGGCCCAAGACGGCATTATCATATGCCAAAGCGATTCAGGATGCAGGAACCATTGTATGGAATGGTCCCATGGGGGTTTTTGAAATGGAACCATTCATGTCCGGGACAAAGGTTGTGGCCCAGGCTATTGCATCGTCTGATGCTTTTTCTATTGTGGGTGGGGGAGATACAGGCCTTGCTGTAAAAAAATGTAAGGTGGCAGATAAGGTCAGCTATATTTCAACAGGTGGTGGTGCTTTTTTACATTTGATGGAAGGCAAAAAACTGCCGGGGGTTGTGGCCCTAGAGTAGATTTTAATTGGCAAAACTGATCAATTTTTAGCTGATAAGGGGTGTGGCTGATAATGGGAATAGTCAATAAAAGGAAAATGCCTTGATATATTGTAAACACAGAAATGAGTTAAGCCGGGAAGAACGGCTGCGACGGTCATATTATAAGGTGTTGCGCGATGAACTGGATCAGTTCGTTTTAGGGTATTCTCTTATTGGGTCATATAATAATTTTTTAAGATTGCGATCACCTTACCCTTTTGTTGAATTGCGTGAACTTAAACCAAGAGCCAGGATACCTTCTATAGAGTTTGAGGCTCAAAATTCATTTCTCATTATTTTTTGTGAAGATTTTATTCATAAAAAGCATAAAAAATTTATTCGGTATTTTGATGCCAATAAGACCACCAAGGATAATTTACTTAGACACAAATCTTTCCCTAATGTGGAAAATTTTGATCGGAATTTAAAATTTTTTGAAACCACTGATTTTTTTTCCTTGCTGCGTTCCTTGCTGCCGGTTGACTATGCGTTGTTGATTCAACGGAATCAGCAAACAAAGGTGCGGTATGCGCTGACCCATTTTCATGTCAGGATTGATTGGCCTATTGCAGAAGCCTCAGAGGCTCTGGCCAGATATTTGAGATATATTTCCAAGGATTTATATGAAAAAGGGGATCAATATGCTGAGGATTTTCAAAAGAAATTTTTTGAATATTACGGCGTCCCTATTATGTCTGGTGGACGACGGACCGCCGCCATTGTTGCGGCTCAATATTTTCGTCAGCTGCCAGGAATAACCACTGTATATGTCGCTTCAAGTGAATCGAGAAACTTGTTAAGAATTGATGAAAGAGGAGTGTCTAAATCTGTACTGGTTAAATTACCTATAGCTGAGATCCGGAAGTTAGCAGATAAAGCTGGTATTACTCAGAATAGTTTTACAAAAAATTATGTGGTGGCACGCCAGCGCAGTCATTTTGTCTGCATTTTGAATGTCAGATATGATTATACCAGTCATGCGCTGCCATCGGAAGGCGGACGACTCAGGGAATTGAAACTGGATACCAATTGGCTCACAGTTTCTGAAGAGTACATTTTACCAAAACCGTCTGTGCTGATCCATCCGCCCATTCCTCATAAGATGGTCTATTTATAATTTTTTAAGCATGGCAGTTTCATCACAGTTGGGAAAGCTGACACAGCCAATGCAGTCTGACCATACTTTGATGGGAAGATCATTCTTATCAATGGGTGAAAATCCGAATTGTTCAAAAAAAGTGGTCCGATAGGTCAGTGTGAACAAATCTTTAATCTTGAAATAGACAGCCTCTTGAATCGCTCTTTCAGTAAGGGTTGAACCGATTCCCTGACCGATAAAATCTGGTTTAACAGCAAGAGATCTGATTTCCGCCATGTTTTCCCAGCAAAATTGTAAAGCACAGCAGCCAATCAGTTTTTTTGTCTCAGGGTCCTCATAGACCCAGAAATCTCTTAAATGATCATACAGTTTGCTCAAGGGTCTTGCCAATAATTTGCCCTTTTCATTATAAAATTGGAGCAGTGCATGGATAGCTTTTACATCATCAAGAACAGCTTTTCGTATCATTTGTTACCTTTTAGTTTAATCAATGCTTTAACCGATCCTAAGATTTTTGAGTTTGTCATTTCCCCTGTATTGGGATTCATGTATATCATTTTTGTGCCTTCGGGTATATCAAAATATTGATAGGGCCGATTTAAGAGAAAATATTTCATGCAATCGATCCATATGGGCAGGGCTGCTTTTGCACCGGTTTCATTTTTTCCTAAAGAAGTAGAATCATCATTGCCTACCCATACACCTAACACAATATCCGGGCTGTAACCTATGAAAAGGGCATCTTTAAAATGATCAGTTGTTCCTGTTTTTCCAGCAATATCTTTTTTAATAATTGAGGCTTTTTTCCCCGTACCTTCAAGAATCACTCCTTTTAACATATCAGTAATAATAGCGGCATTTGATCGGGACATGATTGAGGTTTTTTTAACCTTAGTTTGATAGATGACCCGCAAGTCAGCATCAATGATTTTTAGAATAGAAAAAGGTTGAGTTTTAATGCCCATGTTGGCAAATGGGATATAGGCAGCTGTTAATTCCAAAAGACTGACTTCATAGGTTCCAAGGGCCAAAGAAAGGGTGGGCGAAAGCCTGGATGAAATCCCGGCTTTTTTGGCCAGATCAATAACCGCATCTGCTCCTATTCGTTCAAGAAGCCTGACCGCTGATGTGTTTTTTGATAATGCCAGGGCTTTTCGTAAGGTTATTTCTCCAGAAAAAGTATTGGAAAAATTATTGACTTTCCATGTCTGGTTGTTGTTTAGATTATAGGATAAAGGCCTGTCTAAAGTGATATCATTTTGTGATAATCCGGAAATTAAGGCTGCAGCATACACAAAGGGTTTAAACGCGGACCCTGGTTGCCTTTTGGCCTGGGTTGCCCTGTTAAAAGAGCTTTCAGCAAAATTTTTGCCGCCAATCATGCTCAATATTTGTCCTGTTTTGGTTTCTATGGCAATGACGGCGCATTGGGTGTTTGATGGATCACCACCATTATTTTTGATCCGGTTTTCAAGTATTGCCATATGTTTTGCAACTGCCTGATTGGCAGTGCGCTGAAAATCAAGGTTTAATGAAGTGGTTACAGCAAGCCCACCTGAAAAAATTTTTTCCAGGTTAAATTCTTTGTTCAGCATTGTTTTAATATATTCAATAAAGTAGCCGGATTCGTTGAGATTGTTTTCAAGAGCAGGTTGGATAATTTTTTGTTCAACAGCGGTTTGATACTGCTCTGGCGTGATTTTTTTGGCCAAAAGCATCTGCTTTAAGACAATATCTCTTCTTTTTTTTGACAGGTCTGGATTTTTGATGGGGGAATAAGTGGACGGTGCTTTGGGCAAGCCTGCAATCAATGCAGCTTCAGCAAGGGTGAGTTGGGCAACGGATTTTTCAAAGTATGTCTGTGCGGCAGCTTCAACCCCATAAGACCCGGAACCCAGATAAATGAGGTTTAAATACATTTCTAGAATTTCATTTTTGGTATACCGCCTTTCAATTTGAATCGTTAAGATGGCTTCCTTAATTTTCCGGGCAATAGATTTTTCTGAAGTTAGAAACAAGGTTTTTGCCAATTGCTGAGTCAGGGTACTGGCACCCTGCTTGAATTTCCCTGCTTGTATATCATGGATAATGGCCCGGGCAATGGCCTTAAAATGGAGTCCTGTGTGTACAAAAAAGTTGCGGTCTTCTATGGACAAGAGAGCATCAATAAGTGTTTTAGGAATTTTTGTAAGAGATACAGGAATCCGCTTTTGGATATAAAATTGTGCAAGTAATTGGTGATCTGAAGAATACACGGAAGTGACAGCCGAAGGTTTAAACTGCTTTAAACTGTTGATCTGAGGCAGGTCGTGGATCAGACTAATAAAAACCCCTGTTGTAATTCCAAAAAATATTCCAACAAGGGTTATTATGGATAAAATTATTTTTTTTTTGAGCATTACAAGGGTAAAAATTGTCCTATTGCATTATAAAAGTCTTCATCCTTAAAGGGTTTGTGAAGAATTTTGTTGATACCTGATTTTGTCAGAACAGTGTCATCAATTTTTATATCTGCATCATCCTCTTCAACAAAATCGCTCTGGGTCGTGATCATCAGAATAGGAAGATCCTTGCGGGTATATTTTTTTCTAATTTCACGAGTGAGTTCTATCCCGCTGATGTTAGGCATATTCAGGTCTGTAATGACAAGATCCGGTTTGTTCTTAATGATTTGTGGAATAGCCTCTTCGGGCTTGTCAAAAACCATGGGTTTAAGACCTTTGGCAATGAGTTTGTTCTGATAGAGTTTAAGCATCATCTTTGAATCATCAACAACATAGATTTGGATTGCCCTGGCTTCAGGTTCTTTCTGGTCTGGTATTTTTTTATTTATCTTTTGGGCAAAATCTTTTTGACCGATATTGGCCATGTGTTTTAAGAATGCTTTCCTTGTACCTGGATCAGCTTTTTCAATAATATGAGGTTCTGCAAGCGCCATAAAGGTTTCTTCTTCCACCAGAAAATTAAAAATATTACATGAATCTGAATCAATCAATGCTGCTACAGCATTCTTCGCATCATCAGAGCCTTCCCGGACTACATTTCGCAGACCTGCAACCAATACTTTGGAAAGGTTTTTATCAATGGCCCGGGCTGCACTCATTCGGACAGATTCAACAGGGTCCTGAAGTCCTTGAACCAGAGCAATAGCTGTTTTTGGAGAAGGGATTCGTTCCATGGCCTCATAGGCGGCCTGACGGATATTTGCATCATCTGGCTGGGTATTGATTATATCAAGGATTGAGGAAACACCGGCAGGATCACCAATATACCCTAAGGTGGTCACAAGGTGGACCAGATAATCGGCTTCGGCATTCTGGAATGCGTTGGTTAAAATAGGGGTCACTTTTGTCCCTAATTTCATGAGTTGATCAATGGCTGTATCACGGACCATTGTATTTTTTGAACTCAGAAGAGTGGCCAGTTTATCCAGAGAGTATAGATCCTGGATTTCTGCCAGGGCTTCAACCGTAAACTTGTTAATTTCTTCATCTTCACCGATAAAACCCAAAAGCTGATCAACGGCCGCATTGCCGCCTGTTTCAGAGATGGCAAAGATGGCGGCCTGCTTCACTTTTTTGTCAGGGTAGCCAGCAATCTTTGAAAAGGTGGGTAAAGCGTCAGCAAGCCTCAAATTACCAAGAGAGGTAATCGCTGCGACCAGGATATCTGGATCTTTATCTTCCAAAACAATCCGGGTAAGGGTCGGGGCAGTTTGGGCAATCTGTAATTCTCCGGCAGCTTTTAAAAACAAAAGCCTTGCCTTTTTTTCATTTTGTGTAATGTATTTAATGACAAGATCGGTATTTCCAAAGGCCTTATCAAGAATCAGCTCGTATAAAGATTCCTGGATTTTGGGATCTGAAATTTCAATTTTAATTAAGTACTCAAGTAATGGGAAAACAATCTTTTCAGGGCCTTTGGCAAGTTCAATCAACGCTTTTCTCTGGACATCAGGGTCAACATCTGAATCCGAGGCAAATTGAAGTAAGGCCTTGGCTTTGACAACATCTTCTTCTTGTAAACAAAAAACCAGTTCCTCAATAAACTCTTTTGCATTAATTCCACTCATTTGTAACCTTTTACTATTCTTTGAATTGATAAAATACAGAGTTCAGGTATCGTTTTGGACCAAAGATAGTGGTTTCATTGATAAGGGACTCTGTCGCTCCGATCATCAGGTATCCATCAGGTTCCAATACTCTGGAAATGCTCTGATATATTTTCTGGCGGTCCTGGGTGGTAAAATAAATCATGACATTCCGGCAAAGGATAATATCAAATTTTCCAAGTCCGATAAAGGGTTTCATCAGGTTCATTTTTTGAAATTGTGCCATGGCCCGGACTTCATCTTTTATTTTGTATTGGTCATTTTCCTGCTTGACAAAATAACGGTTTAGCCGTTGGGGATCAAGACCTCGTGCAACTTCAAATTTATTGTATAATCCATAACTGGCCTGGGCAATAGCTGCATCTGAAATATCAGTACCAAACAATTTAATATTATATTTGTCCGGAGTTACACCCATTTCGATTAAGGTCATGGCAATGCTGTATATTTCCTGACCCGTTGAGTTGGCAGCACTCCACAGTCGAATACTGGGTTTTCCCCTGGGATTTTTTTTGCTGGATCTGTCAATCAAATCTGGAAATATTTTATGCTGTAAGAGCTGAAAAGGAGATTTATCTCTGAAAAAATAAGTCTCATTAGTTGAAATCGCATCAATAATTTCATTTTCAAGCTGTTTTTTGAAATCAGTTTTAGCTTTATTCAGCAATTCATTATACGATGACACGCCCAGGCGATTGATCAAGGGATAAAGACGGGTTTCCAATAGATACTCTTTACCAGCATCAAGGGCAATTCCAGAGATATCGAGAATATACTTGGTGAAATTTTTAAATTCTTCTGGAGTGATCTTAATTTTTGCCATAAAATTATATTGATAAAAATTGGAGGATTAAATGATTACAGATTTTACAATTTCATCTGCAATTTTTTCCAATGGGGCAATAACATCTGCAATACCTGATTCCACTGGTTCCTTTGGCATCCCGTAAACCGTACATGTCTCTTCGTTCTGGGCAATGACAAAGCTGCCGTTTTTTTTCATCTGCAATAGTCCTTTTGACCCGTCAGAACCCATTCCGGTCATGATTACACCGGTTGATCGACCGACATAGTGTTGTGCAATAGATCTGAATAAATAATCAACAGAGGGTTTGCAGCTGTTTTCCGGCGGGTCATCAGTAATTTTTATTTTTCGTGTAATCCCATCAGCACCAGCCAGTATTTTCATCTGTTTGCCACCAGGGGCGATCAACACTATGCCTGGTTTCAGGATATCTCCGTCTTTTGCTTCCCTTATTTCCAGGTCTGATTTGTTGTTTAAACTATTGGCCAATGATGCCGTAAACATGGGCGGCATATGCTGAACAATTAACACGGGTACCTTAAGGTTGCCCGGCAGCATGGGAATCATCTTTGCCAGTGCATTGGGTCCGCCGGTTGAAATTCCGATTCCGACAATTTCGGATTTAGTTCTTAAAACAGGACTGCGCGTTATGACTGGAGCCGCTTTGGGGCTGACCGGGCCTGATGTCCCCGGACTCTTTTTTATTTTTTCAAGTATTCTAAGTCGTGTGTTTTTTTGTCTTATTAGCGTTTCAACAATCGGGCGTAAAGCATCTCGAACTTTTTGTAAGTTCTCAGCCATTTTGCCGTCACTGGGTTTGGCAATAAAGTCAAATGCCCCCAGTTCCAATGCTTTGATGGTCATTTCACTTCCCTGTTGGGTCAGGGTAGACAGCATGATGACGATCGGTGGTTGGGCTAGGTTCTTTAAAGCCTGTAACACTTCAATACCGTTAACTTCAGGCATTTCAATGTCAAGGGTAATCAGATCGGGTTTAAGAGAGGTAATTTTTGAAAGAGCAATTTTTCCATTGTTGGCTGATCCAACAACCTCTACTCCGGGAATATCTTTTAAAACATCTCCAACAATTTTTCTATATACGATTGTATCATCAACAATGAGAACTTTGATATTTTCCATTATTCCTTTAATACCTCATCAATATCCAGTATACCTATCAGCTGTTTTTCAGTTTTTATAACACCTTGAAAATATTTTCCTTTCATACCGCCGATATTGGAAGGAGCGGGTTCGATATCTTCTTTTTTTGAAATCACGACATCGCTGATGGCATCAATAAGCAAACCAATATGTTCGTCATCCGAGTTAACGATAATGTTACGATTGTCTTTGCCTTTATTCGCCGGAGCCAACCCCAGTTTTTTCCCTAAATCAATAATGGTGACAATTCTTCCTCGTAAATTCAAAATACCTTCTACATAGTCTGCTGCCTGTGGGACTTTTGTCATTTCAAAGTGTTTGTTAATTTCCTGTATGTTTAGAATATTAATCCCGCAAAGGGCACCACCAACATAGAAAGTTGCAAATTCCAGATCCTTGGACGCAATTTCTGCTTTTTTTTCTGCCAAAGCCATTTTTGTCTCCTTGCGCAAATAATTAATAGGGTTGCTAAATCAAAGCCAGTTTTTGCCGGATGACTTTCATCAGTTTCTCTCTGTCAAGCTTGATTTCATATTCATCAATCCCGACTTTCCTTCCTTTTTCAATATGGGCTTCACTGGCCAGAGAGGTGAGTGCAATGACATTAAGGTGCGAGTAATTGGGGTCATTTTTAATTCGCTTGGTCAGTTCAAACCCATCCATATTAGGCATTTCAAGGTCAGTGACCACAATATCAATTTCATCAACCCTCTCTTTTAACAGTTCCCATGCAATGAGTCCGTCTTCAGCTTCAATAACCTTAAATCCGTCATCTTCCATAAAGGTTTTGACCTGGTTTCTAAAAAAGGCAGAGTCTTCGGCAAACAGGATAATCTTTTCACCCGATTCAGCCATTTCTTTTGCCACTTTAGCTTCTTCTCCAAACCATTCAGGGTTGAGAATTTTGATCATTTCAAAAATATCGACTAGAAGTGTAGTATGTCCGTTAATGATCATTGAACCACTGATAGCCTGCTGTTTGAGAGTGCTTTCGTCAACATCAAGTGCGACTTCAAGGGCGTCAATGGGTGGCGTGACCATTAAACCCAGCTCTCTGTTTTTAATTTTAAAAACAATAACCTCTTGCTGTTCTCTTGCTTCAAGTGGTTTGAAATCAGCAACCTGTGATAATTCATACAAAGGTAATGCACCACCTCGGTATTGCACCACTTTGCTGCTCCCGATCGATTCAATGGTGGATGTCGGAATTCTTTCAATTCTTTCAACAATATTCAATGGTGCAGCAAAATATTCAGTTTCTGAATTTTTAAATATCAGCATGGCTGCCATGTCTTTGGCTGCTTCAGCCTCCGCTTTGGCCTCCTTGGTTTGCTGGGTTACTTCAGAAACAGCTGCCAATTCAGCCATCTGAGCAAGGTTTGAAATATCAAGAATAAGGGCAACCTTGCCATCTCCCATAATGGTGGCCCCGGCATAGGCCGTACATTTTTTAAGATGCCTGCCCACTGGTTTGACAACTATTTCTTCGGAATCATAGAGCTGGTCCACAACCAGTCCATAACGAAAATTACCGGCAGAGACAACGGCAATATTTATGGCGCTATTGGCTCGATAACGCCTGTCTTCTTTCTCTCTGTCCGGGAATTTTTCTTCTTCATCCGGTGCGTCAACCATCAGGCCATCTTCAGTAATGATATGGTGTCTGGATCGTCTGTCTGCAATATTTTGTCGTCTGTTTGTTTGTTTTTCTTTGTTTTTCGGGTCAGTATATGTTTCTTCAATACCTAACATTTCCGAAAGTTTTAGAAGGGGTAAAAGCTCACCACGTAAGCGGACGACTTCAGCATTGCCGACTGTTTCTATTTTTTCTTTGACCTGGTGAGCCGGAATTCTTAAAAGTTCATTGAGATTGACCTGGGGAACCGCATATCGTTCATTGCCCACAGAAGTTATCTGGCTTGGGATGATGGCAAGGGTGAGCGGCAGCTTAATTTGAATGTTTGTTCCTTTTCCATAAACTGAATCAAGTTCAATGATACCGCCAAGACTTTCAATATTGGTTGTGACAACATCCATGCCAACGCCACGACCAGAGACATCCGTGACTTCCTTGGCTGTGGAAAATCCCGGCAGCATGATGAGTTCCATCTTTTGTTTATCAGACATCTCATTAACCTGCTGCTCAGACATAAGCCCTTTTTCAACAGCGGCAGCGGCAATTCTATCCGGGTCAAGTCCTTTGCCGTCATCAGAGATAACAAGGTTAACCTGGCCGGCCTCATGAAAGGCTTTTAAAATAATTTTACCATTGGGTGTCTTGCCCATCTGTTCTCTCTCAAGAGGGGTTTCAATCCCATGATCCACTGAGTTTCTGATAAGATGTGTCAAAGGATCATTAATGGCTTCCAAAATGGTTTTATCCAGCTCAACTTCCTTACCTTCAATTTCCAGGTCAATGGTTTTGCCCAATTGTTGTGAAAGGTCCCTGACAACCCGGGTGAACTTATTTAGAATATTGGCAATGGGCTGCATCCGGGTTCTCATGATGGCTTCCTGTAATTCAGAGGTAATCATGTCAATGCGCTGGCCGGATAATTCAGTGGCTTTTGTATTTGAAGAGCTAAGACCTTGAAGGAGCTGATTTCGACTTAATACCAGTTCACCTGCAAGGTTCATCAATGTATCAAGCAATCCGACATTCACTCTTAAGGAGGTCTGTGGTTTTGTGCTGACAGAGGCATCTTTTTCATCCGTTTCAGCTGATTCTTCTTTTTGGGCCGCAATTTTTGGAGTCTGTTTTACGACCGGTTTTACAACCGGTTTTGCCACAGGTGTTGAGACAGGTTTGGGGGCTGGTTTAGGGGATGTCTTTTTAACAGATGGTGTGGCAACTGCGGCCGGCGCAGCCGCCTGTTCTCCGGGTGTGGCCGGCATGACCGCAGGTTCATCATCCAGGCTGGCAGCGTTACTTTTAATCATCATTTCATCGGTTATGGCGTGAATGTATTGTTTTTTAATATCAAACAAAGTTTCAGCCATGTCATATTCAATAATAGAGGCAAACAGAACCTGAAATGGGATTCTGGTCGGGTCTAATCCTTCAGAAAGCAGGCCCACTGAATCAAAATCGATTCTTGAATCAACAATGGTTCCGGTTTTTTGAAGGCTGTTCAGTACTTCAATGGGATTTTTTTCTTTTCGCTGGATATCATTGATCAAGTCATATTCGACCAGGAAAAGGTTTTTACCTTCTGCTTTATATTGTTCGATTTCAAATAAGGAGACCTGGGGAAAGATTCTGCCATCTTTTAAGGCAATATCCACAATCTCAGATACCATGTCTTGTTTTTCTTCAGGCAGACCGGATTTGGTAACGCTTTCAAGGGCCGAAATATGGGCAGACACGTCAACATCGTTGCTTGTCTCGATATTGTTTAACAGACTTTCAAGTTGGTCAAACCCTTTGAGCAGAACACTGATCCTTGTTGAATCCGGTACCAGCTCTTTGGTACGCACAAGACCCAGAACATTTTCCAGGTGGTGAGCCAGATCTTTTATGGTCTTCAAGCCCATGAAACCAGCCCCGCCTTTTATAGAATGGGCAGCCCTGAAGACATTATTTACCAAATCCAGATCTATATCTGCTCCAGCTTCTTCAATGGTTAAAAGGTCACTTTCTATATCACCAAGATGATCCAGCGATTCTTCGATATACATTTGCAAGGTCTCGTCATCGTCAAACATATGCATCTCCTGAAAGGGTTTTAACAACGAAAGGGTGAAAATTGTTTAATTATTAAATATATATAATTTACATAAGATATATGAAAAAGTCAAACCATGAATATGGAATTGTTATGGTTTTTTATTTTATTTTTTTCTTACAATATCATTGGGTTGGCATTGAATTTCAAGTTTGATGACAGCTGTTGTATTTGGGTGGGCATTCTCAATGGGATTGTTGCCCTCATCTTTGAGTTCCAGGACCCTTGAAATTTTAGGCGGACTTCCGGGTGAAATCACCTCAATGACATCATTTTTACATAATTTATTACGAATGCCGATGCTGTATTGCCCCTCTGTTTTTATGGCCAGTATTTTTCCGATAAAACTATGGATTTTTCCATGATGGATATTGTTGTAATTGGGTTGTTGCTCATCAGGATTGTTAAAAAAGAATCCCGTGCAATAGTCTCTGTGGAACACATGAAAAAGTTCATCCATCCAATCAGGGTCGGTCTTATAATGATCAGGATTTTCCATATAGGCATCAATGGCATCCCTATACGTTTTAACCACAGATGCAAGATAATTGATCCCTTTCATCCGCCCTTCGATTTTAAAAGATGTGACCCCTGTATTTATAAGATCGGGGATATGCTCGATCATGCATAGATCTTTTGAATTAAAAATATAAGACCCTTGTTCATCCTCCATGAGAGAATGATATTCATTGGGCCGCAATTCTTCCACCACAGAGTATTTCCATCGGCATGGATGACTGCAAAGCCCTCGATTGCTATCTCTTTTGCTTAAAAAACTGCTTAAAAGGCAGCGACCGGAATAGGATACGCACATGGCGCCATGGACAAAGATTTCTGTTTCTATGGATGTTTCATTTTTAAACGTTTTTATTTCTTCCAAGGATAATTCTCTTGCCAGATTGACCCGTTTAATACCAAGATTATACCAGAAGTTGGCTGAACTTGCATTGGTCGTATTGGCCTGGGTACTCAGATGGATATCAATTTGAGGAATAATTTGTTGTGCCAGTCTGATAATCCCCGGATCAGAGAGAATAATGGCATCGGGTTTGATTTGACCGGCCCGGCTTAAAAACGCCTGGATGTCTTTTTGTTCATGAGTTCTTGAATAAATGTTGCAGGCAAGATAAACCTTTGTATGATGCAGGTGTGCATAGGTAACTGCATCAAAGAGCTCATTGTCTGTAAAATTACCGGAAAAGTTTCTTAAGGAGAAGTTTTTTCCGGCAAGGTATACGGCATCTGCGCCATAATGGATTGCAATTTGAAGTTTTTCAAAATTGCCAGCTGGCGCTAATAGTTCAGGTTTAACATTTTTTTTGTTCATAGTCTTAAAATAGTGTGGTGCCCCCGGCAGGAATCGAACCTGCGCTCAAGGATTAGGAATCCTATGCTCTATCCACTGAGCTACGGGGGCATAAGTTATTTATTCAACGATTAATTGTTGGCCGGGAAATATCGTGCTTTGTTTGCTCAATTGATTTAAAACAAGGAGGCGGCTTAGGTCCATATTGTGCTTTTTGGCAATGGTAAAGGCACTGTCCCCAGATTGAACCTGGTATGTGGATGCACCTTCCATAGCTACAACCGGTTGTTTCTCGTTCGTGATTTGCAGGGTTTGACCGATACTCAGGTTGGTATTGGACATATTGTTTGCCGACATGATATTTTTAGTTGTTATGCCATATTTTCTGGCAATATTCCAGAGGCTGTCTCCCCGTTTAACTTTGTACGTAATGGTTTTTCCCAAAGGAATTTTATGGGATGCCACATCATCGGCAATGGGACCATTGGTTCTGCTGGGTATTTTTAACACTTTTCCAGCGTAGATTCGGGCCTTGTGGATATTATTGACCATGCAGATGGATCGGATAGATGTCTTATATTTATCAGCAATCCCGGAAACAGTTTCTCCTCTTCTGACACGGTGAAATACATATATGGGCGGTGGGGAATAGGTTGTTTTTATGGTATCGATTTTGGATAAGAACAACTCTACCTTATCAACAGGAATTTTTAATTTGTATAATTCCGGTGGGAGCAGGGCATATCTGAGTTCAGCATTCAGCGTTTTGAGCAGGGTGGTGTCTACGTCGATTTCTTTGGCAATATCTTTTAGTCGAACCTGTTTTTTGATTTCACAGAATTTATAATCAATGGGTGATAAAGGGGCTTTCATTTTAATGTTATATTTATCAAGATTATTAACAATATGAAGTGTTGCCAGGAACCTTGGGACGTATCTGGCGGTTTCTCTTGGCAGATTCTGATAAAGATCCCAGAAGTTATCAAGATAGTTAATGCGCTGTTTTCGGATGATTCTCAATACTCGTGATTCACCACAATTATATGAAGCAAGGGCGGTTGTCCAGTCTCCAAAAAGATTATGAAGCTCTTTAAGATAGCTGATTGCCGCTCTGGTTGCTTTTTCCGGGTCAAGACGTTCATCTATATAATAGTTGCGATTCAACCCGAATTTATATCCTGTAGAAGGAATAAACTGCCATAGTCCAAGAGCCCTTGCGCTGGAAAGTGCTCTGATTTTAAAACCGCTTTCAATCAAGGGAAGCCAGGAAAGTTCTTCAGGCAGGCCGGCTTTTTTTAATTCAGCCACAATAAAGGGCCGGTACCGTTGCGATCGTTCAAGGGACTGAATAAAAAAGTTGCGTTCAGGACCTGTTAGTCGTTTGATCTCTTCCGTAACATACTTATTGAGAATGATGGGGATTTCATTGTGCTGCCCTGCGATAACAATCTGGCGGGAGGCATATATTTCAAGTATCCGTTTGGAAATCAGATATCTGATATCTTCTTTTTGCTGGTTGAATTCGGCTGAAGCATCTGAGTCGATCTCCAAAATGGAAAAATAGGCTGAATCCAGATTGTTTAACGCTTCTTCGAGTTTTCCTTTTTCCCACATCTGTTGGGCATAGCTGCAAAGTTCAAGTGCCCGGTCTATTTTTTCCTGGGCATTCGGGTCAGACGGATTTAGTTTGTCTGTTTTTTCATCTCCATCAGCAAAGGCGGATTCATCATTGGTCTTATCCGGTAATGATGTGTTCGGCAATGTGACGGAAACCCCGTTGTTTTCAGAGCCATATGGGTTCTGGTCCGCCCTTTCTGTGCTGGTTTCATTTCCAGGCTGTCCTGAACTGAAATTTGAATTATTGGATAATGATTGTTCAGTTGTTGAAAAAGGGGAGGAAGGGTTTTTGGAAGTGTGTTCGCAACCTGTGGTAATCAAGAAAAGAATTAAGATAATCGCCAATTTATATTTAAGCATACATTTCCTTGATTGTTGCATTAAAATTTTTATGTTTCGATTTAAATATAAAATTGTGAAACACTTGTCAAGTATATATATACGCCTTTTTTGACCATCTTAACGTGATTTTTAAATTCTTGTCTGAAATAAGATCGGATCTAAAACATGAAATAATTTCACAAAATGACACCGAAAGATGATTCTATAATCGAATATTCTGCTAATTTTTAAAGGAATGATTAAAGAGTCCTTGTGTTTTTATTCAAGATTGTATATGTTTATGAGTTATTAAATTTTGATAGCCTTGGTTTTTATGGAAAGATTAAGTTTCTTTTTTGAATTTTAATGCAGCTTTTTTTGATAAAAAGTAAGGAAATCAGAGTGAAAAAAGATAATCAAAGCTTTGAAACATATTTTTTTATGTCTTAAAAGCTTTTTTTAAAATTTAGAGTTGATTATCTTGAATCTCTCTGATACTATCTTGCGATCTTTTTGTCGTGTGAAAGTGGTTGCGGCATTAGATGGGCCGATATAGCTCAGTTGGTAGAGCATCTCACTTGTAATGAGAATGTCCTCCGTTCGATTCGGGGTATCGGCTCCAGAATATATTGGTGGGGTTCCCGAGTGGTCAAAGGGATCAGACTGTAAATCTGACGGCTCAGCCTTCGGAGGTTCAAATCCTCCCCCCACCACCAGAGTATTGTGTAGGAGATCTTAAAGCGGTATTTGGGTGGATCGGTTACTACATAGTTAATACATACATTAGCTATTTTAGTTTCAATGTATGCGGGAGTAGCTCAGTTGGTAGAGCTTCAGCCTTCCAAGCTGAATGTCGCGAGTTCGAATCTCGTCTCCCGCTCCACTTCTTTGAGGTCTCTATAGAATAATGGTTTGAGTTAAATGATATTTGGTTAATTTGAATCGCCTTGTGTGCCCATGTAGCTCAGTCGGTAGAGCGCTTCCTTGGTAAGGAAGAGGTTCACCAGTTCGATTCTGGTCATGGGCTCCAAAACAACGGCAGGAGGAATTAAACGATGGCTAAGGAAAAATTTGAGCGGAATAAGCCGCATGTGAACATAGGCACAATCGGTCACATTGATCATGGGAAGACTACACTTACGGCAGCGATCACAAAATATTGCGCAACCAAAGGTCAAGGTACGTTTATCCCGTTTGATGAGATTGACAAAGCGCCTGAAGAAAGGGAACGTGGTATCACCATAGCCACAGCCCATGTAGAGTATGAGACAGCTAATCGTCATTACGCTCATGTGGACTGCCCGGGTCAT
>JBDRQO010000074.1:0-19072 GCA_043826275.1 Pseudomonadota bacterium
ACTGGCCTGGTTGGAGGTAAAATAAATCTTATTATCCGTGCTGCCTTGGGCGGATAACGCTCCGGGTGCTCCGGAGGTCCCACCTATGGTCATCATGATATAACGATTGAACCGGACTTCAACATCGGGCTCTATTGTCAAGGTGGTGATACCGTCTGTACCGTCTGTGCCCTGGACTATGAGGTTACCCAGGATATGGTACTTTAAGATTGACGTCCAGGTTGCATCTTTTTCAATGGTATCGGTGGTCACTTCCATAAAGCTTTGGGCATCAGTACCGGTAATCGTGTTATCTGCCATCAGTGCTCCCACACTGTCAGCACCCATGCGTAATGGATAAGCATTGTTGTATTGGATGGTGTTGCCGCTCAGATCCGGAAAAGCGCCGCTTCCTGTATAAAGCCCGTTCCTGATTTCATTATTATTAACTTTCCCTGTGAATACACCACCAGAATAAATGTCATAATTGCCGTTGTTATTAAAACTTGTATTAGAAATCTCCGACGAACTACCGGTCATATTGACCCCATAGGTCGTGTTGTCTGATATGGTATTATTGGTAAGGATTGCAGATCCGTAAGCAATATAAACTCCGGCATTTTTGTTGTTCTTTATCAAAGAGTTTTGGATGGTGGGCGATGCACTATAGATATTGATGGCTCCCTGGCTGACTCCTGCATATTCAACAACACAATTATCAAGGATAGTTGTGGCATCATCCGTAGTCGTATTAAACTTGATGTAGTACCAGTCGCCGGGTGCAGGACTGGCCTGGTTGGAGGTAAAATAAATCTTATTATCCGTGCTGCCCTGGGCGGATAACGCTCCTGGTGCTCCGGAGGTCCCACCTATTGTCATCATCATGTAACGGTTGAACCGGACTTCAACACCAGGCTCTATTGTCAAAGAGGTGATACCGTCTGTACCGTCTGTGCCCTGGACTGTAACACTGCCAGTTACTATATATGGGCTTCCATCAACAGTCCAAGTTGTATCCTGAGCGATAATACCGCTGATACTTGTTTCAGCAAAAAGGTCTGTTGAAAAAATTAATGAAATGCAAATTATTATACTAAATAAAATATAATGAAAGGTAGTTGGTTGCTTAGCTTTTTCCGTCATGTGATTTGCCCCCAAAAGTATTCTCCTCAAAAAAAAGGTAGTAAATTGAGCTCTTAAAAAAACTTAACTTTCTTTCTATACTAAGATAGTGGGGAAATCAATCAGGGTAAACCCTGATTTTTGCAAATAAATGAAAATATTTTCAAAAAAAAGAGGATTATAAAGTTATTGAGTAAAAAAGCTATATATTCAAATAGTTGAAAAAAATATTTAACTAAATAATTGATGGATTTCGATAGTTTTTCCCAATATTATGAAAATATTATCTCAATTCGTATGTTTTTACCTATGTAGGAATAAGCCTGCACAGGTAATTTATGTTGTTGTATAATAGTAAAAAAAAATTATATAGAAAGACTTTGATAACAGGATAAAATAAAAAAGCATTGACGTGTTTACACAAACACAAATGCGTTAGTATTGAATCTGCTTTTAATTGGATGACTCATAAATAGGAATCATTAATGGCCAATTCTTTTATACGTCTGGAAATTGATTGCCTTGGCATCAGCATTAAAAAGGTTACAAAAAGATATAATACTTTTGTCGTCACACAGGAAGATTCTTTTTTGTTTGAAAATATGAGCGATCAAGATAATTTTTCAGAAACTTTGGATGCGGGTCTGAATAAATTATTGTCTGGGATGGAACTGGATCAATGTTCAAGTGCCGTTGTTTTTATCTCTTCATTATGGGTTCGTTTCAGGACTATTGCGCTTCCGTTCAAAGCTGAAAAAAAGATAGAACAGGTGCTTGATTTTGAGCTTGAAGCAGTTTTGCCAGCCATTGAGACTTCTTATCTTTCAGATTTTCATTTGACCCGGCTGCCAGGTGATATGACCCGGATTTTATGTGCCAGTGTTGATAAATGTCTTGTGGGCATGATTTTTTCGCGGCTGGGTAAATTCAAGATTAAACCTATATTGATCGCTCCCAAAGGGGTTGCTGCAGGGCTTGCTTTTTTAAGAGAGCACAATGAATTGTCTGATTTCGCATTTTTGCATGTGACTGAATCTGAAATAACCCTGACCCTGGTATACGAAAAAACACCATGTGCTGTGCGTGCCATATCTGCCCAGAACATGTCCTGTGAGCAGGTGGCGATTTTTGTGAAGCAGACCCTGTTGGGCTTTTATCAACGGACCGGCCTGGATGTGGTCTTTGAATGTTTTATCTGTGTTCAAGAAGGCCTGGTTGAAAAAGGGATAGTGGATATCTCCACCCTTTATACCATGGTTACAAAACAAATGTTAAGTCTGTCCGGTCTGGGTGCGGTCCGGCCGGGGCACGATATCATGGTGCCGACGCATATGTCTGAAGAAAACCTTTTGGCAAAAATAACGCCGGATCATTCAATAAAATTATTGTTTGATTTTTGTAAAGAAGAGTATAGTCAGCAGTCTTTTATTAAAAGTCATATCAAACAAATTGGTATGAGCTCTTTTTTATTGTTATGCGTGCTTGTGGTTCTGGTATTGAGTATCAACCTTGATTCCAGGCGAATAGAAAAAAAAATTGCCATGATTGATGAACGGGCCACCCAAATTTACATAAATAGTTTTCCTGGTACTAAAAAGATTCAAGATCCATATCTTCAGATGAAGGCAAATGTTCAACAGGCTGTTAAAAATTTGGGAGACAAAAAACAGGTAGGCCTTAACAAGCATAAAAACCAGTTTAAGGCGATCGCAGTGATTGCTGAATTGTCACAAAAGATATCAAAATCAACCCGGATTCAAATGTCCCGGCTGTTATTGGATAATAACCGGCTGGTGATATCAGGTTCTACAGATAATTTTTATTCTGTAGATCAATTAAAAAATATGATCGAATCTTCAAAACTGTTTACCAAAGTGGATATCAGCAGCGCAGTGACGGATAAGCGTGAAAGTAAAGTAAATTTTAAATTTAATATTGGGATGGTCAAATAATGTTATCAAATCTGTCAAAACGTGAAATTCATATTTTGATATTTGGAACCCTGTTTCTGGCTCTGTTTTTTACTTATCAGCTCGGGATCGCGCCAATGTTTGAGAACCAATATAATCTTTCCCGGATATTTAATGAAAAGCAAACTGCCCTTGAAGAAATGATCCAGCTTGAAAAACAATTTTTTCAAGTTTCAAACCGTTTTGAACTCTCTTTAAAAACAAAATCCATTCAGCAAAAAGGATTTTCCCTGTTTTCCTTTCTTGATTTACAGGCCAGGCAGGGCAATGTTAAAGAAAACGTGGCCTATATGAAACCATTTTCTAAAAATCTTGAAGGGTCTGATCTTGTGATGGCAACCGTTAAGGTGAAATTAACCCAGGTGTATTTACAAGAATTAATCGATTTTTTATATCGCATTGAATCTGCTGTGGATGGGGTTGATATAACCTCTTTGTCCATCACCCGGCAGGGCAAGGAAAAACAGACACTGGATGTGGTGATTGAAACCCAGGCTTTAATGGATAAAAAAGAGCAGGAATCAAAACCTGAGGTGTTGATAAAAAATACAAAAGATCATGGGAAAAACTGATAAAAATATGAAATATCTTTTTGTCATACTCAATATTTTGCTGGTTGGGACCATTATATATCTGGGTTCAGATTATTATAAAAAGAAGATGATAGATGAACCATTTTTATTGCCGGCTTTACAGGACAATACATTGGTCGATAAAGCCAAAACTCATTTGCCTGAGCCTTCTTTTTCTAAAAAATACGTTGATATCATTGTTCAGCGGAATCTGTTTGATGTTCAGATCAAAGAAGAACAAGTCATTGAAAAAGAAGAACCAGCGCTTGAAACTCTTGAAAAAACAAGTCTCAAGCTTGCGTTGTGGGGTACGGTCACCGGCACAGATGATGTGTATGCGGTCATTGAGGATAAAAAAGAACGAATGCAGTCTTTATACCAGATAGGGGATACAGTTCAAGACGCAAAAATCAAAAAGATATTGAGAAATCAGGTGATCCTGAGTTTTCAGGGAAAGGATCAAATGCTTGAAATGGAGTCTGATCTAAAAACTTCTTCAGGTTCTGGTCCCAGGGAGAAGACGGTTGAGGCAGTTCAAGAAACTGAGAATAATACAAGGGTTGTTAATATATCTGCCCCAAAAAAAGAAGAAGACAGTCAGGATGAATTAAGCCGACAGATAAAGTTTCGGCCCCATTATGTTAAAGGCATTGTAGATGGCATGATGATTTACGGAATCAGGCCCAATGCTGTTTTTCATGAAATTGGACTCAGAAACGGGGATATTATTAAAGAAATCAACGGGTCACAGATTGTTGAACAAGCTAATATTGCGGACTTTTTTGAACAGATTGATACTTTGGAAACTGCTGTCATGATTCTTTTTCGGCGGGGAAAAACGTTGGAGCTATCCTATACAATTAAAGACGGGCAATATCTGGTAAATATGGTTGACATGGATTTGAATAAAGGAGACCAGGAATAATGTTTTGGAGTAAAAAATGGATAGGGTCAATTTTTATGCGCTGCCTGATCATATGGGTGGTATTTGGGGTGGCTTTTGGCTTGGTGGGTGCCCAGGCAGAGAATTCCCCAAAAAAAACTATGGCAAAACCCATGACAGAAAAAGATACCAAATTTGTCTCAATTGATTTTAATGATGTGGATATCAATGTTTTTATTAAATTTATAAGCAAGTTGACCGGGAAAAATTTTGTTGTGGATAATAAAGTCAAAGGCAATGTTACCATTATATCACCCACCAAAATATCCATCAAAGAAGCGGTAAAGGTGTTTGAGTCTGTGCTTGAAATTAATGGATTTGCCACGGTTGAGTCGGGCAAGGTCATCAAGATTATTCCGGCTGTGGATGCAAAGGCTGATAACATTGATACAAAGATAGTTTCAAAACCGGGAAGCCGGGAATCTTTGGATGATAAAATGGTTACCCGGATTATTCCATTGGAATATGCACAATCTGATGAACTCAAGGCTCTTTTCATACCATTGGTGCCAAAAGGAAGCGTGGTGTTATCCTATCGGGACACGAATATGTTGATTATCACAGCACCTCTTTCCAGTATCAACAGGCTACTCAAAATTGTTCAGGCCATTGATGTGCAAAGCACGGGTAAAATGATATCCGTTGTTCCGGTAAAATATGCAGATGCGGAAAAACTGGTGAAAAATCTGTCTTCTATTTTTTCTGCCCGGGCCAAAGGTATAACAGGGAAGGTCAGCCAGGAACTTGATGTTAAGTTTGTCGCTGATGACAGAACCAATGCAATTATCCTGCTGGCCAGCAAAATAGAGACTCAAAAAGTTGAAAACCTGATCAGCATCCTGGATCAGGAGGTTCCCAAAGGTGAAGAGCGAATCAAGGTCTATTATCTTGAACATGCATCTGCTGAAAACCTGGTTAAGGTTTTACTGGAAATTCCCTCACAACAGGCCCAAAAGAACGTACCAGGCGAGAAAAAAGCGCCCCTGCTGTCAGAGAAAGTGAAAATCATGGCTGACAAGGCCACCAACTCTCTGATTATTATGGCTGATAAAGAGGATTATTCCATCCTGGAAGAAGTGATCAGCAAGCTGGATATCCCCCGAGCCATGGTCTATATTGAATGCTTGATCATGGAGGTCAATGTTACCCGGGGATTGAATATCGGGACGGAATGGAAAGTGAGTGAAGTGATTTCCGGCAACTCCAATGTGGCCATTGGCGGATTCGGGGCAACCAGTGACAGCAGCCCTTTTTCAAATATTGCCGGCTCAACCGGAGGTTCGCTTCCCCAGGGATTTTCCGTTGGAGTCCTGGGAAAGACATTTTCCATCGGTGGTGTGAGTTTCCCGAGTATTCAAGCTATTGTCCAGGCGTATCAGAGTGATAAGGACGTCAATATTATTGCCACTCCCCAGATATTGACAACGGAAAACGAGGAAGCCACTATCACCGTGGGTAAGAATGTACCGTTCCAGACGCGTTCTGCAGCTGAGTCAGGCTCGGAAACCTATAATTCCTTTGAATATAAAGATGTGGGGGTGACCCTTAAAATTACACCCCAGATTTCCAAAGACAGGCTGGTCAGACTGAATGTCTATCAGGAACTGACTAAGCTGGATTCGGTTAACCAGTCCAGCCCGGATCGGCCCACCACCTTGAAACGCCAGATCCAAACCACCATTGTCGTGGAAGATTCAAACTCTGTAGTCATCGGGGGACTTATTGATGAAAGTTTGACCAAGACAGAATATAAAACACCTTGTCTGGGTGATATTCCAGGACTTGGCTGGGCATTTAAAACCAGATCTGAAGGGGAAGAGAAAACCAATCTGTATGTATTTTTAACCCCGAAAGTTGTGAAAAATCCAATCGAGCTTGATAAAATTTATACGGAAAAAAAGAAGAATATGGGTTCCATTAAAAAAGGGGAGATCCTTTTATTTGATCAATTTAATAGAGACAACAAACCAGTGATAGAACAGCCTGTAAATCCGGAAAAATAAAAAATGATTGATCAATTTCTACAAATTATTGAACAAGATGATCAGATTCCTTTGGAGAATATTCAAAAGCTTAAGGCAGCCTATTTAAAAGATCCTGTCCGGTTTTTGGACTCAATGGTTGACACTAAGCTTTTGACTGAAAATCAGGTTTTACAAGCACTTTCAAAGGTCTATGACATTCCGTTTGTAGAAAAATTGAGCATGGAGAATATTCAGGATGGCTGGGCAGCTGATTTTTCAATACAATTTTTAAAAACATTTTGTATTGCTCCCTTGGTTAAGGAAGATGGAACAACTATCATTGCCATGAATGATCCATCTGATCTTGCCATTGTAGATGATGTGGCCGGCTTTTTAAATTTGACCCGGTTTTCTCTGGTTCTGGCCCCGAGAAACCAGATTCTTTTTGTGATCAATATATTGTATGACCGGTCCGGAGAAAGTGCCCAGAAACTGGTGGAAGATATGGAAGACAACGAGTTCACCATTATTGATGATTTTGAAAAGACAACTGATCTTCTGGACGACACCAGTGATGCACCCGTGATCAGGCTGGTCAACCATATGATTTCCCAGGCAGTCAAGGCCGGGGCCAGTGATATCCATATTGAACCGTTTCAGGATGTATTAAACGTCAGGTACCGGATTGATGGTATCCTTTATCAGATGTTAACTCCGCCTAAAAGTGTGCAGGCATCTTTGATTTCCAGGATCAAGGTCATGGCAAAGATGAATATTGCTGAAAAACGGGTCCCTCAAGATGGGCGGGCCCAGGTCAGGATCGGAAACCAGGAAATTGATATTCGGATCTCAACGGTCCCCACATCCCATGGTGAACGCCTGGTTATGCGCTTGCTTAATAAATCCGGTTATTTTCTTGAGTTTTCTGAATTCGGGCTGTCTAAAGAAAATTATAGTTTGATTCATGGGCTTATTCGTCAGAACAATGGTATCGTTCTGGTTACAGGCCCCACGGGAAGCGGTAAAACAACCTCTCTTTATGCAGCCCTTTCCGAGATCAATGCGCCGGATAAAAATATTATAACCATTGAAGATCCTGTGGAGTACAATCTCAAAGGTATCGGCCAGATCCAGGTCAATGCCAAAACCGGGGTGACCTTTGCCAAGGGCTTGCGCTCTATTGTTCGCCAGGACCCGGATATTGTTCTCATCGGGGAGATAAGGGACATAGAAACCGCCGAGATTGCCATCCAATCCGCTCTCACGGGTCATCTTGTTTTTTCCACCCTGCACACCAATGATTCAGCAGGGGCGGTTACCCGTCTTGTGGATCTTGGAGTGGAACCTTACCTAATTTCATCATCAGTCAATTCAATTATTGCCCAACGGCTGGTCAGGGTGTTGTGCAATCATTGCAAAGAAAAATTCAAGCTTGATGCATCCCACGTTAAAGCCTTGAATGGTAAGGCACAAGAATATATCGGAGAAACTATTTACAAGCCCAGGGGATGCTCAAAATGTTTTAATACCGGTTATCTTGGCCGTGAGGCGATTTTTGAAATCATGGTCATGAACGATGCATTAAAAACCCTTGTTCTTCAAACGTCTGATTCCAACCAGATTAAAGCTGCTGCACTACAATCAGGCATGAAAACATTGCGCCAGGATGGAATGATCAAGGTTCTCAAAGGAATAACATCCATAGGGGAAGTTCTTCGTGTTACTCAAGAATAAAGCATATACAAATCTTGTAAAGATTATTTTTCTTATGGTTGTTTTTTATATATGCGGGGTTTCTTTTGCACAGGCAGATAATCTGCTGATGGATTTTTTTCAAGATCATATTTCAGCGGTGGACGGCAATCGATGCCCATTGACACCATCGTGCTCATCTTATGCGGAACAGGCCATTGAAAAGCACGGGCTGGTTGTGGGATGGATCATGGCCTGTGACCGGCTGGTCCGGTGCGGGCGGGATGAAACAAAACTATCACCACCTGTGCGAATTCAAAACCAGGTCTATGTGCATGACCCTGTGACAGCCAATGATTTCTGGTGGTTTGATAAAGAGAAAAAGAATGAAGATTAGATTTTTCAAGCTCATACTCTTTTCTGTTTTTTGTGTGGTCAGCAGCGGTTTTGCTGATGAAAACCAATTGGTGATCACGCCTGGCATGCAATATGAATATGCCCAGTCACTTGTTGAACAAAAAGATTATGAGACAGCCATTGTAGAGTTTAAACGCTTTGTTCATTTTTTTCCTGATAGTGAACAAAAGGATCAGGCAGTTTTTTTTATTGCCTGGTGCCTGTATGAACAAAAAAAATACCATGATGCAGCAAAAGCATTTAATCAGATCATTATAAACAGCAAAGAAGACGACCCATTGGCCATTCAGGCCTATTTTTACCAGAGTCAGGCATTTATGAAACTTGGCAATACCGGGTATGCCAAGATTGTGCTGCATAATTTTTTAAAACTGACAGATGATCAGGATTTAAAAGACAAAATATATTTTAACCTGGCACAGATTCATCTGGCTGATGCTGCCAATGCCCATGAGGGGTCGTTGGCCCTTGCCGGAAAGAATTTGATGAAAATATCAGAACAGGGCCAAAAAAAATACCAGACAGACCAATATCTTGATCTGGTAACCCAAGCCGATAATCTGCCTCATAAAGAGCCTGGTGTCGCAGGGTTGCTCTCCATTGTTCCAGGTGGCGGATTTTTGTATTGTGAGCGATACAAGGATGCCTTTGTGACCTTTTTATTGAATGTCGGTTTAATGGTGGCGGCCTATGAAGCATGGGATGATGGGAATGAAGCATTAGCCGGTGTGATCGGGTTTGTGGAAACCGGCTTTTATACAGGTAATATTTATGGTTCAATTTCATCTGCCCACAAGTATAATCAAGCACAGACGATAAAGTTACTCAATCAACGTTTTTCTATTTCGCCCAGGATAGATCCTGACAAAAGGCAGGTGGGATTGTCATTCCAGTATTTGTTTTAAAACGGCTTACTGAATCAGTTTATTGAATTACCTTATTGAATCAATTGGTTGATCTCAAAAATCGGCAGGCAGATGGCCATGATAATACAGCCCACCACCACTCCCATGGCAAGAATAATCATTGGTTCAATCAGAGCGGTTGCCGATGTGATCGCGATCTGTACATCTTTTTCAAATAGATCTGCTGTTTTTTCCAGCATTTTTTCCAGTTCCCCGCTGGTTTCTCCGATTTTTATCATCTGGGATGCAAGGTTTGGAAAATATTTGCTGGCAGATAGAACATCACCCAGCTCACCCCCTTGCTCTACCGTATCACAGGCGTCAGAGATCAGGGCTGCGATCACTGTATTACCGGCCACATTCCGGGTGATGCCCAGGGCCGTGAGCAAAGGAACCCCGTTTTCAAGCAGCGAGCCCATGGTTCGGGTAAACCGGGCGGCAATGGTCTTTTTTAGAAGACTTCCGATGATGGGCAGCATCAGGAGCAGCCGATCTGTAAAAAGAGCGCCTTTTGGGGTTTTTCTTATCAGGAAAATAATAAAGAGAACAAGAACAGGGGCCAGGAGTATCGCCCACCAGAAAGATGAAAAAAAATCGCTCACCATAATCAACAAGGTCGTGGGTAAGGGAAGTTTTTGATTCATATCTGTGAAGATATTAACAATGCCGGGGACAACATAGGTTAAAAGGACCATCAGGACGGCACATCCGATCAATGACATTAAAACCGGATAGGCAAGAGTGGCCTGGATTTTTTTTTTAGATGCGTCTTTGTTCTCTGTAAAGTCTGCCAAACGCTCCAAAACAATCTCCAGGGTTCCTGAAGATTCTCCGGCAGTGACCATATTAATGAATATGGGTGAGAATACCCCAGGGTATAGTGCCAGGGCATTGGCAAAACTACTGCCTTCCTCAACCGCATCTTTGAGTTGTGATAAAATTTTTTGCATCATCTTGGATTTTGTTTGCAGGATTAAGGTTGACAATGCTTTTACCAAAGGAAAACCAGCGGATAATAAGGTTGACAATTGTCTTGTGATCATTGCCAGTTCAGCAGAACCAATACTTGAAAAAAGTCTGAATCCGGAAAAAAGATTATTTTTTTTTGTTTTGTCAGTTGCTGATGTAGATTCAATCCGGGTTAATGATGACGGGAAAATATTTTGTTTTCTAAGCTTTGATTTGGCCGCAAGACTGCTTTGGGCATCGATAATGCCGGAAATTTTTTTCCCCTTGCTGTTCAGCGCTTTGTAGTCAAATACTGCCATAGTAAGAATAGTCCTTTGGGCTTGTTATATCCCATTCACTGATATTGTCAAAACAAAAAAATCATACAAAATATCTGTGTAACAGGCAATAAATATAGTCAGGTTTCATTGGTTTACTTTAAAAAAAAATAATGGTAAAACGATTTTAAATTCATGGGTTTCCGTCACTAATATACAGGGTGCTGATTTATGAAACGATTTATTTACAGAATGATATTTACAGAAAATAAGGAGAAAGGATTTTCCTTTCTTGAACTCATGGTGGTGGTTGTTATCCTTGGCATTCTTGCCACATATATTGCACCCAAATTCATGGGGCGGACAGATGATGCAAGAAGCGTGAAAGCCAAGGTTGATATTGGTGGCCTTGAATTGGCCCTTGACCTTTATAAACTCGATAACAATAACTATCCCACCACTGAACAGGGTCTTTTGGCCCTGGTTGAAAAACCGTCTACAGAACCTGTTCCTCTCAATTGGAAAAGCGAGGGATATCTGAAAAAAAATACAATTCCCACTGATCCATGGGGCCGGCCATATCTCTATCTTTCCCCGGGGGTTCATGGCGAATATGATATTATTTCCTATGGCGCTGATGGCGCTCCCGGAGGGGAGGGCAAGAACAAAGATGTCAATAGTTGGGAGATCGAATAAACCTGTAAAAAATGGTGGTTTTACTTTTATCGAAATGATTGTGGTCATCAGTATCATTTCGGTTCTTCTTGTATTTTCATTTCCTGTTATTAAAAATATCGGTTTTTTTTCAGAACATTCCAGTCAGGCAGGCGATATTATTCGTTTGGTAGAAGACCTTAAAATACGGGCTATAGAAAAAAATCTTGATTATCAGATGCATATAGATATTGGCGCGGCCACTATATGGGTCACCCATGAAAACATGGATGAACAACAAAAAGAGGCTGCCATGACAAAGGCAGTCATGTTTTCAGACCGGATGATCATTTCAGATGTCTGGTTTCCTTTTATCGGAAAGCACCCGGAACTCATCGCCTCGATTACATTCAGAAAACTCGGATATTCTGATTTTGTATTGATCCATATTGTACAAGATGATCAACCGATGACCATAAAAATTGAACCTTTTTCAATCCAAACGGAACAATTAAAACATTATGTTTATCTTGAAGACTGCATTTAAAGCCAGGCTTGCCAATGTCAATACAAAAGGGTTCACACTTTTGGAAATTATGGTCAGTGTTGCGATTATTGCCCTGGTTTTTGTCTCCCTTCTCAGAATGCAGACCAGTGTCATCCAGCTTGCATCAGCCACCCGGTTTACTATCGTTGCCCCTATATTAGCCAGACAATTATTATCTCAAATTGATCAGGATCTTGAAAACTGGTCACAGACCCAGGGCGATTTTGGAGAAAATTATCCAAAAATCCAATGGACATGCAATATCTTTGATGCCGTGTCTGAACCTTTAGAGATTATCAGCAAAACCAATCAGGAAAATTTTAAAAAAATCGAGATCACGTTAACAGCTCCATCTGGGCAGACACCGTATACGATAACCACCTGGAGGGCTATTCTTGAATAGTCTACAAAAGAATAATATAAACGGGTTTACCCTGGTGGAAATTCTGGTTTCCGTCCTGATTTTTTCCATTGTTATCACAATGCTTTTTTCTTCATTCAGAACCTTTATGGTTTCAGGTGTTCATGTCAAAGAAAGCCTGATCCAAAGCCGGAAGATAAGAAACCTTTTTAAAAGAATCACCATGGATCTTGAAACCATTCACCTGTCACAGCCGCCACGGTATAAAAAACCAGAATTTGGTTCTGATCCTGATCCATATCGATTTGAAGGTACACAAGAAAGTGTTGAAGGGCAAATGGCGTCATCCATGAGATTTATATCTTTGGCCCATGCACAGCTGAACCCCGGGGATCGTGAAGGGATGGCTAAAATTGTGTATTATTTACGAGCCAATACCACACAGGGCTTTGACCTGTGCCGGTCAGATATACTCATGCCGGTTGCAGAGGAAGTCAGATCCTGCACAGATCCTGTATTGTATAAGGATATTAAAGCATTTAATCTTGTATACTTTGATCGCAACGGGGAAGAATATGAATACTGGGATTCAGAGTCTGAAATGTTTAAGTATAGCTTTCCTGCACGAATCGGTTTAACCGTAAGACTGGGTTCTGAAGAGAATGAACAGGTTTTTCAAACAGCAATTACCCTGGCCTCGACCCGGAGGACATTTGATTAGAATAATTCAAACAGATAAAGGGGCAGCTCTTGTTATAACCATTGCCATTGTTGCTGTTTTGCTCACAGCCGGACTTCAGCTGGGTCATTTTGCCAGAAATTCGATTAAAGCCACCCGGGTTGAAAAGGATATGTTTCAGGCAGAGCAGATTGCCATGTCCGGAATAGAACTGGCAAAGCTGATTCTGGCAGACGATGCAGCCACAAACCAGATTGATTCAATTCAGGAATCCTGGGCAGACCCTGAAAAAATATCAGCAGCTATTGAATCTTTGGGAATCGGAACTGATGTACTGAAACTGACCATTATTGATGAATTGTCTAAAATCCAGGTGAATGCTTTGATCAATGAATTTCCCGGCAACACCTTGAACCTTGATCAGGTAAAAATCTGGGAAAAATTATCAAACCTTGAGCCATTTAATAAAATGGTAACGGATTCAGGAGATCCTGCCCGGATTATCAATCCAGTAAAAGACTGGCTGGATTCCAACGATGATGAAATGATCTCCGGGCTTTCCGGAGCTGAGTCGGATTACTATCTTAATCTTGATCCTCCCTATGAATGCGCGAATGGGTCGCTGGATCATATCAGCCAACTGAGTCTGATTAAAGGATTTTCAAGCGATCAACTTGAAAAGTATCGTTTAGACCAATCTGATGACAACCAAGGGCAGAAAATAGAATGGGACCATCTGTTTACAGTATATGGATTATCTGATGAGATATCCGGTGAAAAATATCGATATCCAGGCCGGATTAATATCAATACAGCCCCTGTTGAAGTCATTAAGGCACTTCTTCCTGAAGACCGGCAGGATCTGGCCGAGACCCTTGTGGAGTTCAGAGAACAAAAAAGTGAAAACAATGAAACTTTTATTCATCCTTTAGAAAAAGGGTGGGTGGAAAATATCATAAAGCTTGAGGCAAAAGAAAAAAAAGATTTTGATCAGGTCATTGGATATTCAAGCCATTTTTTTAAGGTTGTCTGCCGGGTCTCACATCATGATACCCAAGGTCAATGGACAGCGTATCTGAAAAGAGAAAAAAATAATCTTTCAGGGAAATGGACCTGCCGCGTCCTTCAGGTTGAAAGACAATAATTTACTTGCCAGCAATATGATTTTGGCTATAGTTTTTCAAAACTATAGGATAAACAATCTTCTTCTTGTACCGATTGACCTGCCAGCATTGAATGCAGGTCAATCCATTCTCTTTTATTTTCAGTGATATAGGTTTTAAGATCATGCTATTCAAGAAAATTACGGGTACGCTGATCAATCGGTTTTTTAGAAAGTATAATCTGTAATTTGGCACAAAGTAAGATAAGATTTCGGCAAATCACAGATAGAAAAATAAAGAACTTCGGGATTTATCCTGGAAGTATTTTTGATCTGCCTTCAGCCGGACCCGCCAAAGTCATAAGGCTGATGGCATTTTTTCTAAAGATCCCTTTAAAAAAACATTGACAAGAAAAACTTTCATTCGTTTTACGAGTATGTTATATTCGTATACAAACAACGTGTCAATAGCAATTTCAATAGCAATTTCAAAACCTGTACTATAATTTCTAAAAAAACAATAACACAGGAGACGAAGATATGATAAAGGATGAGGACATGAGGAAAGAACTTGGTAACAAGCTTAAGGCATTACGCAAACAAAAACGACTTACCCAGAAAGAATTGGCAGCCATTCTTGATATTGGCATTTCTCAGTTTAACAAGTACGAGTCGGGCATGCACATGCCGCCTATCGAAAAACTCATACAATTATCCAATATTTTTGATACAACGCTGGATTATCTTGTAAAAGGCAGACAAACCGATATGACCGAACTGCACAACAGCAAATTCATAAAACGGTTCAGGGAGCTTGAGCATTTTGATACCGAAGAACAAGATACTGTGCTTAAAATATTAGATGCCATGATCATGAAAAACAAAATGACCGATGTCATGTCAATGGATACAAATTAACAGGAGATAACAACATGCAGACAGAAGGGATAAAACAAGAAGCATACAGGATATTGGATCAACTTCCGGACAAGGCCACCTGGGATGATTTGATGCACCAGATTTATGTCCACCAAACCATAGAAGCTGGCATTAAGGACGGTGACGAAGACCGAACCATAGACGTCAAAGAAGTCCGCAAAAAATTTGGCCTGACAAAATGAGGGTTCGCTGGACCGAGAACGCCATCGATCATCTTGCCAATATCTACGAATACATAGCGTTCAATTCTCCAACCTATGCCAGGCGGATGATTGACAGGATTACTCGACGTTCAGAGCAGATTGCCGAACATGCCTTATCCGGCAGGAAGGTACCTGAGTTTGATGCCGAAGATATTCGGGAGGTCATAGAAATGCCATACCTTTTAATGCTAAATAATTGACAAAAAGCGTGAAAGATAATAATAAATAATATTTTTAGGTGATATCATGGCAATTTCAGACAGAATGTTAAACTTAAGAAAAAAACATGGATGGAGCCAGCAAAAACTTGCTAAGCACCTTGGAACAAGCGGTCCGATCATTGGAAGGTACGAACGAGGAGAGATGATCCCGTCCGTTGAAGTGGCCAAAAAATTGGCAAACATATTTAATGTTACTTTGGATTACCTGGTGGATGATACCGGCACGCTGACCGATATTAAAGACAAGGCCGTACTCAATCGTATCGTAGAAATAGAAAAGCTTGAGAACCAGGATAAAAAAACCATCATCCATGTCATAGACAGTCTGCTTCGGGATGCCAAAGCAAGAAAGGCCTATGCAACCGGATCATAAGGAGTCAATATGTACGATCGTATCACAATAAATTCTAAAATATGTCATGGTCAGGCATGTATCAAGGGAACAAGAATCCCTGTGCACCAGATCATCCGTATGCTGGCCAATGGGGATAAAATTGAAGAACTGATAGAAGATTATCCCACACTTAAACAAGATGATGTCTATGCCTGCCTGGATTATGCCGCATCCCTTGCAGAAGAGCAGATTTCCCCCATTGAACATGCCATATGAAAATCTTTGTTGATGAGAACATCCCGCTTGCAACGGTAAAGGAACTTGTTCTTCAGGGTTATGATGTTATAGATATTCGCGGCACCGACGATCAGGGCATCACAGACGAAATTTTATGGCAAAAAGCCCAGGATCTTAAATGCCTTCTTATCACAACTGATAAAGGGTTTACCGTCCACCGGGAAGAACCCCACCACGGCATTTTAATTATCCGACTTAAACAACCCTCCCGGCAAAAGATCCACCAGCGGGTCCTTCAAGCCCTCAAACGACATGCCCCTGAACAATGGCCTGGTCTCATGGTGGTCATGCGGGATGCTGTCCAAAGCTCCTGGAAGGCTCATTAAAAAAAACGAGCGGGAGTCAAGGCCAACCTCTTTTTTTTCTCAGAACCAATTATTCAAATATGCATAAACAATTAACAAAATCAAAAAAAGACCATATAGGATATATCCAGCTCTAACCCATGGCTTAAGGATTTTACCTTTATCTTCCTTGCTTTGTTCACGTGCATATCCTAAAAAATTAAACAGTATAGAAAAAATAAGTGAGGGGGATTTCCGCCTAATATTTTAGAAAGCCTACGAATTTTTACAAGAACCAATAGTTCAGTCATTGCTATTATTATTAAAAGAAGCATTACAATATTATTCACAATTTAATACCCTCTATATACCAAACAATAATTATTTACATGGAGAAAGAGATTGGTCGTTATTAAAAGCGTTAAAAACAGTATTATTTTCAGAGATTGTTGCTTCAACGGGTGCCCCTAACCAAGGTGGGACAAAACCAAAGACAAGCCCCAATCGCCTTCAAAATTTTCAACTAAACCAACAGAAAAAGGTCCAAAACCCAAAGTAGAAGCAGTAGTGTCTCCACCCATTGATCCAGTATAAAATCCAGCTTCAAAACCAACACTGATAGCGGCTCCACTAGTGTCTCCTTTAGTAGTATATGTGCCAGCCCCACCGTTTTCGGAGTCATATGCTACGCCGCCACCTCTATTGCCGCCATAAGGACCATATGAAGCAACAATAGTCCCACCACCCCAAACAGACCAAAGCCCCCAAGGATCCACCAAATTAACCGGATCATTTAGGACATACACAAACGGATTAATCCCCCCAGCCAATCCAATTGGACCAGGTGTCAAGTATCTCCCCGTCGTGGGATCATAATACCGGTTCCAGTTATAGTGCAGTCCAGTCTCTTCGTCATAATATTGGCCCGGGAATCTAAACCCATTTTCCACAGAGTTGTTATTCACACTGGCCTGGCCAAACGGTGTATAGCAACCTGTCAAGGAATAACCGGAAAGTGGGTAGCATTGAATAATGCACCAGGGGGCCGGATACATCATATCCGGCCCTTTAACATTTATGGGGATTATCTTATTGTGATCATAAAAAACAGAATATTTTTTATGCGGATTTTACCTGTTTGGTCATACTTAAAAAACTATATATGGTATGCAGGACAAGGGTTTTGGTAAAAAGACACTATAATCTTCTCCAAAAGACCATATTAATTTGGCAAAACGTCAAAAAACACCCCAAATCTTATGATGGCTAATTCGGCAAAAAGTACGACAGGATTTTGGCAAATCACACTTTAACATGTATCAAATCTCCGGCAGCATTGTAGTCGTAGCTGCTTGTAACGTTGTTGGCCTCGGTAATGGTTTGAAAAAATGGTATTATGTCCCCGGATTTGGTCCCCGGATTTGCCCGGATTTGCGGATTTGATGCGGATTTCCGGGATTCGCGTTATTTTTTATCATCTGTTTTTGACCTTGAATTTTGTGAGATATTCTTTGTTGACCGTCTCTTTATCCAATAAAAAAAACAGCAAAAAGCAACACTTATTCCAAACGTTATAAATATAATTTCAGCGAAGCTCTTTATCCCTATCTTATTTATTACAAAATAAAATAATAATACTAAAAATGGAAGTGCAATAAAATAATCGAAAAGCTTACTCAGAAAAGATTTATTCAATTTCATTTCACTTTATTCTCTTATTTATCTGTTTTTGTTTTGACTTTATCGACAATCTTTTTTTCAATTGCAGCTCCCGTTAATTGCCCACCAACAGTACCGGCCCAATATTCAGGAGTAATTTTTTTAACTCCTTCGGCAAATGGAATACGCTCCCCAGCAGAGTTCAACGCATTTGTATATCCAGCTTTAATTATATGAGTTTCTTCTTTTGTCACTAAAGCATTTAAACTCTTATTTAAAACTTTGCCATACATCTGACCAACAGATCCACCAGCGGCCGCAGCGGCTATTTTACCTGATGTGTTTTCATCACCCACCATTTTATTCTTTCCAGTCTCAATGGCTACATTGGCTACAGCTGCTGCTGTAGCCTTTTTTAACAAAGACATTGAGGTGCCAGCAATAACACCTCCTGTTCCAGTCGTCGCTGCGCCAGCTGACATAGTAACCAAAGCTCTACCTGTAGAATATTCTCCACTTTTATAGTAGTTAACGAAATTTTTTCCAGATTGTTTCCATTTGCTATAATAATCTATTCCAAAAGATATAATAGCCCCGACACCAAGCGCGACAGTAGTAACAGGTTCATGCCCATCAGGATCAACATATTTCAAAGGGTTATTCCTGACATATGCATATCGATCAAGCGCCTGCGGATCATGCCAGTTAGGTATAACATTATCAGCCGTTATAAACCTCCCCAACACCGAATCATAAAGCCTTGCATCATAATTGTAAAGCCCGGTTTCAGCATCCCACTCCTGGTCTGTAAATGTATAATTAAGATCTGTGCTTTCAGGGGCGCATCAATACATATTAAGTGTACGGTCTTGAAAACCGGAAAACGGCCCGATAGCAGATTCTGTTGTCAGCCGATGCAGAGCGTCATACCCATATGTATAACTTAAACTCCGAATGCTATCGTACTTGCTTAAAACATCACCAGCCCGGGTATAGTCATAT
>JBDRQO010000075.1:0-13538 GCA_043826275.1 Pseudomonadota bacterium
TTGTAAGTCTATAATTCACTTTGTATATCAAAAATAGAATAAAAATTGTGCAAATAATTGTTTCCATAATGTCTGACGGCACTATCAGTCACCACCAGAATTGTCAATCATTTCAGCTAAGTCGAATTAATGCGAGGGACAGCGGTTAATTAACCGCTTACCTTTTGTTTTGGGGCATAACAATGCGAACAAGACAGATCACATGTATTAGTTAAAGCTATTGAGACTTGCCGAGGAGCTTTTGACCAGCGCTGTACCGGGATCACAACTTCATCAATAAGAATATTGGTACCTGTCCCTCTATTAAATAGATGCAAACCATCAGGGCCAAAGCGAGATTTATAATTGCTAAAACTGTTGGTATATCTATTATTTGAATAATCTTCTACCATGCCTCACCGTATTCAAAATAAACCAAACACAACTTTGGATCGAATTTGTCATTTATATATTTTTCTACTGGCGCCGCAGGCGCCATGAACACCTAAATCACCGGCTCGTCCGGTGCATTTTTAAGTTGAGATTTTTAAAACTTCTCAATAAGCATTGGTCATTTTAAATACCACATCTTTATTAAGAATGAATAGAACGCTGAGATATATAAGTACGATGGTTATGCAAATTGAAGTTTAAGCTTTTTACCAAGGGCTACTGCAACGTTTTCCAGAGTTAGAAGCGTTATTGAGGAATTCTTAGGATCGAGCAGTCTATCTACTGAAGAACGGCTTGTTTTCATCATTTTGGCCAAAGCCGTTTTTGAAATATTACGTAATTCCATTTCCTGCTTGATCTGATAAGCAAGTATACGTTTAAGTGCTGTTGCTTCTGCTTCAGCCATCAATCCTTCTTCCTGAAGGAAATCATCGAAACTACTTCCGATATGTTTATCTTTCATTTTTAATCCTCCTGATATTCTTTCAATCTTGAAAGAGCTGTTTTCAACTCTTTTTTCGGAATTTTCTGTGATTTCTTAATGAAACCATGTAATAAAATCATGACATTTCCATCAACAGTGAATAAAACTCTGGCGATTCCATTTGGAACCTTTGATCTCACTTCCCATTAAAACGGTTTTATTTTTTCAACTAAAGGCATGCCAAGAGGCCATCCGAACTGAACTGTTTTAATATCTTCCCCAATTGCTTTTTTGTGTGCAAGGGACAATGATTTAAGCCACCTTCGAACAGGTTCCGCTCCTGAACTCGCTTTATAAAAATGAACTTTTAATTTTATGTCATCATAATCCATATACAAAAGTGTACCAAAATCGGGGCAGTTGTCAAATGCTTTTATTCGTTCATAAGAATTGCAAGCATCTTGGAAACATTTTCATAGTCTTCATCACTTGCCTGAAAGTTAAAAATTTGATGCAGGCTTATGGCAAATATCCAGATTGGTTCGGCAATTTTTTCCGTTTAATTCCATCCTTTTAATCATCTGAGAGATTAACCCCTTCTACTTTAACGATCATCAGTGGGATATCAGTATCTTCTTTCTTTGCAGTAAAACGAATATTGTCTTTTTCAGCTATCGCTTTGAATTTGTCGAAAGCTTCTTTCTCCATTGCATAGTCACCACAAGAACACCCAAAGTCATCCATGACTTGCTCAATTGTAACGGGATCAATTTGATAATTAGCAACGCGGGAAAAACTGTTTTTCATCAAATTTTCAGCCGATTTGGGGGTGTCAGCGATATAGCATGAGTTTTCAAAATACTCATAGCAGTCTTCATAAGGATCGAACCCACTATATCCGATGATTTTTAATGACATTATTGCACTCCTATTTGATTAGCCGAACGTCAAAATGAGCTGACACAAAAGCCGGTGATTGTTCCCTTCCTTCATGGAAATAAATAATCTTTTGTTGTTGAGGCTCCTTTATATGAAAAAACAATAGAACAAATAGACCTGAAAAAGTTAGAAGGAGACTACCAGTAAGAGGTAAGAGACCCAACACATCATCTACAATGCAAATGCCTGAAAAAATTACCCCAGCACCCAAAAAAATAACACCCATAACTCCCGTGATTAATTCCATTAGTCTCCTTACCAGATTTCAATCTCTTTAAAAAGAGATAGAATCAAAAGTTGTGTATGAGATGTTAGCCCATCTTTTTGATTTGAAAAATTTTTAGTTATGAAGTTCAACTTAGGCATTAATACTTTGTTTCTGAAAAATTGGGGGTTGACTTATTACCGCTTGTCTTTAGGGTTATGTTTAAGCTGACTCACTATTAAACTTTGGCAAATACTCAAATATTAACACCTGTTCAAGTGCCTTTATAATAGATTTGTGTTCTGGCATGTAGATGATTCCAATGGCATAATTTTCTTTTATAAAATAAACAGAATCCTTCTCAGAGAGTATTTTTTTTTCTGTCATTAACTTAATTCGAAAAACGCTTTTTTTATAGCCTGCGGATAAATGTTGGTTTTTTACTCTTCCTTTTATTCCACTTTTTCCTGTAGAAGTTCCAACATAATCAATTTTTTTTGTTAGGGTATTTTGAAAATAATATAGTCCAAAATCTTTCTTTAATTTGTTTAATAGCTCCTCTGTTATAGCCTGAGGCTCTGTTTTAATAAATAAGGAAGAGTATTTTTTAAGTATTGGAAAGGCTTTCATATCGGTATTGATTTTTAGGTTGGATTATATGCTTGATATTTTTCAATTTCTTGCAAAACTGGTAATAAATAATTACCGCGTCGAGATCGTGATTTCTGCCCGGTTTTGTTTCGGTAATCCTCTGGTTTTTTTAAACCTGAATTATATAAATCCAAACATTCAATTGCCAGCTTACCAGGACAATCATGATCTTTTTTCCAGTTTTTAGAATAAAACTTGATGTTAAATTGCATTCTTTCAATCGGATTAGGAGCACTTTCTAATTGGAATTTATAGTTTGCTCCTCTCGACAATTGGAATGTTTGGGACTTTTCAAATTTTGAGAGGTAATTCAGAAAATCATGATCGGATATTGTCATATTTTTCTCCCAATAGGTATGATACGAATTTCTAAAACATAACCAAAATAACAGGCTTGCAACGTGTGCATTTCGCTTTTAGACCTCAAAAAGGGGCCTGATTTTACCTGATCCAACTAATTTGGATAACAATCTGAAATTATTCTGCTCAAATCGAACTTTACCGGCTATGCAAGCTGGGTGAATTTTTAGATATTCAGCTAATTCAAGCACATTTTTTTTTGTAGGATTAGATTTCGCATCAGCCGTGGACCAAACTTTATTTGGAATCAAAGATTCAATAGCAAGAAAATCGGCTTCGTCTTCAATATCGTTTTTTTTTCCTCTCTCAGAGGTCCTTACATCCATGTCATCTACAAATAAATTTTGATTTTCTTTGCCAAGATGTAATACGATATGGCCTAATTCATGAAGAAGGCAAAACCAAAAATTATCAATTCTGTCATATCTAAGTGTTAATCCAACAACGGGTGTCGAATCTTCAAGTAACAATGCAGCACCATCTAAATATGTTTTTGGTAGATGCCGTTCTATGATTAGATGGATTCCATGTTTTTCCAGAAACTCCTGGGCAAGTAAAGGGCCCTCATCAAAAAAACTTAATTTTGCGATCTCTTTAAGGCTGTCAGATGTGAAATTAGCATGATCAAATTTTCTTTGTAGCGTATTTGTTTGGGCAATCGCCATGATCCTCATACACCATGAGTTAAGTGCATAACTATCTGTTTTTGCATTAGTCCTATTTCCGGAATTTTCTCTAAAACAAGCCTCGATCGTCTTTCCATTTGGACAACAATTATTAATAAAAAGCCGCATGGCTTCTTCAGCTGAATCTTTTAAATTCTTTATTGGATGAATCCACCCTCTTTTTGACATTTCTTTCAATGGAAAGAGGTGCCATTCAATATGAGGTATTGCCTTGGGAAAATTTCCACCTGTTTTTTGTAAAAAAACTTCAGCCGGTATTCCTAAATTTTGATGAAGAGATCGCATCATTGAAAGAGTTAATGGCCTTTTTTTATTTAGGATCTCAGAGACCTTGCTCTTGCTGCCAATAAAGGGCACCAATCCTTGTTGATTGAGTCCCATCTGTTCCATCCTAAACTTTATTGCATCTATCGGCTCCGGTGTGTCCATCGCATAATGTTCATCTTCATAAAGTTCAACTAGTGTCGCAAGCAGTTCAAGTTCTTCCGCTTCAGATGTGTTCGCTTCGGCATCCATAAGGTCTTCAATGCGGGATAGAGCTAAGCTATAGTCTTCTTCAGTTTTAATAAGTTTGTTAATCATTATATTTCCTCCGCATTAATTTTATCATACTCTTTATGGGTCCCTACAAACCGAATAAAAACAGTTTGTGCTGGGAAATTGATTTTTACCACCAAGCGGTACTTGTTCCCTCCTAAGTTAAAGACAATACGGTTATTTTTTAAAATACTCGCTGAGCCGTATTGCGCTTTAATTTCTGGCCATGACTGCCAATTGGCTTTTCTGGCTTCATGCCACCATGCATCAATAGGCCCTTTAGCGTCCTTATATCCTTTTCTCTGGTAGAATTTTATCAATTGAGGTCTGGCTATTACATGCATGACTTAATAATAAAACGTTCCCTAATTAATGTCAACATAAAAGTTCCCATAATGGGAACAATTTTTTATTTTGGAACTCTTATTTTAACCACAAAAATCTGCGGCTCGTCCGTCAGTATTTTTTTGTTGGGATTTAGTTGTTCACCTGAAAATCTGAAAACAGGTTTGCCTGATCAAGAACCATTTCGGTTGCCAAGGCCTGCATGTCCGGAGGATAACCGTATTTTCTGAGCAGACGTTTTACAATGACCTTCATCTTTGCTCTTACGTTTTCTTTGATATTCCAGTCAATGGTGACATTGCTTTTAATTCTTTCCACAAGCACAGCGGAAAGTTCTCGAAGTTTATCTGTTCCCATGACCTCCCGGGCGCTTTCATTCTGAGACAGGGCATCATAAAATGCCAGTTCATGGACGGAAAGGCCAAGCTCTTCTCCCCGCTGATCTGCTTGTTTAATATCTTTAGCAAGCTTGATCAGCTCCTCTATGACTTCTGTGGAGGTGAGCAGCTTGTTCTGGTATTTTTTAACCGCAGCATCCAAGAGGTCTAACAATTTTCTGCTCTGAACAAGATTGGTTTTTTTCCTGGCTTTGATTTCATCATTAAGCAGTTTTTTCAACAGCTCAAGCGCCAGGTTTTTATGTTCCATGCCCTTGATTTCTTCCATGAATTCTTCTGACAGGATTGAAAGGTCGGGCTTTTTAATCCCGGCTGCATCAAAGATATCAATGACTTTATCCGAAACCACGGCCTGATCAATCACCTGACGAATAGCCGTTCCAATCTCATCAGATGTCATTCCGCCTTCTCTGACCCCAAATTTTTGCAGCCTTGCCTTTACTGCCTGGAAAAAGGACACTTTTTCTTTAATGGCCATGGCCTCATCCGAAGGAACCGAAAGGGAAAATGCCTGGGAAAGGGCTGTGACTTCGTTAACAAACCGGTCCTTCCCATTATCCAGACTGAGAATGTATTCTTCTGTTTGAAGGATGATGGACAGTTTTTCATTCATCTGGGCAGAAAAATATCGGTTATAGGGAAGTTTTTCCAGCATCTGTTCAATGGTTTCAAGCTTTGACAACATCAGGTTGATGGCATCTTCCTGGGTTTGGGTGGGTTTTCCTTTCCCACCGCTGGCCGTATAAAAGGACAATGCTTTTTTTAAATCAGAGGCGATTCCGATATAATCCACAATCAAACCGCCAGGCTTGTCCAGGTAGACCCGGTTCACCCGGGCAATGGCCTGCATCAGGCTGTGTCCCTTCATGGGTTTATCAATATAGAGCGAATGAAGGCAGGGTGCATCAAACCCGGTGAGCCACATATCCCGGACAATGACAATCTTAAGCGGGTCCTGGGGATCTTTGAACCGGTCTGCCAGAATCCGCCGTTGAGCCTTGCTGGTATGGTGTTTTTCCATATCCGGGCCATCCGATGATGAGGCCGTCATCACCACCTTGATGACACCTTTGTCAAGATCAGAACTGTGCCATTCAGGCTTTAACTCAATGATCTGTTCATACAGCTTGACGGCAATCCGCCGGGTCATGGCAACCATCATGGCCTTGCCTTCAAACACGGCCAGCCGTTCTTCAAAATGAGATACCATGTCCTGTGCTATGTGGGCCACCCGGTCCTTTGATCCCACAATGGCCTCAAGCCGTGTCCACCTGGCTTTTGCCTGTTCTGTGGCAGGCAGATCCTCCTTTTCAAGATCCTGCTCCAGTTCATCAATCAGCTGCTGGCCCTCTTCATCAATTCTGACCCGGGCCAGACGGCTTTCATAATATATTTTAACTGTGGCGCGGTCTTTCACGGCCTGTTCGATATCATAGATATCAATATAATTGCCAAACACCGCCGGGGTATTTTTATCCGTCAATTCAACCGGTGTGCCTGTGAACCCCACAAACGTCGCATTGGGCAATGCATCCCTTATATATTTGGCAAACCCGTAAACAGTCTTTTTCCCGGTGACATGGCCGTTTTCATCTTTGATATCCACCTCTTTTGCCTTGAACCCGTACTGGCTGCGATGGGCTTCATCGGCAATGACCACAATATTGGACCGGTTGGATAACAACGGATAGATGGCTTCCCCGTTTAGGGGTGAAAATTTTTGAACCGTGGTAAACACGATACCGCCGGAGGCGACGGTTAACAGGTCCTGGAGTGCTGTTCTGTTTTCCGCCTGAACCGGGTCCTGCCGCAGCAGCTGCCGGGATGCGGCAAAGGTGTCAAACAGCTGATCATCCAGGTCATTTCGGTCGGTCATGACCACAATGGTCGGATTATCCAGAGTTAATACCAGTTTGCCTGCAAAAAAGACCATGCTCAGTGACTTGCCGCTTCCCTGGGTGTGCCAGATCACACCGCCCTTCCGGTCCCCTTTTTCCTGGTGCTGAACCGTGGGAAGACCGTAAACCGCCGGATCTTCTCTGACGGCCGATTCATCTTCAGGCGTTGCCGGAGAAGACGCCCGGATAACCGACTCAAGGGCTTTATTCACTGCAAAATACTGATGATAATAGGCAATCTTTTTTTCGGTCTGCACCATGGTCATACCGGTTTTGGCATCCTCTTTTCCCGATTTTTCAAACACCGTGAAAAACCGGATCAGATCCAGAAGGGTCTTTTTGTTGAGCATCCCGGATATCAGAATTTCCAGTTGATTGACAAGCTTTGAGGCTTCGATTTTCCCGTCCTTTGTTTTCCAGGCGGAAAACCGGTTAAACCCGGAAGACAGAGAACCCACACGGGCTTCCAGACCATCTGAAACCACCAGCAGACTGTTAAAGACAAACAAAGAGGGAATCACGGTTTTATAGGTTTGAAGCTGATTAAACGCAGCCGTCAGGGTGGCGTTTTCATCCACGGGATTTTTCAATTCCATGACAATCAGGGGCAACCCATTGACAAACAGAACCATGTCCGGTCGTTTGTTCACATTGTCCTCGGTTACGGTGAACTGATTCACCACCAGGAACTCATTGTTTTCAGGCGTATCAAAATCAATCAGCCAGACCTTGTCCCCCCGGGTGTCACCGTCCTTTTGATATTCCACATCAATGCCGTTGGTCAAAAGGGTGTGAAAGGTTTCATTGGCAGCAATCAGGTCAGGGGATGCCAGGGTCGTGATTTCCCGGATGGCCTGGAGCCGTGCATCCTCCGGCACGGACGGATTCAGCATGTTCACCGCACGGGCAAGCCTGTTTTTTAAAACAACATCTGAGTAGGAACCGCGTTCCGGTTTTTCCCCGTCCGGTGCCATGTCAGGGCCGTAAACATATTCATAGGCCTCCTGCCGGAACAGTTCAATGGCAAAGGATTCAATCTTGTTTTCAGATATTTCCATCCACGTCTCCCAAATATTCCTGATATTTTACCCCGTATGCGGTTCTATCCACAGACAGCAGAACTTCACTGGTGGGATAGGGGATGCCGATCACAAGGACATCCCCGTATTCTTCATCCAGAAAGTCATTAAAACCGGTATAATCAATTGCCGCTTCCGGCTCTTTTTCTTTATTCGGAAATTCAATCTCATAATATTCAATGAGAAACACTGCCATCACCTCAATGGAATTGACCAGAAAGGCGGCGCTGAGTTTTTCAAGCCGGTTGTTCTTTAAATCATCTATTGATTTTCCATGGGAGGTCTCGCCATGGCTGTTTCTCAACTCCCCCAGGTTTTGCATGGCCGTAACCATGCCGCTGCCGAATTTTGAAATCTGGTTTTCTGCAAAGATTCCCAGGCGCTTTAAGGTGATGGAAACCAGTTTGTTGATGGAATCGGTCTCTCCATAGGGTTCAGATGTTTTGGATAAAATGGTCTTGCAGATGGATTCGATCAGGGCCTTGCCGTTTTCAACAGCAGTTATAAAATCAGTCTCAAGAAACGTTTCAATCCGGCTGATGTATGTGCCCAAACCTTCCCAGGCATCATAAACAGATATGGTTTCCTTGAGTTTTTCCATCAGTTTTTGATCCTGATCTGACCGGACATGAGTTTGGGCAGCAGGGTATCCCGGGTTTTGGTTAGGGTTTGGATTTGAAGAGTGTTTAACAGAACCCTGTCAAAAACCATCTCAATGGTTCCAACGAAACTATCAATAATTTTTTCAGGTGGTTGTACAATTTGAAGACTTTTGAATGTAATAGTTGTGATGGTGTCAAAGACACTACCATATGCTTGTGCTTTCAACAGCCTTATAATATTGGCAACCACCAGATAGGAGTAATAATGAATTTTTTCTTTTTTGGCTTTTATACCGTAATTTGATTGGCTGATGCACATCTGTTCAGATAGAATACAATATTTTCCAACAGTTCCACGAGCACTAATTATAACAGAATATTTTGGTAATAGTTTTGTTGCCGAATTTTTTAGTCCTTCATTCGTTATCTTCTTTTCTGTATTGAGTATGAATTTTTTATGATTCGGAGTAATATCTTTAGCTGAAATCCATTTAATATCACCGTCCCAATATTCATTAATTGAAGTTTTTGGTGTCCCTCCACTCATCAAATCAAAGCAGTCAAGAAATCCTTTAACCTCCCAACCCTTTGGAATCTTCTCCAACTCCGACCCAACCATCTCCCCGCCATTGTCCTTATAGGGTTTCCCGGTTTCATCAGGGAAATTGAAATCAACGAACCATTGTTTAAAAAGGGTCTGGGCGATTTTTTCAAGGGTTTGGTTTTGTTGTTGAAGGTTTTCAATTTTTGAATCGAGGCAGGAAAGAGTTTTAGCGATTCTTTTTTGTTCGAGCAAACTAGGTACTATTATCGGGAAAGGATGTATATAATTTCTGTTTAAAGATGGCACAGCGCTTCCTGAATTTAAACTCTGGAAATTCAATTGAGTTAAAAAATAATAAACAAATTTTGGATCACTATTATGGAATTCTCTGACATATAATGTGGTATTATGAGCCCAGAATTTCTCTTCATGAAAAAAGGGGTTGCCTATGCTCCCACTTCGTCCAATAGTTATGCCATTCTCTTTTGTTGTAAATTCATTGTGATACCCAATAATACCATTCGACCCAATAATTGGATATTGTCCCCCTTTAAATTTTGTTTTTGGTAAGTCATGTCCACGTTGAAAAGTGACAATATCACCTAAGGTTTTTTCTTCCCAATCGCTTATGTCTTTGCCAACATCAGATTCCATCATCCATCCCTTCCTGTTCCATAAACATTCGCAGTTTCTCCTCCAGCAACTGCTTGTCCGGCAGATAGAGCTGGTACTGGGACACAAACAACTGGTTGGAGATGGAGCCTGTGGCATATTCCACCAGGATCTCATCCTTGTCTGCGGCCAGGATGATACCAATGGGGTCTTTGTCGTCAGCCATGTTTTCTTCGCGCTTGAAATAGTTGAGATAGAGGTTCATCTGGCCGATGTCCTGGTGGTTGACCTTGCCGGTCTTTAAATCGATCAGGACAAAGCATTTGAGAATCCGGTGATAAAACACCAGATCAGCATAATAATGGGTGTTGTCCAGGGTCATGCGGTATTGCTGGCCCACAAAGGCAAAGCCTTTTCCCAGTTCCAGAAGGAAATGGCCCAGCTTGTCAATCAGGGCTTTTTCAAGAGAACGTTCGCCCATATGGGCATGCTCCGGGATATCCAGAAATTCAAATACATAAGGATCTTTGATGATATCTTTTGAGGTTTCAATGGTCTGGCCCTTCCGGGAAAGAACGGCAATTTGATTTTTATCCCGGCTCAAGGCAATACGTTCGAACAAGGATGCGTTTCTCTGGCGCTTGAGTTCTCTTACCGACCAGGTATCTGACAGGCATTGTTTTTCATAAAATGATCTTGCCATATCATCGGAGATGGAGAGCAGTTCAACATAATGGGACCAGCTTAATTTGCCAGACAGTGTCTGGCGATTTGGATAATGGGTATATAAAAGACGCATGTATTGCAGGTTGGACCGGCTGAAGCCTTTACCGTACCTGTTTTTCAGATCCTTTGACAGCCGGAGCAAAAGTTCTTTTCCATATTCCGCCTTGAGATTTCCTGCCTGCTCAAATTCCACAATGCTTTTGCCCACCTGCCAATAGGTTTCAACCAGGATGGTGTTTACACGTTTGATGGCCTGGACACGGCCCTGTTCCAGTAATTTTCCGATATCACCCACCAGGGAAAGGTATGAGTCTTTCATTGGTTTTTTTGTCATATCTCAAACCCTATTTTCATCAATTGCCTTTTAATTTCAATATCCAGTTTTTGGGCCTCTTTCATCTGTTCCTTTAACTGGCAGGTCAAATCGTTCATCTTGTCTTCAAAAGGAATGCCGTCATCTTCTTCATCCGGAATGCCCACATACCGGCCCGGGGTCAAGACAAATTTATGCTTGGTGATTTCCGTTAAGTTCGCCGATTTGCAGAATCCCTTGATATCTTCATAACTGCCGGTGTCTGATTTCCAGTTGTGATAGGTGTCGGCAATTTTCAGGATATCATTTTCATAATCAAAGGCCCGGTTGCGGCGGTCCACCATATATCCCATGTCCGAGGCATCTATAAACAATACCTCGTTTTTTCGGTTCCGATTCTTGTTGCCGTTTTTGTACCGGCTTAAAAACCAGAGGCAGGCCGGGATACCGGTGTTGTAGAAAAGCTGGGTGGGCAGCATGACAATGCAGTCCACCAGATCATCTTCCACAATTTTTTTCCGAATGCTGCCTTCGCTGCCGGTATTGGAAGATAGAGACCCGTTGGACAGAACAAACCCGGCAATGCCGGTGGGGGCCAGGTGATAGATAAAATGCTGCACCCAGGCAAAATTGGCATTGCCTGTCGGGGGGGTACCGTATTTCCAGCGGCTGTCTTCCAAAAGCATGTCGCCGGACCAGTCACTCATGTTAAACGGGGGATTGGCAATGATATAATCCGCTTTCAAATCCGGGTGGGCATCTTTGAGAAAAGAGCCTTCATTGTTCCATTTGACATTGGAGGCATCAATTCCCCGGATGGCAAGGTTCATCTTTGCCAGCCGCCAAGTGGTCTGGTTGCTCTCCTGACCGTAAATGGAAATGTCATCCAGCCGCCCCTGGTGGTTTTCAATAAATTTTTCGCTCTGCACAAACATGCCGCCGCTGCCGCAGCAGGGGTCAAAAACTCTGCCGCCATAGGGTTCCAGCATTTCAACCAGCAGCCGGACAATGCTTTCAGGGGTATAAAACTGGCCCCCTTTTCTGCCTTCTGCCAGGGCAAACTGGCCTAAAAAATATTCATACACCCGTCCCAGCACATCTTTGGCACGGCTTTTTGCATCGCCAAGGGCAATCTTGCCCACAAGGTCAATGAGCTGTCCCAGTGATGATTTGTCCAGGTTGGGTTTTGCAAACTCTTTGGGCAGAACCCCTTTAAGGGTGGGGTTTTCTTTTTCAATAACCACCATGGCGTCATCAATCCGCTTGCCGATATCCGGCTGTTTTGCATGGGCGGCAAGATAACTCCACCGGGCTGTTTCCGGCACAAAGAAAACACTTTCCGCCTTATATTCATCCTTGTCTTCCGGATTGGCATCTTCGTATTCCCCTTTGCCCTCAACAAGTTTTGCGTGCAGCTCTTCAAAGGAGTCTGAAATGTATTTGAGAAAAATCAGCCCCAGAACAACATGCTTGTATTCTGAGGCATCTATATTTTTTCGCAGTTTGTCTGCTGTCAGCCAGAGGGTTTTTTCAAAGGGCTGATCATCAGCTTTCTTGTTTGCCATTGTATCCTTTTCTCCGAATTTACATTATACACTTAACACCATATTTCCGCAGGCATGATAGACCGCTGAAAAACAGAATGCAAGACTCATTGTCCATAGAAAAACCGTCTACCCTAATCCCAATGTTCTTTTTCGTAAATACTTTGTGCTTCCCGGCTCAGTGGCTGTGATGAACAACCGGATCGGATAAAGAAATCTTCCCGTCCTTCAAATGCGGTAAATATGGGTTTGCTGCTTTTGGCAATTTTTACGTGGCAAATTGTATGATGGTCATATTTTGGAAAATTGATTTTGATATGGGTGCTGTATTCATTGCCGATATAGGTTTTGATCACTTCGATCAGTTTCAACTCAAACCCATCCAGGTCATTTTTTTTCAACGTAGATATATCATCGTTCAACCCCAGCGCATTCATGTGATCATCAACACCAATCAAAAGATTACCCCCATTGCTGTTGAGAAAAGCGGCAATGGTTTTGGCAACAACATATTCCAGTTTTTTATTCACTGTCTTCTGGCGCAGGTCATATCGTAACGTCGATTTAAACTCGACAGTTTCAGATTCGCCCCCCAGAATCAGTTCTTCTATCTCCTCTTTTACCGGTTCCGTATGAGTTAATTCAACCCTGGCTTTCAGCTCATCAAAAATCCGTTTGGCCCTAGCTTGAAGGAACACAGCATAATCATCGCTTTCAATGCCAAATCCGTTAAGGTCAATAAAATGGGAATTCAAAGCCGTGTTAATCTGATCGTTTTCATCTTTGAAGTCTCCAATATAAGTGGCAGGTGATTTAGAACCAATTTTACGTTTGTTGAGGTGATCACTGACAAAGGTAATATTCATAAGGCTGTTGCTGTTGTATGGCGTTTTGTCCTTTAAATATGCCTTTGGAAAAAAGTGATGATAATTTTTACTGCTGGCAACCTTAAGCCATGAATTATCAAGAATAACTTTGCCGTTGTCCTGGAAATCTTTGGGTTCCTGATAGGCCAACAGGCACAGGACTGCTTTGCAATAGCTGTTGCCTGCACTGAAATTGGTGTCGATCAGGGCTTGCGGTGAATCTAAATATATTTTGAAGGGATAAGAACTTGCTTTTTGTTAACCAAACCATAAACGACCCTCCAAAATCTGAAATATTATCTCCACCCTGATACAGGTACAACATGTTGTACCTGTATCAGGGCATCAAATCTAAGGCAAGAGAAAAAATCAAGCTT
>JBDRQO010000076.1:0-24210 GCA_043826275.1 Pseudomonadota bacterium
CGAGTAAGACCCAGGCCGAAGTCCTATCGGCATTCGGCTCCCAGGTTGATGAGGGTGGGGTCTTACATAGTGTCATAAGGTAAGTCCATACAAGTCAAGGCTTTTGGCGCTTTATACCCCGTTATCCCCGAAACTCCTGTAAAAGAATTAAAACAAAAGAGAATCAATGTCTTAAAAATCCAATAGAAGAAAAAAACTGGCGACAAAACATACTCGCAACACAAATATAAGACATAGTCTGCACCTAAGAAGAACTGATATCTGTTAATTATTATCTCCAATTATGTTTGGTAGATCGTTTCTGAATCAATTATATTTTTACTTTAGTTTGATTTTTAAAAATTGTTTTACAGACATCATAATTACTGATATGAATTCTTTAATCCAGTTGGATGCAGGGAGTTGATTATGTTGTGAGCTTTTATTCTTTTTGAATTCTAAAATCTCTGTAACCAAAATATATTTAATATACGTCATTACGTACATTCTTATGAAACATTTTTTCTTGATATTTCAATGATATCTAAAATATGGGATCATATGTTTATTAAAAAAAAAAGACAATTACATCATTACGTATAATACTTGTGTGAAACAACGGTACTGCCATGAAAATAATTATCGCATTAGGAATAGGCATTGTAGCAGGATTAATTGATGTTATTCCAATGTTGAAACAAAAAATTAATAAGAATTCTTGTTTTTCAGCATTTGCTCAATGGGTTGCCCTTGGGTTAATCATCCCTTTTGTGAACTGGAACATCCATCCATGTATCAAAGGATTAATAATTGCGGAATTATTTGCTATACCAATAATGATTATTACCTATCCCCGTGATCCGAAAGCGGTACTTCCCATTACAATCTTTTCTGCTGTTTTAGGTGCAGCAGTTGGCTTTGCAGGTGTACAATTTATTGGATAAAATGAGCAAAGCGAATAAACACATAGAAAATGGCAGAATGCTCAAAAAGACAGGTAGCTGGCTTTACTGCAACCAGTGCAATAAAACAGTCGGATATTTATGCTACTCAACTTATCAAAATTTTGATTTCAGTTTTCACTGTAATTGTGGCAATAATGGCTTGTTCAGTTTGTCGTTTGAAACAGAACAAAATATTCAAGAATCGAAAGATGAGCTATTATTGAAAAAGAATCGATTTTGCTGTCCAAATGATGAAGCGCCTCTTTTTTCGATTGTTGACAAACATATTGAAGCATATTCTTATTCTGTTACTTGTAATAAGTGCTATAGCCAGTTTCAGTATAATCGGTGATAAATATATCAACCAACGGGTCAACCGGACAGAAAGGGGCGGCTTTTTTTGAAAGATTGAAACAGTTTTTAAATGATGGAGTTTTCAATTAATTTTTGTGGAAATCCTTGCTGCCTGTTACCCTTAACATTGGGCTTTCAAATAACAGCATGTATCTTCCAAAGAATTGTTTTACGTTTTTCATAATAATTATTACATGTATAGCTTCCTGCTCATATGATGGAATACATTTTGGAGATAAATTGATGGATGAGAAACTTTGTAACGGTATCGAATTTCTCGTTGAAGCAGATGCTGTTGGAATACGGGATTGGGAAAGGTATGAGATAGAAGATAATAAAAAAACATACGCAGAGTGGAAAAAACTTCAAAGCGATTTTGCCATACAATTTAAAGAATTTTCACCGGAGAACCGGCCAGATTACGAATTTGCCGATTGGCATCATGGCTCAAGAAGACTCTCCGTATATCTGTATAATGAGAAGTTCTATAATAAGTATTTTGTCCCAAAAATCTTAAAAATTATTTACGATAATCCAAATTCTTTTGCAGAGTTCGAATGTTATAATGACAAAGACGAAATGATTGGGAGCTTTCAAATCTATGAAGACAAAATCATTTTCGATAATTTATTTGAAGAGAGCGGCTATATTAAAAGTTTATGTCAAGATTAAATGAATATTTCAACTATCTGTATTGAGTTAATATTTAACTAAAACCGCCCAACAGATAAAGGAATAGTAATCATGCTGAGGCACGAAGCTCGGTACTAATCCTATGGTTGGGTTGCTCATTAGAGGAAGAATAAAATGCTAATTCCTAAAATATTATCGGAGATTATTTCTGACGATGTGACACTAAATGTAATCGAACCAAATATCTATTCTGTTTATTCCGCTGGAGATATGCTTGGTTCCTATGACAAGTTTGGAGCATCTGCGATTTATGATGTTATTGCCTGCAATCATTTTTATAACTGGCTTATGTGGGGGTACTCTACAAAAAATTATACCAACCTTTGTGAAGACGCTCTTGCCAACTCTTCTGAGGGTTGGGTATTGGATCTTGCATGTGGTTCATTGGCTTTTACTGCAGAAATGTATGCAAATAATTTGAATCGTCCTATTGTGTTTCTGGACCAATCACTCAAGTTGTTGAGAAAAGGCCAATCTCGGCTTGAAAAACTAAAGGGCCATATACCTGAAAACCTATTTTTCTTACACGCAGATGCGCTTAAATTGCCTTTTAAGGCACATGTTTTCAATGCCGTTATATCGCTAAATCTTCTACACTGTATTGATGATGTAAAAACTGTGCTTAAAGAACTAAAGCGTGTATCAACAGATGGTGGGAATACAGCAATAACAACGCTGGTAAAGAGCAGACGTTGGAGTACCCGATATTTAAACATGCTTGCAGGCTCAGGAGCCCTCATTTCAAGAAATGCAGATGAACTTTTAGCTGTATTCAATGAAATAGGAATCCAAGCAAAATATGAAATTAGAGGGAATTTAGCGTTTATCAAGGATTGGTGATTTGATTATGCGGTTACAAATTATAGAACCTAATGAGGCAACCGGTAAGACAAAAGAAATATTTCAACAATTGGTCATGATTCCAAATGTTTTATGCTTAATTGCAAACTCAGAATCAGTTTTGGACACATACGCCCAATACCATTCAAGTTTACCTGCATACAAATTATCTGAAAAGAATCGTAATTTGATAAGTCTTGCTGTATCACAATTTAATGATTGTTCATATTGTATTGCTTTGCATACCTCTTCCGCTATTGATAGTGGGATTCTTACAAAAGATGAGTGTTTAGATGCAAGGCGTATGAAATCCACAAATCCAAAGATTGATGCGATTTTAAAATTCACCAAGGCGGTATTAGAAAAGCAAGGCAGAATTAATGACAGCATAATCGAAGCTGTAAAAAACCAAGGCTTTGACGATCAGCAAATTATAGAAATTATTGCTGTGATATCTTTTATCACTTTAGCAAACTTTACAGCAAACGTGGGAGAGCCAGAACTTGATTTTCTTGAACCACCCCCTATCGAGTAAGCAGATGCAACCCAATCGGGATAGGCCCCCCCATCACTGAGGAGCCCTCCCACACCACCTGGCATACGGATCACATACCAATGCGGTTCGGCTGATTTTAGGAATCAGTTACCGGGCAGATATAATCCTTTATTAATAAAATATCTTTCTGGCATGGCAATGGCTACACCGGCAGCGGTTTATGCCTGCAATTAAGCAGGTCTTGTTCAATTTCAGGCCAGTGCTTTGCCAGGTAGTTTCCGAGTTGGCTGGTTTTCATACCGGCCATGCCGGGTGCTCCCTTGTTGGCACACACACCTGTTTCCATGCCTTGGCAGGACGGCTTCCTCCCGAAACACCGTCACCGGCACCCCGTTGCCATACCGCTATACCGTGGCTTCGCGTCTTCGATCCGCCTCCATCAGGCTGGGTTTGGGACTTGCCTTGACTTCCACATACGGAAATTGCAGGCTCACCCTTAAGAACATGTGCCGTGCCCGGCACACACAAATCGCTTGAGCGGGACCAAGCTTTCTGTGCGGCTTTTTGAAAGTATGTGGTTTGACAAAATGAAAACTTTCATCAAAGGCTCAAGGTTAAAATTGCCCAGCCCCTCAGCTAATATATATTCATCCAATCCTGAAAGTTTCAGTGATGATGATCCTTTTGTTCGACAAATAAAAACAGAAGGGAGTGGTAATCAATTAAATTTTACTCTTTTTCCGCTTTAAATATTGGCTTTAGGATTTGTCCTTAAAAAAGGTTCCACAAAAAAACAAATTCCAAATTATTAAAATTTAATCTTTTCTTGTTATCATAACACATTCAGGCCCGGGCCAACACCAGGGCCTGTACTTTTTTCGCTCCTTTTCTCAACAACAAGCCTGCTGCTTCATTGCAGGTGCTGCCTGTGGTCAATACATCATCAACCAAAAGAATGGACCGATCCTTGATCCTTTCAGGTTCAGCAACACAAAAGGCATTTTTCAAATTATTCCTTCTCTGGTCAATATCAAAGCCGGTCTGGGGGTCTGTGTCTTTTTGTCTGTCAATGGCATGGATGTCAATGTCCCATGCGGGTGGAGACCCGAAATGCCGGCAAAATTGTTTTTTAAAATTGCGTGCCAGCATGAATGCCTGGTTAAAGCCTCTGTGTCTGAGTTTTGCCCGGTGCAGGGGAATGGGTATGATAAGATCAATCCTGTCTTTGGCGAAATGGATTAAAAGGGTTTCAAATAAAAGGGCTTCAAAAACCTTTGCCAGGGAAAGCTTTGAATGGTATTTAAACAAAGGAATCGCCTCTTTGATAATTCCCTTATATTCAGCAGTTGCCCGGATTTTTTCCAAATTTAATGGTGTTTTCAGACAAATGCCGCACACATGATTATCAATATGACTTTTGGGTAGTTGAATGCCGCATTTTGAACAATAGGGTTGTTCAATCGGATAGAACCCTGCGGACATACAATGATCACAAAAACAGGTTTCCAAGGTTTTAGGCACTACCTGTGAAGGTTCCATATAAATCCCACATTTTAAACACTTCATGGGATATAACAGTTCTTTTAAATGATGAGCACTGGTTTTGATTACACAGGCAATGGATTGTTTAACTTTTATGGTTTTATCCTCTTTGCCGAAGGGCTTCATACATTGCAATACCGCCGGCCACAGAGGCATTCAATGAATTTATCTTCCCCTTATTTGGAATTGACAATAAAAAATCACATTCTTTTTTAACCAGAGGTCGAATCCCTTTATGTTCCCCGCCGATCACCAATGCGATATCTCCGGTTAAATCTGCATCAAACAAAGCGGTCTGACCATCTGCATCCAGGCCGGATATCCATACACCAACCTCTTTTAAAGATTTTAAAATTGCTGCAGTATTAGTGATCATAAAAATATCGGCATGTTCCATGGCACCGGCTGAGCTTCTGGATACTGTGGCAGAAGGGACAGCTGATCGATCTTTGGGAATCAGAATATAATCCACGCCATTGCAAAGGGCTGTCCGGATTAATGCGCCCAGGTTGTGGGGGTCTTCAATATTCTCCAGGATAAGGATAAAGCATGGACTCTGCTTTTGCTGTACAAGAGATATGACCTCGCCGGCCTTATGAACAGGTAAAAAACCGGTGATGGCAGCAACACCCTGGTGATTTGAAAATTGTGTCATTTTATCCATGACCTCAGAATCAATCATTTCCATGGGGATTTTTCTTTTTTCAGCAAGGTCCTTTATTTTTTTTATCCGGTCCATTGATCTTGTTTTAGAAATCAAAATCTTAAAAATCTTTCTTTTCTGGGCTTTTAATGCTTCATGCACTGAATGAAAGCCAAAAAGAGTATCGTGTTTTTCTTTTATGGGAATCTGTCTCATGGAATTTTATCCATCATTTTTTTGGTTGATTCTTTTTGTATGGTTCAGGCCAGGCAGATTTCAAAAATCCGGATCATCCGGGATATGGCCGTATCAAGATCATCATTGATCAGTTGGTATTGATATCGCTTGCTTTGTTCCATCTCCGCAATTGCATTTTTAAGCCGTTTTTCAATAACCTCTCTGGTATCTGTTCCCCGATTTTCAAGCCGCCGGGCCAGAACTTCAATAGATGGCGGCATAATGAAGATCGTCACCGGATCAAGGTCTGATGCCATAACCTGGGCGGCACCCTGGACATCAATATCCAGTAATAATGACTCGCCTCTGGAAAGGCAGGTTTGAACAATCTGTTTAGACGTCCCATAATAATTATCATGAACTTTGGCCCATTCCAGCCATTGACCCTGCTCAATCTTTTTTTCAAATTCTTCTGGGCTGATAAAAAAATAATCCCTGCCCTCTTTTTCAGTTTTTCTCGGACTGCGGGTCGTGGAAGAGATGGAATAAGACAGTGCTGGAAATCGTTTTAATACATGTTGGATCAATGTTGTTTTACCTGCCCCTGAGGGAGCTGAGACAACAAAAAGTTTTCCTGTATTGGACACTATTTTTTTTCTTCCTCCTGGTTCATCAGGGATTCAAACCGACTGGAAACCGTCTCTGCCTGGATAGCAGAAAGAATAACATGATTGCTTTGAGTGATGATAACAGCGCGGGTCTTTCTGCCATGAGTCACATCGAGCAAACGCCGGTCTTCTTTGGCCTGATCTTTAACCCGCTTGATAGGAGAAGAATTGGGAGATAAAATGGCCACAACCTTATCAGCCACCACAGTATTTCCAAACCCAAGATTTAAAAGCAGCTGTTCCATGATGGTATACCTCCTATTGAATTGTTTCTTTTTTGTATCAATTACTCAACATTCTGAACTTGTTCTCTTATTTTTTCAAGCTCGGATTTTAAATCAAGCACCAGATGGGACAAGTATGCATTGCCTGCTTTGGACCCGATGGTATTAAATTCTCGGTTAAACTCCTGGATCATGAAATTAAGTTTTCGGCCCTGGGACTGTTCGGCATCCAGAATATCCTTAAATAGTTTGATATGGCTGGAAAGCCTGACAATCTCTTCTGAGACATCACTCTTGTCGGCTAAAATAGCTGCTTCCTGACTGATCCGTACCGGATCAATCACATCCGTATCTTCGGTCAGACGAGTGATCCGATCCATGAGACGCTGTTTATATACATCGGGGATGCCGGCAGCTTCCTTTTCTATCTCTATGACATTTTTTTCAATATATTCCATTCGTGCCAAAATATCTGAACAAAGATTGGCGCCTTCCTGTCTGCGCATCTCATCCAGCTGGGCACTGGCGGATTCAATGGCCGGGGCCACGGCTGCCCAGAGTTTTTCTGTGTCCTCCTCTTTGCTGGACGGCACGATCATATTATTGCCGGACAGAATATGCGAGATGGATATATCCTCGCATAATCCCAAATCCGCTTTGATCTTTTTAAGGGCCTTATAAAAAGATGTCAACCTGAGTTCATCAACTTCAAACAGGTTTTGATCTTTTGTTTCATCCTTAAGTGACAGACGAATCTCAACCCTTCCCCGCTGATGGGTTTTAGCGATGATTTTTTTGATATCTTCTTCAAACACCTGGCAGGACGAAGGGCAATTAAAAGCCAGGTCAAGATGGCGTGAATTATAAGATCGTATGGTGACCTCGACTATAATATCATCACAGGTATGGGTGGCTTGCGAAAAAGCGGTCATACTTTTTATCATATATTTTTTCCTTTTGCTGACTTTAAATCGATAAGATATTTGTCCCGCACCTTTGATAAGAAAGCAAGCATGCTCTCAGAGGCATAATCCGGATATGTCCACTCAAGGGTTTTAAACCCTTGTTGTTTAGAATACATCAAGGTCAGGTCAGCATAAATATTGCGGCCGATATAAATCCTGTGGGAATACTCTTTTCCTGTGGCCAGAATAAACCGGGATGATACCAGATATCCGGGATCAAGATTGATTGACCGATTTCCCTGGAAAGAAAATTGTTTTTCAACTTCATTGGTTGTCTCTTTAACCCTTGCCAGATCATCCTGCTCAATCAGATCCTTGAACACAAAAACCTTACGATACAATGGCGAACCCATCTCTTTATAATAATAATCCGTATAGGCAAAATTCAGCCAGGAACTGATCATGTCCACCGGGCCAAACGCTTTTTCAAGAACAGGGAACAGCTGGTCAATCAAGGCCTTGTCATTTATAATACAACCAATTACCAATTTTGCCGGATCCGGTGTTTTTGGAATACTCATGAATTATAATGCCTTTGCTTCATCAATGAGCATGATGGGTATATCCTCTCTGATTTCATACAATAACTTGCATGCATCGCAGACAAGCCCGTCTTCTTTGTCATTCAATTGTATTTCACCCTTACATTTAGGGCAAACCAGAATATCCAATAATTCTTTAGAAACAGCCATTTATATTCTCCTAAACTATGGTTTACATTTTAACAGACTGCATGGTCTGAAGTTTAAAATATTCGCCTTTCATCGCCATTAATTCATCGTGGGTGCCTTGTTCTTCAATGGCCCCGTTTTTTAACAAGATGATACGGGAAGCATACCCAATGGTGGACAACCTGTGGGCAATCACAAAAGAAGTCCTGCCTTTCATCAGATTTTCCAGCGCCTTTTGAACAACTCCTTCAGCCTGGGAATCAAGCGCAGACGTTGCTTCATCCAAAATAAGAATGGGGGCATCCTTAATCAAAGCTCTGGCAATACAAATCCGTTGTTTTTCTCCGCCGGACAGCCTTGACCCCAACTCACCAATCACCGTATCAAATCCATTGGGAAACCCTTGTATAAAATCATAAGCAAAGGCTGCTTTTGCCGCATCTTCTATCTGTGCATCAGTGGCATCCATTCTGCCGTATCGGATATTATCTTTAACTGATTCGTTAAACAGAATCGGTTCCTGGGTGACAATAGAAATATGGTCCCGTAACGATTTAATGGACAGATCTTTGATATTTTTACCGGCAATCAATACCCTGCCATGGGTAGCATCATACAACCGCGGGATCAGATTCACAAGGCTGGTTTTGCCTCCGCCGCTCATCCCCACAAGCGCCAGGACTTCTCCGGGGGCCACCTTAAGGTTAATATCCCTTAAAGCCGGGGATTCTGTTTTTGAGTAAGCAAAACCGACATGATCAAATTCAACATCAAGCGTTTTTCCTGAAAGAAACTGAGGGTTTTGTTTTTCAACAATAATAGATTCTTCTTCCAACACATCAAAGATCCGCGTGGCAGACGCCACGCCTTCTTGAATAGTATTATTGAGCTTGGATAATTTTTTTACCGGGTCATACAGCATCATCACAGCCGTGAGAAAAGAAAAAAAAGTGCCGGGTGTGGACGTCCCATTGATCACTCTCATTCCACCGAACCAGATGATAAACGCGATGCCAAGCCCTCCTAAAAACTCCATGATAGGAGAAGACAATGCCTTTGCAACCACTTTTTTCATCTCAAGCTTGAACAATAGTTGAGTTTTTTCCTTAAATCGCTCTTTTTCAAAGGCCTGGAGGTTGAAAATTTTAATAATCTTGCTGCCGGTAAAGGTTTCGTGCAGAAAAGAATTTAAATCCGCCATGGTTTCCTGGGTCCCGGTGGAAAATTTTCTGACCCTGCGGCCAAAAAGCACAATGGGATAAAAGGCCAATGGTAAGACAATAAAAGCACCTATAGCCAATTGCCAGTCCCGGTAAAAAATGACAAACAAAAATGCAATCACCGAAAAAAAATCTCGAAACAGATTAATCACTGCCGTGGAGACCATGCCTTTAACAATATTAACATCATTGGTGATGCGGGACATCAAGGCCCCTGTCTTTTCCTTGTGGATAAAAGAGATGGGAAGATCCGTGATTTTTTCATACAAAGAATCCCTGAAAAAGCGAATAATCTTTTCACCAATATAATTCATATAATATTCAGATCCATAAGACCCTGCGCCTTTTAAGAAAAAGACAAGAACGGCAATTGCCGGAATTACAAGAAGCATGTCTTTGTTCTGACGGATAAAAATGTCATCCATCACCGGTTTGACCAGCAAGGCCATAGCCCCGTTGGCCCCGGCAACAACAATCATGCAGAGGGCTGCCAGTAAAAGTCGTTTCCAGTATAGATAAACCAGTGAGAGTATCTTTTTTTGACGGGACCGGGTGAGTTTGGCTGTTTTCTTTTCCATAAACCTTTTTTTATATACCCAGAGGTATTGTCAATATTTAAAAAAAATGAGAGCATATGTTCCCATGACAGAGAATGCCTTTATACTCAATTTTTTAAAACTTTACAACATGCTCTGGCGGCTATGCCTGCCTTTTTTAAAGAAAAACAAGCGGCTTCGCCCTGGATTTAAACAAAGAGTGGACACAACTCACCTGTCAAAGGCCGACATATGGATTCAGGCGGCTTCGGCAGGAGAAGCATATCTTGCCGTTAATATCATTAAAACATTTAAGTTTAAAACGTCCACACCGATTCTGGTCACAGCCATCACATCCCAGGGAATCGATATTTTAAAAAAAAACCTGTCCAAGCCAGACATTGACCCAAACACGGATCTGAGCATTCAATGGTTTCCTTTTGATATGCCCGTTACCATGCAAAAAGCGATCAAAAAAATTGATCCCAAAGTCATGGTCCTGCTTGAAACCGAGCTGTGGCCGGCACTGCTTTATTATTTGAAAACACACAGGATAAAAACAATTATAGTGAATGCCAGGCTGTCACAAAACAGTTTTAAAAATTATATGCGAACAAAATTTTTATGGCGGCACCTGGCACCTGATCAAATCCTTGCGACCTCAAAGCAGGATCGTGACCGGTATGCTCAACTATTTGAAACAGCCGTTGTCCAAACCATGTCAAACATCAAGTTTGAAGCCTTTGATAATAATGACCTGGATATCGCTGTTAAACAAAAAATTAAAAGCATTCTTCCTGACACACTGCCATTAACCATCCTGGCCTCTGTGCGCAAAGAAGAAGAAGAAATTATCTTTAAATTAAGCCAAACACTTTTAAATACCTTTCCAGACCAGGTGGTGGCCATCTTTCCCAGACATATGCACCGCATCAACGCCTGGCGAAAAATGCTTGCAAAGGGACAGCACCATTTTGAATGCCGCTCCAACCTGGTATCCCCTTTTAACGGTCCCGGCATTATTTTATGGGATACATTCGGTGAATTGAAAACCGCATACGGGCTTGCCAATGTTGTATTTGTGGGCGGCAGCCTGAAACCGCTGGGCGGACAAAATTTTATTGAACCGGCCATGCAGGGCGCGATAACGATCACCGGCCCCTATTATGATGATTTTGCATGGGCCACAGAGCAAATCTTTTCAAAAAAAATAGTTATTAAAAAACAAACCCCGGATGGGATTTGTGACGCCATCCTTTCCGGCCTGAAAGATCCTTCACACCGGTCTTGTCGAATCAAATTATGCAAAGATTATGTCCAGTCAAACATGGGAGGAACCCAACATGCCTGTCGTGAAATAATGGGAAAAGTCTTTGACGGGTCAACCTGATTCATATATAGTATAAACACATAAGGAATTACTCCATTCTTCTGACGTTGGAACATCTTTGGCTTTTCTCTCTCTTTTGTTTCCACCATATTCTTTTTCAATACTGGATTTTTGTAGGTCATGCACTTTTACAAAATAATTTTTCCATATGATTGTTTAAAAAGTGCTGTTTATAATCCAAAAAAGAAAGGAGACTATTATGAAAGATCACACCTTGTACTATGATACCATTACCCGCTTGACCACGGCAATTTCACAGTGTAAAGACCCGGAAGAGGTTGCCCTGCTAACAGCAGAAGGTGTTAAAACGGCTTTTAACGCCAAAGGCTGCTGTGTCTTTTTGGTTGACAGGGACACGCGGGATTTAGGAGTTGTGGCCTCATCAGGGTTAAGTGATGAATACCTGAAAAAAGGGCCCATTCATTTTATGCAGAATATCACCGAGGCAAAGGATGCTGTCCCCATTGCCATATATGATGTCATGGATGATCCGAGAATTGAATATCCAAATGAGGCTGCTCGGGAAGGGATTGCTTCTTTATTAGGGGTTCCCATTATCAGTCACAACAAGATCATTGGTGCGATTCGTGTGTATACGGCAACCCCATGGGAATTTTCATTCAATGATATTACCATGGTCCAGGCAGTTGCGCTCATATGCGGCATGGCCATGGATATGTGTCGAATGTATAAAGGATATAAGACAAGTATTGAGATCTTAAAAAACATGAGAGGGAAAGACAGCTTTGGCACAAACAAATGGACACCCTTTGAAGGGGTCCCTAAAAGTGTTGACCAGTCCATCTGCGACTTCTAAATCCCATTATCTGTCACATTGACTGTCAATCATCCTTAAGGCAGCCTGAAATTGATCTTCAGCCTGCCTTAAGCTCTTATACAAAATCATTTAAAGCTATTATTCAAGCACACCATCAAACTCATGTTTTAAAACTCGGTTCATCAACCGGTCAACGATTTCTTCAATCTTATAATTTTCAAACAGGACATGATAAACCTCGTTACAGATCGGAAGATCTATCCCTAGTTTTTTAGACAGATTGTAAACCGATCGTGTGGTTTTTACCCCTTCGGCCACCATGCGCATTTCAGAAATAATTTCGTCTAACTTTTTACCCTGGCCGATTTGCTTACCCACAGTATAATTTCGGCTCAAGTCACCGGTACAGGTTAATAAAAGGTCCCCCACTCCGGCAAGGCCGGACAGGGTCAAAGGGTCTGCTCCCAGTTTTTTCCCTAAACGGTTCATCTCTGTCAACCCCCGGGTGATCAGGGCAGCCCTTGGGTTCAGTCCCATTTTCATGCCGTCACAAATGCCTGCGGCAATGGCCAGCACATTTTTCATGGCCCCGCCAATCTGTGTACCCACAGGATCATCATTAATGTACACTCGAAAACAAGGACAGGAGAAAATCTTTTGGACATATTCACCCACCTCACGGGTGATGGATGCAACAGCAACAGCTGTTGGTACTTGATTAGCAACTTCTTTGGCAAAGCTGGGTCCTGAAAGAACGACAAAATGGTCTTCTGGGAGATGATCAATCTTTTGAGCCAGAATCTGGGTCATGGTCATATGGGTCTTGTTCTCAATCCCTTTTGAAGCGGTAACAACAATGGTATCAGAATTGACAAAGGCTTTCATCTGACCTGCCACATCCCGCATGCAATGGGACGGAACAACAACCAGCACAAGATCTTTATCCTTGACAGCTATTTTGAGATTATTTGTCGGCCTAATGTTTTGTGGTAATTTTACATTGGGAAGAAAGATCTTGTTTTCTCTTACGGATTCAATCTGCTCTTTTACTTCGGTTTCAAACGCCCAAAAATCCAGGGAGAACCCTTTATCAGCAAGTAATTTTGCAAGGGCTGTGCCCCAGGCTCCGGCACCCACAACACCTATCCGAGTTTTTTGTATGTCAACCATTCCGGTCATGCGTTAAATGCCCCCCTAAAGATCTGACAAGATCCTGAAATTAAAGTCATTCCTGTATTATTAAGCATAAAAATTGCTTATACACCATATCAGAATAAGGATCAACTTTATTGTTGGGCACAAAGCCCCTATGGTCAGCTGAAATTTTTATATTATTTGTTCTTGTACTGATCTTATTTAAGGAATATAGGAGCAACGGCAGCCCTGGTAATCTGAATATCTTCCCAGACGTTTCCAAGCACATAAGGCTCTTTATCCAGCCATTCTTTTTGTAAGGCCTCTTTTGAATCAAATTCACAGACAATAACCGAACCCACCATCTTTTTTTCATCATTTAATATTGCAACCGCATAAAGCCAGTTGCCGGTATTCGCCATTTTTTGTGCCATGGCCAGATGATCTGCCCGAGCTGCCATTCGCCGATCAGATGCATTTTCATCCTTGCCATCAAGCCCTGTAACAATAAATTGCATTTTTATTTTTCTCCTGTTTATTCTATACTCCTTTTGATTTAAAAATTGAACTTTTTAAGAATATGAAGCAAATCAATACATGTCAAACAATATATTGTTTTAGGTATGTCAATTCACATCCATTTAATTTTAGCCTGAACTAATTAATTTATATAAGAGACAAAAATGAATAAAAAAACGATTAGTATAAAAAATGCACGGATTAAAGACATTGAAGATCTTATCAATTTATTAAAACAACTTTTTTCCATTGAAAAAGATTTTACTTTTGACGCAAAAAAACACCATAAAGGATTACAAATGATGTTGGACGGATGCGGCAAATATCGAATAGTGAAAGTAGCCTGGATTGATCATGAAATTGTGGGTATGTGTACCGCTCAAACCAGTATATCCACAGCAAGCGGCTCGATGGCTGCCATGCTGGAAGATATTGGTCGTAGATGTCAAATCCCGGGGTAATGGAGTGGGTACAGCGCTTTTAAATGAGCGTTGCAGGACGTGGCAAGCAAAGAGGAATAAAAATCGGCGACATCACCTATGATCAAATCCCCAAGGAAATGCTCATCACGGTTATTGATGAAAAAGACAAAGATTTTGTACTCAAAACCATCATGAAGACTGCAAAATCAGGTATTGATGGGGCATTTGGTGACGGTAAAATATTTATCAGCCCTGTGGAAGAAATTTACACCATTAGTTCCGGTGTATTTGAAACCGGTACCACAGAGGCTCAAGAGGTGGGCGCATGAAAGAAATAATGACTATTATCCGCATCAACATGATCAACAAGACTAAAAAGGCGCTCATTGAAATCGGTGTTTCCTCCTGTGCCTGGCCAGCAATGGTCTAAATCTTCCAGACTATCTGGATGATATCGCAAAACTCAATGTCAGTCATGTGTCTATCACCGTCAATGCCATTGATCCAAAAATCGGGGAAAAAATCTATGCATGGGTAAGAGTGGGTAAAAAATCGCTCTCTCCTCAAAAAGGCGCCCGCATCCTTCTGGAAAAACAGATGGAATCCGTGGCCGGCTAGAAAGAAAGAGGCATTATCGTCAAGGTCAATACCATTATTCTACCTGGTATCAATGATCATCATGTAACTGACATTGCCAGAGAAATGGCCAGAATGGACGTGGATACGCTCAATTGCATGCCCTATTATCTCAATGAGGGGTCAAATTTTTCACACTTGGGCGAACCATCAAAACAGGACATTGCAAAAATCCAGAAAGATGCTCAAAAATACATTCCCCAGATGCTTCACTGCAAACGATGCAGAGCAGATGCGGTTGGCACGTCCTGGCTGATGTGATCAGCGACTGTCATCTGCTTTTAACCAGTGGCATGGGAGAATCTCCCAAACGGGTACTTAATGAACGTGGAATTCAAACTCTCATTGTCAATGGATTGATTGATGAGGTTCTCCATGCAGTAAAACACAACCTCAACATGGGTCATCTGATAAAAAGAGAGCCGTCTTCCCTGCATTCTCTCGTGCTGGTGCAGGGCAGATCAACAAGACCTGATCCTGGCAGCCCGTTGCAATACCCCGGGAGTTCATATCAGCTTTCCGACTTCTTCGCTTTTGCTTAAAACCTTTGACAAAGACGAAGCCTGGGTGATGGAACGTCTGGAAAGTCTGGTAACTTTTTATATGAGCTGTGCCGCCTGGTGGCCCGGGCATCAGGGCATCAAATCAGCCAGACAAAACCCATTGTGGGTGCCAATGTTTTCCGCCATGAATCCGGTATCCATTGTTCAGGCCTTTTAAAAAACAAATCATCCTACCAGCTGTTCGATCCGAAACAGGTTGGACAAAAAGAATGCGAATTTGTGATCGGCTACCATTCCGGGTCATCGGCCATAATCCATGTTCTTAGACAACAAGGCATTAATATTTCGAGAAAAAATGCAAAAAGCCTGCTTTCTGTCGTCCGGCAAAAGACATTAAAGCAGAAAACCGCTTTAATACCCGAACAGCTCAAAGAACTTTATTTGATTTCATAGAAAGCCTATCATAAAAGCATATTATGATAAATTTGAATAATATTCTGCCAGGAATACTGCGCCATATTTTCAGACAATCGTTGCTGCACAAAACTATATTGTGGATAGTTTAACACCATATCTTCCAGCCGGGTTTCAAGTTCCAGGTCATTGTCATACAAAAGAGTTGAATGTAGATCACAGGGTATGATTTCAGGATATGACAATCGATTGGGCAATAAAGGAATACAGCCGTAACGAACCGCCTCAACAATGGAAATGCCAAAATTTTCCTGAATGGCGGTGGAGACTACAATTGCCCCCTTTTGTAACCATGATATGTATTCCTGCCTTGATTTAACATATCCAAAAACTTCAATTTCCTCTTTGAACTGCTCTTTTGCCTGTTCAAACACCTCGGGGATGTTGGAGCCCTTTTCACCCAGCACGGCCAGAGAAAAAGCAATATTTTTATCTTTTAACCTGGCAATAGCATTGAAAAAAAGTGCTGGATTTTTATCATATTCCCATCGATGATTCCAAACGATTAAAGGACTATTGCCATCTTTTTTTTCAAGTTCAATCACACCTGACTCAAACCGGCAGCCAGGATAAATGACTTGGGTTTTGTTTTTAATTTTTTGCATGATCCAGCCTGGCCGGTAGTCGGGCATTCGTTTGATCAGTCTGTTGGCATGAGAAAAAAAGTCTTTCAGGTGAAAACTTGAATTAAAAAATACCTGGTCAGCTGCAAGAGCTGAAACAATATTGGTAAATCCCAGATGAAAATCACGTTTTATACCCAGCTCCAGGGGATATGAGAGCTGGTTTTCATGAAAATAAAGCCATATGGGTGGCAGATCTTTTCCTGCCAAAGCTATAAAGTCAGTTAGATCCAGCATATCTGTGACCATGATCAAATCAAAAGATCTGATATCTTGAATCTGATTGATAAAATAAAGCGCAGCACCCCTCATTCGCCATTTCCAGGATCGGTCCGGCAGTGTCACTAGGATGACGTCATGATTAAAAGCCGCCTTGAACCCCAATGCAAAATCTTTATGAGAGCCGCCAAAAAATGGTTCAAGAAACAGAATCTTCACAAAATATTTTCCTTAAATTAGTTTTGAAACTTGGGAAAGAAATAATGAATTATAACAATTGTGTCAAGATTCACAACTAATGCATACAGATTTAAAAAACCGCAGAAGTTCTTGGAGGAAGAATTATTGTCTATCTTATCAAGAGTGATGGGGAAACATGACCAGCTATGATACCTTTGGCCTATATATTTGCATAAAAACGTCAATGCTGAAAAAGCTTCAAATACCATATATGGTGTTATCTGATAATGCTGCACAAAGACTGTTCAAGCTTTCTGAATAACAAACAGGCGAGTCCTTCCATTAAATAAAACCATTTATGGGTTAAAATTTTTTACATACATGATTGATATATATTGCCCAAATCCCTTGCCTTCCGAATTTCAAGAAACCATTTCTTCTATGATATCTTTTATCGGCCTGATCTCTTTGATCAAGGCACTGATCTGGCCTGCACCAGCCGGAAAAAGGTTGAAATCCCCTGTGGACCAGGCCTCATGTGCGTTCTTCATGTTATATTCCTGGGAAAGATCCACACCCGAGCCCATGAGTTCTCTCAGTTTTGGATTGATAATCGTCCGCATAGTCATGCCGCTGACAGGTAATAATGTTGTCCCGGCGTCTTTGCAGGTGATGATGGCCTCTTTCCATGCTTTTGACGCCGGACTCTCCTCGGAAACCAGAAAAGCCGTCCCGATCTGTACCCCTTGGGCACCAAGGGCAAGCGCAGCGCGATACCCGCGACGATCAGCAATACCGCCCGCAGCAACAACAGGTACATCGACCATGTCGCAGATAACAGGTACAAGGATCAAATTCGTGGATTCAGGGCCATTCGTTCTCAACCCGCCAGACTCTGTTCCAGAAACGATAATCCCGTCTGCGGCGTCAGCTTTTACAGCAAATTTTGCTGCCAGAGTCACGTGGAGGCCCTTAAGCCCCAGTTCCTTAATTTTTGGGTAGATCGTTTTCGGAGACCCGGCCGATGTTGTCACGACCTTAATCTCTTCTTCGGCCAACACTTCAAGAATGGCCTCATTGTTTGGATTTATGGAGATCATGAGATTTGCCCCAAAGGGTTTGTCCGTTATCTCCTTGACCTCGCACACCATTTGCCTGACCTTTTCAGCATCTGATACGAAACCCAAGGCCAGAACACCAAAAGCGCCTGCTTCTGATACAGCGGCGACCATTTTTGGATCATTAAGTTGGCCTATGGGACCTTGGATGATTGGATACTTGCAACCCAGAATTTCTAAAAGCTTTGCCATTGTGCTACTCTCCTTGGTAAATTTCGTTTAAGCATATTCAGCTTGATACATACAAAGCATTAATGCGTAAATTAACCTTACTTGCATGATCATTCCACAAATTCTCGATTAAAACAAGTTTCCAATTGTATTGGTATCATGAACATTTTTGACCTCGGAATATTCAGCCATGGGATAATAATTAATCTTGAGTGCAAGCAGGGGTTTATTTCCAATAAAATATATTATTTTATTGGAACCCTTACCTGGCTCTTCAAACGAAACCCAAAGTTATGGATGTTCCTTGACTTACACAACAAATTTGAAGACACGGAAAACATTGAATTAGAACCCCAGAAATTGGCTTATCTCTATGACTCAATGACGACTTGGTCTTCCTGAAATAGCGACTTCTCGATTAGAATGCTTTTTGTGCCTTTAGGATCTGGCGTAAACAGAAGGATACGCAGGTTTTCAACAGCCCTTGAAAAGGAAACATAAGCAAGTCTGGTTGACCTGTCGAGCTGACCCTCTGTTGGGTTTCCAGCTAACTCTGGTATGAGCATTTTAGTGAAGCTGTAAAGGTTCCACGCGGCTTCAATATCATCATAAACCACGACTACGTTTTTATATTCTTCACCCTTGACGCCATGCTGCGTGCTGTAGGGGGTGTTGTCATTTATGAACGCAACATATGGTTCGATTTCATTCGAATACATATTAAAGAAATCATCAACGAGCCAGTCTTCCTTATCTATTGCATGTAGATCATTGTCATAGTCTTCAGTACGCGGAGATCTTTCAAGGTGGCGTGAAAGCCGCTCTGAGACCTCAATGATTTCATTTGACTGACAAAACGATAAAATTTCCCGGATGTTTTGGCTCGTCCATCTTTCCGATAGTTTTTCAACCATGCTTTTAGCCAGATCCCTCATTTCTCTTAGTGTCTTTCGTGCATTTCGACCTTTGGGATTAAACGTCGGGCATGACTTTCGGAGAATATCCAGAACTTCCTTTTGGCTATCGGTCCTGTGAGCAATCAACAAAGGGGATAACACTTTAATGAATGGTTTCAATAAAAAGTGTTCTCCAGATTCATAGTTCTCTTGCGCCCGTGTGGAAGCATATGGACCGGTAAATAATTTTTGAAGAGTTTCGAAACCAAGTCGCTTGGCAATCATTTGCCTGACCAGAAATAAATACTTAGTTTCTTCGTTCTCATGAAGACCCCAAATCTTAAGGGCATCGCTAAACTTATCTGAAGCCCTATCAATTTGCTCGTCTGTGTACCGCTTTCTCGGGCCTTCAGGCTGTTCCGCAGTAACAAGCCGGATCTCCACGCATCCCTCAATCTGTGAGGCATCACCGGCAGGTACCTGCTGGATATCCTTTCTGAATGCGTTCAGGAGATTGATAACAGCCTTGGCACATCGAAAGTTTTCTTCTTTCTTTATCAGTTTGAATCCTTCTGGCCCCGAAAAATTTCCGGCACGTTTATCGTAGATTTGCTGAACTGGATCGCCGAAATATCCAATAATAGGCAAGCCATTGACCGAACAGAGAGTATTTAGTGCCGTTACAATTTCAGGGAAAGTGTCCTGTGCTTCATCGACAAAAATATAGGGATAGAATTCAAACAGGCAAATTGCTGCATTGGTGCCTTAGAGGTATTGGAACGAAATTTTGCTTTTCTTCTTATCCAGTCAGCACATTCTTTGGCAATCGCTTTTTGGGTAAGTTTGTTTCTTAACTGGATTTCAAATTCACTCCCATAAAGGCTTTTCTCTCGTTCTTGTTTTGGAATATGGAATTCTCTTCTTTCTTTGGATATTTTATCCGTGACTTCGTTTGGGAAAAAGGCAGGAGCTGTAAATATGAATTCTAAAGAACTAATCTTTTCCAATTCTTTTTTAAGGGCTTCAAAAGCATAAATTGAAAAACAAGAGGCGGCTATTTTAAATTTGCTTCCTGTCCTTATTGTTTCTTTTAGGTCATCGCCCCAGAGAATGTTGATGTTGTCTAATATTTTCATAGGCCAATAGTGTTGATTTATAAGTCATTAATACGTCATCAATTTCATATTACACGAAACCCTTTAGAGCAACTGCTTTTTTGAAAATTTCACAAGTTGAGGAGGCTTTTTTGAATATATTTCTTTTGAATTCTCTTCAATGCCATCTTTTTTGAAAAGTCAGAGGGAACTTCTTGAAATAAAAATTTGTATTAATTCTTAGAATCAAGACTACTTGCAACAAATATTGATTTTCCAAATGTTCAACAATTCAAAAGGTATCATTGAGATTTTAAAGGAGTAATTGTGCGAGTGTAACCCAGGAGAGAACTATAACGTGTAAGGCTCACTTTTTAAAATTTCCCCCCACAATACCACCTCTGGTATAGACCAATCTTTCAACCTTTAATGTAAAATTCATTTATAGTGGAATAAGAAATGTTCAAATGAATCCAAATTCTATTAAGGTATATTGGAGTAACCAGATTTTTCAAAATCAATATCCGAGGCTTTCGGCAAATGAGATCTATATATTTTATTTACTATAATCTGAAAGAATCGTTTTATGACAATAGTTTGACTTTAAAAATATAAATATTATAGAACAAAATTAAATTTAGTGAATTTGTTTGACAAGCGGTTGATGGATAGATAAAAAGATTTAGATTAAACAAATAATGTGCTGTTACAAATCATCCAAGGTCAGGAGGCTCGCATGAAAACATATGTTAAAGACATTATGGTAACCCAGTTTGATACAATAGATTCTGATGCAAGTGTTGAGCAAGCAAACCAAATGATTATAAATGGCAAAGTAAGGCCAACCGGCCACAAGACAATCAGTTTGATGGTTCTTGATAATGCTAAAATGTTTGTGGGAATCATAACCATGGCTGATATTCTTTATCACCTTCGACCTGATTATTTAAATTATGGGATGAAAAGTGAGGAGATCGCCTGGACCAAGCAGTTTGATCTGGCATTGAAGAGCATTAAAGAAAAAAAAGTATGCCAGATTATGAGTACCCATATCATTGGTGCTTCTGTTGATGAACACTTGATGGTAATTCTGGACCGGATGGTTAAGAACAAATACCGAAGATTACCAGTGCTGGATAATGGAAGACCCATCGGAATAGTCTATATCTCAGATATTTATTATAATTTCTTTTCTTAAATTTAAGAAAAAATTACAATAATCCGAGCAGAAACAACATACAGGCAAGATTTTAAACGACACGATCTTTCCATTGAACTGAATAGTCATGGTAACACTGATTATACAAAGGTTAGTTTTCCTGTTAAATATGGTCTTTTCTCACGACTTGAAACCTGTGACTATATTTTTGAATTTAATTTAAACCATGAGATCCGCCATGTAAAATCCAAACAAAAAACCTGGATTCATCCGTCTGAATGGCTTAAACGAACCATGGGAAATGACTGGGTCTATTATTCAACCGGCGGATATTCTGGTGTGTTTGAAGCTATCGGAGAATACTATCTGCCTAATTTGATGTATCCCACCAATTCTCTTTTAGGCGGAAAACCATTTAAAGAACCAGGGATTGATACCATTGCACACAAATGGCAGGACATTCTGGCCAGAATATGTGCTGATGATCTACCAGAACCATTTTCCAAATGGTTTAAAGCCGTGCAAAAAAAGACACAAAAGGATTTGCAGCAAAATGCATCGAAACTATTTAAAATCTGTGGCTCCCGGGTCTCTGTCATGCCGCCGGATGCCCGGCATGTGGATTATAATATTATTCCCATCACCATCAGTGATGGCTGCCTGTATAAATGCCAATTTTGCAAAATAAAAAACAAAAAGCCCTTTTTGGTTCGCTCTGTGCAGAATATTTACGATCAAATCTGTCAGCTCAAAATACTCTATGGTAAGGACCTGATCAATTATAATGCTCTTTTTTTCGGCGAGCACGATGCATTGAATGCTCCGGGAGAATTAATCCTTGATACGCTCAAAAAAGCATTACATGAATTCAAATTTGACCGTTCCTATATGAACGGCAAGTATCTGTTCATGTTCGCAAGCGCTGATTCTTTGTTAAATACCAGCAAGAATTTTTTTGATCGACTCAACCGCCTTGATATTCAAACTTTTATTAATGTCGGGCTTGAATCATATGACCAGGCAACCCTGGACTTTTTAGGCAAGCCCTTGATCTCAAAAAAAGTGGCCCAGGCCTTTGAAAAAATTCAAACCATAAACACCAGGTTTTCCAATGTGGAAATCACCTGTAATTTTGTTATGGATGACAGCCTTCCTGATTCCCATTACAACGCACTAATGGCCCTTGTCAGACAAAGTGTTTCCCATCCACAGCCCAAAGGATGTGTTTACCTTTCACCATTAAAATTTGACAACCCATCCAGACAAGACCTCTATGATTTTTACAAACTAAAATCTCTGAGCCGTTTTCCAACCTATCTGTACATCATTCAACGGTTATAAAAATATCAGACCATACAAAACTCTTCTTGACTATGAATTCATATAGTATGGTTTTTCGCCAATAAAACCAATTGACAAAATAGACATCTCTTTATAAGCTGTCATTGAATCAATATAAAATATTGTAATTACCAGGGAGGAAAAATGAGCGCTATTGAAAAATCAGTCCGGTTATTTTCTGTTATAATTATTAGTTTATTCTTTGCTTACCCTTCAATTGCATTTGCCGATGGCTCAACTGGTCCTTCGACCTCCAATAGTATCTTATTTCTTATCGTCGGCATTATATGCGGTGCGGCTGTCATCTATCTAATCAATAAAAAGAATACTGCAACACTTTTGGCACTCACCGATCATGTCGCATCTCTTAACACAGGGAAAAAACAGATCTCACAGTCTTCAGGCCTTTCAAACCAATCTGCCATAGGCAAATTAGCGCTACAGGTTGATCTGTTTTCAAAAAAAATAAGTGAGCAATTTAAAACCTTTGAAGGGCATGCCAGCACCTTGCGCTGCACATCCAAAAATATGCTCACACTCTCTGAAACAATTCTGGATAAATGTAATACAACCCATAAAAGCACTGATCAACTATCAGACGAAAGCGCCCATGTAGAATCAAACATGACAAGCGTTGCAGCTGCCATTGATCAGGCTGACACTAATATCAACCTGGTTGCGGCAGCTTCAGAACAGATGCATGCGACCATCCAGGAAATTGCAAAGAATATGGAAGCGGCCAGAACCATCACCCAAAATGCAGTCACCCTATCCACAACTGTGACCCAGAGTATGGATAAGCTGGGGAAAGCTGCAGCTGACATTACCAACATAACAGATGCCATTTCTGAAATTTCTGATCAGACCAATCTTCTGGCCTTAAACGCAACCATTGAATCCGCAAGAGCCGGAGAAGCCGGCAAAGGATTTGCAGTGGTGGCCAGTGAGATTAAAAACCTTGCAGCGCAGACTTCAGGGGCAACTTTGAAAATTAAGGAAATGGTCACTGAGATCACTTCTTTAACCAAGGATTCAGGACAACATATCACCAAAATTACTCAGGTTATCAATAATATGGATAACACGGTGAGTTCCATTGCTGCTTCCCTTGAAGAACAATCTGCCACCATAAAAGAAATATCAGACAATGCCGGCCATGCCTCCCGGGGTATCAATGAAATTAATACCAATGTTCTGGAGACTTCCAATGGAATCAAAATCATGACTGAACATATCCAAAGCATCTGCGATGATGCAGATGCAAAAAAACAAATGGACCAATTTTTAAATACCAAAGAAAGTATGTTCCAAGCATTGGACAAACTTTCTTTGGTATAACAAATTGCTCAACTATCAAACACTTGATTTTAACCTGTTGTTGATGATTATTTGCCGGTTATGAAACCTTCCCGCATTTCTTATCACGGTGGTCACAGCGGCCAATACTGCAACCACGCTAAAGACCGGCTTGAAGATATCATTTTGCAGTACATTGCGCTTGAATTTAAAGCTGTTGGAATTACCGAGCATATTCCACCATCTGATGACCAATTTTTATACCCGGACGAAAAAGAACTGGGTCTGACCGCAGCCAATCTGCA
>JBDRQO010000077.1:0-88889 GCA_043826275.1 Pseudomonadota bacterium
TGCTTCACTGCCGCATAACTGCGTTATGACGGACAGGTTGAAGCAAAGCTTCAGCCGTAGTCAAAGGTGAAATTACCACCCCACATTCCCGGGCCGCAGAACAAACCACTGCACATAGACAAGCTAGTGAGTTAAAAGTTAAGTTTAAGGAATTATGGACTCAGATTTCAAGTCACAAGAAATAGAAAACATATTCAAACCCCTCAGCGAAGAAGAGTCGTTCTATGTTCTGGGGCTTTCTCTTGTGGCAAATGATTTAATGCTCAATCATGATTCGCTATGCCATTATCCGGAAGACGAGAATATCTACTTTTTTGCAAGCTCAATATCTATCATTCGCGAGTTGGCAAAATTATTGGTTGCGGTAAAAAAATCTAGTTTAATCAGCTTATTTTCCGATAATACAATGCAATTGTTCGAAGCATTGAAATCAGAACTTGAGCCATTTGATGAAGACTCCTTGACCAAGTCGGTTCTCAAGCCCGTTAGAGACCTGACCTTTCATTATAATTTTTCAAAATCCGAGGAAAGTCAGGTCCTGAAATCATCATTAATTGAGCTTAAAAATAAAGATGGAATTTTAATGAGATTTTCGAACAATCAAAAATCACCAATTGGTCAGAGGTATGCGTTTGCTACGTCATTTCGGGCGGCTGTTACAAATAGCTTTCTGAGTAGTGAAATAGTGTCAAAAATATCTAATGTAGCGGTTAATTCTGGATGTTTTGTCGATTCACTGTTAAACGATTTGGTACTGAAGTTTAGGGTTGGCAGTAATGCGTGATTCGGTCACACATCCCTATAACAATCACATCAAAAATCGCTCCACTTCGTTGAGTTGGACGCACCTAACGGCGCGCCTTTTATGTGGGGGTTAGAAAAAAGAAGAAACTATGAAAAAAGTATTCATATCATATTCTTACGATTCTTTTTTGCACGAAAAATGGGTTGAAGAATTAGCTGAAGACTTGAAGCGTGGTGGCATTAATGTGGTCTTTGACAAATGGGATCTTCATTTAGGGCAAGACATAAATACATTTATGGAAATATCTATATCTGAGGCTGACAGAGTTATTATTGTTTGTACTGATAAATACTTAAATAGATCAAAGAATCTTGAAGGTGGTGTCGGTTATGAGAAGAACATAATGTCATCGCATTTATTTCAAAATCAAAAATCTATTAAATTTATACCTGTAATAAGAAATGTGAAAGATAAGCGTAAAATACCAGATTTTTTAGGTAATAGAATGTATGTAGACCTTTCTCAAAATTCGAATTATTTGAAAAATGTAAATTGGCTTATTGATGAAATAAATGAAGTGCATATCAATAAAAACAGGAATGGTAATTTACCAATAAAGCTATATCCAGCAAGAAAAGTAAAAGAAAAAGAATCTGATCCATCAGAATTACTAAAAATCATTCCTGGGATCACTACAGATGGTTTAATAAACGTCGATTATGCTGATATTTATCAAGTTATTAGCGGGAAGGAAGTTTACGCGGCAGAAATTTTAAGCCATAGTTGTGAAAATGAAGCATTGGTTGCTGCTGAATGTCTTTTACTTTGTTTCAAACTTGCTTCTATTGAAATAAAACAAAGTGACTCTTGTTATTTCATTTTATCAGGAAATAATTCATTAACCATGTCTGACTTTGAAGAAATAGCAACATATCTTCACGAAAATATTGGAGATGATTGCGATGTTATACTTGGGCTTAATATTGATGATAATCTTCAGAATTTATTATTACAATGCTGGCTTGGAAGCAATAAGTCATTTAAATAATTTATTAAAAAGATAATAAACGCGGGCGGAAAAAACTTCTGCAAAATTTTGAATATTTCGGTAGGCCGCAAGCAGTTCGCCGCCGCCGGTTATCATGAACCGAACCCTTGGATATATATAATGTCTGATCCATACATGGAAAAAATTCAACAGCGCTGGGATGAAATTACTGGTATGTTCGTATTATTTGAGGATAAAAAACCGATAATTGAGTTCGATACAGTTCATCATCTTATCCTTGCGCATCCAGCTGAAGAATATCTTGATGGACTAAGTGATCGAACTATAAATCAGACCAAACAACAGTATCGAAAGGCTGTTTCCGAAGGTGCATTAATGGTTTTCGTCAGGGATGAAGTTAATGAAGTATTACGATCCTATATCTTTCCCAAAGCTGATTAAGAAGTGGAGAGAGACAATTGGCCCCATCCCTTTGATCTGGGGGGGCGGCACATAAGAACATCAACCCGACAAAAAGGATGCACGGCCTAAAAAGGAGTTCGCGCACCTTTTTGTCGGTTATGTAGGTGTTAAACTATATTTTATGATAATCTTAAACAAATTATTTTTCCAGATTGTTTTTTATATAAAAAATATTTTCCCGAAATCCCCTGGTTTGAATGTTGAAAGAGCGGTTGAAGCAAATTTAATAATGTATGGCCAGCCATATGGTCCTTTTTGCTGGGTCAGTCCAAGCCACTTTATGTTTGGTATGAGAAGGAATATTCAGATAATCTCCTTTTTTTAAGTGGATTGTTTTTTTATCCTTTTCAAACACAATTGTTGCCTGACCTTCAAGAACAATCACCCATTCATTGTCCTCTTGATCATACCACCCCTGGGCTGGTGAAGATTGACCATTTGAAACAATCCTCTCAATCCGAATATTTTTTTTGTTCAGTATTTTCAGAAAGGCTTCTTGTTCCAGATCACTTGGTATTGAGTCAAAGATATTTCCAGATTCTATGGTCATGTTTTGTTATTATCCATTGGTTAAGCACGGTTTTCACATTCCTTGTTCCCTTGCAAAAATGGATTTTAAGAAAGCATAAAAAGTAGGATTCCAGCGCTTCCGAAAATAAACCAGATATTCAGAAATATGGCTGCAAACCATTCACCAAACACAACAAGTGAATGTGATAGTTTCTTTTTGTTTTTTGATTCTTTCCCGTACCAATTGATAACTAGAAATAAACCCCAGCCCCACAAAAATAAAAAAAAGCTAATTCCATGAAGAATCAACAAGTTTAATTTAAATTGATTTGATAGTAAAATTGATAGGGCTAACAAGAAAAATCCAAATATTGCTGTAAAAAAAAACCGTCGCTGAAATGGTCTTATTTTGATTGCCATATTTTTATACACGTTTGGTATCGGCATAACAATTTCCTTAGGGTTCACTCAAAAATTAATTAATACAAAAACTATGATAGTGTATGTATATAAGGTGTTTTAATAAAAATCAATCAGGGTAACCCTCAAGTTTTAAAAAAAATAAAAATATTTAGTTATTTTTGAGTGAGCCCTTAGCTCGCAAGGATGTGGAATATTTTTTATTCCAGCAGCCAGGATTCGTGGTTATAAATGCTTAAAAGAACAGGATTGAGGTGGGTGTTGATTTTTTTGTTTAAGGTGTCCAGCGCGGTTTTTCCAAAGACCAGTTCACTTTTAAAGACATCCGGGGTGATAAACCGGGTGGGAATGGGAAATGTAATCTGTTTGATTTTATGTTTTATTTTTTGGGTATTGATCTGTGGGTGCCAGGCCAGATACCATCCCCAGTCGCCAAAACTGGGGACATTTTCGTGAAAGGCAAGGATTGAAAGATCAGCGCTTTTAATGGTTCTGCCAATGCATAAATAGCTTTCTTTGGCCAGATACGGGGAAGTGGCCTGGACCACCATCATGCCGTGAACAGAAAGGTGTTGTTTTATTTTTTTATAAAACTGGGTGGTATACAGCTTGATCAGCTCCGGAGTGGATGGGTCTGGCAAGTCCACAATAATCACATCCCAGAAGCCGGGAACCTGGCTTAAAAATTTATCAGCATCCACATTCATGACTTTTACATTGGCAATTTTCCGGGTGGGGTTGGGTTGAAGGGGTGATTTTTTTCGGGTGGGTTGATCCATATACAGCCGTCGATCAATGCCCGGGCTGATGCCTTGTTCGGTCAGAAAGGTCAGACGGGCATCATCAAATGCATTCTGGTTGATTGTTTTCAGCAAAGGATGGGTAGCGGCAAGACGGGTCATTTCAGGGTCAAGATCCACCAGGAGAACCTGTTTAACTTCTTTGTACTTCAAGACTTCGCGAAGGGCACATCCATCACCGCCGCCCAGAATCAACACTTTCGATTTCACCGGGACAAGGTTCATGATGGGATGGACCATGGGCTCATGGTAACGGGCCTCATCAATACTTGAAAATTGCAGGTTGCCGTTTAAAAAGAGTCGAACGTCATTAAAGGGTTTATAGTGGGTGATGGCAATGTGCTGGTATCGGGTGGTCTGGCTTAAAATGACGGGATCATCGTACAGGGGCTGTTCGATTTTAATATTCCATTCCCGGTTTTGAACATAGCCATAGGATATGGCGCAAAAGGTGGTAACCATGATAACAGGGATGACTACCCCTTTTTTAATCAATTGTTTTTTTGAAAAATAGGCAAAGGTGATAAGGGCTAATAAAAAATTAATCCCGGCCGTTAAAAAGGCAGCTTCTGTAATGGGGGTGAACCGCAGCAGAATAAAGACATATATTAATGATCCGATCAGGCTGCCCAGATAATCAGCCGAGAGAATATTGCCAAGATTGGTGGATAATTCCTTGGAAAAATCATTGTTGATTCTGATAATCACCGGGATTTCAAGGCCGATCATGATACCGATAAAACTGACGAAAAAATAGAGAACCAGGCTGTAATGGGCAGTATATCCGTATGCAATATAGGTCAGGGTGGGAGAAAATCCACCAGCCAGGGCCAGTCCGGTTTCCACGCTGATAAAGGCCAGGATCAGGTGTTTTTTAGGAATCCGGGCCTGGATCAGACTGCCGAACCCCATCCAGAAAAGCATGAGGCCGATGACCATGGCCCATTGTTCAAATGAATTGCCCAGGATCATGGACGCCAGGCTGGCCTGGATATATTCAAGAATGATGCCGCAGGCACCGCTGGCAAACATGCAGGCGCACAAGAGCAGAGAAGCAAAATTGAATTTAGGGTTTGTTCTTGTCATATTAATTTTTTTTGGGTTTAAAAGGGTTAAGTGCTCCAAAGTCAAGGCGCGGATGACGAAGCTGTAACTATATTACTGCGAGTCATTTGCAACGAAGACAGTGGTGTGCTTAATCCTTCCCCCAGGGTAGCTAAAATAGCCTCACCATTTTAGCTATTAAACCTTACATGGCAAAGGCGATGATGATAGCCACGGCAATGACAGCGCTCTGGACAACAAGCAGGGCGGCCACATTTCTATCTTCTTTGACTTCCGTGGCAATGTTTGTGGTGGGCAGCAATAATCTGCCTATCACAACCCTGAAAATCAGGAGCATGGCAATGCCAAAGGCGGTATAGATACCAAAGCTTGTAATGTCATTGATCCAGCCGGTAAATGGTCCTGCAATGCTGGCTCTTAAAATAATGCCCAGGGCAATGAGGATGCCGCCAAGGCCGATGCCGGCTGCTAAATTATTTTGTTTAATTTCCAGGCGCACATTAAACGGGGTGATCAATTCATAAATAAGTCCGAAAATTAACAGGGCGAGTTGGCCGAGAACAAAAAAAAGAGTGGCACTGGCAATGCCCAGAAGAAAGCTTCCACTGGTTCCAGCCACAGCGCCGTTGAGAATAAATCCCGTGGCGATGTACATGCCGGCCTCGACGGTACCCACAGCTGTATTGCCCACAATGGTATTGCCGTTGGCGTCTTTAAATTCTTTGATACATTCAGCGTCGTTATCAATATTTCCCAGCATCATATAATCATTGATAAACCGGCAGGAAAACATAAACCCTGTGATAATCAGTCCGTCGATGAACAATTGGATGGTGTCCAGAAAAAACCCTTTAGACGTACCTGTCATGGCACCGGAAAGGGCAATAGCAATCCCCAGATAGAGTCCGGACCGACGCAGGCCCACAGCTAAATTACCATCATCAATGTGAATATCATCGTCAAAATCCTTGGTGCGCCAATCATCAATTTGTTTGGCCAGCCAGATAAAAAAGATGCCGACGATCACATGGATGACGCCTTGTCCCAGACCGGTAAGTGTTGTAGCAATATCCATTCTTTTCTCCTTAAATATTGATTATTTACCTTTGCTTTTGGGGCCGCCACCGCGAAGGTTGGCGCCGGCTCCTCTGACAGAAGCGGTCTGGGATTTAAAACCGCCGCTTTTGGCAAAATTGCTGTTTTGAAATTGGGGTGATGTTTTAACAGCTGTACCATTGGTGCCGAATTGTTGGGCCCCGTTTTGGGCTTGTCCAAAATAAGGTTGTCTGTTTCGGTAGTTATTATTCCAGCCATTCCAGGAATTGTGACCATAATAGAATGGCCGGGGACCCAAGAGCATTGAAAATAAAGCATATTTTCCATACCAGGACCAGAAACTGCTTCCTGTATCATCTTTTTTCCATTCTCCGTATTTTGAATTTCCCACATAGGCCATTCCCGGCGGGGTGGCCTGGGTGATCTGATCTTCTTCGAATGTACCATAGGGTTTGGACAGAATGGCCATGCCCAGGAATTCAAGATTGGCATCATAAACGCGTGCATCCACTTTTTCCCAGTCAGTCTCTTTGGTTTCACCTTCTTTTTCAAGAAGATATTTATGATAATAGGCTTCGTTAGTCTCTTCAACAAAAAATGTGGCGGCATTGTGGCTTCTTGACGGCCATTGGTCTGCCGGATCAATCTTTAGTTCATCCCAGGATTCACCCACCTGGTTTGAAAAGCGTGATCCACCAAATCCAGCAGTAATGGCTCCAATGGTGTCAACAGCATCAGAAGTTAGAATCTCATAAGCTTCCGGGCTGACCTGCCGGGTAAATGTGGCAAATTTAGGATCATAAAAATCAGAGTTTTCATCCCATGATTCTCTTTTGATTGTCACATAGTAGTCTTCTTTCATGTCTTTGAGAATCTTGGTGTATGAGGTATTTAACTGGGCCATCTGCTGGAAGATTGTTTTTTCAAGTGCCTGGATCTGGGTAAGTCCCATGGCCAATGCCTGGAAGCTGTCTGTAAAGCTTGCATAGTCGGTATCTTGACCAGCCGTATGTCTGGAATATTGAGTGGTGATGGTTTTCAGGTGAGTTGCGCTTTCCTGGCTCAGCGTTGCTGCCGGCGCAAACCGGGCATTGATTTTTTCAGTGAGATCAGGAAAATCAGCAAGGGCTTTGGCAACAACACCCGTTTGAAGGAGGCCGACAATCTGGCTGATCTGGGCGGCATTGTCATTGGCTTTTTTATTGAATTGGTCTGCATTATTAATGGTTTCTCTAATGCTGGAAAACCTTTGGGCGGGTTGCAAGGAAAGTTTTTCTGCGTCTTTGATGACGGTCTTGATTCGATTGATTTCTTTTTTGACCGGTTCTGTCAGTTCCGGCTTGTTCTTTTTTATCAACGGATACAGGTCTTTGTCATACAGTGCTTTGGCCCCGACAAGTGCCTCATGGGCTGCTTTAAACCGGTTGTCCCAGTTTTCTTTTTGTGCAAAGACCTGTATGGGTTTAAACTCATCTGATTGCTTCAGGCGATTATACTTGTCTTTGTTCTGATCCACCCGGGATGCGGTTTCATCAATCATGTCCGGAATGGCCTTGGCCTGTTTTATTAACGCTTTATCAAGCTTGGGGCCGGAGCTGCCAAACATGGAAACAAGAATGGTGATGACAAAAACCCCAATAAAGCCTTTTATTATCAAATCTTTATTTTTTGGGGTCATCCCTGGGGGTCTCCTTTGCTCACAAGGATGATGCCGGCCGGATTAACTGGGATTGAGGTGTAGATCTGATACTCATCCTTGCCTGATCCAGACCATTCCTCAATGGTGAGAAATTTGGCATGGCTTTGGGTTTCAAATTCATACATATAGACTCTTTCTTTCTTGTCTCCACGATGATAGATCGATGCCCAATCATCTTCATACCAGAATTTTTCACCATTGATAACAATGACATCCTTATCATCTGCAATTTGATCCAGGTCGTCTTCATCTATTTGAACTCCTTCATCATCTTTTAAATTTCTAAAAGAAAGCCGTTCCAGCGTCATGGAAACTTCAAGTTCGTCATCGAATTCCCATTCAAAGTGTGTGGTCTTTCCGGTTTCAAGACACAGGCAGGTCAGTTCATAAATAAAATATCCCTGGGGTTTTTTATAATCATCCGAGGTTTCTTCGTATTTGTTCAGATCCTGGACAAAATAGGTTTGGCCCGAGTATTCAAAAAAAGCAGATGGACCGGCATCCTGAAGGGTCGCCCCTGTTTGTTCTTTTGAAGATACAAGGTCTTGCTTTTCCAGGGTTCGAATAGCGGTTAATCTTTCCTGAAACGATTTTTGTGTGGCAACATCAAGCATACAAATGCCTCCCTCTATATTTTTAGTCTTGATTCTATTCTTGATTTTAGTCCTGGCGCCTTGCCGTTAAAGCATCGGTTCTGGATCTGAAACGTTCATTCATTACCCCCAGGGCGTTGGAGCTCTGGGAGGCAATGTTGATGGTTTCCTTTGAAATCAGGGCATAGGTTTCAAAGGCCTGTTCATAGGTCTGGCACGCCTCTTCCAGGGCCTGGATATTCACGGTCATGCTCTGGCTCATTTGAGCCCCCTTGATAGCAGCGGCACCGATCACTTTGGCGGTATCTTTCATGGTTTCTGCAGCAGACTGCTGGACCATGTCCAGGTGAGACAGGGTTTCCATCTGTTGTTCGGCAGCCACCCGCACAGCCAGAGCATTTTTAACAGCTGTGGAAAGAATCATGTCCGTGCGTTGAACCAGTCGTTTGACCAGATGAGAGTTCCGCACCATCATCTCACCGCCAAACCGGGTTTGCAGGTTGGAGTTGTCAATGGTCTGAAGATCCACCACTGCCATGGCAAGGTCACTGGTTAAGGTAACCAGTGCTTCTTTGGCCCTTGGATCATCAATTGTATCAATATGTTCCATGAGTTTTTTCCAGATGACCTGGCCCAGAAAAATCTTTTCCTGGAGTTTGGGCTGAATCTCTTTTAAGGAATCACAGATGGTGGACAGCTCAGCAGCATCAAAGGCCACCTGGTCAGCTTCATTTCTTAAATGATCCCGGATACCGTCAATGGTTGAATTGACCGTTTCTCTTCGTTCAGCAATCACCCTGAGGATTTCATCCCCTTTGGGCAGGCGGTTGACGGTTTTGGTAAACAGTCCCAGCATCTTTTTTTGAAAAGGGAGTTCTGTTCTGCCCACCACGGTGGGATTGACCTTGTCCAGCTCTGTTTTGATGGCCAGAATATTTTTGCCCACTGGAGAGGAATCATCTGCAGCAACGTTTTTAAGAACCCTGCCCATTTTTCTGTCATACAAGGTCACCTGGGCCTGGGTCTGGGACATGATTTCCTGGCCTAAACCAAAGACAAAATTGCCCAGCTGCCAGTCAGACGGATCTTTTTTTATTTTTTCAAGAAATTGGTCAGCTTCGGCTTCAATTGCCTGAATATCTTCAACAGTCAGGTGGCCGGGCTCAACAGGCACAAGGTTGGATGGCGCCTGGACAGGGGTAAGTGCGCCCTGGCCGGATACCTGGGTGACTTCAGCAAGAACCGGTGCTTTTGCCTGGTGTGCAACATTTTGAAGATCTTGAACCATATCAGTCATTTTTTTCTCCTTTTGAAGAAATTATCTTAAAAATTGGTTTGTCAAAATTTACCGGCAAGAAAATTTGCCATGGTTTTAAATTCTGCGGTTTCATTTTTTTCAACAATGTCCCGGCTTCTTTTTGAGACATCATGAAGGCTCTGGATGGTTTTTTGAAAAATGTCAAACTGGTTTTTCCGGCTTTCCAGTGACAGGTCCAGGTATTCTTTAACTGTTTTATATAGATGTTCTTTGCCGATTTTTTTCATTTCATAGGTCAGGGCATCACCGGGATAGCGTTCCATCATGGCCGGGGTGAGGGCGGAGAGGTCATCAATAATGGCTTCAATTTCACCAGTGATTTCAATGGAAAGATCCTTGTCTTTTCTGATCAGAAGATTGAGTTTTAACAGGGAATCCATGATATCTTTGTACTGGCTTTCCGGCGACGGCCCGGACGGGGCAGGCGAGCAAGCTGCGTCATTGTCCTTTGATGATGCTTTTTTGCTTTTATTTTTCATGGTTATAGCAAAGGCAACGGCGGCAATTAGAATGATGATTGCGGCAATAGTGGTCATTGTAACGCTCCTAGGATTTTAATGAGTCATTAAGCTATCTGCATCAATAATATTTTTAAGAAAATAATGCAGTAAAAAAAAAATACAAGGTCATAAACAGGGTTAATCATTCAGGAAAGACTAAAAGAAAAAAATCATAGAAACAAGTAAATATTTTATTAAGCAATATGCATTGACTGGATTGACTTGTGAAGGTGTGTGACTATTTTTTATAAAAATAATGGTATTGAACTCTTGCTGGATATTAAAAGAAAGGGTAAAATTAAAACCATCCATTCATTCATTTTATTAATAGTTAATAGATAAGGACGGACTTATGAAAAAGATGAAAACCGCTATCATATTGGTGCTAATGATAATCATGGCGGTATATATCTCAGGGTGTGCATCTTCAAGATCAGGCCAGGTTTATTCCCGGGACCAGGCCCGACAAGTTCAAACCGTGGAAAATGGAATAGTGGAGTCAGTTAAAGAGGTCTTGATAGAAGGGACCAAAACCCCTATTGGAACTGCAGCCGGTGGCGTTGCAGGTGGCGTGCTGGGCAGTACGGTTGGCAAAGGATCGGGCCGAACGGTTGCCACCGTGATCGGTGCACTTGCAGGGGCGGCAGCCGGTACTATGGCGGAAGAAGGGATTACCCGGAAACAAGGTCTTGAAATCGTGGTCAAAAAAGATGACGGGCAAACCATTGTGGTGGTTCAGGAAGCTGATGTACTGATAGCCGCCGGAGACCGGGTTCGGATTATTACAGCTCCTGACGGCACCACACGGGTCTCAAAGTAATATTTGACCTTCAGGTTTTCATGGTTATCTTCCCTGCCTTGCTATAATTATGAGGACGGTACAGGAGAAGTATGAACAAAAATAGTCAGATTAATGAAAAAATAAGAAATATTGCTATTATCGCCCATGTTGATCATGGAAAAACCACTCTGGTGGACGCAATGTTTAAACAAAGCGGCATGTTCAGAGAAGGTCAGCAGGTGGAGGATCGCCTCATGGACAGCATGGATCTGGAGCGGGAACGCGGGATTACCATAGCTGCCAAGAATTGTTCAGTCACCTGGAAAGGGGTGAAAATCAATATTATTGATACCCCGGGCCATGCTGATTTCGGCGGTGAGGTGGAACGTGCACTTTCCATGGCAGATGGCGCGATTCTCCTGGTTGATGCCTCTGAAGGACCCTTGCCCCAGACCCGTTTTGTTCTTAGAAAAACCTTTGAATCCAAATTGCCGGTAATGGTGATCATCAATAAGATTGACCGTAAAGATGCCCGGACAGATGAAGTGCTGGACATGGTCTATGATTTGTTTATTGACCTGAATGCCACAGAAGAACAGCTTGATTTTACCTATCTGTATGCCATTGGCCGAGACGGTATCGTCAAACGAGAGCTGGAGGATGATGTAAACAATTTAACCGTTCTGTTTGATCAGATTTTAGAAGAGATGCCTCCGCCGTCCTATGATCCTGATGCCCCTTTCCAAATGCTGGTATCTGATCTTGCATATTCTGATTATCTGGGTCGTCTGGCCATTGGAAAGATCCATAACGGCACGGCAAAATCCAATGAAAATCTGGTCTGTATCGGTAAAAATCAAAAACAAATGCCATTAAAGGTTACCAAGCTTCAGTCCTACGACGGTACGACGCTGGTTCCGGTGGATGAAGCCCAGGTGGGAGATATTATTGTATTGTCCGGGATCGAGGATGTAAAAATTGGAGATACCATTTGCACCAAGGCTGAGCCGGTTCCCCTGAAGCGGATTACCGTTGATGAACCCACGGTTTCCATGCGGTTTACCATTAACACCTCACCCTATGCCGGACGGGAAGGAAAACATGTTCAGTCCAGGAAAATCAGGGAACGTCTGTTAAAAGAGACCTTGATGAATGTGGGTATTGAGGTAGAAGAAAGCCGCACGGACGAAAGTTTTGTGGTTAAAGGAAGAGGTGAACTCCAGCTGGCTATTCTCATTGAAACCATGAGAAGAGAAAATTTTGAACTTTGCGTTGGCCGGCCCCGGGTTATTTTTAAAGAAAAAGACGGCCAGATCCTTGAGCCCATTGAGCATTTGTTTGTGGATTGTGATGAAGCCTTTATGGGTGTGGTCACAGAAAAATTGTCCATTCGAAAAGGCAAGATGACCAATCTTGTCAACAATGGTAAAGGACGGGTGAGGATAGAATTTTCAATTCCATCCCGTTCATTGATCGGTTATCGGGATGAATTCATGACCGATACCCGGGGAACCGGAATACTCAATTCGTATCTGTCCGGATATGAACCCCACAGGGGAGAATTTCCGGTCCGGTTTACAGGCTCGATTATTGCGGATCGCATCGGTCGGGCTGTGCCTTATGCCCTGTTCAATCTGGAGCCAAGGGGGCAATTGCTGATTGAACCCGGCGTACCCGTCTACGAGGGTATGATTATTGGCGAACATAACCGCCACCAGGATATTGAAGTCAATGCCTGCAAGGAAAAGAAATTGTCCAATATGCGGGCGTCGGGCAAGGATGAAGCTGTGATCTGTTCTCCGATAAAAGTCATGACCCTTGAAAAGGCCATTCAGTTTATCCGGGATGATGAGATGGTGGAAGTGACCCCCTTATCTATCCGGCTTCGAAAAACAGAACTTAATGCTTCCAAACGACAGCTAATCAAAGCCAAGCAAAAGAAGGCAGAAAACCAATAAAAATGGGGTCAGGTTTTTAAAACCATATCCTGGTCCCGCTCACTGAACATGAAATCATGAATGACATCACCATCTGATGGCCCTATTTTCCCTCTGATCTCCCGAAACAGGTCGAAATTGTCTATAAAACAATCCAGAACCTGTGGGTCAAAATGCTCCCCACGTTCTTTTTTTATAATATCATAAGTGATTTCATAGGGGTAAGGGTCTTTGTATGGCCGTTTGGATGTCAGGGCATCAAAGGAGTCTGCAATAGCCACAATACGCCCGGCAATGGGAATGTCTTCTCCTTTTAACCCATGGGGGTATCCCTTGCCATTAAATTTTTCATGATGGTTCATGGCAATTTGATGGGCCAGTTGTAGGATTTTTGAATTGGATTCTGATAACAGTTTAGCCCCAATGATGGTATGGGTTTTAATAATATCAAATTCTTTATTGGTCAGTTTACCGGGTTTCAAAAGAATCCTGTCCGGGATACCTATTTTACCAATATCATGCATGGGTGCGGAATAATGAATGGTATCGATAAACTCGGTATCCATCCCGATCTTCCTGGCGATCAGGGTACAATACTCTCCGATTCTGACAATGTGGTCTCCAGTATCCTCGTCTTTAAATTCAGCAGCCATAACCAGGCGATGTATGGAGTCAATATAGGATTTTTGAAGCTCTTTGTGTGCTTTCAGGGCGTCTCTTCTAAGCTCTCTTTCCTTGAGGACACGATTGATTCGTAAAATAATTTCCCGGGGAGAAAATGGTTTTTCAACAAAATCACTGGCACCGATGCTGATGATCTCATCGTATTGGTATTTTTGAATCTGGCCGGTCATAACAATAACATCTGTTGTATATTTTGATTTAATAATTTTGATCAGCTCAATACCGTCCATAATCGGCATGTCAACGTCTGTGACCACAACATCAACCCTGGTACGGGCCATTTTTTCTAATGCCTGATGGCCGTCTTCTGCAAAAACAGATGAAAATTGGGTGCTTGCCATGATGTTTTCCAGAAGATCCCTGATCATGGGTTCATCGTCAACAAATAGAATGCAAGGGTGGTCAGATTCATATACCATTGATAGGTCCTTGATTTATTATAGATAAGATTATTTATAAGAGTACAACCAAATTGATAAAAAAGACAAGGATAAATAACAGGTTGAATAAAAGATTTCTATTTTTAAAGAAGAGAATAATAGTTAGATTGTTGTGTCCAAAGAGATTTGGATATTGACTCTGTTTTGTGAGTACCCTATGATTTTATATAGAGGAAACGGTTCAATCCATATGAAAAACTGCTGGTTTGTTTTGTAAGCATTCAAATATGCAAAGTATCACTATCGATAGGGATAAGGCAATGGTAACCAACATTTTCGGGAGACATGAAAAGCGTAAGTTTGATCGAAATCAATTATTCTATTATTTGAAAGTCCTCCATGATGCCACTGATCAGATTGCCGGATATCTGGGAGATATTTCAACGCATGGATTAATGCTGTTCAGTAAGAAAGATGTAGCATCCGACCAGATATTTCAATTCAGACTCAATCTGAATAAAGAATTGGATATGGATAAAAATCTTGTGTTTGAGGTCAGGAGTTTGTGGTGCGAAAAAGATGTCAATCCTGAATATTATAGTATTGGTTTTAAATTCATTGATTTGGATCAGGATGGTATTGATGCGGTGAAGTATTTGATCAAAAAATATGGATTCGATAGTTAGTGTTTGAACGGCTCGTAGAGGAGCAAAGCTCACAAACTCACCCAAACACAAGATTTTCAATAAGCCATGCTGGTTATCGTCGGTGTGTGCCTTTCCTTTTTTTGTTCTGATCCAAATGTTTTTTCGTTACTGCATTTTTTTGTCGTTCTTTTTTGACCGGATCTTTTTCAACAAAAATAGATGTCATGGAAAAGGGGTCATAACCTGTGGCATACATAAGGGTTGAATAGGTTGACGGTGATGGAGTAAAAATCTGAACCTGTTCAGGTATGATGTTTAATTTTTTTTGAGTAAATTCTTTTAAGGCAATCATCTCTTTCATGCCACAGCCCGGGTGGGCGGCAATAAAATAATAGGTTAGAAATTGTTTTTTTCCGGATTGTTTTGATAGAAGATCAAATTGATGTTTGAATTGCAAAAGCTGGTCAATCTTCTGCTTGCCCATTAGTTTTAGCAGGTCCGGGTCCACATGTTCCGGGGCAATTTTCATTTGTCCGGATACATTGTCTGTTACAATTTTTTCTAAATAGGCCGGCCCGTTTTTTTTATCGTTCAAAATCAAGTCATACCGGATGCCGGATGATATAAAGACTTTTTTAATATTGGGTAATTTTTCTATTTGCCGGATCAGTTGCATGTGATTTGAATGGTCCGGGTTGAGTTGTTTGCAGGGCTCAGGAAACAGACACCGTTGATTCAGGCAGGCACCTTTTTCAAGTTTCTTTTTGCATTCAAACCCGTACATATTTGCAGTGGGGCCGCCAAGATCTGTAATATAGCCTTTAAAGTCTTTGCGTTGAGAAATGATTTTTGCTTCTGCGACAATAGATGCCTGACTTCGGAATCGGACGGTTTGACCCTGGTGGACGGAAATAGCACAAAAATGGCATTCCCCATAGCAGCCATAGTGGGTGGGGATTGAAAACCGGATGGTATCCAATGCCCTGACCGTGCCTTGTTTTTCATAAAAAGGATGCAGTTCCCTTTCAAAGTCCAACGAGTGGATATCATCCAGTTCCTGGGTGGTGCTGTAATATTCCGGCGGATTGAGAATGATAAATCGGTCATTATGCTGTTGGCAAAGCTGTTCTGCGGTCAGAGGATCATTATTTTGATAAAAAAGATGAAAGCTTTGAATATAGGCCTTGTTATCCGTTCGAACCTGTTCAAACGATGGCATCACCCGGCCCATTTTTTTATTTGAAATATAGGCAATTCCTTTGAGCGCTTGAACCGGCAGGCCGGCTTTAAGCGCCAACGCAAAGCTGACAATACTTTTGTGAGCCATGCCGAACAAAAGATAGTCTGCTTTTGCATCAAAAAGGATTGATCGTCGAATTTTGTTTGACCAGAAATCATAATGGGCGATTCGCCGCAGACTGGCTTCAATACCGCCCAGGACAATGGGAACGGTGGTTTTAAAAAATCGTCTGATCAGGTTTGAATAGGCGATCACTGCCCGGTCCGGTCGCTTGTTGTTTATCCCTCCCGGGGTATAGTCATCTTTTTTTCGTCTTTTTTTTGATGCCGTATAGTTGGCCACCATGGAATCCACAGCACCACCTGTGACCCCCCAGAACAGGGCAGGTTCTCCCAGTCGTGAAATATCCATATTGCTGTCCCCATCCGGCTGGGCAATAATTCCCACGCGGAATCCATGAGCGACCAGGACTTTACCAATGATGGTCACCCCCATAAATGGGGAATCAATATACGCATCTCCTGTGACAAGGATGATATCAAGCTGTTTCCAGTTCAGTGCTTCCACTTCTTTTTTTGTTGTAGGAAGAAACATTATTTATTGCCTTTAATCAATCAGGGTTATTGCGATCAGTTCATGGGACATCATACAGGAACCATGCATTGAATACAAACCAGGACTAACAAGTTTCAGGTCTTAAAGAAGAATATAAAGGGCAGGAGAATATATTTGCATTTTTTTTAGGGTATGATAAGGTGCCTGAATAATGAAAAGGTCTTCAATATTGAATACTTATAGTGTTTAAATGCCTTATCATGCGAATCATTTAAAAGATATGATGCCCATTGAATGAAATATCAAAATATAAAATTCTAACGCTGCCTGATAGAAACAGGATCAGCCTGAGGAATTTATCCATTCAACTCAGTCTGATTGCCATTGGTATTCCAACCCTTGTTCTGATTCTTTTTGAATTTTATCATGTTCAGACACAGACGATCAGTCTTGAAAAAGACCTGGATGTTCTTCTTAGAAATGAGGTGGTTCAGCTATCGGCCAGTCTTTCTTCAGCCCTTTTTAATCTGGATAGCCCGGCATGTGAAACGATTTGCCGTGCAGCCCTGGCAAAGCAGCAAATTTTAAAGATAACCATCTGGGATAATGACCGGGAGTATCTTTCATTCCAAGATGACAGGGCTACACCTGAATACATTAAAAAAGGATTCAAGCACATTGAATATCCCATTAGTTTCAAGCAGAAGAAAATTGGAAAAGTTGAAATTATTGTCACAACGGTATTGCTGGCGCAAAAGATTGAGGACTTAAAATTTAACAGTCTTTTCCAGCTCCTGGTTGTGGATTTGATTCTGGGGCTGGTATTATTTGTCGTTTTAATGGCAAGATTTGTAGCACCGCTCAGAGAGCTTCAAAAAAGTAGTGAAAAAATTGCAGCAGGTGATCTTGATCATCCCATCAATGTACATCGTAATGATGAATTCGGTGCCCTTGCCGATAATATGACCATCATGCGGGATGCGGTCAAAGAAAAGGTTGAGTCTTTGGAGGCCGAGGTTCACCAGCATCAGAAAACAGCGGTTGCCCTTGAAAAAAGTGAATCCTTCCTGCGCCTGATTATTGACTTGATTCCTCATATGATTTTTGTGAAAAATATGGAAGGCGAGTTTCTGGTGGTCAATCAGGCAATGGCTGAAAATTTAGGTTCCACGGTTGATCAGGTCATTGGAAGACGTCATATCGATCTGGCCCAAAATAAAGATCAAGCCCTTCAAATGATTAAAGATGATCAAAAAGTGATACGATCAAAAAAAACATTGAGTGTGCTTACTGAATCCCATGGCACCACGCCAAACTCGTCCACATGGTTTTCTACTAAAAAAGTGCCTTTTACAGCCACGGATGGTGATGTGGGTGTGGTAGGGATTACCATTGATATATCTGATTTAAAACAGGCTGAATTAGCGCTGAAAACAACAAAGAATTATATTGATAATATTATTAATTCCATGCCCAGCGCTTTGTTCAGCCTGGATCGTAATTTTATTATTGTGCTTTGGAATCATAAAGCTGAAGATCTTTATGGTATTCTTTCCTCAGAAGCTATTTCAAAACCCATGGGCGACGTACTGCCGCAAATGAAACCTTACTTGGAAAAGATCAGCAGCGCCATTGAAAATCAATCCCCGCATTATTTTCCAAAACAGGCTCGTCAAATATTTGAGGATTTGATTTACGAAGATATTACGGTTTATCCTTTGGCCGCCGGTGTTGAAGGTGCTGTTATCCGAGTGGATGATGTCACAGAGCAGGTCCGCATGGAAGAGATGGTGGTGCAGTCAGAGAAGATGCTCTCTGTGGGAGGATTGGCCGCGGGCATGGCCCATGAGATTAATAATCCTCTGGCCGGTATGATGCAAAATGCTCAAGTGGTGCTGCAACGGATTCAAGAAGATATCCCGGCATCCATTAAGGCGGCAAAGGAAGTGGGCGTGTCCATGGATCAGATTAGAAAGTTCATGGACAAACGAGGCATAACCAGACAGCTTGAGTTAATCCGGGAGGCTGGTGTCAGAGCTTCTCAAATTGTTCAGAATATGCTCAGTTTTTCCAGGAAAGAATTTTCAGGTAAGGTCCGGCAGGATATTGGTCGGATTCTGGATAAAACAATTGAGCTGGCCAAAAGTGATTATGACCTTAAAAAACAATATGATTTTAAAAAGATAAAAATTGTCAGAGAGTATGATCCTAAGACACCCCAGGTGATGTGCGAGGTCAGTAAAGTTCAGCAGGTTTTTTTCAATATATTGAAAAATTCTGCCGAGGCCATGCAGGAATCTGAACCATCTAAAATTCCCCGGTTTGATTTGAGGGTATTTCAAAAAGGCGATCATGTCTGCATTGAAATAGAAGATAATGGGCCAGGGATGAAAGAAGCAGTGCGTAAAAGGATATTTGAGCCGTTTTTTACAACCAAACCCGTGGGCAAGGGGACGGGGCTGGGATTGTCTGTTTCTTACTTTATTATCACCGATAACCACAATGGTGAAATGCATGTTGTGTCCGAACCGGGAAAGGGATCAAAGTTTATTATTCTATTGCCAGTTATATAAACTATTTGATTTTAACCGGGTATTCGTCTGTTTTCTCATCTGTAGTCAATCTTGATATAATTCTTGTAAGATGATATATTTTCAATCCTTAACCATACAAGATTAACAAGGGCAGTTGCGAGTGAAAAAAAAAGATCAGACCATATTTCGATGCCAATCCTGCAGTGCCCAGGCACCTCAATGGATGGGCAGATGCCCGGATTGTGGTGGCTGGGATACGCTTGTAGAAGAACGAATACTGTCAGGCGTTGCAAAAAAAAAGAAATCTATATTTTTACCGGAACCTGTGGCCCTCAGCTCTGTTACCGTAGAAGACACAGACCGGATTAAAACCGGTGTGGCCGAATTTGACCGGGTTTTAGGTGGCGGCATTGTTGACGGTTCTTTAATCCTTATTGGTGGTGATCCGGGTATTGGAAAATCCACTCTCATGCTTCAGGTATTGTCATCACTGTCTGATACAGGCAAAAAATGTCTATATGTGTCAGGCGAAGAATCGGTCCGTCAGATTTCAATGCGCAGCAACCGACTTGATTCAAAATCAAATTCCATGTTTGTTGTCTCTGAAACAGATCTGGATTCTATTTTGGCCATGGTTTCAACTGCTGATTATGAGGCATTGGTCATTGATTCTATCCAGACCGTGTTTCATCCGGATATCTCTTCAACACCCGGCAGTGTCAGTCAGATCAGGGAAGCGGCCATGCAGTTTATGCGATTGGCTAAAACAACTGGAATTCCCATTTTTCTGGTGGGGCATGTGACTAAGGTGGGGGCTATTGCAGGACCTAGAATCATGGAACATATGGTGGATACCGTCCTGTATTTTGAAGGGGATAAAAGTCATGTGTTCAGGATATTAAGGGCGGTTAAAAATCGGTTTGGATCCACCAATGAGATCGGTGTTTTTGAGATGAATGAAAAAGGGCTGACCCAGGTGCCCAATCCATCGGCGGTTTTTTTGTCTGAACGATCCGTCATAGCGCCAGGGTCTGTGGTGACCTCGTGTATGGAAGGAACTCGCCCCATCCTGGTTGAAGTCCAGGGCCTTGTCTCAAGTTCCGGCCTGGGTACGCCGAGGCGAACAATTCTGGGGCTTGACAATCACCGGGTGGCTTTGATTGTGGCTGTGATGGAAAAAAGATTAGGAATGAACTTATCCGGTCTTGATATTTTTATGAATGTCATTGGTGGGGTAAAAATCGTGGAACCTTCAGCCGATCTTGCCATTGCCGGGGCTTTGGCATCCAGTTTCCTGGACAAGCCCGTTGACAAACAAACCATTCTTATCGGAGAAATCGGGCTGACCGGAGAGATCCGGGCAGTGGGTCATGTCCAGGCAAGAATCAAGGAAGCAGCAAAGATGGGATTTGGCCGATGTCTGGTGCCAAGCAGTACCATCAAACAATTATCACGGGTAAAGGGCGTGACAATTGAAAGCGTCAGCTTTTTAAAAGACGCTATGGAGGTGTTGTTTTAATGCCGGCCCATAAAAAAAGTTCAGCTCAAAGATCAGGATCCAAGACATCCAATAAGAAAACCACTAAAAAAGCCAATAAAAAAATGGGCACAGCAAATCAGTGGGAAGATCATTTGACCCGACGGGCAAAAGCAGAAAATTATCCGGCACGATCAATATATAAATTAGAAGAGATTCAAAAAAAATTTAAAGTCTTGAAACATGCGGATCGAGTGCTTGATCTGGGTTGTGCCCCTGGTTCATGGCTGTTGTATGCGGCTAAACAGGTGGGCGGGCAGGGAAAGGTGTTTGGCATTGATTTAAAAAAGATTGATATCAAACTGCCCCCCAATGTTATTACTATTCAAGACAATATATTGCAGATAGAGAATACATCTTTTTTGGAGGATAATATTGGCCTTGATGTAGTGCTAAGCGATATGGCGCCTGCCACAACCGGTAGAAAAGATGTGGATGCCATGCGCTCTTTTGATTTGTGTAATATGGCATTAACAACCGCAGATAAATTTTTAGCCCCAAATGGCCATTTTGTCTGTAAAATATTCCAGGGGAATGAATTTGGCACTTTTCAAAAAACGGTTAAGACAAAATTTAAAGAATGTAAGATATTTAAACCAGAGAGTTGCAGAAAGCAGAGTAAAGAAATATATATCATAGCAAAATATAAGAAGTAAGGAGGATAATAAAAATATGTCCGGACATAGTAAATGGTCGACAATCAAGCATAAGAAGGGTGCCACTGATGCTAAAAGGGGTAAGATCTTTACCAAACTGATCAAGGAGATTACCGTTGCTGCAAGGATGGGCGGGGGCGATGCTGATGCTAATCCAAGATTGAGACATGCCCTGAATGCTGCCAGAGCTCAGAACATGCCTAAAGATACATCTGATAGAGCAGTTAAAAAGGGAACCGGAGATCTTGAAGGGGTTAATTATGAAGAGATCCTCTATGAAGGTTATGGCCCTGGCGGAATTGCTGTTTTGGTTGAATGTTTGACAGACAATCGAAATAGAACCATTGCAGAGGTACGCAGTGCTTTTAATAAATCCGGTGGTAATGTTGGTACAGACGGTTGTGTCGCCTGGATGTTTGATAAAAAGGGATTGATTACGGTCAGTAAAGCGGATTCAGATGAAGAAGCGTTGATGGAAGTTGCTCTTGAGGCCGGGGCAGAAGATATTAAAGAAGAAGAAGATTCGTTTGATATTATTATTGATCCTTCAGATTTTGATGCGGTAAAAGATGCCGTTGATGCGGCCCAGATAAAGTATGAATTGGCAGAAATTACAATGATTCCCCAGAATTTAACCAAGGTTGAAGGAAAAGATGCCGAGCAGACAATTAAGTTTATGGATGCTCTGGATGATTGCGATGATGTTCAAAAATTTTATACCAATGCAGATATCCCGGATGAGGCTTTTGATTCTATGTAAACCACATACCATCTATAATTTCCAATAACGGTTATTTGGGTAGATCGTTTCTGAATCAATTATATTTTTACTTTATATTAATTCTAAAATAGTTTTACAGATATCATAATTATTGATATAAATTCTTTAATCCAGTTGGATGCAGGGAGTTGATTATGTTGTGAACTTTTATTCTTTTTGAATTCCAAAACCTCTGTAACCAAAATATATTGAATATACGTCATGACATATAATCTTTGTTCGGTATAAACAAGAAAAGATAGAATATGGAAATTAAAAGTCCTTGGACTATGGTTTGGTCTGAATATATTGATGAATTCATTTCATTTATTAAAGGACATCTTCCTGTTGATCATGAGTTACAATCCCATGAACTATATCCGGGAATAAAGATTGATGGAGAACCCATATTCATTGTCGATGATGACACAACAGGCAAGAGCCTATTAATGGATTTCAATAACAAAACACAATGGAATAACTCAGGTGTGAATGTTCCAACTATAAGTATTTTCAAGAATAATCAAGAAGTAGAGGAAATGATTGAACGTGATCACCGACAAGAAATGACAAAAAGATAAAAAAACCGAACAAATCGTTGCTGCTGAAGCCGCAAACAGCGTGGCTTTCAGCAGAACTCCACGTTCGGGCTTGGTAAATTGCTGCCAAGCTCTTCTATCTTTTTTTTAATTCGGGCTAAATCTTTTTTGGGAAACCGTTTTAAACTTTTTAGAACAGCAGGCCGGAACTCAATTGAATATCCCATAAATTATAGTCCCAATTGTTTCCATACGTCTTCGGCTGGGATATTTTCACCAGGTTCTTGAAGAGCTTTTTTAGCATCTTCGATATCAATATAATCTTCAATTTGTTGAAGTAGCTCAAACTCTTGAATTGATATCAAAGCAGCAATTTCCTGGCCTCGTCGGGTCAAAATTATAGATTCTTTCCCGTAAGCAACCTTGTTAACAATATCAGCAAAATTTTTTCTAGCATCGGCTGTAGAAATTTTATTAGCCATCACATCCTCCTTAGATTTGTACTTAATATACAATATGTACATTTTGTACTCTAAAATATCAACCTTTAAAAGGCGTATTATGACAAATAAAGGATTAGTAGCCGTGCTGAGGCACGAAGTTCGGTACTAATCCTATGGTTCATGAAGCCGCGGACATATAGGGGAAAAGGTTACCGGTTTGCTGGGCGTGTAACCTGAAGATCAGAAACTTAAAGGCCGGATACCATGAAAGTATTTTGAATGCAGGTTTAATTAAAAAAAAAGGTTTGACATTTATTTTGTACAAAGCCTTTATTGCTTTTTTGTGATGGCCAACACTCGGTGGCTTTTATAAATTGATCATTTTTTCAACTGAGCCCAGGGCTTTTATTCGAATATATTCGGGAACCGTGACTTGACCAAAAAGGTTTTCAAGACTGGCAAGGATTTTTTCAAGAGTGATTTTTTTCATATCCGGACACAACATTTTGTCAGATGCCGGATAAAATTGTTTGTTCGGGGTTGCTTTTGCGATCGGGTAGAGCAGTCCATTTTCAGTTCCCAGAATAAAAGAGGTATGATCTGATTGTTCTGCATAAGTGATCATTCCCGATGTGGATTGGATACTGTCCGCAAGCGCCAGCACTTCGAGTGGACATTCGGGATGAGCAATGAAAAGAGCATCTGGATGGGTTGCTTTGGCGGTTAGAACATCAGCCGCGGTCAAGGTGTTGTGAAAGGGACAAAAGCCATTCCAGAGATGAATTTTTTTGGATGTGTTGGCCTGGGCATATTGGGCCAGGTTCTTATCCGGGGTCATTAAAACTTCATTCGCCTCAATGCTGTTGACAATTTTAACCACATTTGCAGAAGTACAGCAGATATCTGAAACAGCTTTGACAGCAGCAGAAGAATTGACATAGGTGATTACCGGGATGTTTCCAAGTTCTTGTTTTTTTGCTGTTAAAGCAACAGGATCTACCATGTCAGCCATAGGGCAGCCCGCATCAGGGGCAGGCAGAAGAATAGTTTTTTCAGGTGATAGTATATAGGCAGTTTCTGCCATAAAGTGAACCCCACAAAATATAATGATTTTAGCTGTGGTTTGGGCGGCCTTAATACTGAGCTCAAGGGAGTCTCCACAAAGGTCAGCAATGTCTTGAATTTCCGGAGGCTGGTAATTGTGAGCAAGGATGATGGCATTTTTTTCTTGGGCAAGCTGTCTGATCTTTTCCTTCATTGGTTAATACCTTAGCGATGTTTAATCTTCTTTAAGAATGGTCGTCCCGTCCGGCGGTGTGAATTCAAACATGGCTGGATGAGATTGTGCAAAGCTCAAATTTTTAAAATAAATTTGTGTGGTGTTCTCCAACTCATCGTGTGTGATCACCTGGCTGATTTCATAACTTTGTTTTTTTACCCATATTTCAATGGAAACAACTTTTTGGATGGGTATTTTGGGTATCAGTTCAATCTTTATTTTATCGGGAGTTTCTTGCGCTATAGTGGCAAGATAATTTTTTCTGACCGACGAGAAGTCAGATAAAAAGGTTCCCCCTCCCCCAGCTTGAAAAAAACTGTCAGCATTTGATACTATGACTTGATTTTCCTCGGGCTGATAGAGCCACAAGGTTTTTCCATTGGTGATAAACTCATAGTGTTCGGGTTGCAGGTATTGCCATTTCATTTTTCCAGGATGACTGAACCATACTCTGCCCGATGCAGTTTCAGTGATATCAATAGCTGAAATCGTTAAAATTTGATTAAAATGCGCTTCAAAGCTTTTCCCATCATATTTATTTTCCAGGGCAGCTAATGCATCTTCGATTGAAATGTCGTTGCCCAAACTTGGTGCGACAGGAAAAAGAAGGCAACAGCAGAAAATAAATATAATGGAATTAATCAATTGTTTCATAATAATGATAACCTGTTAAATTAAATAAAAATCCTGCCGTGAACTATAGAACACGGCAGGATGATATTCAACACGTTTTATCTGTTCTATTTATCTTTTTTGACTTCTTCAAAGTCAGCGTCAACCACATCATCATCTTCTTTGGCATCAGCACCACCTGCAGCAGCATCCGGACCAGCCTGGGCGCCACCTTGTCCGTCCTTGGAAGCCTGCTGGTACATGACCTCAGCCAGTTTATGGGATGCTGTGGACAAAGTTTCTATTTTTGCTTTTATTTCTTTAACATCGGTTGAGTCTTTGGATTGTTTTAGTGCTTCAACAGCGGCCTCTATGCTTTTCCTAGTCTTTTCATCAACCTTGCCGCCATGCTCTTTCAAGGTCTTTTCAGTCTGATCAACAAGGGCTTCCGCGCTATTTTTGGTATCGACCAGCTCTCTTTTTTTCTTGTCTTCTTCAGCATGCATTTCCGCATCTTTGACCATTTTATCAATTTCTTCTTTAGAAAGACCACTGGCCGCTGTAATCTGGATGGACTGTTCCTTGCCTGTGGCTTTGTCTTTTGCTGCCACATGCACAATACCATTGGCGTCAATATCAAAAGAAACCTCTATCTGCGGAACGCCCCGGGGGGCGGGTGGAATATCAGCAAGCTCAAATTGTCCAAGGGTTTTATTCCCGCTTGCTATTTCTCTTTCACCCTGGAGTACATGGATGGAAACAGCCGGCTGATTATCAGCAGCTGTTGAAAAAACTTGACTCTTTTTGGTGGGAATGGTGGTGTTTTTTTCAATGAGTTTGGTCATAACACCACCAAGGGTTTCAATTCCAAGAGAGAGTGGTGTGACATCTAAAAGGAGTACATCATGGACATCTCCCTGGAGCACACCGGCTTGAACTGCAGCGCCCATGGCCACAACTTCATCCGGGTTAACACCCTTATGGGGTTTTTTTCCAAATATTCTTTCAACTATTGCCTGAACAGCGGGCATACGGGTCATGCCACCGACCAAAACAACTTCATCCACTCCGCCGGCGCTTAATTTGGCATCTTTTATCGCTGATCGACACGGGGCTTCAAGTTTGTCCAGAAGATCTGCAACAAGAGATTCAAGTTTAGCCCGGGTTAATTTAACATCCAGATGTTTAGGTCCGGATGCATCTGCGGTGATAAATGGCAGGTTGATCTGGGTCTCAGTGGATGAGGATAGTTCCATTTTTGCTTTTTCAGCCGCTTCTTTAAGACGTTGAAGTGCCATTTTATCGCCCCTGATATCAATGCCCTGGGATTTTTTGAATTCATCTGCAATATAATCAATGATTCTTAAATCAAAGTCTTCTCCACCCAGATGGGTATCACCGGCAGTGGATTTAACTTCAAAAACTCCATCACCGATTTCAAGGACAGAGACGTCAAATGTACCGCCGCCCAGATCAAAAACTGCTATTTTTTCTTCGCCTTTTTTATCCAGACCATAGGCCAGTGCCGCAGCTGTGGGCTCATTTATGATTCGTTTGACGTTGAGTCCGGCAATTTTTCCGGCATCTTTTGTGGCCTGTCGCTGACTGTCATTAAAATAAGCCGGAACCGTTATAACGGCTTCAGTGACTGCTTCGCCCAGATAGTCTTCAGCTGTTTTTTTAATGTTGGCCAGGATAAATGATGAAATTTCAGCCGGACTGTGCTGTTTTCCTCTTAGATTGATCCTGATGTCTCCATTAGAAGCAGCCTCAATGATAAATGGTAATCTCGGGATATCCTCTTGAACTTCTTTTGAGTTAAATTTTCTTCCAATCAGTCGTTTGACACCGAAGACTGTGTTTTCAGGATTGGTGACAGCCTGACGTTTTGCAGCCTGGCCAATGATGCGTTCTCCGCTTTCAGATATGGCAACAATGGATGGCGTGGTTCTTCCACCTTCAGCATTGGTGATAATTACACCTTCTCCACCAGTCTCCATAACCGCAACACAAGAATTGGTTGTTCCTAAATCTATTCCAATGATTTTACCCATGTTTACCCTCCAATATATCTTTAATTTTCTTTAGTTTTTTCAATTTCTTTTTCAGTTTTTTTTGAGACAACAACCATTGCCGGTCTTAGCAAACGATCATGAAGCAGAAATCCTTTCTGGAGGACTGTTATAACCGTATTTTCAGGGTGTTCATCTGTCTCATCCTGGGTGACAGCCTGGTGAAAATTTGGATCAAACGTCTGATTTTGCGCTTCAACCGCTTTAACATTAAAGGTTTCTAAAAGCGTAATGATTTCCTTGTGGGTCAGTATAACGCCTTCAAGCAGCCCCTCGTCTTCGTCTTTGTTTTCTTCTGCGGCCGAGATGGCTCTTTCAAGATTGTCTACAACAGAAAGCAATTGTTTGAAAATCATTTCATTGGCAAATTTTTTAAATTCGTTTGATTCCCGTTGCTTTCTTTTTTTATAGTTTTCAAATTCAGCTGAAAGCCTGAGGAATCGATCCTTTTCTGCCGCAAGCTGATCTTTCAATTCTTCAGTATTGTCTTTAACGTCCATGTCTTTTTGTTTGGAATTTTTTTTCGGTTTAATTTTTTTTGACTTTTTTTCTGGAGAATTTTCGTCTTCGGCCTGTGTTTTTTTATCGTGGTTGTCTTTTATCAATGTTTTCTCCTGATCCAAAGATTCCTTTAATTAAGGGCGCGTTATTAAAATGTGTTTAAACGATGGGTGAAAAATAAGTCTGTTTGAAAGCATGTCAAGATATAAAATAGAAGGGATTAAAAAGAAAAGATCCGACTGGCAGGTGGTAAATAGAAAATTGCATGACCGGGATCGATCCACGACACAGAAGAAATCACTTATCGCTGCTTCCTTCCGGACCTGACGAGGTTCATGGCCTTCTGTTACGAGGCGACCGGTCAGAATAATCTACACCGACCTGCACAGCCGGAAGATGTATTTATAATCGCTTTAATTTTTTTTTTCAAGTCCAATCTGTTCAGGCGTCTTGGTGGAAGAATGAAAATATGGGTTGAATTCGAATGTTTTTTATTATAGTAATTTTAATGTGTGTTGTTGATTTAATGGAGTTTAGGTGATATTCTTTCAGATAATGTCAAGGCTAAATCTTTACTACAGGAGAATAAAATGAGTGAAATTATCAACCAGGGGAATGAAACAATTATTAAGCCGGGTGTGGATGTTGTCGCTTCTATGGCTGAAGAATTCAAAACTGAGCTGCTCTCCGTGATTAACGATTCCGCCTCTGAAGTCGTCATCGACCTGGATGGAGTGGAAATGGTGGATTCAGTCGGCATTGGCGTTATTATTGCCGCTCATAATACATTAAATCAATCTAACAGAAAATTAAAAGTCATTAATGTGACAAAGGATGTTTATGGCCTTTTCACAACAATGCGGTTAAATCGTCGTTTCACTGTTGAAGGCGTCGAATAACTTAAAAGGCAGGAAAATGAAATCAGGAAGAATCTTATTTCTCCTTTTGTTGAGTCTCTTTTTTTTGATTTCAGCATGCCAGGATGATGGAAAAAAAGGTGATTATTCCGGTGTGTCAGAGCTGATTTCCGGCCGGAACAAAGCCAGGTATGATGTTGCGGAAAAGCCCCCGGCTAAGAAGAAAAGTCCTAATAAACCTACCATCGAAGAAACCAGGGCATCGAAAACGGATGAGCTTGCATCGGCCATACTATATGAGCAGGAAGTAAAGATTGTCGGGTCAAATTCCGGACAGACCCTTGCGGATGGCGTGGCCTATATCAATAAAAAAGGACAGATCGTAAGAATTAAGATTTTAAAAGAATAGCATGACAGCGTTCCGGCCAGGCGATGGTTAGAAGGGTAGTTTTTTTCGGTTTGAACCCGAAGGCAGGTCATTATATCTTTCCAATGCTTCAGATTTGTCTTTTGAGGGCTTCTGTTTTATAGGCGGTTGTTCTTCTTTTTGTTCTTCCGGAGTTGCAGGCGCTTGTTCTTTCTGGGTTGCAGGCGCTTGTCCTTCCTGGGATGTCTGATTTTGGGCAAGCTTTAATTTCTCTTCATATTCTTTTATTTTTTGATTGGCCGTCATAATTTTTTTGACAGATTCTTCCTGGATATTTTCCAATTCCTTAATGGTCTTTTTCTGTGCGTCGATTTGAGATTTGTAGGTATGAATAATTTTAGAAAATTTCCCTGTTGTCTTTTTTTCAGCCGCTTTGCTCGCTGTCTGGGTCATGAAGATATTTATCAATTCTCCGCAAACTGCAATAATGGTTACATAAATAAGTCCGTCTGCCTGTAAATAATAGAGTATAACAACAATTAATATGGATGTAAAAAAGACCATTAAGTTAATAGAGCCCTTTTAATTAGGTAATAGAAAAACTATTCAAGCTGACTATACAATCGGCTAAAAAATAGTTCAAGTTTAAATACTGGATTTGAAAACCTTTAAAAATGAGGGGAATATTTTGCACTGGTCGGGGCGAGAGGATTCGAACCTCCGACATCTTGCTCCCAAAGCAAGCGCGCTACCAGGCTGCGCTACGCCCCGATCTCAGTAAATTACACAAGCACGTTAACTATCATTTGCGCAAGATAAAGGCAAGTGATTTTGTAAATCAATTTTGTTTTTTATTAAAATAAAGATCAATGCTCTTTGAAATAAGAAGGGCATACTGATCTAAAAGTTTTACCAGATCATTGCTATCTTGGGGGAGCATTGAGATGGGAAAGGGTTCAATCAGGATGGCCGGCATTAAAGCACCTTCTAAAACTCTGATTGGTGCACCATTCAAATGAAAACGGATGGGTGTTTGTTGGGTTGAAAATATGTTCAAAAAAGCCTTGCCTGCTGCTTTGGATTGGGTTGTATGACGAAGAGGTAGCGATTTCCATCGGGTGTCTTTTAGGTCTGGCTGGTGCTGGGTAAAATCCGGGGAGTCAAAATAGTAGCCGAAAGCCAAGGGTTTTTGTGAGGTATTAAGATGGAGGGAGATAAATAGGTCGGCCTGGTTTTGATTGGCAAGGAACATTCTTTCGCTGGGCATTATGGTGATATCCTGGGATCTGGTAAGAAGAACATTGTATCTGCCTTCTATTAAATGAGCGGTTCGTTGAGCCAGCTGCAAAACAATGGTTTTTTCCTGGATCCCCATGGTTGAGACAAGGCCAAAGTCTTCACCGCCATGGCCGGGATCAAGAGCAATGGTTTTTTGTGTGGTTTGAATGAGTGTTTTGGCTGGCAATGAGCTTGTGGAGGCACTTAAGACTAAAATTAGAATAGAGATAAAAATGGTTTGTTTGGCCAATTTTCTTGACACCTTTATAGATTAGCGTTATCTTAGTAAACTTTATGTGTATGTAATATAATTGGTTATATTACATATTTTATATTTTGCAAGTGGTGTTTAAAATAGTGCATTCGATTTTAATAAGGACCCGATTTTAATAGGACCCGATTTTAATAAAAATAGGACAGGAATACAAAATGCAGGTAAAAATTAAAGATCTGAGCAGTGTAAAAAAAGTACTCTCTTTTGAAATACCCAAAGAGGATGTCGTTAAAGAGCTTAACAAAGCCTATAACGAGCTTAAAAAAAGTGCAGATGTAAAAGGGTTCAGAAAGGGTAAGATCCCTAGAAAGGTTTTGGAAAACAGATATTCCAAGGATGTTCATGCAGATGTTGCGCCGCGTTTAATCCAGGAAGCTTTTATTAGTGCTATTGATGAGCACAAACTTGATATTGTGGGCCCTCCTCAGATGGACCCGCCTGAGCTTGATCCGCAAAACGGTTATGCGTTTGATATTACAGTGGAAGTTAAGCCTGTTCTTGATAATATCGATTTTCAAGGGATTGAACTAACACAGACAAAATATGAAATTTCTGATGACGAAGTTCAAAGTCAGATTGCTATGATCCAGAAAACCATGGCCCAAAAAAAGACAATTACAGAAGAACGCCCGGTAAAAGAGGGTGATTTCGTTTTGATTGATTATGAAGGGTTCTTAAATGATGAGCCTTTTGACCAGACACCAAAGATTGAAAATTATGTTTTGGGCATTGGGAAAACAGGGTTGCCAAAAGAATTCTCAGAAAAATTGACCGGCGCAATTCCAGTGCAGGATCTTGAAGTCGAAGTACCATATGGGGATGACTATTATGATGAACATCTAAAAGCCAAAACCATTATTTATAAGGTTACTTTAAAGGAGATTCAAGAAGAAATTTTACCTGAACTCAATGATGACCTGGCAAAAGGCCTGGGTGGACAATATAAAACTTTGGACGAAGTCAGGGTTTCTATTAGAGATAATCTTGAAAAAGGATATGCCCAGCGGATTAAACATGAATTGTCTGAACAGGTATTTGTCAGCCTGTTAGATAAAGCTGAGTTTGAAGTACCGGAAGCCATGGTTGAAGCGGAATTAAACGGCATTACCATGGAAGCCGAGCAAGCCTATTCAGCCAACAATACAACACTTGAAGAGGCAGGGCTTAGTAAGGATATTATTAGAACCCAATATCGCGATGTGGCTGAAAAACAGGCACGCAGACACCTGATTTTAGATAAGATCATCACCCAGGAAGAACTTGAATTGACTGAAGAAGAGCTGGAAAAAAGCTTTGAGGAAATGGCCCAGGGAATGAATGCCTCAGTGGATGGTATTAAAAATTTTTTTAAAATGGATTCCAGGCAATTGGGATTTTATAAACAAACACAGCTTGAAAAAAAGGCTGTTAACCTTATAATAGAGAAAGGTAACATCACTGAAGTTGACCCGGATGCGGTTTTGCCGGATAAAGTACAGGCCGTTGACCAGGATGATATTCAGGAAACAACCGAAGCAGCCAAAGAAGCTGATACTGAATAATAGTGATGGTGGTATAGCAAAATAACAAATAAAAAAAACGAATTAAAGGAGTTGAACCGTGCCTCTTATTCCAATGGTTGTTGAACAAAGCAACAGAGGAGAGCGTGCTTATGATATTTATTCACGCCTTTTAAAGGATAGAATTATTTTTGTTGGATCTGCCATCGATAATGAGGTTGCCAATCTTATTGTGGCGCAGCTCTTGTTTTTGGAATCAGAAGATCCTGAAAAGGATATCAGCTTTTATATCAACTCACCTGGCGGTGTTGTCACTGCAGGCATGGCGATCTATGATACCATGCAGTATATCAAGAGTGATGTTGCCACGGTTTGTATCGGGCAGGCTGCCAGCATGGGAGCGCTTTTGCTTGCTGCCGGAGCCAAGGGAAAACGGGTTGCCCTGCCCAATGCCAGAATTATGATTCATCAGCCATTAGGCGGTGCCCAGGGACAGGCAACAGATATTCAGATCCAGGCCAATGAAATTCAAAGGATGAAAGAGACTTTAAATCGAATTTTATCGTCTCATACGGGACAGGAAGTTGAGAAAATAGCTCAGGATACAGAAAGAGATTTTTTCATGTCAGCAGCTGAATCCATGGAATATGGTATTGTCGATAAAGTTGTTGTTGACAGAAGTGAGTTGGAAGAAGAATCAAAAGATTCTTTAAAGGAGTAGCTTATGACTCAAAAAGATGAAGGCAATGATCAGTTTTTTTGCTCTTTTTGCGGTAAGAATCAAAAAGAAGTTAAAAAATTGATAGCTGGCCCCAGTGTTTATATTTGTAACGAATGTATTAAATTGTGCGGCGAGATCATTGAAGATGAAGAAAAGGAAAAGCAGACCGGCAAGGTTGGGTTAAAAGATTTTTTAACTCCCAAACAAATCAAAGCATTACTTGATGCCTATGTGATTGGGCAGGACAAGGCTAAAAAAGTTCTTTCTGTGGCCGTGTATAATCATTATAAGCGATTGAGTTCCACCATTGAAAAGAAAGAAGATGATGTGGAAATTCAAAAGAGCAATGTCCTGATTATTGGGCCCACAGGTTGCGGCAAGACCCTTCTTGCCCAGACATTGGCCCGGTTTTTAGATGTTCCTTTTGCTATTGCCGATGCCACAGCCTTGACCGAAGCCGGTTATGTGGGCGAAGATGTTGAAAATATAGTTCTTTCCCTTGTCCAAAATGCAGATTATGATGTTGAAAAAGCCCAGAAGGGAATCATCTATATTGATGAGATCGACAAGATATCCAAGCGTGGAGACAATCCGTCCATTACCCGGGATGTATCTGGAGAAGGCGTTCAGCAGGCCCTTTTAAAGATTATTGAAGGCACTGTTGCCAGTATTCCACCAAAGGGGGGAAGAAAACATCCCCAGCAGGATTATGTAAAAGTGGATACGTCTAATATTCTGTTTATCTGTGGCGGTACTTTTACAGGCCTTGAAAAGGTGATTGAACGACGAATGACTCAAAAAACCATGGGGTTTGGTGCTAAGATTGTTAATAAAAAAGATGTAGAAGTCGGCAAGTTATTAGAACAGCTTAAACCTGAGGATTTGATTCGGTTTGGTCTGATCCCTGAGTTCTTAGGCCGACTGCCGATTATTACGTCTATTGGCGAACTCAATGAAAAATCATTGGTTAGAATATTGACAGAGCCTAAAAATGCCCTTGTCAAACAATATCAAGAATTATTCAAGGTTGAAGGGGTTGACCTTCAGTTTACCGATGAAGCACTTGCGGCCATGGCAAAAGAAGCTGTGGGGCGTAAATCAGGAGCAAGAGGACTTCGGGCAATCATGGAAGAGACCATGTTGGATATTATGTATGAAATTCCATCCATGGAAAATGTCACAGAGTGCGTGGTTGGCGAAGAAGTTGTATTGAAAAATGAAGCTCCTATATTGTTGTATGAACAGCCGAAAAAACAGGCTCAGGCATAAAACCCTGGTATAAACGCCTGGGCTAAGGCTTGATTTAGTATTTAAGATTCATTTCGAAGGTTCATTTCTAAGATCAGGAGTGGTTAAAAAATTAATGATCAATATCCCCAAGTTTTTCAATAAGGATGGTTCTGAAAGCATAAAAAAACAGCTGCCGTTGGTGCCGTTAAGGGATATGGTATTGTTCCCCTATGTGACCACATCGGTCTTTGTGGGCAGGGAAAAGTCTATCAAAGCATTATCCGAAGCCATGGCAAAGGATAAAAAGGTATTTTTGACTACCCAGAAAGATCCTGAAGTCTTAAAACCTAATATACAAGATATATTTCAAGTGGGGACTGAAGCCAAGATCACCCAGCTTCTCAAATTACCCGATGGAACAGTCAAAGCTTTGATTGAGGGTGTTGAGCGGGGGAAAATCGTTAAGCTTGTTGAGGAGGACGGTTGCCTGTTTGTTGAATATATTGAAGTGATTGAAACGCCTATGCCGGCTACTGCCAGTGAGGCGGCCATTCGAACGGTTACCGAAAGTTTTGAACAGTATGCAAAAATGTCCGGCATTGTTTCCAATAGTTTTTTTAAAAATCTGGATGCCTTGTCAGCAGAAGAATCAAGATTTGCCGACACCATCGCCAGTCAGATGCCCTTTAAAGTGGCAAGCAAACAACAATTGCTTGAATGTGGTAATATTGAAGAGCGTTTTTTCCAGCTACTCAAGATGATCCAAAAAGAGATTGAAGTTTTTATCATGTCCCAGAAAATCAAAGGGCGGGTAAAAGACCAGATGGATTCACTTCAAAAAAAACATTACCTCAATGAGCAGATGCGGGCCATCAAAAAGGAGATGGGTGATGATGGTGGCGCAACTGAATTCAGCGATCTTGAAAACAAGATAAAGAAAAAAAGGATGTCCAAAGAAGCGGCATCCATGGTTAGGCGAGAGCTTGAAAAGCTTAAGATGATGTCACCCATGTCTTCTGAAGCCACAGTGATCAGAAATTATATTGACTGGCTGACCTGTCTTCCCTGGTATCGTAAAAAACGGTCAAGAAACGATTTGGAAAAAGCAGAGCTGATTTTAAATCAAGACCATTACGGCCTTGAAAAACCAAAAGAGAGAATCCTCGAGTATCTTGCTGTACAGATTCTGGTTAAAAAAATCAAAGGACCTATCCTCTGTCTGGTGGGCCCACCTGGCGTGGGAAAAACATCTCTGGCCAGGTCTGTTGCTTCTGCTACGGGAAGAGCCTTTGCAAGGATTTCTTTAGGCGGCATCAGGGATGAAGCAGAAATCAGGGGTCATCGACGAACTTATGTGGGTGCCATGCCGGGAAAGATTATTCAGACACTGAAAAAAACCGGGTATAATAATCCTGTGTTTTGTCTGGATGAGATCGATAAAATGACCTCGGATTTCAGGGGCGATCCTTCATCAGCCCTGCTTGAAGCCCTTGACCCTGAGCAAAACAAAAATTTTAATGATCATTATCTGGAAGTCGATTATGATCTGTCTCAGATCCTGTTTATTACCACAGCCAACACCTTGTTTGATATTCCAGCCCCATTGCGGGATCGGATGGAAGTTATTCATATACCCGGATATACCGTTTATGAGAAACAAAAGATTGCCAATGGCTTTCTGGTTCCCAAGCAATTACTTGAAAATGGTCTGTCTGTTAATGATGCTGTGTTTTCAAAAAATGCTATTCGAACGGTTATAAAGCGATACACCAGAGAGGCCGGGGTTAGAAATTTAGAACGTGAAATTTCCTCTGTGCTGCGTAAAATTGCCACAAAAATAGTCAAAACCGGTGATCGAAAGAAAATTCAGATATCCACCACCATGTTGATTAAATACCTGGGTCAGCATCGGTTCCGGGATAGTGCGTTGGAAAAAGAAGATAAGGTCGGGATTGTCACCGGCCTTGCCTGGACCCAGGCCGGTGGAGAACTTTTGACCATAGAAGTGGTCACCATGCCGGGTAAAGGGAATGTCATGGTGACAGGAAAGCTGGGGGATGTCATGAAAGAATCCAGCCAGGCTGCGGTCAGTTATGTCAGATCAAGGAGTAAAGAATTAAACATTAAACCTGATTTTTATAAAAATCTTGATATCCATATCCATGTGCCCGAAGGGGCAATCCCCAAAGACGGTCCGTCTGCCGGTATTTCCATGTGCACAGCAGTGGTTTCGGTTCTGACAGGAAAGCCGGTGTCCAGAAAAATTGCCATGACAGGTGAAATTACATTACGCGGAAGGGTGTTGCCTGTTGGTGGATTAAAGGAAAAACTATTGGCTGCCCATGCCAACGGGATCAAATGTGTGATTGTTTCATCAGAAAATAAAAAGGATATTAAAGAGATTCCTAAAGCGATTCAAAATCAGATGGAAATCGTGTATGCCGAGGACATGTCCCAGGTCCTCAAAAGAGCGCTCTTATAAGCTTTTTTACTCCAGAAAGGATAAAAAATCCGTCATGGCACTTATTTCATCTTTGGTGGCGACAGCTCTTCTGAGTTGAACCGTTTTTTCGTATTCTTCCTCGTCCATGAGCAGATCTTCTTTTCGCGTGCCTGACTTATTGATATTAATGGCCGGCCAGATTCTTTGTTCAGCGCATTCCCTGGATAGAACCAGATCCATGTTACCAGTCCCTTTAAATTCCTGAAAGATGATATCATCCATGCGACTGCCGGTATCCACAAGGATGGTGGCAATGATGGTCAGGGAACCGCCATTTTCAAGTTTTCGGGCAGCGCCGAATATTTTTCTGGGAAATTCCATGGCATTGGCTCCTAATCCACCGGTCATGGTTTTGCCATGACTGTCTGTGTCATTATTAAAAGCCCTTGTCATCCGGGTTAAAGAATCAATAAATACGACTGCATCCTGTCCTATTTCAGCACATCTGATGGCGGTGTGCATGGCAATTCGAGTCATCCGCATATGCTGACCAGTCTGCTGGTCGGCAGAAGAATAAAGCACATGGGCGCCGATCAAGCCTCGTTGGAAATCAGTAACTTCCTCTGGCCGTTCATCCACAAGAAGAACAAACACTTTTGTATCCGGATGGTTTAGAATCACAGAATTGGCCATGTGTCTTAATATGGTTGTTTTTCCTGATTTGGGCGGTGAAATGATCAATCCTCTCTGACCCATGCCAATGGGTGCAATCAGGTCCAGGGCTTTCCCGGTAATATCATTTTCATCCTGGGTGAGCGTATAACGTTCAAACGGATTGATACTGACTTGATCCTGCAGTAATGGGGTATCTATAAAAACATCAAAGGGAAGATTGTTAATCGTCTCTACCCTGATCAAGGCAAGGTTGGGGTTGCCGGGCCCTTTCTTTTCACCAAATCCTTCAATAAAACTACCTTCCCTTAGATTTAATTTTCTGATTAAACTGTTGGGGACATAGGTGTTTTCAGGTTTGGGCTGGAAATTTTCTTCTATGTTCCTCAGGAACCCAAATCCTTTGTCCATAATTTCAAGATAGCCTTGCACTGGGTCCATTATCAAACTCCTTGGTGAAAATTGAAGAATTTTTAAAAAAGATCATTCGATGTTGATATCCCATCCATTAAAACAGATTGGGAGGTAAAGTTAAAAAAGCATAGATTCAAGATTTTTTTGAAAATGAAATATTGAATTGCTGTAAATATTTACATTCTTTATATCACTTTTATGAAAACCTTGCAAGCAAGCTATTCACAATATTTTGTTTAGTTTAAAAATAGTGATTCAAATTTAATTTTCCAATAGTTTTAACTTGACACAATTTTTTAATATTGATATAAGTCGACTTGGTTTTCGGGCGATTAACTCAGCTGGGAGAGTGCAACCCTTACAAGGTTGAAGTCGCAGGTTCGAACCCTGCATCGCCCACCAAAAAATGAGCCAAAAGATACGATTAGAGGGGGTGTAGTTCAGTTGGTTAGAACGCTTGCCTGTCACGCAAGAGGTCGCGAGTTCGAGTCTCGTCACTCCCGCCACAACATAAAAAAGGGTGCTTTTTTTTCAAGCGCCTTTTTTTGTTTCAAGCGTCCTCATTTTTTTTTGCAAAGGTTTCAAGGATAGTTTTTCGCCATTTTTCTTTGTATCCATCTGCTTTTGGAATAGTTTTAACAATTTTGCCATGTCTCAGTCAACAATATACGACGGTTATGATTACATCTTGGTTTTTCGATAATTTTCGATGCTTTACTTGACAAAAACACGGGTTTTATCATATATATCCGGCTTGACAAAAAAGTAAGATGCTCTCATGTGAAATTATAGGATTATATATGGAGTTATTTTGAAATAAATGCCGCAAGGGGTTTAAGCCCTTGGCGTTAATTTGAGGGCACCTGAAATGCTGGTGCTGCACACTTAGGAGAAGGAAATGGGAAAAAAATACAAGATTGCCGTACTCCCCGGTGATGGTACCGGGCCGGAAGTAGTTGATGAAGCTATAAAATCACTGAAGGTTGCCGCAGATAAATTCGATTTTAAACTGGAAATGACAGATTTTGACTATGGCGGAGACCGTTATCTGCGTACTGGTGAAGTACTGCCTGACTCAGCAGCTGATGAGCTGAGACAATTTGACTCAATCCTTCTTGGTGCTATTGGTCATCCTGATGTTAAACCTGGCATTCTGGAAAAAGGCATCTTGCTGCGTCTGCGTTTTGAATTGGATCAGTACATTAATTTACGTCCTGTACGTCTCTATCCTGGTGTCGAAACGCCTTTGAAAAACAAAGGGCCAGAACAAATCAATTATGCTGTTATCCGTGAAAATTCTGGTGGTATCTATACAGGTATAGGTGGTATCTCCATGAAAGGCACTTCTGAGGAAGTCGCCGTACAAAGCATGGTTTATAACCGTTTTCAGGTTGAGCGCTGCCTGCGTTATGCGTTTGAGTATGCCCGCAAATTTGGCAAAAAAGCACAGGGTATAGGTGATGAAAATACGCTTGCCCTGGTTGGTAAAACCAATGTTCTTACCTATGTGTTTGATTTGTGGGAGCGTGCTTTTCATGAAATTGGTGAAAAAGATTATCCAGATGTAAAACGTAATTATTACCATGTTGACGCTACATGTATGTGGATGGTTAAGAGCCCAGAATGGTTTGATGTGCTGGTGACTTCCAACATGTTTGGCGACATTATCACTGATCTTGGCGCTGAAACTCAGGGTGGTATGGGTATTGCTGCTGGTGGTAATATTAACCCCAAAGGTGTCAGCATGTTTGAACCTATTGGCGGATCAGCTCCCAAATACACTGGTATGAATATCATCAACCCATTGGCGGCCATCTGTGCTGGTGCCATGATGTTGGAAACATTGGGTGAAGTAGAAGCTGCCACAGCTATAGAAAATGCGGTTAAGAATGTTACTGATACCAAGATTAAAAGTCTTTCAGCTGGAAAAATGGGTTACAGCACCAGCGAAGTGGGAGATCTGGTGGCAGAAAGGGTTTAAGCTCGGAGTAATTGTCACAGCATTGTTCGTCAATGCCTTACAAAACAAGTTAAGGGGTGACCATCAGGTCACCCTTTTTTATTGTGTTTTTAACCTTGTCTGTTGCATTAAAGGCCGTTTGCGACAAAATTTATGCTTTCATGACTTTGGTAGCAGATAGCCCTTTGTCATTCTCTTCGATTTCAAATTCTACCCGCTCTCCTTCTGAAAGTGTTTTGAAACCTGGCATTTCAATGGCTGAAAAATGGACAAACACATCATCGCCGGATTCTTGTTCAATAAATCCAAAGCCTTTTTTTGAATTAAACCACTTGATAGTTCCTTCCACCGGAATTTCCCTCCTTGCTTAGTATTACACCCACATACTTAACCAAATTTGTTCTGGCAACACTTACAACCAGATCAACACTTTTAAATACTAGCTATCACGTAATAATGGAGTATTACGTCATTTTTAAAAATGCAAGAAAAAAAAGAGGGGATTGATTAAAAAATCAATCCCCTCTTCTTATTGGAAAATTATAATTTATTAGTTATTTTCTGTTTCCATAGTCTGCATATGCCATTGCAGCCATCCGGTATACCAGGTGCGCCATTTTTGAAAATGGAAGGAATGCAAACAATTCAAAAATAGCAATTAAATGAAGGTAGTACATAAAGTAGGAGACACTGGCCATGCCCGCCAGGCGAGTCATTTCTGTGAGCATACCAGTCAGACCCAGTGCAAAAACAATACTCAAGATGAACCAATCTTTATAGGCAGTCAGCTGATCATCTTTTTTATCCAATCTGTTTTTAATCATCAACCCGGATCCAATAACCAATGCAACACCGGAAATATTGGCGAGCCATTTAATAGGGTTTAATTGTGGATAAGGTCCGGCATATCCGCCAAGATAAAGCATGATCCCGCAGACAGCCGTTACAACGGCGAGCCCGATAAATGAATACAGCACCATCATATGCGGCGTGGCTCTATCTTTATTGGATTCACATTCATTGAATTTATCATGTTTGAGAACCGTGGGAATAACTTTGATAAGGCTCTGGAAAAGTGCTTTATAATCCAAATCGGTTTTGTCGGTTTTCCCTTCAGCAACTGCATTATTATGCATATCAACCAGGAATCTTTTCAGAGCAAGGAAGAAGACAACTGCTGCAAACGTGGCTAAGGGTACAAAGGTCATATCCACAAACCAGGTTGAAACAAAATCAGCATGAGCAATGCCTTCTCCGTTTTCATGATACCAGTGAACAAATGGAATATAATGAAAAATTTTATCCATGGTTGAGCCTAGGTTCATGGTAATAAATGCCAGAATAGCAAACCAGATGGCAGGTACAGCAAGAAGGATTGGCAGTTTTTTGGGATCATTCACTGCCATGGCCAATGCTTTTGGCTGTGCATATTCAGTAATGGCGGCTGATCTGATGGCACCAAGGACATCACCAGGGGCTGCGCCTCTGGGGCATAGATCAGTACAATCACCACATTGGTGGCATAGCCAGATGTCGCCGCTTCCGATCAATCTGTCTTTCAGACCCCAGGAAGCTGCAATCATTTCCTTTCGAGGAAACGGACTGTCTTCCGGAGCGATGGGGCATGCAACCGAACACGTGGCACATTGGTAACATTTTTTTAAGGTTTCTCCACCTAGATCTCTTATTTGGGCTATAAAATCAAGATCAGGTTGAGCTGTATATATTTCAGTCATACTATGATACCTCCGAACTATTTTACAAATAGTTTCATTAGAATCCTTTGAATGGGTTTGGACCAAGGTCTTCAACTTCTTCAACAAAGGCATTAATTATTCCGGGAAGCTTGTCATATTCATCAATGGCAACTTCTGCAAAGGCCACACGCTCTTCTTCAAGTGCAAGACTTGTAAGTGCGTCACCGATTTTACCCACACGGATTTCTGCAAGTTCAGAGCCTTTAACAAAGTGACACTGATAATCATCACCATGTTTACAACCGATGACAATAACACCATCCAAACCTTGAGCCAGCGCATCTTTAATCCAAATGGTATTCATGGAACCAAGGCATCTGATTGGAATAACGCGAACATTCGGGGAATAATCCATCCTGTTCAACCCCACCATATCAAGTGCAGGAAAGGCATCATTTTCACAGATCAATGCAAGGAATCTTAATGGCGGTTCATCATAATCATCTTCAGACGGTACGCCGATCGCTTTAATCTGGGAACCAATAGAATCAATAGTGTAGTCAGCAAAAGATATGATTCTTTCAGGGCAGGCACCCATACAGGTTCCACATCTTCTGCATCTTGTCGGGTTCGCTTTTGGTGTTCCTTTTGCATCATCATCAAGGGCGCCAAATGGACACTCAACCGTACAGCGTTTACATTGAGTACATCTTTGAAAAAAGAAGTCCGGAAAGGTCATATCGCCAGATCTTGGATGAACAGCCACACCTTTGCGGGAGCTCTCAATACACTGGATTGCTTTCATGGCAGCACCAGTTGCATCTTCCATTGATTCTTCAATGGTCATAGCCCGTCTGACGGCACCTGCGGCATAAACACCGGTTCTCTGAGTTTCATAAGGAAAGCAGATATAGTTTGAATCTGCATATTGTCCAAAAATATCATTATCTCTGAACCCAGGACCCTGTCTGTAGGCTAAATTGATGGTGGCATCATCTTTGGTGACAGGAACCATACCGCTGGCAACAACAACCAGATCAGCATTAATTGCCAGATTTTCACCCAGCAAGGTGTTCGTTGCTGTAACCGTAAGACCGTTACCTGCCTGGGCCACTTGAGTGACTGCACCTTTGGTAAGAAAAATTCCGTCATCCTGCTGCATGCTTTTGTAGAAATATTCCTGGAGTCCTGGAGTTCTCATATGCTGATAAATCACATAGGCTTTACCATCTTTATAATCATCTCGGACATATCTGGCTTGTTTCAGTGCGACCTGGCTGGTAACAGAACCAGTGTATTCAAAGTCTGCATCATCTTCATCTTTGCCTGGAGACTGAATAAAAACAACATTTTTAGCTTCTTTACCATCAGAAGGTCGGACTACTTTTCCTTTGGCAGCAATTTTTTCGAACTCATCGTTGGTGATAACATCTGGCAGGTCAATACCAAGATGGGCATATTTTTCACCTTCAAGAACGGCTGGTCTCCAACCGGCAGCAAGAATAACGGCTCCATAAAGCTCTCCATTCGGGTCAAGCTGAAGGATGTCTTCACGGCCTACATTATATTCAAGGTATTTGGCATGTTGGGCTTCTGCATCCAGTTCTTTTCCGTTCGCGTCTATCTTCATTTCATCTGGAAGCGGGAATGGAACGTCGAAGGGGATTTTTTCACCGGGTGTTTTGAATGTCACTGTGAATTCACCAGGTTGCCCTGCTATACGAGCAACTTCTGTTCCAGTTCTGACATCAATATTTGAGAAACTTTCAATTTCGGCTATCAAGCCATTTACAACAGGCATCTGAAGAGATTCAAAAGGCTCTGCAACCGGCATCTGGCTTCTCATCTTAGCGGCGTAACCGCCGAGTTTGTCTGTTTTTTCAACAATGGTCACATCATAGCCGGCTTTGGCAGCATCCAAGGCTGATGACATACCCGTAACACCGCCACCTAAGACCAGGATCTTTCTTGAGAAAGTTTCAGTTTGATAGGGTTCGGGAAGGGTCACTTTTTCAACACGGATCATGCCCATTTTGATGTAATCTTCGGCTTTCATCTGAACCGGATCAAAATGTTCGCCATCATCTTTCTGGTCTTCTTCAAGTTTTGGGTAAGTTTCTCTTGAATGAGGCCAAGCAACACCTTCTCTCAAGTTCACTCTCTCAATAATGCAGCCATTAAAATTGAACACGTCAAAGTTAACCCGTCTGGAGCAGGCTCCAATAACCATGGCATTAACTTTTGCATCATCAACATCTTTTTGAATTAATTGTACACCTTCTTTACTGCAAAGAAACGGGTGAGTGGTACAATTGACACCCTCTTCATCAGGAACACCTACCAGAGCCTCCATGTCAAGAGCCTCGCCGATTCCACAGCCTGTGCAGATATATACTCCGTATTTTTTATCCATGATCGTCCTCTTACCTCCTTAGGGTCTGAATGGCTTTGAGGGCCATGCCTGTGGCATTCTGGTTAGATGTGACAACATCAGCAGGTTTGTTGGCACAACCGGCCGCAAACATACCACCTTTTTGAAAGTCGTTAACAATAAAACCGTCTGCATTGTAATTCAGATCCGCATTGGGTTTGTTAATGGCACAAGTGGGTTGCATGCCCGTTGCAAGGACAAGTAAATCAACGGTCTGTCGAACTTTCTCACCGGAGATGGTATCTTCTGCAACTATATTAATGTTGCCAGAGCCGGCTTCTTCAGAAACTTCTGCAATTTTACCTTTTACAAAGAATATATTTTCATCTGCTTTGAGTTTGGCATAGAAGTTTTCATATTTTCTGCCCGGCGTCCTCAAATCAATGTAATAAATATAGATTTTTGCCTCAGGATACTGAGCTCTCAGATAAGTAGCATGTTTTAAAGATGCCATACAACAGATGTAAGAGCAGTATGGCAGATGGTTTTCATCACGGGACCCGGCACATTGTGCAAATGCGATGGTTTCAGGGGCTTTATCATCTGATGGTCGGATAATTTTGCCTTGTGTGGGACCATTATTGGAGGCCATTCTTTCTAACATCATATTGGTTACAATGTTCTGGTACCGGCCAAAACCCAAATTGTCAATTTTTGTAGCATCATAAGGTGTCCACCCGGTATTCCAGACAACTGCACCGACTTTCAGGTCAATGGTTTTTTCTGCCATATCAAAGTCAACTGCATCATATTTGCAGACGTCTTTTACTTTATCACGATCATCTGTGCTCATGGCAGCATCCATGACGTAGCGCATGGGAAAGGCCATATTGTTTGGCAGATAAGCCGCTTTTCTTCGATCCATGCCAAAGTTGAACTCATTTGAGATCTCAGTGTCACAGACTTTTTCGCACTCACCGCAGACCGTACAATTTTCATTCACGTATCTGGGAGATGTTTTAAGCGTTATTGTGTAATCACCGGCAGAACCTTGTACATTCTGAACTTCAGACATGGTGAATACGGTAATGTTTTTATTGTCCTTGATCCTTTTGTAGTTAATCTCAAGTCCGCAAGTGGGCGGACAAAGTTTGGGAAAGTAGTGTTTTAACTGGGATACTCTTCCGCCAAGGGATGGTCTTCTTTCAACCAGGAAGACCTCATACCCCATTTCGGCAGCTTCTAAGGCAGTTGTAAGGCCGCTGATGCCACCACCAACCACCATAATGCTTCCACTAACCGGGGCTGAATTATCTGTTGTCATGCTGTCCCTCCGTGCATTTGGGTTATTTATATTTTGGGTTAATTATTATTGATTTGCCACATCTAAAAAGGGAACTCCCTTTTTAGATAGTTAAGTCTTTACCAGCCTCTCTCCTATTTTGTAAATGCAAAAAAATACTTTTTTACATTTACAAAAGAGGAGACGGGAAGAAAATTAAAACCTTTATAATCTTAAAAAACCCCCAGGTGCTGGTTTCCAACACCTGGAGGTCATTTTTCGATCTAAGAACGTACTTTAAGATCAATTTTCAACGTTAGTCGGCAATAATCTTAATATAAGGTGCTTTTTTCAAGGTCCACTCATTGGTTGCTTTATTGTATGAAGAATTCGTAAAGCAGAACCATTCTTTGTCATTCTGGCCCATGAAGTCGCCTCTGTAGTAGAAGCCGGGATATCTTGATTCCTGGCGGTACTGGATATGACGGTTGTGAGCCTGAGCTGTGTAAAGGCGGTGGGTAATTTCCCATGCTCTTAACAGTTCATGCAGATCACCGGCAGCAATTTTTTCAAGGTCTTCACGGAACATTTCGAACAGGTCCATGAGGATCTCAAGGTTTTTGCCAGAAGTCATATAATAAGTGGATGTACCACCACCGTATTCATTGGTCATCTTCATCAGACGTAATGCCATACCAGAAGGTTTGCAATAATTCGGGTTAACTGTTTCATCTGTTGTATAGGCACAATGGTCAAGATAATTTCTGACCGGTTTGTAAACCATGTCAACCAGCTCTGCATCAGTTTCTGCAAAACCAGTCACTTTGCTGCCTTCATCTCTCAGGTATTGAATCATGGATTTTGCAGCAATGCGGCCTTCTGCATGGGAACCGGAGGAGAATTTATGACCGGAACAACCAACGCCGTCACCGGATGTGAAAAGACCCCTGACGGTTGTCATTCTGTTGTAACCCCATTTATATTCAGCAGGAACCCAGTCTTCGTTCGGACCTGAACACCAGATACCGCAGCAGCCGGAATGAGAACCCAAAAGGTACGGTTCAGTCGGCATAACTTCAGAGTCTTTTTTCTCAGGTTCGGTATTGGTTGCGCACCAGAGACCGGCCTGACCAATGGACATGTCAAGGAAATCTTCCCAAGCTTCTGCTTCAAGGTGCTTGAGTTCTTTTTTATCCATGGTTTCAGCCAACTTTGCGAGGGCTGCGGAAGTCTTCATGATGATGGGGCCGCGGCCAGCTTTATACTCATTCAGCATGAGATGGTTTCTCAGGCAGGTCGGTGTAACAGCTGCGGTTCCATAAGGAGCATATTTTGCAAGCTCTGCTTTTGCTTCGTCAGAAGCAGCATAGTTTTCACCAAGACCATTAACGGTCTGAGCTTTAAAAAGAAGGAACCATGCACCAACTGGGCCGTAACCATCTTTAAAACGGGCTGGGGTGAAACGGTTTTCCATCATGGAAAGTTCAGCACCTGCTCTCAATGCCATGGTGTAAGTGGAGCCAGCGTTCCATATGGGATACCATGCGCGGCCTTTACCTTCACCGACTGAACGGGGCTGGTAGACGTTAACCGCACCGCCGCAGGCAACCATGATAACTTTTGCCTTGATGATGTAAACTTTATTTTCTCTTAATGAGAAACCGACAGCGCCAGCAATTCTGTTTGGATCTGCTTTGTCATTCAAAAGTTCAACAATAAAGCATCTTTCAAGGATATTGTCTGCGCCAAGGGCTTTTTTGCCGGCTTCAGCAACGATTCTCTTGTAAGATTCACCATTGATCATGATCTGCCATTTACCGGTACGAACTGGAGTGGCGCCGCTTTTAAGGGTACCTTGTTTCAGGCCTTGTTTACCATTAAGGGTCTTGCCTTCTGCGCTTTTTTTCCAGACAGGGAGTCCCCATTCTTCGAAAAGATGTACAGAATCATCAACATGACGGCCAAGGTCAAAGATCAAGTCTTCACGAACAATACCCATAAGGTCGTTTCTGACCATGCGGACATAATCTTCAGGTTTGTTTTCGCCAACATATGTGTTGATTGCTGAAAGACCCTGAGCTACTGCGCCTGATCTTTCAAGAGCGGCTTTGTCACAAAGAAGAATTTTTGTGTCGTCGCTTGCCCATTTTTTGATTTCAAATGCTGTTCCGCAAGCAGCCATACCGCCACCAACGATCAGAACATCAACTTCTCTTTTATCAACCTCTGGGTCTCTTATAGCTTTAAGTTCTCCAAGCGGCTTGTTAGGTAATGCCATTATATACCTCCAAAATTATGTATAAAGTATCAAATTATATGGATGACAATTAAAATTATGCAAGCTCACTAGGAGCTACAAGTACATAACCGTCTGCTTCCTGAGTAGAAAGAAGTCCACTGTCAAGGTCTTTACCTTTAAGATCAGAATACGCGTTTGCTTCACCTTCAGGAGTTGTTCTGATCGGGAACTTGAAGCGTTTTACAACGCCGTTTCTGAACTTACATGTCCACATAACGTCTTCCGTCCCCATCATCGGAACAACAGAGGCCCCCATGGGAACAAAGTCAGAATAACCTCTTACTTCAATTGCCTGCGAAGGACAGATCTTTACACATGAATAGCATTCCCAGCACTGATCTGGTTCCTGGTTGTATGCTTTCATTTCATTTGGTTCAAGAACCATCAGGTCATTGGGACAGATGTACATGCATGCTGTCTTGTCCCCACCTTTGCAGCCGTCACATTTTTCTGCAATTACAAAAGATGGCATTTAAAATACCTCCATAATTTAAGTTAATCAAATTGCACAATACCGCTGTGCTACTGTTTTATAAACAAAGTAGGCTGTAATTTCCATTATCAACCTGGTAATCCTTTAGCCGTTCCCGGATAAAACTATCTATTTTTAATGCTGTTCCGGGCTTCGCAAAATATGTCAAAATATCATCCTAGGATCGATTTTGTCAACAAGTTTTCAAAAAAGATTGGCCAAGTTTTTCAATCGTTTTGACTCGATTTCATAATAACAATATATATTAAATAAGAATGGATTTTCATACTATATATGGTAGGAGATTAAAAATAAAAATCAATGGTTGTTGGCGGCTAAAAAGAGACTGGTAATCAAAGGGAAATATTGATATTTAAAACAAACAATAAATTTGTATTAATGGGAGTAAGGAACAAACATGACAGAAGATATGATTCCGATCAATCTGGATGACCCAATAAATTTCAAATGCAGTTCTGATAATGATTGTTTTAATGAATGTTGCAGGGATTTAAATCAAACCCTGACCCCATACGATATTTTACGGCTGAAAAAATATTTGGGTATTTCTTCCCAGGTGTTTATAAAAAAATATACGTCTCTTCATCATGGCCCAGAGTCGGGGTTGCCCATTTTAACCTTTAAACCCAATCCGGATACCGGTCATGCATGTCCATTTGTCACGCCAAAAGGATGTTCGGTCTATGAGGATCGACCCGCATCCTGTCGAATGTATCCTTTGGCCAGGGCCATTGCACGATCAAGAGAGACAGGAGATATTGGTGAATTTTTTGCTCTGATTGAAGAACCGCATTGCAAAGGGTTTTGCAATAGATCCGGCCAGACCGTCCGAGAGTGGCTTAAAGGTCAAGATGTACAAAAGCACAATATTCAAAATGATAAGCTCATGGAGTTAATCAGTTTAAAAAATAGAATGCTGCCGGGTATGCTTGACGGGGCCCAGTCAGATAAATTTTACCTGGCGCTGTACAATTTGGATGAATTTCGAACACAGATTGTTGAGAATAATCTGTTAAAAGATGTTGATATTTCAGATGCTTATATGGAAGAAATCAAAACCCATGATCAAGCCCTGCTGGGTCTTGGAATTGAATGGGTCAAAAAGATACTTTTCGGCATTCAAATGAAGTTGGGCCAATAAGGGTTATGCAGATCAAAGGCAAAGTGGCCATGGTGTTAGGAGCGGTCAAAGGAATCGGCAAAGCCATTGGCCTCTCATTGGCAAATCAGGGAGCCAGGCTTGTCGTGACCCGCCATGACTGGGAAGATTCTTTTGACAGCATGGAAGCTGACTTTAAGGATTCCGGTGCTGAATATACAATTATTACAGCAGATCTGCGCAAGATAAACGATATTGAGAAACTGGCTGCTGTCATCAAAGAAAAATATGGACGACTGGATATTTTGATCAATAATATTGAGCGGGGTGGCTGGCCCACGGTTCATGGAAAATATATTGAAGAACAATGGGATCTTGAGATTGAGACCACACTCAAGGCCAAACGATGGGTATTTGATGCTGTTTTTGCTCTATTGCAAAATTCACAGGAAGCAGTGGTCATCAATTTATCTTCCATTGCGGCTATTGTGGGCCGATCCGGCCCTGCCGCGCTTGTCTTTAACGATGCCTATGCGGCTGCGAATCGGGGTGTATCAAGCTTGACCGAAACCTGGGCTCGCATGGGCGCTCCCCATATCCGGGTCAATGAAATCATGCTGGGGATTTTTGAAACCCGTCATGCCCAGGGGACAAGAGGATGGACCCAAGTCCTTACCAAAGAAGAAAAATCATCTCTGATTGATCACACCTTGTTAAATAGAACCGGCAATCTGGATGATGTGGTCAAAGCCTGCCTTTTTATTATAAAGGATGCCCCATATATGACCGGCAGTGTCTTACGGCTTGATGGCGGCTATGTCCTGGGAGGGGAAAGAGTGCCTTCCATGCCCATTGGGATTGTTTAATCCTCCTAATTGAAGAAGACGTCTATATGATTTCTTGAATGATACGGGCCAGCTTTTTGGGGTCATGTCGGACAATGCCGGCATTGGCATCAAGAATATCAGTGAGAATGATCTGTCTTTGCTCCCAAAATTCATGGGTGGTATCAATCCAGACAAAGTCGGATTTCTGCTGGGAATAGGCATCCAGAATATCCTGGGAAGGCTTGGTGCTGTTGGCAATCACACCGTCTAACTGTCGCCCCACATGTTCTTCTAATTGAAGGATAAAATCTTTGTCTGCAAAATTCTGGGTTTCACCAAATTTGGTCATGATATTAATTATAAAAAAGATTTTAGCTGACGTTTTTTCAAGAGCCTGTTTAATCCCTGGGACAATCAGGTTGGGAATGATGGAAGTGAACAGATCTCCGGGACCGATAAAAATATAATCCGCTGCTTCAATCGCATCTAACACAGGTGGATATACAGAGATTTCTGCCTGATGGTGAGGAACTAAAAAAACATCTTTAATCTGTTCTCGTTGATTGCCCCGGGGAAGATCAATGGCTGCTTCACCAAAAATTCTTTTGCCGTCGGTGAGCTCTGCCACCAGAGTGGCCCGGTCCAGGGTGACAGGTAAGATGGTGCCTTTTGCATCCAAAATCTCAGCAAGGGCGGTAACGCCTGCCGGGAAATTACCTGTATATCTTGAAAGCATTGTTAACAACATGTTCCCGGCGCTGTGACCTTCAAGACGTCGGTCATTCTTGAAACGCTTTAGCAGGATGGAACGGGAAGCGTTCTGGTGAGGGGAAAGCGCAAGAATACATTTTAAGATATCTCCTGGCGGTAAAATACCTAATTCATCCCGCAGCCGCCCCGTACTGCCGCCTGAATCTACCATGGAGACGATGGCAGTGATATCTGTGTTGTCAGAGTCCCTTAATCCGGACAATAAAACAAATTGACCGCTGCCACCACCAATGGTTACAATTTTTTTGACCTGATTTGTCTGATTTGCCATTGGGGGCGTTCCTTTTATCTGTTACATGTCATCATTAAGATTTTTTGCCATTGTTAAAAGCCTATAACAGACAATAAATAAAATGTAAAAAGATTATTCAGATAATAGGATTTGAGCAATTGTCATTTTCAACTTGCCGGACAGATTTGTATTTTGTCTGAATGCTATTTCGATTTGGGCCATTTGTTGATAGAAAGGGGTTCGGTCGAAACGGACATAGTCTTTGGTATTAAATTGCCCGGCGTCGCAGCCTGGTCCTTTGACGGGTTCATTGCCCGGGCGGTTCAGCTCATGGGGGAGGCCATGGAGTCTGCATATCATTGGCCGATATTGATAAAGCTGGCAGCGGCCATCCTTATTGACTGGACATAAAATCTTCAAGCTTTTGCTTTCATCCCCGTGATCAAAGGTTTTTTCACAATATGCTTTAGCAAGATTTAAGACCTTGGATCGTTTGTCTGGTTTGAGTCGTTGGAATCCGTGCAGCAGATAGGCTTGTTCAATATGGGTGTAATGGTAAAATAAAGATGTGCAGCAATTGTCTTTGCAACCATTACATTTAAAGGAATAGGCCTTGGCAGTCGTATTCCAGGCAGCATCCATGGTATGATAAAGATCGAAAAGGAGAGTAAATGCTTGATTGGTCATGAAAAGTTTAAACCAGAGGTTTTGGAAAGAAAAGTTTTGAATACAGATTCAGTGCATATCGGTCGGTCATACTGGCTATGACATCGCATACAGACTGTTTAAGCGGTATCTTTGATTCATCCCATGGGGCCATTTCCATTTTTTCCAACTCTTTTTGAAGGGCATCCGGATCTTCTATAAAATAGTTGTAAAGCCCGATGATTACTCTTTTAGCTTTGACAAATTCATTGTGAACCGCAGGGGAACGATAGACCCTGTCATATAAGAATTTTCTTAATATGGTCATGGCATGAAAGGTGTCTTTCCCAATGTCCAGGATGAATTTGTCACCTTTTGGGCCGCTGTTGTAAACCAGCTCTTCAATCATGGTATTGGCTCTCTGGGAATGAGTATTTCCCAGTTTTTTTCGACAAATATCCGGGACATCGTTTAACTCAACGACTTTGCCGCGGAGGGCATCATCAAGGTCATGATTTAAATAGGCAATGATATCCGCAATTCTGACCAATTGGCCTTCAACCGTAATCGCTGTTTCACCCAGTGAAGAGGGTATGATATTACCAAACCCTTTGGAGTGTTTTAAGATGCCGTCCCTGACTTCTTCTGTCAGATTAAGGCCTTTCCCTTTGTTCTCAAGAGAATCTACTACTCTTAAACTCTGGTACGAATGGGAAAAATGGGATGAATAGACTTCAGTGAGCGCAGTTTCCCCGCCATGACCAAAGGGCGTATGGCCCAGGTCGTGACCCAAAGCAATGGCTTCTGCAAGATCTTCATTAAGGCGCATGGTTCTGGCAATGGTTCTGGCAATTTGGGCCACTTCAAGGGTGTGGGTGAGACGGGTTCGAAAGTGATCTCCCAAAGGAGACAGGAAAACTTGAGTTTTATGTTTCAGTCGTCTGAAGGCATTGGAATATAAAATTCGGTCTCTGTCCACTTGAAAAGGCGTTCTGATATTGCAATGATTGTTTTCCAAATTTTTACGATTGGCATTATAGCTCTTTGTGCCATATTCTGAAAGAAAGCTTAGCTCCCTGATCTGAAATTTCTCGCGGATACAAAGGTTTTTATCCAAAGGATCTTCTCGGGTATATATTTTCTTTTTTACTTTCATAATTAATGTTGAATATTTCCTCGATATTTAATATTTAGTAAGGTCTAAATAAAATACAGGATTCAGTAAAAAAAGCAAGGTCAACTAAACATTTAGTATCGTTTGACAGGCGTTTTGGCAAGTTACAAATAAGGTGTTTTGTTTTTAAAAGAGGGTTATAAAATTGGATGACCAGTATTTTATGGGCTTGGCTATTGATCAGGCCCGGATTGCGTTTGAAAACAACGAGTTTCCAGTCGGGTGTGTTATTGTTCAAAATGACGTGATAATTGCCAGTGGCAATAGAAAAGGAACCACGCAGGATTTGCCGTTTTTCAGTGAGATTAACCATGCCGAGATCCGGGCATTATTATCTCTTGAAACTTTGGAGTCTGGGTTTAAACCAGAAAAAGCCGTCCTTTATTGTACCATGGAACCTTGTTTGATGTGTTTTGGTGCCATTATTTTATCAGGTATCCCAACAATAGTTTATGCATATGAGGATCCCATGGGCGGCGGTACCCGTTGCGATTTAAAAAAACTGCCGCCGTTGTATAAAAAATGTGAAATTGAAGTGGTTTCAGGGGTTTTACGGCAAAAAAGCCTTGATCTTTTTTATAATTTTTTTAATAAAGAGAGTAACTTATATTGGAAAAACAGCTACCTTGAAAAATATACCCTTGAACAGAAAAAGAAAAGGTTTTAAAATAAATAATACTTGCATTTTTTTAGGCAAGCCATTACAATCGCAGGGTTATGCTTGTTCTATTGAAAACTAAATGAGAACTGAACTATTGCAGGAGGTGTCGGATAGCTAAGCGCGGAAGAGTGGATCAGACAATTGTGAATAAGGGGATTCGGGCCAGCCAGGTTCGTGTGATTGGCGCTGATGGAGAGCAAATAGGAATTCTGACGATTCAAGAGGCCTTGAAGATTGCGGGAGATGACAATCTAGATTTGGTTGAAGTGTCACCGGATGCAAATCCGCCTGTCTGCAAGATAATGGATCATGGAAAATTCAAGTACGAGCTGACCAAAAAAAAGCAGGAGGCCAAACGCAAACAAAAGACGACTCAGATTAAGGAAATAAAGGTCCGGCCTAAAACAAATGATCATGACCTTGGAACCAAGGTCAAACATATTGAAAAATTTATCAGTAAAAATGATAAAGTCAAGGTTACATTGGTTTTCAGAGGACGAGAGTTTATGCTCAAAGAGCAGGCCAATATTATTTTGGAAAAAATTATTGCCATGACCGCTGATTTTGCCCAGGTTGAACAATCTCCGAAATATGAAGGTCGTGTTATCACAATGCTTTTGGGGGCTAAATAATATAGTTTTTAAATAGCCGGACGGCTAAGGAAATAATACATAGTAAATGTATGGTGGTATATTGTGTCAAATAATATACCACCATCTCTTTTTTAGAAAATGTAATACAGGAGAGGATCAAATGCCTAAAATTAAAACATGCAGAGCGGCGGCAAAGCGGTTTAAAAAAACAGGGTCAGGAAAATATAAATTCCGTAAATCCCATGCCAGCCATATTCTGACAAAGAAAAGTACCAAGAGAAAAAGATCTTTGAGATTAGATCAGATGGTTGATAAGAGTAATATGAAAGAGGTCAGACGTTTACTGCCTAATGGATAATGTTTTATCCGGATCGCAGAATGTTTGATTTTAAAAATACGTAAGAATTCAAGGAGCTTGGCAAGATGAGAGTCAAAAGAGGATTTAAGGCAAGACGGCGTAGAAATAAAGTACTTAAACTTGCAAAAGGGTTTAGAGGTGGGAGAGGCAAGCTTTACCGTACCGCTGCGGACGCAGTTGATAAAGCCTTGATGTATGCATATCGGGATAGACGGGTGCGCAAAAGAGAATTTAGAAAACTGTGGATTATCAGGATTAATGCAGGCGCAAGAATGAATAACCTTTCTTATAGCAAATTTATCAATGGCCTTGGTTTGGCCGGCAGTGAACTGGATCGTAAAGTTCTGGCTGACTTGGCAATTTTTGATCCTGCAGGGTTTTCCCAGTTGGCATCAATGGCCAGTGCCAAAGTTAATTAAGCCGGTGTTTTTAATTAGATCAAAAGTTTAATTAAGCTGGCTTGATTCGATCGAACAATTTGTGGGGTTATTTTGCAAAACAATATTATTGATATTGAACGAGAAGCTTTTGGATGCATAGAACGGGCAGATGATTCAGAACAGCTTGAAGCGCTGTCAATAAAATACCTTGGCCGAAAAGGAGTTCTTACTGCTTTTCTACGCAATATTTCATCTCTTCCTGCGGAAGATCGTCCTGATGCGGGTAAAAATGCCAATATTTTAAAAGGTAAAATAGAAGCTGCAATAAAATCAGCTTTTTTAAAACTTGATGCAAAAAATGAAAAAGATTTTATAGGTATTGATGTTACGCTTCCGGGTCGACCCTGTCATAAAGGCTCTCTTCACCCTATCACCCAGGTGGCCGATGAAATTTGTGATATCTTTTTAAGGTTAGGGTTTGATATTGCCGAAAGTCCGGAAGTTGAAACCGATTATTATAATTTCGAGGCGTTGAACATTCCTAAATATCATCCGGCAAGAGATATGCAGGATACCTTTTATGTGTCAGAAAATATTGTTTTAAGAACCCACACCTCTCCATCACAGCCCCGTGTAATGGAGAAGACTGAGCCGCCGGTAAGAATTATATCACCGGGCAAGGTGTTCAGGTGTGACTCAGATGTCACTCATACCCCTATGTTTTATCAGGTTGAAGGCCTGATGGTGGATAAAAATATTTCTTTTGGTGACTTAAAAGGAATTTTGACAACATTCATTCATCAATTTTTTGATAAAGAAACCTCTTTGCGGTTCAGACCCAGTTTTTTTCCCTTTACCGAGCCCAGTGCGGAAGTTGATATCCGTTGTGTTATGTGCAAGGGAAAGGGATGTCGAATCTGTTCTAAAACTGGATGGCTTGAGGTCTTGGGTTCCGGGATGGTTCATCCGGCAGTCTTTGAAAATGTGAATTACGACACGGATAAATATACAGGATTTGCATTTGGTATCGGTATCGAGCGTATGGCTATGCTAAAATATGGTATCGATGACATCAGAAAATTTTATGAAAACGATATTCGTTTTCTGGGGCAGTTTTGATATGAAAGTCAGTTTAAACTGGTTAAAAGAGTATATCTCTATTGACCTTGAGCCGTCTGTGATTTCCGAAGAATTGACCATGGCCGGCCTTGAAGTCGATTCTGTCGAAGAAAGATATGATTATCTGGACAATATTGTTGTGGCCAGGGTTAAAGAGGTTAAACAACATCCAAATGCTGATAAGCTTTCGGTTTGCCAGGTGGATGTGGGAAAAGATGAGCTGGTTCAAATAGTCTGTGGTGCCCCCAATGTAAAACAAGGCATGGCAGTGGCTTGTGCCTTGCCCGGCGCTGTTCTGCCTGGTGATTTAAAAATTAAAAAAGGTAAGCTTCGAGGTGAGGATTCACACGGAATGCTCTGTAGTGCTTCCGAGTTAAGATTGAATTCATATGCTTCAGGTATCATGGATCTTGATTGTGATGTTGCGACAGGTACGCCGCTTGGAGAGGCCATGGCTTTGACAGATACAATTTTAGAAATCGATTTGACGCCCAATCGGCCGGATTGCTTAAGTCTGATTGGTGTAGCCCGTGAAGTCGGTGCGTTTACAACACCCTCTCAAAAAATTATTTTGCCTGATTTCTCTTTACCCAAGGATAAAATCGGGAATATATCCATCCATGATCATGCCAGTGTCAAAATTCTTGATCCAGATCTTTGCCCCCGATATACAGCCGGTCTCCTGTTTGATATAAAAATTGGTCCGTCTCCTTTCTGGCTGCAGGAAAGACTTGAATCTGTCGGGTTGACGGCTATTAATAATGTAGTGGATATTACCAATTTTGTAATGATGGAAACGGGTCAGCCACTTCATGCCTTTGATTTTGACAAGCTTGCAAAGGGTCAAATTATTGTCCGGCGGGCAGGAGATGATATCGCTTTTACTACGCTTGACAGCAAAGAACATAAGCTTGAATCAGACATGCTCATGATTTGTGACGGAGATCGACCTGTTGCCATGGCCGGGATTATGGGGGGAGAAAATTCTGAAATTTTAGAAACAACCACTCGAGTGTTGGTTGAAAGTGCCTATTTTAATCCGGTCTCTGTAAGGAAAACAGCAAAGAAAACCGGGATTGCAACTGATGCTTCTCACCGATTTGAGCGCGGGGTTGATCCGGAAGGGACTGTGAACGCATTGAATCGAGCAATTGCCTTGATGGCCAATATTTGTGATGCTACCATTGCTGAAGATATTATTGATGAACATCCTCAAAAGAGCGTTCCTGTTGTTATTGATGTCAATACAAAATCGCTGAATACTCGATTGGGAACGGATCTTTCTGTAAACCAGATTAAAATGATCCTTGAATCTGTTGAGTTTGGTGTCCAGAAAACAGGTGACGATCAGATCAAAGTAGCTGTCCCCTCTTTCAGGGTGGATGTGACCAGGCCGGAAGACCTTTCCGAAGAAGTGGCCAGGCTGTGGGGGTACAACAATATTAAAACCAGTTATCCTCAAGTTGCTGCCAAAGGAAAAGCATTGTCTCCTGTGATTCGCCTGAGAGCAAAGATTCGGCAGATCATGACCGGATTTTCTTTTTATGAAGCCATCAATTATAATTTTGTTCATGAGCAATCCTGTGATCGATTGAATCTGGCCCAGGATGATAACCGGCGACAAGTTGAAACCATATTGAATCCGATTTCCGATCAGATGTCGGTCTTGAGAAGTTCATTGTTACCCGGCCTTTTGGAAACAATGAAAAAAAATATTTCACAGCAATTAACTCGATTGAGCCTGTTTGAAATCGGTAAGATTTTTTATGCTACTCAAAAAGGATCATTGCCCCGGGAGCATGAAGTCATTGCAGGACTGATGACGGGAATTCGTTCTGATCAGTCCTGGCACTCAAAAAAACGTGAGGTTGATTTTTTTGATCTCAAAGGATTGATTGAAGGACTTTTTGAAGCGCTCATGATTGAAAATCTGGTTTTCCAGAAGATTGAAGATCGTTCCTGCCCCTACTATCAAAATGGCTATGCCGCATGGGTTAAATCCAATGATAAAATCATTGGATCACTTGGAAAAATTAATGCAAAGGTGATGAAAAATTACGGATTAAAACAAGACGCCTTTGTTTTTGATTTCAACCTTGAGCCTATAATGGATCTTTTGCCACAAAAAATTGTTGCATCTTCATTGCCACGGTTTCCTTCCATATCAAGAGATATCACCATTATTGTGGATCGAATAGTCCCTGTCGGGGATATCTTGAGCCAGATGAAGCAGGAGACCAGCAAAGATGCATTGGTTGAGCAAATTTTTTTGTTTGATTCTTTTGAAGGCAAGCCTCTTGAAAATGGGAAAAAATCTTTATCTTTCAGGGTGGTTTACCGATCGGAAAATAAAACCTTAAAAGAAAAAAATATTCAAAAATTGCACACAAAGATCTCAGGATCAATCATCGATCAATTTGATGCAAAACTGCCGGAATAGCTGTAAAATCAGCTTTTATAGTAGTTGATAAGGGCTGTTCCTTCCTGTTTAAAAGCCTTATTGACAAAAGTCATAGGGGTTGTTATATTAATCCGCTAATGCGGGCATAACTCAGCTGGTAGAGTGCAAGCTTCCCAAGCTTGATGTCGCGAGTTCGAGTCTCGTTGCCCGCTCCATTTTTATAAGAATGGATGGCAGAAAATGTTCCATTGATTGGAGTGAGTGGTTGATCTGAACCATGGATGTAATCTGGGGAAGATTTGTTAATGTTGTATTGGGAACGGGCATCTGCCCGTTTTTGTATTTGAGGATGGTTAATAAAAGGAGACGGCAAAAGGGTTTGACACCTTGCCAAAGTGAAAGCTGATAATGTTAGTTGAAAAAATAAAACAAGTTGCCCAACCATTCTGCCAGGCAGAAAATTTTGAACTGGTTCATGTGGAATATGTCACCAATAATCGGGAAAATATTATCCGGCTTTTTATGGATAAACCCGGCGGTATTACTCTTGATGATTGTGTTTATGTCAGCCGGCAGCTTGGAGATCTTATTGATGTTCAGGTTGAAGGAATAGACAAATATCGATTAGAAGTTTCTTCTCCCGGACCCAATCGGCCATTGAATAAAAAAGAAGATTATTATCGATTCAAGGGTGAAAGAATCAAGCTTGAAACAAACGAGTTGATTGAGAATAAAAAAAAGTTTACCGGAATTCTTGAGATAGTTAATGATGATTCTGTTGTAATTGCTGTTGACGGAAAACAGGTTGAAATAAAAGACCACGCGATCAGCAAAGCAATACTTGCAGGTCAGTAATATGGAGAGTGTTTACTAATGATTATCACAGATATTAAAAAGGTTATTGACCAGGTAAGCCGGGAAAAAGGTATTGATGCTGAAGTTCTGATTAACACGTTGAAAGAGGCAATTATCTCCGCAGCCAGAAAGAAGATTGGGCCTAGAGCTGATATTGAAGTTCATTATGATCCGAAAACCGGTGATGTTGAAGTCTTCCATTTTAAAGAGGTGGTGAAAGTCGTTGAATATGAAGACAGTGAACTGACCATTGAAGAAGGATATGAATATGATCCTGAATGTGAGATTGGCGACAGTCTAGGCATTCGTGTGGATACTGAGGATTTTGGTCGAATAGCTGCCCAGTCAGCCAAGCAGGTTATCATTCAAAAGATGCGGGAAGCGGAAAGAAATGCTGTTTATGAAAATTTTATCCATAAAAAAGGAAAAATTATCAACGGCATTGTTCAGCGTTTTGACAGGGGCAGTATTGTTGTCAATCTGGGCCAGGCTGAAGCTGTGCTGAGGCCAAGAGATCAGATGCCAAAAGAAAATTACAAGCGAGGGGACAGAATTCGTGCCCTTGTTCTGGATGTTTTAGAAGAATCAAAAGGGGCTCAGATCATTTTGTCTAGAACACATCCGGATTTTATTGTTGAGCTGTTCAAGACCGAGGTTCCTGAAGTTTCTGAAGGCATTGTTACTATTCGTGCGGCGGCACGGGTTCCAGGAACCCGGGCTAAAATTGCCGTATCTTCCATTGATTCTGATGTCGATCCGGTTGGGGCCTGTGTTGGAATGAAAGGCAACAGGGTTCAGAGCATTGTTCAGGAACTTCGTGGTGAAAAAATTGATATTGTTCAATGGAGTCCGGATATTGCCAGATTTGTCTGCAATTCCCTGTCTCCAGCTGAGATTGCCAGGGTCATCATTGATGAAGATAATCAGTCCATGGAAGTCATTGTTAATGATGAATATCTTTCCATTGCCATTGGTAAGGGCGGGCAGAATGTCTCCCTGGCTTGTGAAATAACCGGATGGCACCTGGAAGTGACCAGTGAAGAAGAATATAGCCGTGAGCTCAAAGAGGGATATGACAGTCTGATGAAATTAACCGGCATTGGCCTTGCTATGGCTGAAGTGCTGTTTAAAAGTGGATATTCTTCATTGTTAGATATTTTGGAAGCAGATGTGGAAGACCTTGTCTCAATTACTGAATTTGAAGTGGCAAAGGTTAAAGCCATGATTGAAGAATCAAAATTGATTATGGAAAAAGAACAAGAAGAAGCAGTCGTAGCCAAAGAAGTAGCCGCAGCTGAAAAAGCAGTCAAAGAAGCAGTCAAAGAAGCAGCCAAAGAAGCAGCCAAAGTTGAGGAAGTAGTTGAAGCTGAGGAAGTAGTTGAAGCTGAAGAAGTAGCTGAAGAAGATGACAAGCCGGATGAAGAAAACAATGAATAAAAATTGAATATAATGCGGGTTTAGGGCACAAAGAATAAAAATGAGTATTATTGGGGGCAATAAATGGCGAAAGTCAGGGTATATGAGTTAGCTAAAGATCTTAATATGACAAACAGAGCACTTTTAAATAAGATGAAAGAGTTGAAGATTGAAGTTAAAAGTCATATGAGTTCTCTTGAAGACAGTGATCTTCGTGCAATTAGACAAGGCCTTTCGGGAAAAAGCAAACAAAAGACTGATGATAAAGTGAAACCATCGGTTATTCGTCGCAGGCGGAAGATTGTCACTGATGTCACTGAAGATGATGGCACTGGATCAGGTGATGATGAATTTATCGAATCTGAGGTTGTTATTGAAAAACAAGAGCCGATAGAACCACAAATAGTGCATGAAGAAATCAAAGCTCAAAAGGTTGAGATAGAAAAAGCAGTTGATGAAACTATCCAAAAACCGGAACTTGTGGCAGAATTAGAGAACCAGCCAGAGTCTGAAAAAGAAAAGCCAAAATCAAAATTCAAAAAGAAATCGACTGCAGCAAAGGTTATTAAACCAGTGGTTGTTTCTGACCCTGATGTCATTAAGTCTGAAAAAGAGAAAACAGACCCCAAAGCTGAAGAAAGTAACGTCTTAAAGGAAGAGAAAAAAACAACAACTGCCCCTGAGCCGGATATGGGAAAAGAGATAAATGTGAAAGATGCGGAACCTGCTTCAGAAGAAAAATCTGAGCCGTCATTGGAAGACGCAGACAAAAAAGCTAAAAAAAAGAAGAAAAAGAAAAAATCAACACCAGCTAAGATAGTCAAAATCGCAGATCCTTCAGTTCTTGAAAATTTAAGAAAATCCGTAGTATCCAGTGATGATAACAAACGGGGCGGTCCGAAAATGGATGTTTCAAATACCGGGCCAACCAGAAAACCACAGGTAACGACACAGGCAATAAAGGAACGCCGTGATCCATCTGCTCCTTTGATACCTAAGATAGCTCCTCTGCCAATGGCTGATATACCAATGCTTTCTGACGAGGATGAACTCAGACGTAAGAAAGGCAAACACAAACAGCGTAAGAGAAAATCAGTCATTGAGGGCGATGAATTATATAACAGCAACCGTGGTAGTAGAAAAAAACGCGGCAAAAAAGAGGCAAAAGGAAAGAAAGGGAATTTCCAGAAAACCCAGATTACTACACCGAAAGCGATTAAAAGAAGAATTAAGATTGATGAAGCCATTGAACTTTCAGAGCTTGCCAAACGAATGGGTATCAAAGCCAATGAGATGATCGCCAAATTAATGACCTTAGGAGTGATGGCAACTGTAAACCAGACCATTGATTTTGATACAGCAACGCTGGTGGCCACAGAGTTTGATTTTGAAGTCGAAAAAGCCTCTTTTGAGGAAGAGACCTTACTCAGTCTTAGTGATGTTGATGACGACGATACCAATAAGGTTTTTAGAGCCCCGGTTGTAACGATTATGGGCCATGTTGATCATGGTAAAACCTCTTTGCTGGATGTGATCAGAAAATCCAAGATTACCAGTGGTGAAGCCGGTGGAATCACCCAGCATATTGGGGCGTATAATGTTTCAACTCCCAAAGGCGGCAGGGTGACATTCCTGGATACCCCGGGCCATGCAGCCTTTACTGCCATGCGATCCAGGGGTGCTCAGGTCACCGATATCGTTATCCTGGTTGTGGCAGCAGATGACGGGGTCATGCCCCAGACCATAGAGGCCATCAATCATTCAAAAGCTGCAGGGGTACCTGTTGTGGTTGCTGTGAATAAAATGGATAAGGCCGGTGCAGATCCTGACCGGATCATGAGAGAACTTTCAGAATTGGACTTACTGGCAGAAGAATGGGGTGGGGATGTTATTTTCGTAAAAGTCTCTGCAAAGACGGGTGAGGGGATTGATGACTTGCTTGAAATGATTCTTTTACAATCTGAGGTCCTTGAGCTTAAGGCCAACCCGAATAAAAAAGCATCGGGTTATGTGATTGAATCCCGATTGGATGTTGGTCGAGGCGCTGTGGCAACGGTTCTGGTCAAACAAGGCACCTTAAGAGATGGTGATCCTGTTGTCTGTGGTCTGTATTCCGGCCGGATCAGAGCGATGATTAATGACTCTGGTGATCGGATTGCCCAAGCAGGGCCGAGTACGCCTGCTGAAATTGTCGGTTTAAATGGTGTGCCCGATGCTGGTGATGAATTTATTTCTGTGACGACTGACAAAGATGCCAAGCAAATTGCGGGTCACAGGATGCAGAAACAACGGGCCAAAGAGCTAGCCAAAAAGAGTCGAGCCAACCTTGAAAAAATGTTTGAAAATTTGGGTACTGCTGAAGTTAAAGAACTCAAGCTGATTGTTAAAGCAGACGTTCAGGGCTCCATTGAAGCGTTGAATGATTCATTAAAAGAGCTGGCCAAAGAGGAAGTGGAGATCAAGATTGTCCATTCCGGAGCCGGGACGATCAATGAATCTGATGTGGCTCTTGCAGCGGTATCTGATGCGATTATTATCGGTTTTAATGTCAGACCCTCGCCCCAGATTCGAAAAATGGCCAAAGATGAAAACGTGGATATGCGGTTCTATGATATCATTTATAATGTCATTGATGATATCAAGGCAGCACTGGATGGTATGATGCCGTCCACCTTCCATGAAATTATTATTGGCCGGGCTGAAGTCAGTGAAACCTTTGTAGTACCCAAGATGGGAACTATTGCCGGATGCCGTATTGTGGAAGGCAAGATGGTTCGAGGTAAAAAAATAAGGCTCCTTCGGGATGGTGTCATTAAATGCCACACTCAATTATCATCGCTTCGACGGTTCAAAGATGATGTCAAAGAGGTTGAACAAGGATTTGAATGCGGTATCGGTCTTGAAAAATTTAATGATATTAAAGTGGATGATGCTATTGAGTGTTATGAAGTTGAAGAAAGAAAATACAAGGCTGAATAATTAATTTATGAAACCCTATTCAAGAGGCGAGCGGATCGGTGTAAAAATTCAGCAGGAAATTACCGCTCTGCTCACTAAAAAAATGCAGGACCCGAGGATTGAGATGTCCACCATCAGTAGTGTGAAACTGTCTCCTGATCTTCGAGTGGCCTTTGTTTATGTGACCGTATTCGGTGACAAAAAACGGATCAGGGAGACCCTGTCAGGATTTAAACAATCCAAAGGGTTTATTAAAAAAAGCATTGCTCCCAAACTGGGGTTAAGGTTTATGCCGGATTTAAGATTTATCCATGATGATTCCTTTGACAAGGCTGCCAAAATGGATGAATTGATCCGATCTGCTACAACGGGCCCGGCTTATTCTGATTCGGGTCCGGATATAGACTCAGATTCAGATCCGGAATCGTTAGAATAAAATTAAATGAAAAGTGGTATTATTGCTGTCAACAAGCCTGAAGGGATCTCTTCAGCCCGGGTGGTTTCTCGGATTAAAAGAGCGTTGGGTGCCAAAAAAGTCGGGCATACCGGAACCCTTGATCCTTTTGCCACAGGACTATTGCTCTGTGCCATAAATAAAGGAACCAAAATATCCAGATTTTTTCTGGGCGGCGATAAACGTTACACAGCCAAAGTGAGTCTTGGTATTGAAACAGATACCTATGATCGAACCGGTCAGATCATTGCTACTGCCCCTCAAATAATGATGGATGGGCTTAAAATTAAAGATATCAGAGCGGTTGTGAATTCTTTTGTTGGTGCTCAAGAACAGGTCCCGCCAGTTTATTCAGCCTTAAAGCATAATGGTCAGCCGCTTTACAAGCTGGCCCGTCAGGGTAATCCAATCAAAAAACCGTCAAGAAAGATTGAGATATATGATATCACCATTAACCGGATTGATCTGCCCCATATCGATATTGATGTTTTCTGTTCAACCGGAACCTATATTCGAAGCATCGCCTATGATATCGGAACAAAACTTGGGTGTGGGGCTCACTTGTCAGAACTTTGTAGAACACAATCCAGCTCTTTTATGTTGGAGAGTGCAATTGAGCTCGATGCGTTTGAAAATTTAAGTCAACCCCAGGCAGAACAAAAAATTATTCCCTTAGCTGACTGTCTTGATTCTTTACCCAAGATAGTGGCTGATTCAAATGTCGCCAAAAAGATCGGGTTCGGTCAGCAACTTTTTAAAGAGGAGATCGATTTTAGCCCTCAATCACCGGATCAGTTCATCCGGGTGGTGGATGATAAAAATTTTCTTCTTGCAATTGTTCAGCTTCCTGAAAATTCGCAAACCTATAATTATTCTTGTGTTTTTTCAAGTTAACTGGTATTTAGTTATGGTCGTATATATGTGTAATGGTATGAAAATCTGTTTTTGAATTTCTTTTTCTGAATGGAATATCGGATAGGAGATCGTAGAAAATCTATTTTTTAATACATACCATGTTTTATTTATTCCAGATAAAGGAGTGTTACCGTGGTTCTATTAGCAGAAAACAAAGAGGAGATGATTGAAAATTTCAAGCTCCACGAGTCTGATACTGGCTCACCCGAGGTGCAGGTTGCCATTTTAACCCACCGCATCAGCTATCTTACAGAGCATCTTAAAGTTCACAAAAAAGACCATCATTCGCGACGAGGGCTTTTGATCCTTGTTGGAAGGCGAAGAAGTCTTCTGGATTATGTTAAGAAAAAAGATGTGAACCGATACCGTTCTTTAATTGAAAGACTCGGACTTAGAAGGTAGAATGACAAACAGCTGGTTTTTGACATTTTTTACGTTGAAAACCAGCTTATTATTTTTAGCATTATCCATGTTATTATCACATGGACTATTATCATCCGGGCGGCAATTTTTTAGGATTTTTTTAAATAAGTTCGCATGTTTGTCATTAAGTTCTGATTTAATGACAAACATGCGGGTTTATTATTTTTTAAAAGCTTCCTTATAATTTGCTGCCTTTTTTATTACAGGAGAAATTATGGAAAAAAAATTTACAACAACTTTGAATGGAAGAGACTTTTCCATCAGCTCAGGCAATATTGCCAAACAGGCATCCGGATCTGTTATTGTACAATATGGAGAAACCATTGTATTGGTAACAGCAGTTTCAGCAAAAGACCCAAAATCGGATATAGACTTTCTGCCGTTGACAGTTGAATATCAGGAAAAAATTTATTCAGCAGGGAAAATTCCCGGCAATTATTTCAGACGTGAAATCGGCAGGCCCTCTGAAAAAGAGACCCTGACTGCACGATTGATCGATAGACCCATCCGTCCGCTTTTCGTGGCTGACTATAACTTTGAAACCCAGGTGATTGCAACGGTTCTGTCTATGGATAAAATCAATGATCCAGACACCCTTGCCATGGTGGGTGCATCAGCAGCCCTTCAAATTTCAGATATTCCGTTTGATGGCCCTATTGCCGGTGTTAAGGTCGGCCGCATTGATGGGCATTTTATTGCCAACCCCACAATCGAGCAGATGCTTGAAAGTGATATTGAACTGGTTGTTGCCGGATCTAAAACCGGTGTGGTCATGGTGGAAGGCGGCGCAGATATTGTATCTGAAAAAGATATGCTGGATGCTATCTTTTTTGGTCATCAGGCCATGCAGCCCATTATTGATCTTCAGGTTCAACTTAAAGAGGCTCTTGGACTAGAAAAGAGAGTGTTTGTTCCGCCGGTAAGAGATGAAGAACTGGTTGCCAAAGTGATTGAATATTCAAAAGATAAAATTTACAAAGAGGTTCAGATCAAAACCAAGATTGAACGTCACAATGCCCTTTCCTCTTTAAAATCTGCGGTGGTTGATCATTTTGCTGGTTCATATCCTGAACAGATAAAAACGATTAAAGAAGCGTTTGGCAAATGCCTTAAAAAGGTCAGCCGGGATATTGTCTTAACAGAAAACAAACGGATTGACGGGCGTGCGTTTGATGAAATTCGTCAGATTACTTGTGAAGTTGGCATTCTTCCAAGACCCCATGGTTCAGCATTGTTTACACGGGGTGAAACCCAGGTTATGGGTATCTTGACTCTGGGTTCCGGTATGGATGAACAACGGGTGGAAACCCTTATGGGTATGGAAACCAGGCCGTTTATGCTTCATTATAATTTCCCGGCTTTTTCCGTTGGTGAATGCAAACGGGCTGGCGGTCCTTCCCGAAGAGATATCGGGCATGGAAATCTTGCCACCCGCGCTATCCAACGGATTCTTCCCAATAAAGATGATTTTGAATATACCATTCGCCTGGTGGGCGAGGTCATGGAATCCAATGGCAGTTCTTCCATGGGAACCGTTTGTTCGGGTATCCTGGCCTTAATGGATGGCGGCGTTCCCATTAAAGCACCGGTTTCCGGTATTGCCATGGGTCTTGTCAAAGACGAGAACAAAACAGCCGTACTTTCAGATATTTTGGGGGATGAAGATCATTTTGGTGATATGGATTTTAAAGTGGCTGGTACCCGGGAAGGGATTACAGCGCTCCAGATGGATATCAAGGTAAAAGAATTGTCCAAAGAGATTATGGAGACAGCTCTCAACCAGGCCAAGGCCGGTCGGATTCATATTCTTGATAAGATGCTTGAAACGCTTAAGGAAACAAGGGAAGAGGTTTCTCCCCATGCACCGAAGATTGTTTCAATCATGATAAATAAAGATAAAATAAGGGATATTATCGGTCCTGGCGGTAAAGTGATCAGAGCGCTTCAGGCAGAAACCAATACTGTGATTGAAGTGGACGATACCGGTTTGGTAAAAATTGCAGCGACAAATGAAGAAGACTCAGCAAAGGCTTATCAAATGATAACTGATATTGCACTTGATCCTGAAATCGGTGCGATTTATGAAGGCAAAGTTGTTAAAATCACTGATTTTGGTGCTTTTGTAAATATCAAACAGGGAACTGACGGACTGGTTCATATTTCAGAGCTTGCCGACCACAGGGTTAAAAAAGTAACTGATGTGGTTAATGAAGGCGATGTGATTAAAGTCAAAGTTCTGGATATTACCCGTGATGGAAAAATCAAGCTGAGCCTCAAAGCAGCTAAAAAAGATGAAGAATAGTTCATTTGAAGTATGTCCCCTTGCCAGCGGCAGCAAGGGGAACTCTCTTTTTGTGGGCTGTCTCAATACTGGCATCCTTGTTGATGCCGGTCTTTCAGGGGTTGAAACCCAGCGGCGGCTTTTGGCCAAAGATATTGCTACTGAAAGTCTTACAGCGATTATTATTACCCATGAACATTCTGATCATGTAAAAGGCGCAGGGGTATTAAGCCGACTATTTGATATCCCTGTTTATATCACCGAAAAAACATATAATGCCTGTTCAGGCTTAGGAAAGATTTCAAATCTTTGTTTCTTTGATTGCGGCAAATCCTTTGCTATTGATCAAATTTGTGTGACTCCTTTTTCTATCTCTCATGATGCAAAAGATCCGGTTGGATTAACCCTGGAATACAAGGATCAAAAAATCGGTGTGGCCACTGATCTGGGCATTGCCACGAACCTGGTGAAAGATCATTTAAAAAATAGCAATCTGTTATATCTTGAGTCCAACCATGATCTTGAAATGTTGATCAATGGTTCCTATCCCTGGTATCTAAAACAGCGAATTAAAAGTCGAACCGGTCATTTGTCTAATACAGATGCCAGAAATCTAATATCAGAACTCAAGACTGATCGATTGAAACATGTGATTCTGGCCCACCTGAGCGAAGAAAACAATTGTCCCCAAAAAGCTGCCATTGAAATTTCTAAAAGTTTGAATGCCTCAGGGATCATGCTTCATATTGCCCGGCCGGATCAACCCGGTGATGTGATTTGTCTTTAAAATAATTATGATTTGAACCATGCTGTTATTCAGGTGTCTGATTTAATTCTCAAAGAACTTGCAAAAACCCTTAAATTAATGTATAGTTTTGCCCTTGTTCTAAAAGAAGAACCTATATCAAGCAAACAACTAAATAATTGAATCAGACATAAGGTTGCCTGGATTGACTATACGCATTTATTATAGCGACATTAAGTCATGTTCAAGCATGGTATGCAAAATAATTCTCTTATAAACCCGTAAAACGGATATAAGTGAAAAAACAAGAGGAAAAAGACATGAGTAACAAAGAATACAGTCTATACAGTGGCGGACTTAAAGGTGCTGAAGAAATGTTTGGCCAATGTGCAGAAAGACATGGCATTAATGAAATCACTTTTTCATTTGAAGGGCACAAATGTTTCCGGGAAAAAAACATTACCATTCTCAGTAATGATGAACTGAAAAAAGGCAATATCAGCATGGAGATTGTTTCTGCACGAATGGACAGAAGATATGCCCAGGCAGATAAGATCAGAAAAGTATTCCAACTGATTTTTCATATGGTCAACAAAGGGTATCAAGTGATTGCTGTCGGTTGGATTCAACCGGATAAGACGGTTAAAGGCGGAACAGGCTGGGGAGTTGAGCTGGCTAAATTTTTTAACAGACCAGTGAGTGTTTTTGATCAGAACGTCAATAAATGGTATTCATGGAAAAAAAATGACTGGGTTGAAGCAATTCCTTTAATTTCCAATAAAACGTTTTGCGGAACAGGAACCAGAAATCTTTCAGATTCAGGTAAAAAAGCGATTGAAGATCTTTTCAGCCGTTCTTTTGCATAACAACCATGTATAAATCATAAAGGTTTGCCTGTATAAACGCTTAAACCGTTTAAAAAGAGTTCCTTCGCTTTTTACAAACGGATACGGTACGGCCTAAGTTTGAGCCACAGGATTTGCTCCTGTGGTTTTTTAATGAATAAAAGGGAAACAGAAACAATGATCAGCACAACCGATATCACTCTGGCTTATGGAAAAAGAATCCTGTTTAAAGACGTCAATATAAAGTTTACACAGGGAAATTGTTATGGCCTCATTGGTGCCAACGGTGCAGGCAAGTCCACATTCTTAAAAATTCTTGCCGGAGATATTGAATCAGATTCAGGAAATGTCTCTATTGGTGCTAACGAACGTATAGCGGTTTTAAGGCAAGACCACTTTGCCTTTGATGAACAAACGGTTTTAAACACAGTGATTATGGGGCATGAAAAGCTATATACAACCATGAACCAACGAGATGCACTTTATGCGAAACCTGATTTTTCAGAAGCAGATGGTCTGCGGTCTGGTGAACTTGAAATAGAATTTGCAGAAATGAACGGTTATGAGGCCGAGCCTGAAGCCGCAGTTCTTTTAAGCAATTTGGGAATTATTGAAGAGTTGCACGCTAAAAAGATGAAGGAACTTGAGGGCGGTGAAAAAGTGCGAGTGCTTCTTGCCCAGGCCTTGTTCGGGAATCCGGATGTCCTGCTTCTGGATGAGCCCACCAATAACCTGGACATTAAATCCATTGATTGGCTTGAGGAGTTTCTCTTTCGATTTAAAAATACCGTCATCGTGGTATCACATGATCGTCACTTCATGAACCATGTTTGTACCCATATTGCAGATATTGATTTTGGTAAAATCTGTGTGTATGTGGGAAATTATGATTTCTGGTATCAGGCCAGCCAGTTGAACTTGAGACAAAAGCAGGCAGATAATAAAAAAGTGACTGACCGGGCCAATGAACTAAAGGCTTTTATTCAACGGTTCAGTTCTAATGCATCCAAATCAAAGCAGGCCACTTCCCGGAAAAAATTATTGGAAAAATTGACCATTGAGGACATGCCGGTATCATCAAGGAAATATCCGTTTATCAGTTTTAAACCGGAGCGGTCTTGCGGTAATGTGATTTTGGAAGTGGAAGGACTCACTAAAACCATTGATGGTGAAATGGTCTTGGATCATGTAAGCTTCATCGTAAATAGTGGAGATAAGATCGCTTTTGTGAGTGAAAACAGTTTGGCTCAAACCACGCTTTTCCAGATTCTGGCAGGAGAAGTGGAACCGGACAAAGGAACATTTCGTTGGGGTGTTACGATTACCAATGCTTATTTTCCTAAAGAGCATTCTGCCTATTTTAACCATGACGGCAACCTTATTGACTGGCTCTTACAATTTGCACCCCCCAAAGAAGGCGAGAGTTTTGCACGAACCTTTTTAGGGCGCATGCTCTTTTCCGGAGAGGAAGCGACTAAAAAAATCCACATGCTCTCTGGTGGTGAAAAGGTTCGCTGCATGCTGTCAAAGATGATGCTTTCCGGATCTAATGTTTTAATGCTGGATGAACCCACCAATCATCTTGATCTGGAAACAATAACCGCCTTAAATGAGAGTCTGAACAAATTTTGTGAAGTGATTCTTTTTACTTCCCACGATCACGAATTTGTAAACACACTGGCAACCCGAATTATCGAAATCATCCCCAAAGGTGTTATTGATCAGCTCATGACTTTTGATGAATATATTGAAAGTAAAAAAGCGTCTGCAAAGATTTAATTAAACACTTGGGTTTTATTTTTGCCCTTTTGTTACACAAAAAGCCGAAAAGCCCCCCGGCCTGCCGGGAGGCTTACAGTGTTTGGCTTTAAGCGGTTTTTCTATTCTTAGTCATTCTTTAGGAATCAATGGCACCTGTCCGTTCTTTGTCCTGCCACTCTTTTTCTCTTAATTTGAATTTTTGGATTTTACCGGTTGCCGTCTTTGGAAGTTCCCCGAATTCAATGAATTTTGGGGCTTTAAACCTGGCAAGATGTTCCTTGCAGAATTGTATAATATCTTCAGGCACAGGTGTTGCCCCTGGTTTAGGAACGATAAAGGCCTTGGGAACCTCCCCCCATTTAGGATCAGGTACTGGAATTACAGCCACCTCCATAACATCGGGATGACGGAACAGCACATTTTCTATCTCCACGGTGGAGATATTTTCTCCTCCGCTGATAATGATATCCTTTTTTCGATCCATGATCTGGACATAGTTATCAGGGTGTATCACAGCCAGGTCTCCGCTGTGAAACCAGCCGCCCTTAAACGCCTCCTCTGTTGCTTCCGGGTCTTTATAATACCCTAGCATTACATTATTGCCCCGCATAACGATTTCACCCATGACTTTTCCGTCTCTGGGTACCGGCTCCATGGTTTCCGGATTCACTACGTCCATATACTGGGAAACGATGTATGGGACTCCCTGGCGTGCTTTCATCTGCGCTTTTTCCTCTTTAGAAAGGGTGTCCCACTTGTCCTGCCACCGGCAGACACTGTGAGGGCCGTACACTTCGGTAAGACCGTAGGTCTGGGTGACGTTGGCACCAACACTTTCCATGTTTTGAATCACTGTTGGAGCAGGCGGGGCACCTGCGGTCATAATTTCAAGTCGCCGGGACAATTTGATTTTATGTTCCATTGCATAGGCTGCCATCCCTATGAGAATGGTGGGGGCTGCACAAAGATGGGATACATTCTCAGTTTCAATTACCTGGTAGATCTCTTCGGGAACAACCTTGCGCAGGCAGACATGGGTTGCTCCCATTGCCGTAATTCCCCAGGTGAAGCACCATCCGTTGCAGTGAAACATGGGCAGGGTCCACAGATACACCGAATTTGCATTGGTCCCGAACTCAAGTTGTTCACCCAGAGCATTTAAATAAGCACCCCGGTGGTGATACATAACGCCTTTAGGCTGTCCTGTGGTGCCGCTGGTATAGTTGATGGTTGCAATATTACGCTCATTGTCTATGTCAATTTTGATTGGATTTTTTGAACCAGATGCAAGAAAGGATTCATAATCCATACCGTCAAGGGGCTTTGTATCATCCAGATCACAGATATTCACATAGGTTTTAACCTTAGGCAGCCGGGATTGAATTGAAGCTACAGCACTGCTGAATTCATTGTCAGCAAATACCACCTTTGAATCGGAATGGTCAAGAATATAGGCGATTTCATTGGCAGACAGCCGTATATTGACGCTGACAAGAACAGCTCCGATCATGGGAATAGCATAGTGGGCTTCCAGCATGGGTGGAATGTTGGGACAGATAAAGGCAACTTTATCATCTTTGCCCACACCAATGGCTTTTAAGGCACTGGCAAGGCAATGGACCCGGTTTTCAAATTCCTGGTATGTGAAACGCTTATCCCCGTGGATCACGGCGATTTTATCAGGAAAGACCATTGCGCTTCGCCTTAAAAATTTTACCGGACTTAATACGTCATTATTTATATCCTTTTCTGGCATTGCCTGTTCTCCTTTTATGTGAGCTAAAAAAATAATTCATGAAATGTTACACAGCAGACCATTACTATAATCCTCTAAGGTTAATAAGACAGGAAGGTGCTTTTTGTCAATAAGATTTGGAAGCGGTACCCCATCACCGGCGGCTGGATTCGGTAATTGTTTCAAATTTGATACTGCTTTACATGCCAGTTAAATATTGTTATTTATTTTTCTACATTTAAAATAGAGGATACCAATGAAACCCAACCGATCAAATCTTTCCGTACCCGGACATGTTAAAAAAATGCATGGAAAATCGATAAACAGCGCAGCAGATGTTATCATGCTGGATCTTGAAGACAGTGTCCCGCCGGATAAAAAAATCATGGCACGGGAAACCATCATTCAATCGCTTCTGGACATGAACTGGAATGAAAAAACCATAGCTGTCCGCGTCAATGCTATTGATACGCCGTTTGCCTATAAGGATATCATTGACATTGTTGAAGCGGCCGGCAATATTATCCATACGATTGTGATCCCGAAAGTCAATCATCCCGGCGATGTTCACTTTGTCAGCCGCCTTTTGGACGGAATCGAAATGGAGAAAGGGTTTAATCGTGAAATACAAATTGAGGCATCCATTGAAACCGCTCAGGGACTTTCGGCTGTTTCCAGGATCGCCAAAGCCAGCCCTCGTCTTAAATCGCTTGTATTTGGTGTTGCAGATTATTCAGAATCAGTCAATGCAAAATTGAGTTCGATTTCAGGCCATGGTGATAATGAAGAAAAACTTTATCCGGGCCACAGGTGGCACTATCCATTGAGCAGAATGGTCATGGCAGCAAAAGCCAATGATCTTCTGGCTATTGATGCACCTTATGGCAACTTTAAAGACCTTGAAGGCCTTGCCCGTTCTGCTGCCCTGGCCGGCGCTTTGGGGTGTGACGGGAAATGGGTGATCCATCCGGATCAGATTGATGTTGTCAATCAGATCTTTACACCTTCTGCAGAAGATATCAAAAGAGCAAAAATAGTTCTTGATGCCATCAAAGCTGCCGGACATACAGGCAAAGGTGCTATTGGGGTTGAAGGTAAAATGATTGACCAGGCTTCGTTGCGGCTTGCAAAAAAATTATGGGACCAGGCATCTCATCTGGGACTGGTATAAAAGAAAATGAGCCATGAACCTTTTTCGCCAGTATAGCTGTACAGGCCTGCGTGTGACTTTGGGTTATGGTAATTTTTTAAGTTTTAATCCCTATTGACACAGATTTTGTTTCTACCCTCATTTTTAGCCTGGTAAAGCAATTGATCTGCCTTTTTAATCAGACTGCTTGCATCCTCATCTTTAAGGGCACAAACACCGCCGCTGATGGTCAGGGTTAATGCGTTTTCGTCCCATCGCCGGGTTTCAATTTCGCTCCTTATTTTTTCTGCTACCCATAAAGCACCTTGTTGATCTGTGTCCGGCAGGATAACTAAAAACTCTTCTCCCCCATACCGGCCGGCAATATCTTCTTTTCTAAGCGTCTCTTTAATCAATGATGCTGTTGACACAAGAATTTTATCCCCGGTTTTATGCCCATAGGTATCATTGATGTTTTTAAAATAATCCAGATCAAACATGACAACCGACAAGGGCTTTTGGGCCCGCACCGCCCTGCTGATCTCCTGGGAGAGCCTTTCATGGATATATCCATGGTTGTACAATTGGGTCAACCCGTCCGTGAGTGCCATTTTTTTCAACATGTCCCTGCTGGATTTAAGCTCCAGATGGGTCTCTACTCTGGCCATTAATTCTATGGGATTAAAGGGTTTGGTCACATAATCAACCACACCGATTTGAAATCCTTTAACAATGTCACTGATTTCGGTTTTTACCGTCAGAAAAATAACAGGGATATCTTTGGCTCGGGAAAGGGTTTTTAATTGTCTGCACACATCAAAACCCGTCATTCCAGGCATGACCACATCCAGCAGGATCAGATCAAATCGAGTGTGTGAAACCCACTCAAGGGCTTCTTCACCGCTTGTAGCAAATTCAATGGCATATCCCTTTTCCGAGAGTGTTTTCCCGATGAGCTGAATATGCTTGGGATTATCATCCACGATTAAAATGCAAGGTCTCTTTTCTTCTTCAAGGCCCTGAACAAGAGATGCAGACTCATCCGACATAACCGCTTTTAACAAATCAGAAAACAAACGATCATCCTTGCCGGCAGTTTGGGGTTCAAGCGATTGAATGTGTTTTTGAATCATCTTTAATTCATCAACCAGTATGGGAAATTCCAAAAATCTTTTTCTCATCTTCTGGATATCAAAGTCTTCAACATAAAACAGCAGGTCGGCTCCAAATGTTTTGACAAAGTTCACATCAGCATTTTCCCCCAGTTGCTGAATATGTTGTGCAAAGGATCGAATCTCCCTGATTGCCGGTTTTTTTTGCAATGCTGACCAGACAGGCAAAAGATCAGTTTCAAATTTTTCTATCAATTCCGGGAGCAGCCTTAAATTTTCAATTTTAAAATCATCAACTGCCCCTTGAGATGATTTCTTTTTGCGTGAGTGTTTTAAAAAGCCTGAAAGCACATTGAATAAAGATGTACGGGAAATCGGTTTTCTGAGAAATTTTTCAAACCCCTTTTGTTTAAATCCTGCTTTTCCTTGTTCAGGCGACACTGCTGAAATTGCAATCACAGGAATATGCATTAGGCTTTCATCAGATTTGAGCAGGCGGGTTGCTTCATATCCATCCATGACCGGCATTCTGATATCCATAAGGATCAGTTCGGGTCTGTATTCTTTGGCAAAATACCAGGCCTGTTCTCCATCCTGTGCACTGATAACGGTTATGCCTGTCTCTTTTAAATATTCTTTAATCAATATTAGATTGGATTTTACATCATCAACCGCCAGGATGGTGGCAGGTTCAAATATAATATCATCGGATTCAGGCTCTTTATAAAAATCATGGCTTAAAACAGCAGCGGTTGAAATATCTTTAAACCTGATATTGAAACAAGCCCCACAGCCTGTTGTACTTTTAACAGATATTTCCCCTTTCATCCGTTCAACCAGGCGTTTGCAAATGGACAGCCCAAGACCGGTTCCACCGAATATTTTTGGGTCCTGTCCTTTCTTTTGCGTGAACGGCTCAAATATAAATTGGTGTTCTTCTTCAGGAATGCCCGTTCCTGTGTCTTTTAATGTGATAAAAATATCAGACAATTGCCGGTCTCCATCAGTATAGGAAGCTGGCTTGTGATGAATTGAAAGTTTAATAAAACCGCGGTCTGTAAATTTGATGGCATTCCCGATTAAATTGAGTAATATCTGGCGTACCCTGATTTCATCCATCATCAGATATTCCGGAAAATCCGGATCAATCTCAATGGAAAAATCAAGCCCCTTGGCAGACAGTTTCATTGAAAAAATATTTTTTATCTCGTCACTGATCATGCGCAGATTTACAGGCTCATGACGAATTTTCAATTTGCCTGACTCGATAATGGAAAGATCAAGAATATCGTTTATAATTACTAAAAGACCTTTGCCGCCTGATTTTATGGCTTTTAAATAATTTTTCTGCCGTCTATCCGTGATGAGAGAATCTAAAAGCTCGGTAAACCCGATCACGGCATTCATGGGAGTTCGGATTTCATGACTCAGGTTGGCTAAAAATTCACGTTTTGCTTTGTTGGCAGCCTCAGCCTCTTTCAATGCCTTTTTTAAATGGCTAAGATCCCTGGCCACGCAGGCACTTCCAATATGATTGCCGGATTCATCGTTTAACATGGTAATGGATATTTCAAACGGACGAATCGATCCGTCTTTGGTCTTCATCTCCATTTCATGGCTTTTCACAAAACCGTTTTTACGCAGCATTTGCAGCATATGATCAAGTTTTTTCTGATCCGGATAAACCTCATGAAAAGATTTCCCTTTAATCTCATCCAGGGAAAATCCAAAAAGTTCTGCTGCTGCAAAATTCCACAATATGAATTTTCCGCTCTGATCAACAATCCCAATGCTGTCGGCAGAATTGTCTAGAATATTTTCAAGATACTGGTTGGCTGATATAAGTTGTTTTTCAACCCGCCTGCGTTCCAAAATTTCCTGTTCAAGCTGATGATTGGAGGCTTTTAATTTGATTTCAGCCTGTTTTCGATCCGTAATATCAACCAGCATGCCTTCATAGCAAACCATTCTGCCCAAATCATCGCAAATGGCCCTGGCAGAAATGCTTGACCAGATAATATCGCCATTTTTTTTCTTCTGCTGCACTTCAAACCCGGATATTTTCCCATGCAAGGCAAGGGTCTGAACAAGGTATTTCCAATCCTTGGGATTTTTGTATAATTGATTGGGAATATCTGTAATAGACGCTATAAATTGCTGGGTTGAATCATATCCAAAGATCTCCACCAAAGCCGGATTCGCACTGAGGATATTCCCGTCAGCGCTGGATTGAAAAATGCCTTCAATGGCATTTTCAAAAAGATTCTGATATTTTTCTTTACCTGCTTTAAATTCTTTTTTCAGATTGTCAAAATCGTTGATTTCTTCGTTGCATTGATCAATGGTCTTTTCCAATTGCTCATAGGTCGGCTTTTTTGGCATAAAACCTCCTTGATTTTGGTTAAGTTTATTATAACATTGTTTTTTTTTTAATGAAAATTAAAAATGATTAGCCGGAAAAAAATACAAACAACATATTTGTTTGTATTTTTTTAATAATTAGGGACATCATTTGAATTTGATGATTTCAAGTTTTTGCCCGGTCACCTTGAGATAAGAAGGAGAACAAGTTTTCCGTTTAACACTTCAAAGACAATCGGATGCAGTGTTCCAAGAATTATGGGCCGCTGATAGTATGATAGTCAAACATCACCGGGTAAACAGGACATTATAAAATAAACCATGGCTGAATTTTCCATAAAAGGCTTTGAGGAATAAAGCGTAAATTCAAGGATTCACCCGGGCCGGACATTCTGTGAAAATTCTATAAGGACAATTTTGACAGACTATTGGGTCAAGCCTTGAAACAATCTGGTCAATGGCCTCCTGTTTTGAGTCAAAAACATTGGCCTCGCCAATGTCAGCCAGATAATCGCCCTGATTGAGAAAATCAAAAACTTCCGGGCTCAGGCGGCACAGATACATGTCCTTTTTTAAGGACCGTCGTCTTTGCGCTTCCTGGACCAGCATCATGGCGCCTGACACATCAATGTAGCTGATACCGGATCCAACAATCAGAAGATGTTTTGGTTCGTCATCATCCATTTCTTCAAAGGTTTCCGAAACATGGTTGGCAGCACCGAAAAAAAGAGAACCGTCAATGCGGATGATTTTCAACTGGGGGCATTCAAAAAGTTCACCATTGGTATTGTCCCTCATTCGCCTTTGAGTGCCGACAATAGCCGGAGCAAGGGGTTGAATATGGGGGTGCGACATCTTTGTGAGATACAGGGCAAGGGAAAGCAGAACTCCTGTATAAATAGCAAATTCAATCTGGAACAGCAGGGTGCCGCAGAAAGTTGCCACCAGAACACTGGATTCTGACCGGCTGCTTTTTAATATTTCCCGGATATGGCGCACATCAATGAGTTTGAATGCCACGATCAGAATAATCCCTCCCATGGCTGACATGGGCAGCCATGCGGTCAACGGTGCGATGAGCAAAATGATGGCGGCAAGAAAAAGAGCTGAAAAAATGCCGGAAAGCGGGGTCACGGCCCCGGCTTCAAAATTAACGCCGGACCGGGTAAAAGATCCGGAGCTGGCATATCCTGAAAAAAAGCTGCCCGCAATATTGGAAAGTCCCTGCCCGATAAACTCCTGGTTTCCGTTGATGTGTTGTCCGGACTGCACGGTAATTGACCTGGCTATGGAAGAGGCTTCTATCAGTCCCAGAAGCGCCAGGGCCAGTGCGCCCGGACCCAGCATCCTGATGGTATCCAGTGTCAGGTCCGGCCTTGACAGCGGTGGCAGATGAGCGGGCAGTGAACCCAGAAATCTGACTCCATGGTCATTTCCCTGAATCAAAACAGCAAACAGGCTCCCTGCGGTCATGGCAATGAGAAGGCCGGGCCAGCGAGGCTTAAGCGTTTTTAATGTCACCCCGCAAACCAGGGTGACCAGGGCAATTGCCAGCTCATAAATATTTGTCTGACCTGAGTATTCAATGATAAAGGACCAGGCGGTCAGAAAAGAGGACCCGTTGGGTATGGGTATTCCCATGGCATATTTGAGCTGCCCGGTTGCGATAAGACATGCGGCACCGGCAGTAAATCCGACAATGACCGAGTGGGAAACAAAATTAAGAACCGTACCGAGCCTTGCAAGACCAAAGGCCAGCTGGAAAACCCCGGCAAGAAAAGTCAAGGTCAGAACAAGACCCAGGTAAGAAGTAGAGCCGGGCTCTACAAGAGGGCTCAAGGTTGAAAAAACAATAATGGAAAGTGCTGTGGTCGGTCCGCTGATCAAGTGCCGGGAAGAGCCGAAAAGGGCTGCAATAATCGGGGGGACAATGGCCGTATACAGGCCGTATTGGGCCGGAAGGCCTGCGATCATGGCAAAGGAAACCCCCTGGGGAAGGACGATAAAGGCACCTGTCAGACCGGCAAAAAAATCGGCCCGTAATGATTTCCCATTAATGAGGCTGACCCATTTCAGGAACGGAAACAGCTTGATCCTTAATGGGATTTTTCGAACCGGAAGTGTTGAGGAAGGTGCCGATTTCATGTTCTGGTTGTATCATGATCAAATGACCGGGGTCAAGAATGGGGAAGATATCGACAAGTGCGGGCTATGCCGCTTTTGTATGCCATTCACATAAAAGGAGGGCCTGTTTTTTATTTCAGGATTTGTTTGTTTGCAAGGCCTTTTTAATGGCATGGGCAAGGTTTGCCATACCAACGGGTTTGAGCAGGTATTGGGTGATTCCGGCCTTATGTATGGTTTCAGGATCGATCTCATCACTATATCCTGAGCACAGGATGATGGGCATATCCGGTTGTGCGGCAAGGATTTTTTCAGCAAGAATTTTGCCGGTCATATTTGGCATGATCATGTCGGTGATCACAAGGTCAAACCGGGATTTTTTGTTCAAGAACAGATCCAGGGCTTGTGTGCTGTCATTACAGGTGGTGGCCTGATATCCCAAGCGTTCCAAAAGTTCTGCCGCCAGCTGAGTTTGAAATATTTCATCGTCTACAAACAGGATGTGTTCATTGTTGCCAAAGGGCATGGATTGTTTTGGGGGTTTGATTTGATCGGGTGAATCAAAAGCGGGTAAAAAGATTTTAAATTCACTGCCATTATCTTTTTTGCTATTGACCCGAATACAGCCATTACTATTGCCGATAATGCCATGAACAACAGATAGTCCAAGCCCTGTCCCCTTATTTTTATCCTTTGTAGTAAAATAAGGATCGAAAATTCGATCGATCAGATCATCTGGGATGCCGCATCCGGTATCTTTGATACTCAAAACAATATGTCGGCCTTTGGTGAGTTCCGGCATGGCCGAAAGGTCATCGGTCGTGACATCCATTTCTTTGATTCCAACAAAAAGGGTACCCCCGTTTTGTTGCATGGCATGCCATGAATTGGTACAAAGATTCATAATGACCTGATGGATCTGGGTAGGATCGGCAAGTATATAGGCATCGCTGCTATAATCTTGTTTGATATCAATAAAGGCCGGCAGAGAGGCCCTCAATAAATTTAAGGTCTCCTGAACAATCAGTTTGAGTTTTAATGGGCGTTTTTCAAAATCAGTTTGATGGCTGAAGGTTAATATTTGACGAACCAGTTCTTTAGCCCGGTCTGAGGCATGAAGGATTTTTTCCAGTTTGGGCTTTACAGGAGAGGTGTCATCAATTTCAAGAATGGACAACTCGGTAAAACCCATTATTGCTGATAAAATATTATTAAAGTCATGTGCAATACCGCCGGCCAGGGTACCAATGGCTTCCATTTTTCTGGATTGGCGCAATTGTTTGGCCACATCCTTGCGTTCTTTTTCAATTTTTTTTCTTTGGATGAGCTCATCAGCCAGTCTTTGATTGGCCTGCTCAAGATCGTGGGTTCGCTCTTTTACCCTCTTTTCCAACTCATCATGCATATTTTTAAGTTTAAAATCTGATCGTTGGAGGTTTTGATATTGAAGGGCTAAATTTCTTCCTTTTTGGATAAGGGATTGCTTCTCATTGGGGGTACATATATCACTGGCAATGATCAAAAGTTTTTTTCCTTGAACGCAGACACCAGTGGCCTCATATAAAAATTCTTGATCAGTATGGTCTTTTTCAATCCACAGACCTGATTTAAAGGTCTGACCTGGGTTTTTTTTCCATCTTGATTTTGCTTCCTGGATAAAATTGCCTAAAAAACTGAACACATCTTCTTTACAGGTTTGGCCTGATAATAACTGGTTGGACTCGGGCAACTGGCTCACCCATAAAGGGGGTGTGCCCATCAGGACAAAGTGGCCCTGATCGTTCATTTCCAGAACAGCAAAATTTAATGCCAGGAAAAGATCTTCCAGAAAACTTAAGTCGCCTCTATCCCAAAACGTTGTTTTCCGGCCTTGAACGATTCTGTTTTTTTGTTCCTCTATTAATAAAGACAGTTCATTGCATTGTTGTTGTGTCTGGGTCAGGTATGCTTCTTTTCGGGTGGCATCCCAGACGATCAATCCATAGCCATTGTCACTCTTAAAGAGCATGGCATCCACACAAATATCAGGGTCCATTTTGATGCAGGAAAATTCCAGGGACTCGCCTTTGAGGGGTAAAATACCTTCCATAAAAAGGGCAACATCTGCAATATGAGTTTTTTTAAGGGGCACAGCCATGTTCAGGTCTGAAAGATTTCCCCCCCATTGGGTGATCATGCCTGATTTATCAATAATAAAATAGGAAAGCCGGCTGTTTTTATAAATATCAGAACACAGTTTTTCAAGAATGTGGGTGGCAGGTCCGGGCATTTTATTGTTCCATCCTTTTATTGTTCCAGCATTTCTTCGGTTAACAATTTAAAGGCATGTTCTACCTTATCCCCTGTTTTGGCACTGGTTAATACCACTATACTGCCCTGTGTTTTAATTTCTTTAATGGTTGTATCATCAATTTCCCATTGATCCTTTAAATCTTCTTTATTAATTATCAAAAGAAAGGGAACTTTTCCAATGGTATTTTCTGCGATCTGTTTTAAATTTAAAGCCGTGGCCAATGTATTCTTCCGGGTGCCGTCCGCCACAAAGATTAATCCTGAAGAGCCTTTTAAATAAGAAAGTCTGACATGCTGAAATTCATCTTCACCGTGCAGGTCCCAGATAATGAGATCAACCGGAGTGCCATGGATATCTGTGGTGGTTTTTTCAATTTTAACCCCCACGGTTGTCATGTATTTATCTGAAAAAATTGAATGAATATATTGTTGAACAAGACTGGTTTTACCCACTGCGAATGCGCCCAGCATACAGATCTTCTTTTTCATTCTTATTGACCGCCTTTTGTTGAGTCGATATAAAATATTTTAAAAGATACAGCTCTGTTGAATTGCCTGTCTTCTTCTTCATTTTCTTTGATTAATGGGATATTGGACCCAATACCGGAAATATTTAAAAAAGCTGGATTAATGCCGCCAACAATTAAATGGTTTAATATTTTTTGAGCCCGGTTCCGGCTTAATTTCAAGTTTAATTTTTCTGTGCCGGATGAATCTGTATGACCTAAAATGGTAATCTGGAAAGAATTGTTTAATTTTGACTGGATCTTTTCGATCTGCTGAATCGTATCGATAATCAACTTAAAGGTATCTTCTTGTCCGTCAATAAATCGTGTGCTGTTGTTTTGAAAATAAACTCTAAGGGTCAAAAGTTTTTCAATGACCTGATCAAGCTGTTTATGCTCAATGGTTTGAACCTTGCTGTCATTGAAATCTGTGATTCCCGGAATAGTGATGGCTTTTATTCGAAAGGCCTGGAGCCATTCATGGGAGGCCTCCCCATTTGCAATAATCGTATTTGCTGACAAGGTTAGTGTAATAGTTGACGGGGGAGAAAGAATTTTTTGTGCCCGTTTAAAAATAAATTCAGGGTCCAGGCTGTAATATGATTGCCAATCTGCCTGAACACGTATTCTTTTTTTCTCAGGTTGCGTTAAAAGGCTTTGAGGATCAATGGCCAATGGATCAAGCAGGCCGGTAATCTTATAGATGCCATCGTTTTTATCAGTGGATATGATAATTAGTCCTTTATGTGTTTTAAGCCGGTCTAAATATTTGTTCCATGCCTGGACGGATAAAAAGGTATTAAATCCCCACACACCTGCAAAACCAAGACAAACAAGAAGGATACACCACAGCCAGGGAGAAATTTTTTTATGGTCTTTTTTTTCTTTAAATTGCAATCCATCCTTGAGCTGCTCTCTGAATATTGAAAAGGGGAGTGGATCACCATTAAAGTTTTCTAAAGAACTTCCTGATTTGATATGGATGTCTTCAATGAGTTCTTGATAGGTATTTCGCAGATCAACCGGTGGGGTCCCCCGTATCACTGCAGCAATGAGGGCATGTTTACCTTTTTCAATCCAGATGCTCCTGTTGGAACCCATTCTCAGTGTTTCCAGATCGCCTTGGGTATCTGTACTGAAAGAATCCATCACAAAATCCTGTATGGCCGTGAGCATGGCTGAGACAAGGTCAGGATCCTGGATGATTGCATCTTTGGACACCACATGCTCAAGAACAAGTCCGGTTTCTTTGTGGATTAAAAAGATCTGTTCAACCTGATAGACAAGGGTATTTAAGAGAACAATTTCAGCAAAAGGCTTTCGTGTTTTAAATGCTTCAAACCGCCATTTCATTCCCTGAACAGAAAAACTATGATTCAGGATCTGGTTCAACGACTGGATCATTCCCATAATCGTTGATGAAATAGCTTTTCTGATACCGGGTCCAAGTGCGGGGAAGATGGCGTCTGCAATGGCTTTAGGGTTGTTTAATACCGCAGCTTTTAATGATACGTCAATGACCGGTTCAAGAACCCGCGATATTTTATCACTTTCCATGACAGACAGGGAAATGGCGTGGGGCAACGACTGGCTGATCTCTTTTGCCCTGAGCATGGGATCATCCAAACGGTTCTCTATCTGTCGGATCTTGTCTTGTTCAGGCTTAACCAGCAAATCTTTTAGGGTATTAAAGGATTTGTCTATGTTGTCTGTTTCGCTCATGTTTTGTTCAAACAGGTCCTATGGTATCATTGGTTTTAAACAGAGGGTTACCCCACACCGTCCTCACCGGAAAGCCGCATGGCAATTTCTAAAAAGAACCCGGAAAGATCCGAGCGATTCACCTTTGCATCATCCAATTGCTGGGACGCCTGTTTTAGATTGTTTGATGTCTGGTCATATTTTGATAAAATTTCTGAAGACAAGGCTTTGGATTGTTCAAGGATCTTTTCCCTGAGCTCTGTTGATTTTTTCGCCAGGTTTTCTTCGTTGTGCAAAAGTTTTTTGCCCAGGGACTCAAAGCCTTCTTTTATTTCCCGTTGAATTATTTTATGGGCATCTGCGCGCTCATTTGATTCGTTTTTGATCCGCTCATTGATATCTTTGATTTCCTGTTTGATATATCCTTCCAGGGCATCAATTCGTTTTAACAATTCATCTTTGAGCTCAGCAGCTTCCTGGGTGAGTTGCTGTTCCATTTTATTAAATCGATTTTCATAATCCCTTGCCTGGTTACCAAACAGGATATCGCGAATTTTATCCATACTGCCTGCATCAGCAATATCAGCACCCATGGCGGGTGCCACAGGGCTTTTAGAAACTTGTTTTGAACCGTGGATATTCTTGGATTTGCGGGCATCATTCATTGCTGGATCTCCTTTCCGCTTATCGGGTTGGACAAAAAGTATTAATAAAAGATAGAAAAGATCTTTTATTTGTAGTGAAACAAAGACCTGAAGTCAAGCAAATGCCTGTTTTTCTGTCTTTTATTAAATCTTTTCTTTTTGCAGGAGATGGTAGTATTCGCCTTTTGATTGAACAAGTTGAGAATGCGTGCCGCGTTCTCTGATGGCACCGTTTCTTAATAGAATAATGGAATCACATTCCCTGACAGTTGAAAGACGATGGGCGATAATAATGGACATTCGGCCTTTCATCAGTTTTTTCATGGCATCATGGACTTTTTGTTCAGAGTGGGAATCCATATAGGATGTGGCTTCATCAAAGATTATTAAATCCGGATTAAAGGCAAACGCCCTGGCAATACAGACCAGTTGTTTTTCGCCACTTGAAAGCGGACGGCCCCCTTCTTGAATCTGTGTGTTAAGACCATCAAATTTATCAAATAAAAAATCACAATTGGCCTGAGCTAACGCATGTTCAAGCCGGGATGTTTCTATATCTGATGCTATTATATCTGATTGTATTGGATCAGATATTATGGGATGTGGGGCCTGGGGGCTGATACTTTCTGCAATGGTGCCGGAAAACAGGATAGGGTCCTGCATGACCAGAGCGGTTTTGCTTCTGATGGTTTTAATGGGGATGGAATGATGATCTTTGCCATTGATAAGAATCATTCCGCTGTCTGGTGAATAAAAGCCTGTAATCAGGTTGATGATTGAGCTTTTCCCCGATCCTGTCTGACCGACAATGCCAATGGATTGTCCTTTGGAAAGATCAAAACAAATTTGTTTTAAAACGATTTTATCCGGGTCATAGGAAAAATTGACCCGGTCAAAGGAAAGAGTATCAATGGATTGAATATGATTTTTATTTTTATCATTAGGTTCGGATACGGTTTCATTGTTCAGAACCGTAACAATTCTTTCGGCAGAAGCAAGCGCGTTCTGGAGCAGATTAAATTTTTCACTCAATTCCCGAAGCGGCCTGAAAAACAATTTCATATAGGTTAAAAAGGCAACCAGTTCGCCCAATGTCAGGGTTTTTTCCATCACTTCAAAACTTGCGGTCCATAGGATAATAGCAATGCTGACCGTGCCTAAAAATCCGATAAAGGGCATGAAAATTGAAAAAATTTTAATTTGAAATATGGCAGCCATATAATTTTCAAAATTAAGCTGTTTAAATCGCGCAATAAAATTATTCCGACTGTCAGTTGTCTGGATGATTTTTATACCTGAAAGGGCTTCGGAAAAGCTGTGGTTGATTTCAGCTACTTTTTGCCGGATGGTTCGAAATGCGGTTCTTAATATTTTTGAAAATCCCAGAATACTGACAATAATCACCGGAACCAGCATGGAAAGATACAAGGCCAATTTCGCATCAATGGTAAACAGAATGACCAGAATCCCGGCCATGAGAAAGAGATCTTTAAAAATAAAGATCAAAATGGAGGTAAACATCTCATTCATATTTTCAATATCACCGGCAATACGGGAGACCAGTCGGCCGCTTGAATTTTTATCAAAAAATGAAACCGGCAGAAAAGTCATATGGTCAAAAAGGGCACATCGTAAATTTAAAATAATTTTTTGTCCGGTATATTCCATGAAAAAGGTCTGGACAAAATCAATGACAAAAAAGATGAAAATATAAGTGCAAAAAAGAATACAAAAGGTTTGAAAGGTCAGAATATTAAACCCAAAGATGTCTACACCGATTGAAGTTCCCACAGGCACAATAAATCCGTCAAAGGCTTTTTGGGTGAGAATGGGCATGAGCAGTTCTGAAAAAGTGACCAGGAAAACCAGCAAGGTGGATAGTCCCAGCATCCAGATATAGGGCCGGATAAATGGCCAGATAGCTTTGATAAGCAAAAGGTTGTCTATTTTGTTTATTTTTTCTTCTAATTTGCGGTCAGGCATGGTCTTCCTCTTCAAATTGTTGAACCCTGAAAGACTCAGAATAGAACCGGTCTGTTTTGATCAGTTCCTCATGGGTTCCAAAATGATGAATTCGTCCCTTGTTTAGAATATAAATCTGGTCGCAGGATGCTAAGGCAGAAATTCTGTGGGATATGATGATCAGGGCTGAATTTAACTGCATCTGATGCACTTGTAACATCACCTTTGAAGCGGTTTGTGTGTCCATCTGGCTGATGGGATCATCCAGGATGATGATGGGTCGCTGGACAATCAAGGTTCTGGCAAGTGCAATGCGTTGTTTTTGACCGCCGGAAAGGGTAATACCTCTTTCGCCCACAATGGTATCAAGGCCGTTCGGCATTTTTTCAAGGGTCTGTTTAAGGCAGCAAATCTGAATCATTCTCTCAAGTTCAAGATCAGGTACCTTTTTGCCCATGACAATATTATCTCGAATCGTGCCTGAAAAAAGAAAGGATTCCTGGGTCATAAAAGAAATCTGTCCTCTTAAATGATCAAGATTGATGGTATTTATTTTGTGGTTGCTGATATCGATATGACCATTGTCTGGATTGTACAGTCGTGGAATCAACTGGACCAGGCTTGTTTTTCCGGAACCTGGCGGGCCGCATATGCCGATGGTGCTCCCGGCATCAATGTTTAGATTGATATCAAAGAGAACCTGTAAATCCTTTTTATAGGAAAAATTAACATGTTTAAAACATATCCGGCCATGCAGATTATCAGGCATGATGGCATTGTCCATGGATGTAACATCAGATTTGGCATTTAAAAGTGTATTTATTCTTTTTAAGGATGCCATTCCTCGTTGAAACAGGTTGGTCATCCAGCCAATGGCAATCACAGGCCAGGCCAGGATGCCAAGATATTGTAAAAATGCAACCAGTTCGCCTGCTGTCAGGGTTTTTTCAATAACCAGAAAACCGCCATAAAAAAGGACGATCAACATGGATATATTGAAAAAAAGACCGAGCATCGGGCGAAGCAAAGCCATAACCACTGCTCGTTTAAGGTTCTTTTTAAAATAATCCTTTGATGCAGCCTCTATCTTTTTTCCGATAATATTTTCAAAGTTAAATACCTTGATAATGCGGATACCAAAAAAGCTTTCTCTCACCATTTCAGTGAGTTGAGAAAATGATTCCTGGGCAGTTTTATGAAAAAGATGCATTTTTTTGCCAAGGTTGCGTGTTACAAAGATTAGAACAGGCATGGGAATCAAGGCCATGGCAGTCAGTTTGGGATGGGTCCACAGCATGATGGAAATGGTTGCTCCGCCTAAAAGAACAGTATCCACCAATACGATCAGCCCGAATCCGAAGGCCATGCGCACATGACTGATGTCACTGGTGGCATGGGCCATGATATCGCCTGTTTTTACCGTATCATGAAAAGCCATATCCAGGTGGAGTACATGGTCAAACAGATCATCTCTTATCCCTCGTTCAACATCCCTGGCGCTGATCATAAGAAGGTTTCGCCAGGCAAACCGTAAGGCTGCCATGACAAGACCTAAAAAAATAATAAACGCACATTGATATAAGAGGGTGGTTGTATTCAGACTGGCCTGACTTAAGGTATCAATCGCCTGTTTGATGATCTGGGGAATGACAAGCTGAGTCCCGTCAACAATAATCATGCAGACAAGGCCCAGAATTATTTTAATGGCATTTTTTTTAAAATATGGATAGATCAACTTCAAATCGGTTTAAATATCTCCACCCTGATAAAGGGATAATAGAATAGCTATCTCATTTTAAGACCATGGGTCAAAAAAATAACCACTCTTTTTATCAATTCAATGCAAAGAAAAATATGCATACTTTTTGTTAAGAAGTTTATGTTCTCTGGAATAAGATTGCAAGCCCCTCATTATTCTGATAGCGAATAGAATTTAAAAACAATAAACCGTTGTTTGTTTGAGATGTATTTTTAATATAGCAAAAAAACCAGGACCATGGCAAAGAATAAACTTCACAAGTACGAACGAGTCAAACATCTGTCCAATGTGACATTTTCCGAGTTCGGTAAATCCCAATCACCTGATTCATATCCCTGGTATGAAAAGCAATATGCGTGCATGGAAAAGGTTCTTGAACTGGGCTGCGGCAAAGGAGAACATTGCCTTGGGTTTGCGGCTGCTCATCCTGGCAAACTATTTGTGGGAATTGACAGCAAGAGCCATCGAATGTGTGTGGGTGCAGAAAAGGCGATTGCCCAGGGTCTTGACAATATCCACTTTCTTCGTGCCTGGATTGAGGATATCGAGGCGTTCTTTGTAAAACACTCGATCCATGAAATATGGCTGACCTTTCCTGATCCCCTTCTTAAGAACCGGGAAATCAAGAGCCGGTTGTCTGGCCCGTTGTTTTTGGATGCGTATGCAAACTTGCTTATTCCCGGAGGCTGTGTCTTTTTGAAAACGGACAGTGAGGAGCTTTATTATTATACTCAAAAATCTGTTGAACAATGGGGCGGCCGTGTGGTTGCAAAAACAGATAATATTCATGAAGACCCTGATAACCCGTTATATGCCGGTAAGGTTGTTTCTGCTTTTGAGAAAATTGCACTTTTAAAGGGGAACACGATTAAATTTATGGCATTCCAATTAAACTAATTATGATGGTTTGTCTTACTGAAACTTGCCGGCAATTCAGGATATTCAATTTTTGGCTGCTCACCTGTGAGTGTTTTAAGAAAAGCGGCTATTCTTTCAGCAAATTCGGTGGTGGGAGAATATCCAAGTTGGGCATACCCCATGGCTTTTACGGTCTGAGCAAGATTCCAGATTTTGCCGAGTAAAATTTTTTCCGGTTTTGCAGGATTATTTTCTAACTCAGGCGGCGTTGCAGAGATAGGTTGAAAATACATGGCTATTATTGTTTGAATTGTCTTTACTTGATCTGTGTTGGTGAATAAAACTACGTTTTTGAATAATTGGGTTTCTTCTCAGGGGATACTTTCGGATACAATCAACCATCTTTGTTCTGTATAGACAATAAAGCTTTGCCTGACACTGCACTGTATACAAAATTAATGCAATATTTTTTATAAAAATAATAGTAATCACATTTTTGTAGCAAAATAAAACACAAAAGTGTTATTACATCCCATAAAAACACACCCGCCCGCCTCAAAAAAAAAGGTATATCTTATATTATAAATTATAAATATTTAATA